>BAJA01000019.1 GCA_000613465.1 Bacteroides nordii WAL 11050 = JCM 12987
TAATGTAGCTCCCTGCATGATAAGAGTGTACACTTTTATATAACAAGAATGTACATTCTTACAGTGCAAGGTTGTACATTCTTGCATAACTAAAATGTACACCTCCAAAAGCACTGGTTATCAACAAATTACAAAACACCCATCATAAAGTGATAAGAAATTTATATTTAAGATAAACAATGAATGACAAGCCAGCCAGACTGCTAAAATAAGACAATAATTGTATACAAAGAAAAAACATGTGCAGAATAATTTTCAAAAATAAAATAGAGCATTATTTTTGTAGCATCTAATTTTCTATGTTTTTTATCTTGTATTTTAGTAGAAAAATGTAAAATACAGAAATTTAATTCAATACACAAAACGATCATGAAAAAAACGTTTCGAGGTATGAGACAGAGTAGAGTAGTCTTTCTGGCTCTAACAATTTCATTAAGCCATGCACCCATTACAATGCATGCTCTATGTAAAAAAACAAACTTATCCCAAGTAGTATCCCACCATCAGCCAGCCATTACGAGTGCACGAATGATTAACCTCACTACCGTAGAGGTTTTGCGCTCTGACACTACGCTCCTGAATATCGATTTTTATGGAGCTAACATTTTCCGTATGTTTCAGGATAACTCCGGAGGTATCATCCGCGATCCTCAGGCAAGCCCGGAAGCACAGATCTTAGTTAACACTCCCCGAAGACAAGCAGGACAAATAACATTGAGCGATAAAAACGGAACCATTGACATTGCCACTAATCGCGTCCGGATATCCATAGACAAGCAGACGGGATTATTTAAGATAATAAACCTTATAGAGAACAAAGTAATAACAGAAACCACGGCACCGGTAGAGTTTTCCGGTAAGCATACCAAACTTTCATTGAAAGAAAGTCCTGAAGAATATTTTTATGGTGGTGGAGTACAAAACGGACGATTTTCACATAAAGGAAAGATTATTGCCATCGAAAACACGAATAATTGGACAGATGGCGGAGTGGCTTCACCAACCCCCTACTACTGGTCGACAAACGGATACGGAATAATGTGGCATACATTCAAAAAAGGTAAATACGATTTTGGGGCTACACAAAAAGGTATCGTACAACTATCTCATGATACGGACTATCTGGATTTATTTTTCATGATAAATAGTACTCCGGTAGCTTTATTGAACGATTTTTACCAGCTGACCGGCAACCCGGTCCTGTTACCCAAATTCGGATTTTATGAAGGTCATCTGAATGCCTACAATCGCGACTATTGGAAAGAAGACGAAAAGGGTATTCTTTTTGAGGATGGCAAAAAATATAAAGAAAGCCAAAAAGACAATGGAGGGATTAAAGAATCACTGAATGGTGAAAAAAACAATTATCAGTTCTCAGCCCGTGCCGTCATCGACCGCTATAATGCATATGACATGCCACTGGGATGGGTTCTTCCTAATGATGGCTATGGTGCAGGATACGGGCAAACCGGAACACTGGATGGAAACATACAGAATTTAAAAGAGTTCGGTGATTATGCACGCAAACATGGAGTTGAAATTGGCCTGTGGACACAATCTGATTTACACCCCAAAGCAGGTATCGAAGCCCTCCTGCAACGTGATATTGTAAAAGAGGTGCGCGATGCCGGTGTACGCGTACTGAAAACCGATGTCGCATGGGTAGGTGCAGGTTATTCATTCGGACTAAATGGCGTAGCAGATGTAGGTGCCATCATGCCTTATTATGGTAACAATGCCCGTCCTTTCATTATTTCACTGGATGGCTGGGCAGGTACCCAGCGCTATGCCGGTATATGGTCAGGCGACCAGACCGGCGGTGAATGGGAATATATCCGTTTCCACATCCCGACTTATATAGGTTCCGGTCTTTCGGGACAACCGAACATTTGTTCGGATATGGATGGCATATTCGGAGGAAAAAATGTACCGGTCAATGTACGCGATTTCCAATGGAAAACTTTCACTCCGATGCAATTGAATATGGACGGATGGGGAGCCAATCCCAAATATCCGCATATCCTGGGCGAGCCGGCAGCTTCTATCAACCGCTGGTATCTGAAAATGAAATCCGAATTCATGCCCTATGCCTATAGTATCGCCAAAGAAGCAATAAATGGAAAGCCAATGATTCGGGCTATGTTTCTCGAATATCCCAACAAATATACTTTGGGAACAGCTACCCGTTATCAGTTTATGTATGGCCCGTCCGTACTGGTAGCCCCCATCTACCAAAATACGAAGGCAGATAAAGAAGGTAACGACGTACGAAATGGTATTTATCTTCCGGAAGGAAACTGGATCGACTATTTCACAGGTGAACAATATGCAGGAGATTGCATTATTAACAATTTCGATACTCCGCTCTGGAAGCTTCCGGTTTTCATCAAACAAGGAGCAATTCTGCCAATGACAAAACCTCACAACAATGTGAACCAAATAGATAAACACGTACGCATATACGATTTGTATCCCTACGGAAACAGCACGTTCACCGAATACGACGACGACGGTACTACCGAAGCTTACCGCAACGGAGCAGCAACTGCAACACTGATAACTTCGACTGTAGACAAGGACAGAGTAAGAGTTACCATTGCCCCTACTAGTGGCAGTTTTCCGGAAATGGAAAAAGAGAAAGTAACCATATTGAGAATAAACGTAACTGCGAAACCTCAAAAAATAACAGCTAAACAAGGGAATAAAAAGGTGAAGTTAGTCGAGGTAAACTCCTCAGATAGTTTCGATAAAGGAGAGAATGTATATTACTACGAGGCTGCACCAAATATGAACTCGTTTGCAACTCCCGGAACAGATTTTGCCAATATGATCCTTACCAAAAATCCGGTTTTACACATCAAACTAGCCTCTACCGATATTACGGTAAATCCCATAGAAGTAGAAGTTAAGGGATTTGTATACCAACCAGCGAATCGCCATCTGCAATCCACAGGTACACTCACAACTCCCCAAATACAAATAACAGAAGCGCATACAGGACCTTATTCACTTACTCCTTCATGGGATAGAGTAGAAAATGCCGATTATTATGAGATAGAATATAATGGCATGAACTACACCACCATCCGGGATACGGAACTGTTGTTTGAGGATCTGACTCCCGAAACAACGTACGAATTCAAGCTACGCGCTGTAAACAAAGATGGAAAATCAGACTGGAGTACAATTACAGCTACCACAAAATCCAACCCACTGGAATTTGCCATTACAGGTATCCAGGCCGAAACGACTTGTGAGAACCAAAGAAGACAAGGAATTGACAGAATGTTCAATTTTGATGAATCTGACCTCTGGCACACCAAATGGCAGAGTAGTGCCGTCCCATTCGAACTCATTATGGACTTAAGAAGCATCAACGTATTAGATAAATTTGAATACCTGCCCCGTCAGAATGGAGGTAACGGAACCCTACAGAAAGGTATTGTATATTACAGCAGGGATAAAGTCGACTGGCAGGAGGCCGGAACATTTGAGTGGCAAGGCAATGACGTAAAAACATTCATTTTCAAAGACCAGCCTGTAGTCCGATATATAAAAATTGCAGTCAGCGAAGCCGTAGGTAATTTCGGTTCCGGACGCGAATTGTATGTATTCAAAGTTCCCGGTTCCGAAAGCTACATCCCAGGTGATATAAACCTGGATGGAAAACTGGATGAAAATGATCTGACATCCTATATGAACTATACCGGCCTGCGTAAAGGAGATGCCGACTTCGACTATGTCAGTAAAGGAGACCTGAACAACAATGGATTAATCGATACATACGATATCTCCGCAGTAGCCATTGAGTTGGAAGACGGAGTAAGCAGACAGGCTACTCCTCCGGTTGCAGGCAATCTGAGTATCCGGACTACCAAACAAACCTATCATGCAGGTGAAGTTATGGAGGTCATCGTGAAAGGAATCGATTTACAGTCTGTAAATGCTCTTAGTTTTGCATTGCCTTACGATACAAAAGATTGGGAATTTGTTGCAGTAGAAACTCCCAATATGAAAAAAATGAAAAACCTTACTTACGACCGGTTACACACCAACGGGACAAAAGCACTTTATCCCACTTTTGTCAACTTGGGAGAGAAGCCTTACCTGGAAGGAAATGAAGAGTTAATCATTTTAAAGTTCAAAGCCAGACGAGCTGTAAAGTTCAATCTGAAAGCTCAGGATGGAATATTAGTAGACAAGAATATGAATGTTATAAAGGTTGATTTTTAAAATAGAAACTGTCCCTTTTGAAAGACGGTTGCATTTGAATAAAGTGCAACCGTTTTTTTGGTCTAATAGTACTTTGCTTCGAATGCCAGCGGCACTAAAACAAGTAATAATATTGTTCTCCCAAAAACTCGCGGATACGCTTAAGAGCCTTGGTTATCTGAGCTTCTACTGTCTTCACGGATATATTCATTTCATCGGCTATTTCCTGATTAGTCAACTTCTCTTCACGGCTCTTCACAAAGATCTCATGACATCTGCCAGGTAAAGATAAAACAGCCTCTTCTATCAACCGACTTAACTCTTCCATCTCTAATGAACTTCCCATATCCGCCTGAGGAATCTCAGTTCCGCTTATTTCATCTATCGCCAGCGTATTTTTACGGTCTCGCAATGCGTTTAAACATCGATTACGAGCAGTCTGAAACAAATATCCTTTAAAAGTCAGCTTAATCTCTATCTTTTCTCTATTTTCCCAAAGATACATAAAAATATCAATTGCTATCTCTTCCGCATCCTGTTTATTCCCCAGATAGATATACATGAATCGACACAACGCTTCAAAATAGCTATCAAATAATAGCTTAAACGCTTGCTTATCCCCAGATTTGAGCAGTCTTAATAAAAAGATATCATTCATTATTTAGTTCATATTGAGTTCATTTCACAAACATACAAAAAAATAATTTAAAAAAGTGTATAGTATAAATAAGGGTACACTCGAATTCTCGTGTCATAGTATTGTAAACAGCTAAAAACGTTATATGAAAAAAAATATCCCTTGGGATTTAATCATCTCTAAATTAAAAGGCGAACTTACTGCCGGCGACGAACAACTGTTTGAAAAATGGCTGTCCGTTGCAGAAAACAAAGAACTTTTTGAAGAACTTCAGGAAGTTTGGAAGCAAGTACGCGCTAAAGCTGTTGAATATACTGTGAATACGGATTCATGCTGGAACGAGCTAATACGTCGTATGAACGAAAAAGAATTGGCTAAAAAAGAGGAGAAAAAAGTTGTTGGTAATAAGCAGAGCAATAAAGCAATGGTCTTTATACGTAAATATGTAGCCGCAGCTTGTATTCTGGCAACCCTATTTGCATCGGCTTCTTTTTATTTTGGCATGAAAATAGGGCGTCCCGAACTCGCACAGCAGACTTACACAAACTGGGGTGGAAAATCTAAAATAGTACTGCCTGACGGAACCTCCGTATGGTTCATTCAAAAACAACCGTAGGATATAATACCAATTTTCAGGTAAAAGAAAGAGTGGTGAACCTGACCGGAGAAGCTTATTTTGATGTAACTTACGATAAAAATAATCCTTTTGTAGTACAAATGGATGGCGTAAAAGTAGTAGTACACGGGACTAAATTTAATGTAGAAGCTTTTCCGGAATCGGACAACATCTATGTCAGCCTGCAAAAAGGTTCCGTTTCTTTAGAAACTGCGAACGAACATCATATGTTGCGTCCCGGTGAAGTTGCAACTTACAATAAACGTAACCATGATATTAAAGTAGAAAAAGGAGATGTGAACCTGGCAGTTTCCTGGGCGAATGACCAGATGTTATTCCGAAACAAAAACTTGGGAGAAATTTGCCGATTCTTATCCAAATGGTATAATGTGAAAATAAATCTTTCACCGGAGCTGAAAGATCAGTTCAGATATACGTTTACACTGCGCCATGAACCTCTGGAAGAAATTTTGCGAATTATGTCACGTATACATCCGATAGCATATTCGTTCGATGAGGAAAACGTAGTGACTATTGGTAAAAAATAACAATTCATTAATAAATTAACCGATTGCCAGGTAAAGTTTAATCTCGAGTAAGGATTTGAATGGCAATCTATTAGTTACCTTTTTTAATCTATTAAATAAACAATGATTAGCATTTATGAAAAAAAATGTAAGCTCTGTTCATTGAACATATGGAACATTGCTTTGATCTTATTTGTGCTTTTATTCACATCTTGCAAGGATGACGATACCGATCCCGGACGTGAAGGCTGGATAAGAGTATTACCTCTCGAATTGAATATTCCCGCAAGTGGCGGAAATCAGGAAGTCTATCTGGTAGTAACCGAAGATGTTGATCTTGCCAATGTACAGTTTTCTGTTATCGGAGAAGGAAAAGACTGGTGCTATCCGATGCTGGAAGATAATTTACTAAAAGTAACCTTTGAACCTAATTATTATGAAGAGCCACGCGCTACAGTGATAACACTCACCTATGGAGATCTAAGAAGAGAAATACCTGTAACTCAAGCCGCTTCCAGCGGGTCAGCTGACGTGAAGATAGAAGTAACAAACGCTGAAGCTACCACTGAAGAAGTAGAATCTGAGCAGCGTGGCATCATCAATTCATACGATGGTGATTACATCAGTTATTTCAATTCCAAGTTCGGAGCATTCACCGACTGGCCTTTCCTGATTACATATACATTGAAAGACTGCACATCACTGGATTACATCATTTACCATCCACGTACTGACAATGGAACAAAATACGGTGCTTTCAATGATTTTGAGGTCTGGGTATCTACCGAAGAGAAACCAGAATTCGTGAAAGTAAAAGAATATACTCTGGAAACCAATTATGTTACGGCCACCATTCTGAACTTAAATGAACCGGTAAAGAATGTAAAACAAGTACGCTTCGTTATCAACGCCGCTCACAACAACCGTATTAGTTGTGCTGAAATGGAATTTTTCCGTATAAGTGCTAACAAATACGACTACACCAAAGTATTTACCGATAATACTTGTTCAGAACTGCGTGAAGGAGTCACCGAAACTGATATTCGGAAAATGCCGGGCGAAACATATAAAAAACTGGCAACAGCCCTACTGAATGGTTCCTATAATCCGGAATACAGAGTGGCAGAATATCGTCCGTACCAGAATCCGAATGTAATGGCAGAGGTGAACAAAACCTCTACTTATAGCTTACGCGATAATCCCACTGGCATCTATGTAGAGCAAGGTGAAGAACTGACAGTACTTGTAGGCGATACGAAAGGTCAAAACCTTTCCATGATTGTACAGGATTTGAGATTAGGTTACAACAGTAGCAAATCTTATGCACTGAAAGAAGGAGAAAACACTATAAAAATATTATCCGACGGTTTGGTTTACATTCAGAATCTAACTAATGAAAAAATTCCATTGACATTGGAGACTGAGGCTGACAAGCAAGCTGCTGCAGCTAAAACGGTGAAAATACATTTCCCGTTCGCTAAAGTAAATGGCTACTTCGATGCACAGACCGGTACACAAGCCGAATTTGAAGAAGTACTGCGCAATGCCAAATATCAGGACATCGATGTATTGGGCAAATATGTACACATCACCTGGACAGTGAACGATTATAAAGAAGCCAATACACCGATCCTGGAAGTAATGGATCTGATGGATGAAGTCGTTCGTCTGGAATGGGATTTCATGGGACTGTTCAAATACAATAAATTATTTGGTAACCGCATGTACCTACATGTGGAATACAACAGTAAGAATCCGTATTCAGCTGCCAACCATACAGCCTACTTACCAAGCTACAAAGGGGTATTCTGTACCACTACGGAATTGAAAAGCCGTGTTTGGGTATTAGGTCATGAGATCGGCCATAGCAATCAGACTCGCCCGGGACTGAAATGGACAGGTACTACCGAAGTTACCAATAATATTTGTGCTAACTACGTCAGAGGTGCATTCGGAAAAGGCTCCAGATTAATGGATCAGGATAAGCCGGGTATGACTGTTTACGAAGAAGCCATTCAACGTATTATTGAAGCTGAACAACCCCATTGCCTGGACAATGCTTCTGATGAATATTATGTAAAACTGGTACCTTTCTGGCAATTGAAGCTTTACATTATGGATGTGTTGGGACAAGAAGACTTCTATCGCGATTTGTATGAACATTATCGCACAACTCCGGATCTGGATACTTCAGTTGATACACAAGGTATCTTGCAATTAGACTTTGTTCGTCAGGTATGTAACGGAGCCAAAATAGACTTTCTGGATTTCTTTGAAAAATGGGGGTTCCTCCGTCCGGTGGATAAGACATTCAATGATTACGGTAACAAGAATTTCACAGTAACCCAAAAACAAATCGACGACTTGAAAGCGGAAATCCGGGCAAAGGGTTACAATAAAGCACCGGAGAATTTGTACCTGATTACTGATGAGAACTTTGAATCGTATAAAAAATAAAATCTGAATCTAATTTTTTATAATAATGAAAACATTGAGATATATAACTAATAAATTGGCATTGGTGCTGACAGGAGTTTTACTCCTGTCCGGCATGGCAGCCTGCGATGACAAAGATGACAACACAAGTATAAAAGTGAACCGCATGATGGTAACGGATGTACCGGATGAAGTAATTTCTTTGATAGAAGGCGACACTTGGAATACGAAAGTCACTACATTGCCCGAAGGTGCGATAGATGCTGATGAATATACATACCGGTACACTACCGGAAACGACAAAGTATTCACCGTCGATGAAAATGGGGTGATTACTGCTACCGGAATAGGTGAATCCGTGCTAACCGTATGGTCTGTTAACAACACAGATATGTGGACTACTTGCCTCGTGAAAGTGGAAAAACGCATTTATCCGGTTACCTCCATCACCATTCCCGAAAAGTATCAGAAGTACTATATGGGCGTAGAATCTACTTTCAATTTAGGTGGTGTAGTGACTGTAAACCCGGACAATGCAACTACTCCTGATGTAGTTTATTCATCTTCCGACGCCATGATTGCAGAAGTAAATGAGTATGGCGAAGTGTATACCAAAGCTTTAGGAGATGTTACAATCACTGTAAAAGCCGTGGATGGAAGCAATGTAAGCGCAACTTGTGAGGTTTATGTACGTGATATTGATCACTCGAGCTTATTGGATCGCACCAACTGGACCGTAACTACCTCTCATGACTATTTCTCTGACGGAGTAATAAATGGCGCTCCCGAATGTTTGATCGATGACGACGAAAAGAGTTGTCTGGCTCTGGTTAAACCAGGAAAGCTTACAATCGGTAAAGATGAATCCGTATTCTTTGTAATCGACATGCAGACCCCGCAAAATTTCGACTTCTTTGTATTGCGTCACCGTACTTATCAAAATACAAGCGCTAACCTCCGTGTAACAAAAGTATCCGTTTATGGAAGTAATGACGGAGAAAACTATACGGAAGTTATAAAAGAAGCTCCAATAGCCACCGCAGCTACAATTAGTAGTGTAACTGTCGATCTACCTGAAAATGTAAGTTACCGTTACTTCAAATTAACCTACGATGGATGGAGTAATAGCGGTAATACAATCCAAATCTCAGATTTCAATATTGGTAATAAGAAATTTATGGACTATACTCCCGAAGACCATTCGCCTGAAGAATAACCTCGGGAGGAAAATCCCCCTCCAATGAACTTCAAGGGTGGTGTCAACCCATTGCCCACCCTTGAATATTCAATCAATGATTAAGGGAATGAGTAGGCTTAAATCTTTTAAGCCAAGGTTCTTATTGCACTTCATCGTTAACTTATAATTTAAAAAAATATGAATCTAAAACATTTAGTATTTCTTTTGTTGCTGTTCGTCTGTGTTAATTTATCCGCACAGACTAAGGAGAAGCAGATTACTATCAGTTTCTCGAACATACCACTGTCTGAAGCTATGGCTCGCATAGAGAAAGCAAGCGGATATACCTTCTTCTATGATGCAAAACAGACTGACATCAAGCAGACGGTCAGTTTAAATGCGAAAAAAGAACTTATTTCTGAAGCCTTGAAGAAAATGTTTTCCAAGACAAACTTGAATTTCGAGGTAACAAGTACTCAAATCGCTTTGTTCCCTAAAAAAGAGGTAAAACAGGTAGGACACCCAATCAATATTCAAGGAAAAGTAGTAGATGAGACTGGTGAACCAATCATTGGAGCCAATGTCGTAGAAGAAGGAACCACTAACGGAGTAATTACCGACTTAGACGGTAACTATACTTTGATGGCTCCTGCCGGTGCAAACTTGAAGATTTCCTATATCGGATATGCTACACAAGTAGTGAAAGCCGGTCGCAGTACAATCGTAAAAATGGCAGAAGACTCCAAAACATTGGAAGAAGTGGTAGTAGTAGGTTACGGTACCATGAAGAAGAAAGACTTGACCGGTGCAGTAGCCTCACTGAAAGGAAGTGATTTGGAAAAAGAACAGCCCAGAACTATTCAGGATATGCTTCGTACAGGAGTAGCCGGTTTGTCAGTAGGTATTGAGACTGATACAAAAGGAAATTCAAGCATGATGATCCGCGGTAAGAATAACTTACGTGCAACAGATAATGACAAGAGTTCTTTGGAACCATTAATCGTACTGGATGGCGTTATCTATTCCGGACAGATGACGGATATCAACCCGAATGACATCGAACAAATAGATATTTTGAAAGATGCCAGCTCAACAGCCGTATATGGTGCAAAAGCAGCCAATGGCGTTGTTTTGATCACTACCAAAAAAGGAACGGGCTCTAAGAAACCGGTTATCAACTTCAGTGGTACATGGGGACTCTCAATGGTAAATTCATTGCCTGACGTATATGAAGGAGAAGATTTCATCAACTTCCGTCGAGATGTGGAATTGAGCAAAGATCCTACAAAAGCTGCACAAGGATACTTCAACAATCCGGCATATATGACCAATACTGAATTGGCAGCATGGATGGGAAACTCCAAAGGAGATCCCACTAAAGAATATCTGACCCGTCTTGAGCTGACCAGTACGGAAGTTGCCAACTATCTGGCAGGCAGAACTGTAGACTGGAGAGATGTAATTTATCAAGATGTAGCTCTTCGTCAGGACTATACAGTAAGTGTAGCTGGCAAAAAAGATGAAATGTCTTATTACTCTTCCGTCAATTACCTGAAAAATGAAAGTAACGTTCACGGTGCAGGCTATAGTGCCATTCGTGCCCGTATTAACCTTGAGAACAAAGTACAGTCTTTCCTCACCTATGGTGTAAACGCACAGTTTACTTCACGTGATGAAGGCTATACTGGAAACGACACTGGCTATTATTCTTCTCTTTCTCCTTATGGAAGTATTTACGAAGAAGATGGAACAACACTCAAATATTATCCTACGGGCAATAATAACCAAATCAACCCATTGGTAACACCAGCTTACACAGCCAAACGCAATGATATTGAGAACCTGAATGCTTCTATCTATATGAAGATTAACTTACCGCTTGGATTCTCTATACAAACGACTTACTCTCCACGTTTTGAATGGACTAACTACCTCTATCAGAAGTCGGCAGACCATCCGAGTGCAGGTTCACAAAACGGACGTGCAGAACGTAAACAGACTAAAGATTTTTACTGGCAGTGGGATAATATGCTGAAATGGAACAAAGTTTTTGGCAAGCACTCCTTCGATTTCACTTTCCTTGCCAACTGGGAAAAATTCCAACGCTGGCAAGACGAGATGACCAATGAAGACTTCCAACCAACTGATGACTTGGGTTATGGCGGTATTGGTTTCGGTACCACTCCAAAGATAGAAAGTAACGATATTTATCGCACCGGCGATGCTATATGGGACGTTTACACTATGTATACGATCAACGCTATCTAATCACAGCCACTGTACGTCGTGACGGTTACTCTGCTTTCGGTTTGGCAAATCCGCGTGCCACTTTCCCGGCTGTTGCTTTGGGTTGGGTATTCTCCGAAGAAAAATGGTTAAACATGCCGGAATGGTTTGAATATGGTAAGCTTCGCCTTTCCTGGGGTAAAAACGGTAATCGTGCCGTCGATACTTATGCCGCTTTCATGCAACTGTCTCCCCGTAAATATTTGTATGTTGATCCGGCAACAGGTAAACTTATTACAATCAACACATTCTATGCTATGACAATGGCAAATCCCAATCTGAAATGGGAATCTACTGTTTCTTGGAATGCCGGTTTGGACTTCACTTTACTGAAAGGTCGCCTGAACGGTAGTTTAGATGTATACAAGAAGATCACAAAAGATCTGTTGGTAAGCCGTGAACTGCCCAATCTTATCGGATACTCTACAGTAATGTCAAATATTGGTGAAGTGCAGAACCACGGTGTTGAATTATCATTAAACTCTACCAATATCAAAATGAAGAATCTGACATGGCGCACTTCATTCAGCTTTGCTTACAACAAAAACAAGATCACGCATCTGTATGGCATCATGGAAGACATCAAAGATGAAGCTGGAAATGTGATCGGACAAAAAGAAGCCGATGATATCAAGAATAAGCGTTTCATCGGTCATGATATTGACGAGATTTGGGATTACAAAGTAGTTGGTATCTGGCAGGAAGAAGATCGCGAAGAAGCAGCCAAATACGGTCAGCAACCGGGTGATGTTCATTTGCTCGATGTAGACGGTAACGGATCATATACCAATGAAGACAAAGTGTTCCAAGGCACAAAAACTCCACGTTTCCGTTGGAACATGCGTAATGAATTTACCTTGTTCAAGAACCTGACTTTCTCTTTCAGCATGTACTCTTATTTAGGACATAAGCAGACATTAGGACGTTTCACGAATGACAATGCGCTGCTAAACGTAACGAACCAAATCAAACGCGAATACTGGACACCGGAGAACCGTAACAACGAATATCCTCGTCTGGCAAGCAAGAAGCCGAGTGGCGTTACTTATGCCATTTATAAAAATGCTTCTTTCCTGCGTTTCGACAATATCTCATTGGGATACTCTTTCCCAAAAAGGTTGATCGAACCCTTGAAGATTCAGGCACTCAACATCAATGCAACCATGAAAAATGCGGGATATATCTCCAACTGGCCTGGTTACGACCCGGAAAACAGTGATAAAAACACCCCAAGAATCATTTATTTTGGAATTAACTTGACTTTATAATACCCGAAGAAATATGAGACTAATCAATAATAAAGCAGGTATAGCCTGCATCATTGGATTTTCGATGTTAGCCAGTAGCTGTTCAGACTGGTTGGATCCCAAACCGCTGTCATTCTATACACCGGAAAACTCGTTTATCAATTATAACGGTTTGAAGACAGGAACCGATATGTTGAATCGCGACGTACGCTATTTTGACTTCTACCCCACTTCCGGTTCGGCAGACCCTTGTATCCTTTCCGAATACTTTTTCTCGGATATGAGTGTCAACGGACGTACAGATGCTGCCAACTCTCCGCAAGATTTGATTCGCCAGATCACTCCGAGCGCTTCATTGACAGGAAATGCCAGTCAGATTAATAACTTCTGGACATACCTTTACAAAGGTATTAAAGATGCAAATACTCTGCTGACCCGTTCAAAAACTGCAAAATTCGATAACGAACAGCAACGCTTGGAAATTGAAGGTCTGGCCTGCTTCCACCGCGCTTTCCGTTACTATCGCTTAGTAAACCAGTTTGGCGACATCCCGTTCATTACAGAGGAAGTTACTGCTCCCCGTTACGATTTCTACACTACTAAGCGTGAAGCTATTTTGCGCTATCTGAAGAAAGATCTGGAACGTACTGCTCCTGCCCTGTCCAATCAAGTATATATCGGCATGGTAACTCAGGCTGCTGCTTACCACCTGTTGACTAAAATTAACTTGGCTTTGGGTGAATTCGATGATGCTATCGAATCAGCCAATAAGGTGATTAATGACGGTGTGCATAGCCTGATGACCCAACGTTTCGGAGTAGACAAAGCAGATCCTACCAAAAATGTAGTTTGGGATTTACATCAGTCAGCTAACAAATCATTACCGGAAAATAAAGAGGTACTTTATATGGTACTCGACCGTTATGATGCCGGAGAAGATGTTCGTTCTGCTGCCGGATTGGAAATTAAACGCCAAGTATTGCCTTGGTACTCTAAAGATGGAGAAATAAAAACCCCGGACGGTAAAAACGGATTCACTGATAATAATGCAACAAAGAATCCTTACCTCGAAGAGTACGGACGCGGTGTATGTACTGCTCGTTCCACTTGGTATCATACTCATATGATCTGGACACCCGATAATACTGATTTACGTCATGCCAAAGGTAACTGGATCGAAATGACCGACTTGGTTTACAACAATCCGGAGTTAGAGAAAAGCAAATCTCCATGGTATGGAAAACCCCTGCAATTCAGAGACGACCAAGGCAATATATTGGTGAACGATACCATCCGTGACTGGGTGGGATGGCCACACTATAAAACCAATATCGCTGACCAGAAAGATAGCTGGTGGCGTGGTGGATGGGCCGACTGGTACGTCTTCCGTTTGGCAGAAACCTATCTGTTAAGAGCAGAAGCTTATGTTTGGAAAGGTGGAATGGACAATCTCCAGAAAGCTGCTGACGATGTAAACGAAGTACGTCGCAGAGCACAGGCATCTGAGTTTACAGCTAATGACATGACCATCCGTACTATATTGGACGAGAGAGCTCGTGAACTCTACTACGAGGAACCTCGTAAAACGGAGTTAACCCGTATCGCTTTCATCTATGCCAAGACAGGAAAAGTTGACGACAAAGGACGTACATACGATATGGAGCACTTTACCGAAAAGAATTTCTTTTATGATCACATCATGGACGTTACCGAATTCTATAATAAGGGCGTGAAGACTTCTGCAGGAAACTATTACACAATGGCTCCGCATCATGTATTGTGGCCAATTGCATTAAATGCCATTTCGACAAATGTGCAAGGACATATCAATCAAACTCCTGGATATACCGGTTCAGAAAACAATATAGAACCGCTGGATATCTCGTTTGATGAATAAACTATAAAAATCTATCTCTCTATGAATATTTAACCAGAATATCCTCGCGTCTCTTTTGTCGACCGGCATCAGGTCGCAGAGGATATTCTTTTTACACAAGTTTGTTAACGACACTTTAAATTCTCTTATAAATTTAACTTATTATGAAACACTTACTTACTACTCTTTCATTAGGGGCTTTGCTGCTTATGGGTGGGCCTACTACCGTACAAGCAGAGAAAGTCACCGTGCCATTAACAGAAGATGGTGCATGGTCTTTTAACTCTCAACCCAGTGCCGTTTATTACAACGGAAAAACTTATTTTACCTGGATTAGTTCCAGTAAAGCATTAATTGTTGCGTCTTACGATCACACAACAGGAGAAACCAAAGAAAAGGTTGTATCTACCGGTTATTCGGATGATTTCTCGTCTCCTGCTATTACAGTGAGAGGAAATGGACAGTTACTACTTTTCAGTTCAGACAATAAGAAAGAAAATGGCTTCTATAGTTGGTATTCCACCAATGCGGAAGACATTACAGAGTGGTCCAGTTCTCAAAAACAGACTGGATATGGAATCAGCTCCACTACTCCTCACATGATGGGAAATGATCTGGTCGTATTCTGGCGTTCAAAAAACAATATAGGTTACTCTCTCTTTACAAATGTAGCCGATAAAACCGGAAATTTACCTGCAGTTAAAACAAGAGCAGGATTTATCGGCTCTGATATCGGAAATGCATACGCAAAACGCGACGAAGTTCCACAAATGCGTACTTGCCAAGCTGCAGATGGCACTATACACATGGTGGTTACACACTTAGGTACTGGCCTGACTTATAAAAACAGCACGGTACATTATCTGAAGATTAATAAAAATGCCACAGGAGACAAATTAGAATTCAAAAAGGCGGATGGTACAGCGATTTCCGGTATGAATGTCACCGAGTCTAAAAGTAGTGAACTGGATGTTATTGCCAAAGGAGAGGATACCAACAAGGTATGGGCGTATGATATTGCACTCGATGCCAGCGGTAATCCGGTAGTATTGTACGATGCTTTCACAGCCGCAGAAGATGGTACTACAACAGGACACACCTACTATTATGCCCGCTGGAATGGAACTGCATGGGAAAGTACAGCAATTACCACCGGAGACGGAGTGCCTATGAGCGAATACAAAGCGGTTGAAGGAAATATTTTTAAAGCCAAATCCTACCAAGCCGGAGGTATCTGTTTCGGAGCAAATGATTTGAATACCGTTTACCTGTCAAAGAAGGCAGCCGAAGGTACTTTCGAAATCTACCGTTACGAAACCACAGATAATGGTGCTACCTGGGCAGAGAAGGAGGTCATTACTTCGGGAACTCCTGCAGGCGAACTGAATATCCGCCCGATAGCCATTAAAGATGCTCCTGCTGATGTATTCTGGATGCAGGGTATGTATGACAATCCTACTAACTATAAAACTTCCATCTCCTGTGCCGGAGAAGGAGTAGCAACTACCGGCATCTTCTTTGGACAGGACTCTTATGAATTCGTAGCCAACGAAACGACGAACCTTGACGTAAGATTTGCTCCTCTATTCGCTACAGACAAAGAGTATACGCTCGAATCAAGCAATACGGGAGTGGTAGAAATTACCGCAGATGGTAAAGTGCTTTGTAAAGCTACCGGTGAAGCAACAATCACAGCCAAATTGAAGAACAATGCTTCTGTAAGTACCACTTGCAAGGTTACAGTATTGGGAGAATCCGTCTATAAGACTTTCATCAATCGTATTATTACGGATGTTGTTGCAAGTAAAATCTCCACTATTGACCAACTCGATAAAAACGTAGCTTCTTATCTGACACAATTGCAAGACGACGGTTCATTCCCTGATATAGACTATGCATCTGATGCTCGCACAGACTGGCCGCCAATGCAACATCTTGACAGACTGCTCGCTATGGGATTGGCTTATACCCAAACCGAAAGCAAGTATTATGGCAATGATGAGCTGAAAGCTAAGATGGACTTAATGCTTACCTACTGGCATAGCAAACAGCCAAGTTCCAACAACTGGTATCAGAATCAAATCGGTGAACCGCAACGTATGGGACAGTACCTGATTGTTATGCAGAACTTAGGCAAAGAGAAAATCTCTGAAGACCTGTTCAATAAATCTATCGCCCGCTTGAAAAATAAAGGCGGAAGCCCCAGTTCTCAGACAGGAGCAAACCGTGTGGACGTAGCTTTGCACTGGATGTATCGCGCTTGCCTGACAGAAGATGACGACCTGATGCGTGAAGCAATGGATCAGATCTACTCTACCATTGAATATACTACTGGTGCAGAAGGTATCCAGTATGATAACTCATTTACTCAACACGGACACCAATTACATATCGGCGCATACGGTGATGTATTCCTGGATGGTATCACCAAGGCTTGCAGCTATGCAGCCGGCACTCGTTTTACAGTAACCGGACAACAGCTGGACATCCTGAGCAGTCTGGTAAATACGTATATAGGTACCATTCGTGGTGGATATATGTCATATAACGTAATCGGCCGTTCTTCTACCCGCCCCGGTGCAACCAAGAAGGGAACAGGCATCATCGAACGCATGATCGCATTAGATCCTGCCAATACCGATAAATATGAGAAAACCATCGCACGTATCAACGGAACTCAGCAACCGTCTTATGGCTTGGAACCCCGAAGCACACATTTCTTCCGTGGTGACTACACACTCCACCAGCGTCCGGAGTATACAGTAGACTTGCGCTTGGTTTCTACCCGTACGGCACGCAATGAATATTTGAAGGACAACGGCGAAGGTATCAAGCAGTACTTCATGTCGGATGGTTCTACCGCAATCATGGTAAAAGGAAACGAATACTATAACATCTTCCCGGTATGGAATTATGCGAAAGTACCTGGTGTAACTTGTCCGGAATTCACAGAAATACCGCAAGCCAGCACTTATATCAAGATGGGACAATCGGCATTTGCAGGTGGTGTTACAGACAGCCTGTGCAGTGTATCTGCTTACAAGTACATAGACAATGAATTTAATATAAACTCGTCGGCTAATAAGGCATGGTTCTTCTTCGACAAAGAGATTGTTTGTCTGGGCAACAGCATCAAGTCTGCTTCTGAATTCCAGGTGAACACAACTGTCAACCAGTGTTTGCTGGATGGCGATGTAGTGGTTTCTTCCAATGGTAGCGAATCTACCTTGCAGGCAGGAGATTACAATTACGAGGATAATCTGGACTGGGCATTCCACGGAAACGTAGGTTACTATTTCCCGCAGAAGGGCAAATTGCAACTGAACGCAGGTGAAAGAACCGGTAACTGGTATGACATCAACACCAACTATGCCGATGAAACAGTGAAGAACAATGTCTTTACTTTATCTTTCAACCATGGCACTCAACCAACTGACGGATCATATGCTTATATCATCGTTCCGGGCATCAGCAAGGATGATGCAAAGGCTTATAAGAGCGATAACGTCGAGATCATCATCAACACTGACTCTGTACAGGCTGTTTATCACAAAGAATTGAAAATGTACGGATTAGTATTCTACAAATCAGCAGGTTTCAGCAAACATGGCTTGACAGTGGAAGCTGACGCGGGCTGCGTAGTATTGGTGAAGGATGCCGATAAAGCAGAAACAGTAGTATATATCTCCGATCCGACAAATGGTAGCAGCCCGATCAACTTAGGCATCGAAACTCCGGCAGTGAAAGGCAGACGTCTTGTTACTTATCAGAGTGAAGCTCCTTATCAAGGCCGTTCTATGAAGTTCGTGGTGAATGAAAACACACCTGCCTCAACCGGTAGAGATGTTTTGGCAGACCGTTCTGCATGGACCATTACTACTTCTTTGGCAGGCCCGGCAGATGCAACTGTAGGAGGAGACGATCCTAAGAATATGATTGACGACAGTACCGTAACATCCTTCTTGTTTGTGAAACCGGGAAAGACTTTCTCTGGTATCGTAGCACCGGCAGATTATATTCCTTCGTTCACGATTGATATGCAGACTCCGCAGGAAATGGAATATTTCGTTTATCGCCACCGTGATTATAGCAATACTACAACAGGTCTGAGAGCCAATCGCATATCTTTCTATGGCAAGAACAATGAAGCGGATGAATTCACTCCCGTCCTGGAGAATATAACCCTGGATACTTCTGTAGCCGAAAATAAGATATTGTTGCCTAATAAAGTATCTTTCCGTTATATCAAAGTAACGATTACAGATTACGACAAAATTAACAGCAGCACCATCCAGGTTTCTGACTTTAACATCGGTAAGAAAACACTGATGGATATCCCGGAAAGCGGTGACCCGACTGGCATTACAGAAGTAAAAGCCGGCAACAGCGACTTTGCCGTATCAGTTTATCCGAATCCGGTGAAACAAGGAGAACAGGTACAGATCATCGCAGGTAATACTCAGGGTATCGAATTCAAGTTGTATGATACAACAGGTAACGTTCGGGCACAGGGTAATACCACAACGATTGATACAAACAATCTGTCACAAGGCATTTATATCCTGCATGTGATAGATAAAGCTGCCGGTCAGAGAGCCACAGCTAAGTTTATAGTACATTAATTCTTTCTTTTCAGATATCCGCAACAGCCTCCTTCCCCCAAAGGAGGTGTTGCGGATTTTTTTATACGCTAACACCCTCTATTTATGAAGAAAAACATATATGTATCAGGACTGCTCCTCCTATTCTCCTTAGGATGTAATGTAACAGTCGCCAACGGTAACCATACTCCTCCCAGCTACACAGACGTTGAAAGCCAGGTGAAACGGGTGGCAAGCTGGCAGATAGATAACTTCCGCTATTCGGCTTCAGGAAACCTGCACGACAATGGCATAGCCTCCTGGGCACATTCAGTATTATACATCGGCCTGTCCGAGTGGGCGACACTGAGAGAAGAAGAGAGCGGGGCCTATTGGGAGTGGTTGTCCGGTATCGGCACCCAAAGCAACTGGAAAATGAATGGCATTTATCCTTATCATGCAGATGAGTTCTGCATCGGTCAGTTCTTCGCTACCATGTATGGCAAACACAAACAAGATAAGATGATTGCCGGAACCCTGGAGCGTATGGAACGGGTGATGTCCGATACCCGTAATACTTCTATGAGCTACCGGAACAAGGAGGCATGGACGTGGTGTGATGCCCTGTTTATGGCACCGCCCTTGTATGCCCGGATGAGTGTTTTAAAGAATGATACCCGCTATTTTGAATTCATGGACAAAGAGTTCAGAAAAACCTACGACTACTTATTCGATAAAACCGAAAAGCTGTTTTATAGAGACGACAGCTATTTCAACAAGACGGAAGCCAACGGCAAAAAGGTATTTTGGGGCAGAGGTAACGGCTGGGCAATAGCCGGAATCGCCAATATTCTGAAATCACTGCCTGCGAATTCCGAATACAGAAATTATTACGAAAGTATCTTCCGTTCATTGGCACAAAGCCTCATCAAGTTGCAGGATGGAAAAGGAGCATGGCATGCCAGCTTACTGGACCCGGACAGCTATCCGGCACCCGAAACAAGTTGTACGGCTCTCATTACGTATGCCCTGATTTACGGACTGAACAACGGGCTGCTGACACAACAGGAAGCGTATGAACCTGCAATAAAAGCATGGAATGTATTGTGTGAAGCGATACACGAAAATGGAAAATTAGGCTGGGTACAACCTATCGGGCAGGACCCGAAGAATGTAACCAAAGATATGACAGCTACTTTCGGCGTAGGAGCTTTTTTACTGGCAGCTACCGAAATGTATAAGCTGACAAAAGGAGGCGGCACGGGGATAGAGGAAGAAGAAACGGACGAAGATCTCCTTTCCTACCCGGAAACAAGAGTTACCATCTACAATGAACAGGGAGTCAAAGTAGCTAACGAGTTATTGGGAGATCGTACTTGCCAAGCAATCATACAAAAGAATAATCTACCCAACGGACTGTATGTGATAGTTCTACGGAATGGTGATAAAAGGAAAGTCATCAAATACTTATACTGATCAATAATGAATCGAATCTATTTACGATTAGACGATGTACGATGTACGATTGGAATTACCCTTTTAAAAGCCTGTTTTTCAGCGATGCTAGAGACAGAGTAATTCCAATCGTACATCGTCTAATCGTAAATAGATCCAGTTTTGAACTTAATAACGTTTGTCATTGCTATCTATCTCTTTCTCCGGTATTGATAAAGCTCTATCTCGTAGAGTAACGTAGGAAGCCTCGGTGTGTAACATTGTTTTAGATGTACATGTAAAGCAGTACGACATGTGCATGTGGGACAGTACGACATGTGCATCTCATGCTGCTTTACATGTACATCTAAAACAAGACTGCACACCGGGGAAAGAAACGTTCCTTTCTGAGAAAGACAAAGTACAACACCGGATAACGGTAACAATGCCGTCTACGGATACTTCCTCCATCGAAAAGATAGGATCATAATCTTCGTCACTGTACGGTTTTGAGTGTATTTCACCACAGAGTAACACGGAGTTCCACAGAGTTTAAATCTTTTTTGAAACGCAGATTTTCGCAAAGGGAAACAAATCTAAGATAAAGAACTACAATCTTTTAATCTGTGTTTATGTGTTAATCCGCGTTTCATCAGATAAATAATACTTTGTGAAACTCTGTGCTACTCTGTGGTGAGTTCAGTTCATGTCCGATCAGTAATGAATCAATGAAAATTAAAGATACCAACATAGGGTAAACGCCATTTTTAGTGTCTAAAAAGAAAGTGGGTAGTAATACTAAATGATAGTCCCACAGTTAAAGTAGAATCATTAATTAAATCAATTTCATGAAAAAAGGTTTTATGGTCCTTGTTGCCTATCTGATCGGAACTGTAGCATCGGCACAGGTACCTTTCACAAAGGCAGCCACCAAAGAAGTGATGAAAAGAGTAGCCGATTGGCAGATAGCCAATCCCAACAACGGAGCTGAGCACGACGACTTGGACTGGACGCACGCAGCCCTCTACATGGGCATGATAGACTGGGCAGAAATAGCTGAACAGGAAGACGGTAACGATACCTACTACAAGTGGTTATTGAAAATAGGGCGGAAGAATCATTTCCAGGTAGGAAAATGGATGTACCACGCCGATTTCATTGCGGTGGGGCAACCCTTTATCGACTTATACAAGAAGTACAAACAGGAGAAAATGATCATGCCGGTAATGGCCCGCGCCAACTGGGTGGTAGAATATCCTGCCAAAACAACCCTGGAACTGGATTACGGAAAGTTAGAGACACTGGACCGCTGGGCATGGTGCGATGCCCTTTTCATGGCACCTCCCGTATATGCCAAACTCTATGCTCACGGGAGAGAAAAAATACATAAAGTTCATGAATAAAGAATACAAGGCTACTTACGACTACCTTTTCGATAAAGAGGAAAACTTATTTTACCGTGACCGCCGCTACTTCGGAAAAAAAGAAGCTAACGGAAAGAAGGTTTTCTGGGGACGTGGTAACGGTTGGGTACTCGGAGGTCTTGCCGAAATACTCCAGGCACTCCCTAAAAAAGACAAGAATCGTGACTTTTATGCAAAATTATTTGTTACTTTGTGCACACGTGTAGCAGAGTTACAGAGTCCGGATGGGTACTGGCATGCCAGCCTGCTCGACCCGGCTTCTTACCCTTCGCCCGAAACCAGTGCCACCGGCTTTATTGTCTATGCCCTGGCATATGGAGTGAACGAGGGATTGCTGGATAAAAACACCTTCGCGCCTGTTATCACAAAAGGTTGGCAGGCTATGCTGGATGCCGTAGCACCGGACGGCAAATTAGGTTATGTACAACCCATCGGAGCAGATCCGCGCAAAGTAACCCGCGATATGACCGAAGTGTACGGAGTCGGTGCATTTTTGTTGGCCGGCAATCAAATTTACAAGATGGCAAACTAATAATCATACTATACAGTGAAGAAACATATTTATATCTATTTATTGCTCATCGCTTGCTTATGCAGCTACACGTCTCTCTTGCACGCCCGTGAGACAATAAGTTTCAATCAAGGCTGGCTATTCAAAAAGGCCCTTTTTCAAGTGAACCGGCAAAGGTTGTCTCCCAATGGAATTCCAAATGGGAGGAAGTGGAAATTCCCCACACCTGGAATGCTAAAGACATGCAGGTAAAAGTGAACTCCTTTTACGAAGGAACAGGATACTATAAAAAGAACTATTATGCGGACAAGAGTTTGCAGGGCAAACGAGTATTCTTACGATTTGAAGGAGTAGGAACCTGTACCGAAGTTTATGTAAACGGAAAACTGGTAGGTACACACAAAGGTGCGTATTCCGCTTTCGCCACAGAGATAGGAACAGCTCTAAAATATGGTGAAGATAACGAGATTCTTGTAAAAACTGATAATACGGCCCGCCCGGATGTTATCCCGGTCAATCACAGTCTTTTTGGAGTATATGGAGGCATGTATCGCCCCGTGTGGCTGATCGTTACGGAACAAAGTAACATAACAGTTATGGATTGTGCTTCGCCCGGTGTCTATATCACACAAAAAAATGTATCGCATCAATCGGCAGATATTACCGTAAAAGTGAAACTGGACAATGGTTGTCTGAAACCGGAATCTTTGGTACTTCAAAATACAATTTACACACAGGAGGGAAAGAAAGTAGCTTCTGACGATCAAGCCATTGAGCTTACTCCGCAAGGAACTCAAAGTTATTGCACTACTTTTAAACTCAAGAAACCTCATTTATGGCAAGGACGCAAAGACCCTTATTTATACAAAGTTGTTTCCCGTCTGTTGGCCGATGGTAAAGTGATTGATGAAGTGACCCAGCCATTGGGAGTACGCAAATACGAGATTATAGCCGGCAAAGGTTTCTATCTGAACGGAGAGAAATATCCGATGTATGGAGTGACAAGACATCAGGACTGGTGGGGCCTGGGAAGTGCTCTTAAAAATGAGCAACACGATTTTGACCTGGCTACTATCATGGATGTAGGAGCTACAACTGTTCGTTTTGCCCACTACCAACAATCCGATTATCTCTATTCCCGTTGTGATAGTCTTGGATTGATTATCTGGGCCGAAATACCTTTCGTTAATCGTGTAACCGGCTATGAAGCAGAAAACGCACAGACGCAATTGCGCGAACTGATCAGGCAGAGTTTCAATCATCCTTCCATTTACGTATGGGGACTCCATAATGAAGTATACCAACCACATGAATATACGGCTTCATTAACACAAGCCTTACATGATTTGGCTAAAACGGAAGATCCCGACAGGTATACAGTCTCAGTAAACGGATATGGGCATGCAGAACATCCTGTAAACCAAAACGCCGACATACAGGGGATGAACCGTTATTTCGGTTGGTACGAAAAGAAGGTTCAGGACATTAAGCCCTGGATAGAAAATATGGAAAAAGAGTATCCCTGGCAAAAGCTAATGCTTACGGAATACGGAGCAGATGCCAATATCGAGCACCAAACCGAATATTTAGGAGATGCCCTGAACTGGACCAAACCCTTCTATCCGGAAACCTTCCAGACAAAAACACACGAATATCAATGGAGCGTGATAGCCGAACATCCATCTATCATTGCTTCTTACCTTTGGAATACGTTTGATTTCGCTGTCCCGATGTGGGGACGCGGCGGAGTACCTGCACGTAATTTAAAAGGACTGGTTACTTTTGACCGGAAAATAAAAAAAGATTCTTACTTTTGGTACAAAGCTAATTGGAGTAAAGATCCGGTGCTGTATCTTACACAACGCAGAAACACCGAACGAGAGAAAAAAGTAACTTCCGTTACTATATATTCCAATATAGGTACTCCGAAAGTATATCTTAACGGTCAAGAGTTGAATGGCATACGAAAAGGATATACAGACGTACATTACGTCTTTGACGAAGTGACCTTGAATAATGGTAAAAATACATTAACAGCTATCGTCCGGTATAAAGGCAAAGAATACAAAGACGAGATTAAATGGAACTATACCGGTGAGAAAAAACGGGAAGCAGACTCCTATGTCAACAAAAGTGTACATGCCGGCTGGTAATACACAAAGTATCAAACTTGTTTTGACACATTTTTAAACTATAAATTATATATCATGAAAGGATTAAAGTTTTTATTATTGGGTGTCTGTGTAGCTTTTGCCGCATGCTCTGCCCAGTCACCATCCGTACAAGTATCGGACAAAGGAACCCACTGGAGCTGGGATAAAGGAACAATTGTAGTGGAGACTCCGGAACGCCCCGCAGGACAGACCAGTGTAATCGGGCTGACTACTCCGAAAATGGATGTCGTTCGCGTTGGTTTTGTAGGATTGGGCATGCGTGGCCCTGGTGCAGTAGAGCGTTTCACCCACATTCCGGGTACACAGATTGTAGCCCTTTGTGATTACGAACAGGAACGTGCTGAAAAATGTCAGCAATATCTGAAAAAAGCTTCTATGCCTAAAGCGGCTGTTTACTCGGGTGAAAAAGGATACGAAGAGTTGTGTAAACGTGACGATATAGACCTGGTTTATATTGCTACCGACTGGTTACACCACTTCCCTGTTGCTATCTGTGCTATGGAAAACGGTAAAAATGTAGCCATTGAAGTTCCTTCGGCTATGAATCTGGAAGAGTGCTGGGCATTGATTGACATGTCAGAAAAGACACGCAAGCACTGCATGATTCTGGAAAACTGCTGTTATGACTGGTTTGAAATGAATACATTGAATATGGCTCAACAAGGAGTATTCGGAGAAGTTCTCCGCGCCCAGGGTGCTTATATTCATAATCTGGAGCCATTCTGGGATCATTATTGGAAGAACGGAGAAGCTGATAAGTTAGGTTGGCGTCTGGATTATAATATGAAACACCGGGGTGATGTATACGCTACTCATGGCCTTGGCCCTGTAGCCCAGGCACTGGATATACACCGTGGAGACCGTATGAAAACACTGGTTGCCATGGATACCAAATCGGCAGTAGGCAAAGCACTGGTAGAAGAAAGAACCGGTGAGACCTGCAACAACTTCCGCAATGGTGACCACACTACAACACTCATCCGTACAGAGAATGGAAAAGTGATCGAAATACAGCACAATGTAATGACTCCGCAACCTTACAACCGTTTATATCAGCTTACGGGAACCAAAGGCTTTGCTAATAAATACCCGGTACAGGGTTATGCACTGGATGCCAAGCAAATGAGTGCTTCGGGAGTAGAACCCAAAGTGGACGATCTTAGTTCTCATAGCTTCCTGCCCAAAGATGAGATGGGTGCTTTAGTAGAGAAATACCAGCATCCTATTCTGAAGAAATATGGCGAAATGGCTAAAGAAGTAGGTGGACATGGCGGTATGGACTTCATCATGGACAGCCGTCTGGTATACTGTCTGCAAAATGGCTTGCCACTGGATATGGACGTATATGATATGGCAGAATGGTGTTGCCTGGCAGAACTGGGAGAATTGTCTATGGACAACAATTGTGCTGCAGTGGCTTTCCCTGACTTTACCCGTGGCGAATGGAATAAAGTACAAGGTTACAAGCACGCTTATGCCAGCCCTGAAGACGAAGCCGCCACTATGGAAAAGGCCAAAGCTTTCACAGAAAAACTGAAAGAACAGGGAGCCAAAGAGTGGGCTGAAGAGAAATAAAAGGAGTTTGTAGCTTCTAATCATAAAGAGAGCCATCTTCAATCTGTCGGACAGGTTGGAGATGGCTCTTCTTTTAATCGATAAGCATTACAAATACAAAAGATACACTAAGTATATTCTACCGTAGAGTATTCAGTAACCCGCTACAGGCATCTTCAAGCACATCAATCACATACTCAAAACCTTCAGCACCTCCATAATACGGATCGGGAACGTGATCGGCAGGAATACGGGTACAATATTCCGTCATGCGATGAATTTTCTTCTGCTCTTCCGGACCCGGGGCACGCTCTTTCAAATCATCAATGTTCCGGTCGTCCATTCCGATAATAAGATCGAAATCATAAAAATCTTCAGTACGTACCGGACGGGAACGGTGAACCAGATTATAACCACGACGGGCAGCATGAGCACGCATCCGGCTATCCGGCAACTCTCCCTGATGATAAGATAAAATGCCGGCAGAGTCTATCACAAACTCCTTTTCCAGACCAGCTTCTTTCAGAAGATGCAACATCACCCCTTCGGCTGTAGAGGAGCGGCATATATTACCGAGGCAAACAAACAATATTTTCTTCATAAATTCAGCAAGTTTAATTGATTAAGAGACAAGGGAACAAGAAACTGCGTCTATTTTTATGGTACACCATACTCCCACACTACAATGAGTTCAAAATCTCATTCGCCCTATTTACAGTTACAGCAGCAGGTGTCTCCGGGAAATCAGTCAGACGGAAAGCAGACAACATTTTCTCTATCTTTTTCCAGCCTGCTTTATTACCTTTCTCTAAAAATTCTTTACGCAGTAAAGTTATCTTTTCATGTGCCTGAATCCCTTCAACCAGCTTTTCGAACCGGATAGAACTACGCGCACCGGGATATACCAGATACGTATCCCCTCCTGCCCAGGTACGGAAACGAGAGTCGAGCAAGGGTTCGAGCGGCCAACTATTGTATGCCCAACGCAGATAACCATTCAAATGTTTCTGTGCTGAATAGAAACTCATCCAAGCAGCCTCGGCCGGATCAGAAAAGGTAAATGTATTGGGATAAGCCTCAGCACAAGAGGTATAATAAGTGGTCGGTTTATTCTCCGAAGCGCGGCGCATACGCACATCTACCGGAAACTCCTGTCCGATACTGATACAGTAATCATAAAGAGCCGGTTCAATCTCTGCATGATAATTACCTGCCAAAGATACTTTGAACTCCGGATCGGCTTTGCGAATCACTGCCAATGTCTTTTGCATCACTTCCATCGGACGTTCATCCATAGCAATCGTACAAATATCAAACCATCCTTTTTCCCGTAAATGTTTCGAAAAGGAAGATAACATAGCCACCCACATCTCTTCGTACTCTTTTTCTCCGGGAGCTGTCTTCACCGCTTGCAGCGTATTGGAAGCCTGGTCAAAATATTGAAATGAGAGTTCCCAGGGTACCATTGAATAACAATTTATCTGCCGGTTGATACCCGTACTCATCATAAACTCTACCCAACGGTCGAACACTGTATAATCAAAACTCCAGGTACCATCCGCTTTTTTCATCCAAGTCACCATTGTTTCAAAGAAATCTTCTGTCTGTCCGTTCCAGGGTTTGTGCATTATACTGGCAGTAATAATCTTCTGGCCGGCATCTGCCAACATCTTCATCAACGGCCGCATGGCATCCAGATGTTCCTGACTCCAAAGCGGTACCTGATAATAACGGGCCACAGCAAACGGATTTTGCCAAAGATCGAGATGGTAAGCCCATTGGGAAGGAACAGGCAATACCCGGTTGGACACCTGAATTTCTAACCGAAGCTTACCCAACAATTGTTCACCATCTTTAATCAGTAAATCTCCTTTATAAACTCCGGGAGCTACCGATTGCGGTATCTGACATTTTACCCAAACAGGTTGTGTAGACATTGGCAGAAGTTGCATATCCTGTATGGTATGATCTATTGGATCTGCCACCAATAAAGAATCAAATAAAGAATGATCGGGGCGATATCCGCAACCACCTTTCTTATCCTTATTCAGTTCATCCGTCATTACATAACGGACAAAGCCAAGGTTGCAGGCATCAGCAGGAATCAGGTCACCTTTGTTATTCTTCAAATCAGTGAGACTGCAATTCAACTCTTTTACCTCTCTACCTGTCCATACAACAGCCTGCGCATTTACTCTTTCACCACGCCAGGCACGCAACCGAAGGGTGTTTTGCTGTTTTAACCCCGGCACAGCATGTTTTGCATAATGTACATCTGTGGTTCCCCAGGAAGTGTGCGGAGATTTAACCGCAACCCATTCCTGCGCCGAGGGCTGCACCGGGTCCGGCAACTCTATATAAGAATTCACCGGGTAAGGAGCTTGCCCGGTCGGCACTCCACACTGGGTTGTTCCTTGCTGAGCAAAGGAGATTCCCGTGCCCAACATACAAGAAAATAAAAATACCGTAATTCGCTTCATAGTTTCTATTCTAAGGATAAATAAATATATAAATCTACATAGGATCGACATCGTAGTACACGATTAGTGATTTGAAACGCTCATCTTCAATCATTTCCCGCTGTACTTGCAGGAGTAACTCCCGCGCACGGCTCATAGGAGCATTATACTCTATCTTCACAACGATCTTCTTTATAAAAAAAGTCTGAATACGCCCCACCGGAGGTTTATCCGGGCCTAACACCCGTGCCCCGAATACCGAACGTAATTTCCCTGCCATTACATCAGCAGTTTGTTCCAGCATTGCTTCATTCCGGTTTTTCAGGTATACATAGACCAACCGGTAATAAGGAGGATAATGGAACATCTGTCTTTCGGCAAGCTGCCCGTCTACCATTTGTTCATAATCATTTGCCATCACCTGTGAGATAATAGGATGATCTATACTTTTGGTCTGCAATACAACACGGCCTTGCTTATTTCTTCTTCCGGCACGTCCGGACACTTGCGCCATCAACTGAAAAGCCCGTTCATAGGAACGAAAATCCGGATAATTCAACATAGTATCGGCATTCAGAATTCCCACCACACTGACATGATCAAAATCCAATCCCTTAGACACCATCTGTGTACCGATAAGAATATCCGTTTTTCCCTGTTCAAAGTCGGCAATAATCTTTTCATAAGCAGAACGGGTACGAGTGGTATCCAA
Organism: Bacteroides nordii WAL 11050 = JCM 12987; assembly: GCA_000613465.1. GTDB lineage: Bacteria > Bacteroidota > Bacteroidia > Bacteroidales > Bacteroidaceae > Bacteroides > Bacteroides nordii. The sequence goes on from BAJA01000019.1 coordinate 29,863, forward strand.
ATCCATACGCGCCACAGCTGCCTGGGGAAAAGCTATTTTTATATCATCTTCTATCTTCTCCGTACCAAATCCTCTATTGACCAGCTCTGTTCCATCACAGGCAGGACAGGAACGGGGCAACTGATAAGTATACCCACAATAATGGCAAGTCAGCTGATTGATACCTTTATGATAAGTCAGACTGACATCACAATTCTTACACTTAGGTACCCAGCCACAAGTGCGGCATTCAATCATCGGAGCAAACCCACGACGGTTCTGAAACAGAATAACCTGCTCTTTTTGCTCCAGTGCCTCACGTATGTATTGAAGAAGCAACGGAGAGAATTGCCCTACCATCCGCTTCTTACGATGCAATTCCTTTATATCAACGGGAATAATCTCCGGTAACCTGATTTCTTTATATCGCTCTTTCAACTCAACCAAACCGTATTTGCCAGTAGTAGCATTATACCAGGTTTCCACAGAAGGAGTAGCAGTACCCAATAAAACTTTCGCACCATACAAAGAGGACAAGACAATTGCCGTATTACGGGCATGGTAACGAGGTGCAGGGTCTTGCTGTTTATAGGTATTCTCATGTTCTTCATCCACTATCACCAACCCGAGGTTGCGAAATGGAAGAAAAACCGAAGAACGTACTCCCAATATTATATCATATCCTTCAGTACCCAATTGCTTTTGCCAGATTTCCACACGTTCCGCATCCGGAAACTTTGAATGGTAAATCCCCAAACGAGCTCCAAATACCCGTTTCAAGCGTTCGGTAATCTGAGTAGTAAGTGCTATTTCCGGCAACAGATACAGTACCTGTTTCCCCTGTCGGATCATTTCATTAATCAAATGAATATATACTTCTGTCTTTCCACTGGAAGTAACACCATGCAGCAAACAGACATTCTTATCCCGAAACCGCTCTGTTATCTCATCATATGCACGCTGTTGGTGTTCATTCAACGGATTGAGAGATACCACATCGTTGACCTGAACATTCAAACGCCCGATTTCATAAGGGTAGACCTCAAAGATCTTCTTCTCCACCAATCCATTCAGCACAGCGGGAGAAACACCGGAACGTTCCAGCAATTCTTTCTTAGACACCTCTCTCACAGGAGCATTACCTAAGACTCCCGAAAGCTCTACATATTTCATCAACAAGGCCAACTGCTTGGGCGCCCGGGAGAGAATGTCAAACAGAATATGCAGACGTCTTTCATCGGGAACACCTGCCAGACGAACACGAACCTCGATTTTGGGTTTATAAGTTCGTCGAAGTTCCTCCTTCACAAAAAGAGCCTCTTTATCAAGCAAAGATTTAATAACAGTAAGAATGTTTTTAATACCACTCTCCTTCTCCAGCTTGGTGACGCATTGCTCCGGTTCTTTAGACAATAAATCAAGAATGAGTTGCTCTTTCTCAGACAAACGTCCTTCCGCCTCAAAATCCGGATTATACTCTACAATTGTCTCGCTCTCGAGTTTAAGCCCTGAGGGCAGAGCAGCTTTGTAAACATCTCCCTGCGTACAGAGATAGTAATCCGCCAACCACTCCCAGAATTTAAACTGCACCGGCAGTAAAACAGGATCAGTATCAAGTATAGCAGATATTTCTTTTACTTCATACTCAACAGGGGCATAAAAATGTACATTACAAACAATAGCTGTATAAAACTTCTTCCGTCCGAAAGGAACCACAACCCGACACCCCGGCTGAATATTTTCCGCACCCTCATCGGGGAGAGAATACGTAAAGCTCCGGGGAAGCGGCAGTGGCAATATGACATCAACATATTTTTTCATTACGAGGACAAAGATAATGCAAACCGGGAGCAGAATAAAATGAACCCGTTCCTTTTTTATGCCAAGATGCAGTTTATCTCCGCTTTGGAGCAGAGATACAAAGCAGAGAAACGTATGAAAAGTGAGTTAAAGGGCTCAATTGACTACTTTAAACAAAAACGCGGATTAACGCAAATTTACACAGATTAAACATACTATCTGCGTAAATTTGCGTTAATCCGCGTTATATAATAATAGCTATTTTAGAAAAGATAAGCAGCAGAAATCTGCCAAGTCTTGGTTTTATAACTATCTGCTTTAAAGACACTATCAAAACCATCTTTCCATGTTATATCACCTGATTTTCCTAAAGGAATGTTATAGTTAAAACCTATCTGCAAATGCTTAATTAACTTCAAGCCGGCACCTACATTGACACCTACCATTGCACGTCTCTTGTCATAACCATTTTCATTGCCTTTGAAATCAAAATAAAAATCAGGACCTGCAGCGAGATAAATTCCCAGCAAACTTCCCAAACCTATATTATACTTCAGATTCACAGGAATATCCAATCCATATTGCTTTACAGCGTCGTTATCAGCCTTAATACCTTTCTGAGAGAACAACAGCGAACCATCGATTCCCAGTCCTACAACAGGAATTGTAAATTCAGCCATCGGGCCGATAAAGAAACCTGCCATATTATCTGATTTCAGAAGTTTATCATCAAAAGTCACTTTCGCAACATTCACACCACCTTTAACACCCCACTTAAGTTGTGCCTGAGCAGGCATAGCCATACCTATACATACAGCTACCAATAATGCACTTATAATTCTTTTCATAATCAAATTGTGTTTAAAATTCGGGACAAAGATATGTATTTAAAATTAAAAAACACAAATTAGGACTATTTTGTTCACCGTCTTTGTCTACGAACTGAAGCTTTAGGAGCAGCCGCCTCACGTTTAGAGCCTTGACGAGCACTGGAAGTACTCGTTGTTTTTTCACGCCCTTTCTTTTTTGAATTCGTTTTTACAGTTTCCTCAGGTTGAACAGCAGCTTCCTGTTCCACCGCTGTCTCTTCGGCAGCCGCTTTTGCAGTTTTCTTCGCAGAAACTTTTTCTTTGATAGCTGGTTTGACAACTGTAGAAAGTGTATCCGATCCATACAAATGTTTCTCAAAGCTAACCAGTTCTGTTTCTATCCTCTTCTGCTCCTTCATCATTGCACTATCGGTCTTACAATATTCGGCCAAAGGACGATTCTGTAAATTGGTAGTTTTATAGATCTCCCCGTTATATTGACGGGTAACAAAGAAATCATCCATACTACGGTTGGCCACATTATTAAAGTTGCTGGCCATCACCATAGCTCCATTCAAATAAGGAGCAATATCTTTATAGTTCACCCAAAACATAGGTAATTTTACCCGTTCCGAACTAAAATCTTCTGAGCGATGATATACCGGACAAAGAGCCGTTATCACCGAACCGTAAGTAGAAGAACGTTGGTCAAAATACCACACTTCCTTCACAAAATAACTCAATATATCACCAGAAGGTATATCACTGTTTTCTATAACCAATACGCTATCACGACGATCTTTCAGCTTTCTCTGTTCGTAATAGATACTGAAACGGTCAAGCACATCCTTGAACTTGATCTCATTATCAGCCGTCAATCGCTCTGTGCCATCCAACGTATACTCATACACCGGAATCTTCTTTTGCCCCAACAATTTAAAAATCAACGAGAAAAGATTCATTCTGTCTCCCATTGGTTCTACCGGATAATAAAGTGCTCCGTTCTCTTCTTTCGTCATATCCAATGTACGATAAATCTCACGTGTCCATACCACATCTTGCGGAAGTGATTTGGAACCAGGATATCTGGTCTGAGCACGGATAGAGAGTTCGTTGGCACTCTTATTCTCTTCCTGAGCAGCGCGGGCCCTCGGTTGTGCCCATGTGGGAAGTATCCCTAACAACATGGTAACTCCAACAGCTATAATAATTTTACGTTTCATCATTCGTAACTCGTAATTTGTAATTCGTTATTAATTCACTATCACTTCCAGTGTCGTTGGCAATGAACGTTCTACACCATCCGGCCCTTTAGCACGTACCCGTGAGATATAAAAGCGTTTTCCACGTGACAAGCGACGGAACATCTCTTTCTGCCGGGACGAGAAACTGGCACCGGATGAAACTTCCGGTACAGCATTACCCATATTATCAAAGAAAGTAGTTTCGAAGCCTAATACCTGGAAATTAATATTCAGCAGTCCATCATCAATGGCAGCAATAATACCGTCCGTATTCATCAGTACAGCTTTTGGCAAACCACTTCCGCCACGATAACGTTTCATATTACCATTGGCATCCTTATACTCTATAAACGGAGAAGGATCGGGCAATTGGCGCACCCGGTACGAATAATCGCCCATAACCTGTGTACGTCCATCTACTGTTGCCGTAACACGTATCACAGCTTCTTTTCCGATAGCTGTAGGACGTGCCACATAGCCACCGCCTACCCGTTGCAGTGTTCCATTGCCATTTGCAATACTTGCCTGTACCTGTCCGCTGGGAACCCCCGGTACGGAAATACTGATCGGGTTGTCATATCCGGCATACAACACATTCATCAAAGTAGCAGAAACAGTAGCAGAAGGCTCTACCACATGATATTTCTGAGAGAAATCACGACGCAATATATCGCCATTCCCCCGGTTTAATTCCATATACCCCTGAAGAGTAAACTCACCGGTAGTATTACAAACCGTCTCATAAAATCCATGAGCGTCTTCGGGCAATTGCTTATCACCAATGTAGATAGTAGGACGTTGGGTAGAGTCTACTGCCGCCAGAATAATCTGTGCACTCAATTTACCACCACGCACCACATTCTGCGAACTGGGAATGACGTAAGCATTAATCTGATTCACACGCACATCATGTACATCAATGTCTTTTGTCAATGTATGTAATACTTCACCTTCGGCATAACGTATATCGCTCTGCAGTTTTGTAAGCAGAGTAACTGCAGCAGCTACTGGAGTACCTTCAAAAAGACGGGGAATGTTCAGCGTAAGGTTATCGCTGATGATTTTCTTCTGTACCGGATCTTCTATCTGTGCCAGAATTTCGATTTTATATTTACTGATCCACGAAGCCAATTCTTTTCCTTTGCCCGTACGGGGGGAAAACATCACATAAGAAGCTGCTTCCAGGTCTTCCTGGCTTGATTCATTAATCTTCGCTTTCAGGTCTCCCACGAAAACATAGAGTGAGTCGGACATCCGCTTTACATGCATTGCTTTATCATACCACGGTCCCACCTTTTCAGGATTTTTCTCCATAGACTCCGCCAATGCATTGTACAGCGAACGGTTCTGTTCGGAGGAATTGGATGTAGTACGCGTCAGGCTTTCATCCACAAGGGTAAAGCCACGCAACACATCCGAGGAGACGTTGAGTGCCAGCAATGCCATAAGAACGATATACATAAGGTTTATCATCTTCTGGCGCGGTGTCTGTGATCCAAAGCTCATAATTGTTCTTTTTTATTTTGAAGTCATAGCCTGCAACATACGGGCATACACTTCGTTGAGTTCTTCAATCTGACGGGCCATTCTGCGAGTTTGTTCATGTACCTGGTCAATGGTTCCTATTTGTGTACTTACACTACGCAACTGCATTTCGTAAATAGCATTGATACCTGCAAGGTTTTTGCTCAACAGATTCATTTGTTCCGTATCCTGAGAAATAGTCTGTGCCTGTTCCGTACAACGGGAAAGCATTTCAGTCATCGCCTTCAACTGCTCCAGATAAGCAGCAGTAGCTTCTTCCATCTCCGGAGTAACAGGTGCATTATTCACCGGATCAGCAACAGACTGCACGGATGGCACCGGAGCACCTGCCTGTACAGGCCCACCACCTTGTACCACTACTATCGAAGGACTTCCGCCGGCTGTAGCTACATTCCCTCCGAGCATAGCACCTGTATTCACCGGCGTTGCTCCCTGCTGAGACATAGCATCACCTGCAACCACAGTCCCAGCGGGTATAGCACCCACTACCATTGAATCTCCTGTCTCCTCTTTCCGCTTTACGCCCGAAAGATCGAAAGCAGAAAGGAAGAATATCAATACCTCAGTACCCATCCCGCAAACAACATAAAGTTGGCCCCCGGCAAGTGAGTTAATTTAAAGAGCGTGCCCATGATTACTACCGATGCTCCCCAGTTATAAGCGTAGTTCATGATTGTCTGTCCCTTGGGAGTAGACATAAAATCCTGTATTTTCTGCCGCAGACTTCTCTTATTATCTCTATTTGCCATAATTATCTTCCTTTCTTATTATAACCAACCTGTGTACGCACGCATCGGAAACCGATATAGGAACGCTGTTCGTTTTGATATTCTGAAGTTCGGGCATCCGAACGGATAAATGCATTGACATCTTTCCATGAACCACCACGAACTACTTTCTTCTTCATCCTGTAGGGATCTTCTATAGCAGCATTGTACCGCAAATCCGGATTGACGTCGCTCATTGACATCACGCCCGACTCTGTATATACTGTCGATGTCCATTCAGAGACATTACCTGCCATATCATAAAGTCCGTTCACATTGGGTGAATATGCCCCTACCCGGGTGGTAATCAGGTTACCGTCTTTCGTATAGTCTCCCTTACCAGGTTTGTAGTTAGCTTTGTAGCATCCCTTCTCATCTTTCGTCTCTTCGTCAGACCACGGGTATTTATTACCATCACGTCCGCGCGCTGCAAACTCCCATTCGGCTTCTGTCGGGAGGCGATAACGTTGTATGAACCGGGCTTGTCCTTTGAGTCCGGCAAGCAAATAATTGGTACGCCACACGCAGAAAGCATTTGCCTGTTCCCAGCTGATACCCACAATCGGATTGTCATTATAACTTGGATGATTGAAATACAGACGCATATATGACTCATGGTTCGCATTCGGGAAGTCATTTACCCAGCACGTTGTATCGGGATAGATATTAATGATGTAACTGTTCAGAAAATCCCATTCGCTGGAGAGCGGACGCGTAATCGTACGATTCACAATACGACCGTCATCATCAATGTAAGCCGTATCTTTAGAAATCATAATCACCTCATCCGGATTGGCAGGAATATCTGTATTCTTATTGCGTTCCGTAGGATTCAAACGGTTACGGCGCTTAGCAGCCTCCACATAGTCATAAACTTCATAGTAATAGTTCATTTGTGAAGCATCCAGCATCATCGTCCCATCCACCGGATGTTTCCTATAAACGCTCTGGATAGCCATCTGTTCATTTTCTGTGGCTTTTCTCCATGGAATAGGTTTCGACCAGTTAAGATAAGGTTTGATAGGATTACCTTCCCGGTCTTCCTCTATTTTATAAAGTTCATTGCCTCCGTATGCCGGATCAGCAAGACGTTCACGAATAATAGAATCGCGCACCCAATATACAAACTGTTTGTATTTGGCCACGGAAACCTCCGTCTCATCCATCCAGAAAGACTCCACCGATATTTCTTTTGTCGGTACGGGAGCCCCCCAAAGCGAATCCTGTTCTTCGGGGCCCATCTTCAGAGAACCTCGTTTTATCAGCACCATGCCATAAGGGGCGGGTTCGTTCCATGCCGTAGTACTGACACCTGTCACCTCTCCGCCAGGTGCGCCGGAGCCTCCTCCTACCATGCGTCCCATACACGAAGAAAGCAAAGCGACCAGCAACGTCACTGCTATACAGTTTTTACTTCTCATTCTTTTCTTCACAATTATAAGATTCGTATACTCTTATGTTTATTCTTACTTTTCTTAAATAAATTGATATCCATCGCATAACTTACTACCAGATCATGGCTCCCGTTTCCGATCCCAATCTTCGATGTATAAGCCTCGTAAGCATATCCTACTGTTATTCCACGAATCGTAGCTCCCAGACTGATTGTAACAGAAACTCCCGGCGAATAGGTGAGTCCACCAACAAATACTCTTTCGTTAAAAGTGTACAATACACGACCTGTCATATCGAGTCTTACCGAAGTTAAATTACTCTGTAATAAGAGCGATGGTTGTATGGAAACTAACGGATTACGAGTCTGAATATTGTATCCTCCCGTGAAATAAAGCATTGGATCAACCTTAAATTCATTGGTCGTACCGCTCTCTTGTGTCCCGAATTCTACGGTTGGTGAGGTTAAATGTTGCCCAGAAAAACCGACATAAAATTTCGGATGCGAATAAAATCCACCTATCCCCAAATCAAGCCCCATACCACTTTGTTGCTGGGTAGGAAAAGCCGGATCATCCTGTTGGTCTTCTCCGAGATAAATATTTGCAGGATCAAAAGAGACATTGATAAAGCCCACCTGTAAACCAATGCCCAACCTTCCTTTCCGTATCTGGTGCTTATAAGAATACTGCAACCAGACACGTTGATTTCTAAAGAGTCCGATACCCTCATTGAAAAAACCCGCTCCTACTCCATGCTTTTTATTGAACAGCGAAAAAGGCATGTCAGCCCCAAAATACATACTACGCGGAGCATGGGTGAAGTTCATCATTTGCATAGAATATGTACCGGAAATATTGAGTTTATCAGTCTGTCCTGCCCACGCAGGGTTATAAAAGCCCTTCAAATCCCAGTATTGAGTGAAGTGCACATCAAACTGCGCCTTGACTTTCAAAGAAGAGAACAAAGCCAGGGTAGTGAGGATACATATAAAAAGAAACCGGTTCATCAGTATAAAGAACTATAAAACCGAAAAAAAATTGTGCGGAAGGAGTAAATCAACTATTTTTCTGTTAATCAGATTTTCAGAAAACACGAAATTCGCATATCAAACCAATGAATGGGCAACAAAACAACCGGATTTTGTTAAATAAGAAACAACAAGAGAGCTAAAATCCTGCGTAAATCATGAAGTGCTGAAGTATAAAGAGACTTTACCGTATTAACGGAAATAGCCAGTTTGTCTGCCACCTCCTGATTAGTACTATTATGGTATAATTTCATCTCTACCACTCTGCGTTTCTGGGGTGAAAGTTCCCGAATGGCTTGTTGAACATCATCCAATCGTTTTTCTTTAAGTATTTTTATTTCTTTATCGCTGGAATCATCAATTACATGATTGACATAATCCTCTACATTTTCATGATAATGCTGCGACTTCAATATATTCAGCAAGTGATTTTTTGCAATAGTAAAAAGAAAGTTTCTGAAAGGTGTGTTTTTATCTTTAGTACGCCTTTTGTCCCAGATCCTAAAAAAGATATCCTGTAAAGCATCCTCCGCCAACTCTGCAGAATGCAGATAATGATAACACAGCACATAAACAGCCCGCCCATACTTTTTGTACAGGTGTGTAAACGCAAGCTGACTGTCATGTTCTTGCATTTGTTTTACTAAATAGTAATCATCGGGCAACATTTATGAGTCTGTATTATAATAAGAAAGAGTCACCGGAAAGACAATATCCTCCCGGTAAATCCTTCAATGTCACTATCTTTTATAAAATTCCAATGTCTTTGTTTCCTGATCTATTAAAGATTAGAAGATAGTTTGCAAGGCAAATAAAACATATTAGTGCTCTCCACATATACCACAACGGAACCCACATGGAAGGGTTTCCCATTGAAAGTACCCACAGACTTATTCGCCTGAACAGACAAAGTATTCTTCTTTTTCACTGTTAAATACAGGAAAATGGGGATCTGTTTTATCAATACTCCATTTACAATCTGCAAAGACATCCGTATGTTTACTGAATAACTCGCGGGACAGCGCAGGCAAACTTTTATCAAAGCCGGAAACATCGGTCAGATAACGGTTAATCTCTATATTGGTATTAAGTCCCATAGGTACATCCCCCTTGGGATGGTAGCAAGCCAATATAACATCTTCCCCGGTATGCATTCCGGAAGTAAAACCAATGTAGTTATGCCGGTTGAGTATATTGCTCAATGCTCCGACAAGAGTCTGTTCGTCACTGGCTTTCATATAGTCCTGAGGTATTTGTTTCTGAACCGACACAAGCATGGCTACTTCATCATCGGTGATATCGATATTTGTATATCTCTTAACAATACCTTTGTAATCCTGAGATTGAGCTTTCTTAAGCAAATCACCCAAATGGCGGACACTGGCACGAACCTCGGATAAAGAATGAAACAAGGTATCAATGCTTGCTCTCGTACAATCATTCAAATCATATCTTCCGATAGAGAAACCACTATTGCCATGATCGGATAATATAACGACTGTAGTATTCCCATCTTGTTTAGCAAAGGTAATTGCAGAATGAATGGCCCGGTCGAAATCAAGATATTCGGTGATACACGCTGCCGGATCATGGGCATGGGCAGCCCAATCTACTTTACTCCCCTCCACCATTAAAAAGAATCCGTTGGGATTCTGAGACAACAGTTCAATCGCTTTTTCTGTCATTTCCTGTAAAGACGGTATTCGTGTCGTATCTGTATCAAGCACATATGGTAAGTCCATGTCTTCCCAAAGCGCCCATACTTTGCCCTCTTTATGCCTGCGGAATCCTTGCAGATCATTACACAAATAAGTCGTATTGGTACTCTGAAGATGTATTTTCATGTCATCAGTTATCAATGAATTTCCTCCTCCGAACATAACATCCAGATTCTGATAAATCATTTGTGAGCCGAGCTCGGTATAATTACTACGACGAGGTCCATGGGCAGAACAAGCAGCCGGAGTAGCATGTGGAAATTCCACAGTGACTACCAAACCGGCAGACCTACTTTTTAATATTTTTGCAGCCTCCAGAACGGTTGCCAAAGGTTGGTATGCCATTGTAGAATCAACCTCCAACAAATCATTTGCACCATCTGCCGGCGGATAAACAGATATATTCCCCGATTGTTGAGGCATCCCTGTCATATAGGCACTCATTGCCGGAGCTGAATCAACAATAGGAGCATTCGACGAATACGTCTTTACTAAACCACATAGCCAGGGGTCAATATATAGATTGCTGCCACCAAGCTGATTGTAAATCTGATACCAGCGGGCAGCCGATAATATATCAACCGAAGTACCATCAGTAAGCATCACAATGAGATTCTTTGTCGGTCTCACGACAGAACGATAATGTGCAGCACCATCGTCCTGTCCCATTACCAGCATTCCATTCAATGCCAGAACAAAATACAGAAGAAATCGCTTCCGTAGACTCAGTTTTAAATAATAAGACATCTTATAAACCTAAATTTATTATTAAATCACACATCATTCTTTTATAAATCGCAATACTTCCTGATGGGTAGCAGTACGTACTAATACTATATAGAATCCGGTTGGCAAAGCGGTACCAATATGTACACCCTTTTCATTAAAATTCTTTATCAGAACCACTCTTCCTGTCCTGTCATAAACATGGCAAGATGCTCCCACAGGTACCTTATCCGAATCCGCGACCAGCCAACCATCAACATAACTCAACAAATAACCATTCTCTTTTGTAGTAGAAATGCCCACATTTACACCACATTCGATCGCTCCAATGGTACTACTTCCCAAAACGGAACGTGCAGTTCCTATCTGGTCATACAATAAAAAGCTTTGAAGAGCACCATCATTATCCAGATCAATATGAAGCAATTCTTCACTCAACTGTCCGGTTGATAAAATATTAATAGAGTTTCCGGCAAACTCAGGATTTTTAATGCGGACATATGCACTATACGGCATCTGCTCCAGCTGAGCAGTAAACACCCCTTCGCTGACATCTCCTTCAAACAGGAGGTTAATAGCATTCAGACCATCGGATGGGGTGTAAGCCAGAATATCTGTAGCTCCAGATTTTATATTATTACTTTCGGGTGACGTATATACATTGTATTGAGACGTAAGTAGCGTTGCGTCGGCCGAGAAATAGATATCTCCACCTGTTGTTGCCGTAGAAAAATTACCAGCAATAACATTGTTATACAGATTCACATTACCTTTCCGGATATAAACAGCCGCACCATAGAAATTCGCTCCCAAACCACCATCCGGCTTTAAACACTCATTATAATTACCGGTAATCGTATTGTTTACAAGCGAAACGGTTGCACCGGAAGCTGCATATATGTAAATGCCGCCTCCCATGATAGAATTCATAATACCGCTTGCCACACGACAGGAATTATTGGCAAACGTATTATTTACCAAAGTTATTGTAGCAGCGGTACCAGCATCATCAAAACAGAAAGTTCCTTGTTGGGAAGCTGTATTCGTAACAAATGAGTTCGCATACATATAACCATTTGACGTACCACCCACATGTATAGCAGCACCCGATGTTGCCGTATTATCACTAAACAATGAATGCCTGATATCATACGGCCACAATGAAGAATCAATACGTATGGCACCTCCGGTTACAGCCCGGTTTGAAGTAAACCTGCAACCATCCAACAGCACTTTCCCCGTTGAATAAATACAGGCACCACAGCCACTAACATAGTTTTCTATAAAATCCGTATTGACAGCTTTCACCCCTAAACCCAATGCCTGTATAGCACCACCATTAACCGACAAGCTCTCATCGGAATAGAAATCACATATCGTAAAATTTTCAAGATGCAGAAAAGCCGGCGCATCCGCCACTATAAAATGCCGAGAGTTGTCTTCACAAGAACCATTTTGATTATAATCTCCGGATACAACAGTCTTTCCTATAATCCGGGTAAAGTTATCGTTATATCCACCTATAAAACTGAGCGTCTGGGGCAATACTAAACATTCATCACGGGTATTACCAATATAAAACTGACCTTCGGTCACACATATGGTATCACATTGCTGCGCAATGGTTGTAGCCTTTTGCAAAGTACGTAGTGGCTTATTAAGAGAGCCATCGTTATCATCATTCCCCTGAGTAGAAACATAAATACGGGGAGTTCTGTTAACCTCCTTAAGGCTAACCGTAATTTGTACCGGGAAGTGATCCGAAGGAGTCATTCCCCGTCCAAAATCTTCGTTTATCGTTGCATACGATCCCACATCGGCTTTACGGCAGTAAATATAATCAATACGCTGAGAACCGAAAGAGAGAGCCCAATTACTATAGGTACCTTCCTGTCCTGTCGGTTCAGTAGCCGATAAAAGACGACTGTCTCTAAAGAAAGCACCAAAGGTAGTATGCACCATTGTCTCTCCCGGAGATGAGTTGAAATCACCACAAATAAAACAAGGATAGTTCCCGGCTATCCCGAGCATTGTTTCTACATTGACACGAGCCCCCTCACGCCTGGCAATGGTGCCTGCATTGTCGAGATGCGTAGAGCAATAGTAGAATATTTCATCTGTCTGTTTATCCTGCAATTTTACCCATACCGAAACACGCCGGTAAGCGGCATCCCATGATATTACAGGTTTCTCAGGATCCTCTGAAAGAAAGAAACGTCCTTTATCCAGCAATGTATACCGGCTGGTACGCCAGGCAACTCCCACACCTTCGCCCACATCACTTAAAAGATGAGAATCACGCCCCCAATATTCCAGACCGTAATCTGGCAGAAGTGATTTCAGGTCATTGTACTGGACTTTTTTCATTTCCTGAATGCCTATAACATCGTACTCCTTACCGGTAATGATACGGGCAACATACTCTTTCCTATTCGTCCATGCCTTATCACCGGTATCCTTGTCGGAAAGTACCCGGATATTATAAGATCCCATCCGGTGAATATCTGCATGCAACGGAGCAAGTAGCAACAACAACAGACTCAATATGTAAATACATTTTTTCATATATGGTATTTTGAAAGTTATTTAGACAAACGTACCTTAATCTGCACCGGAATATGATCAGAAGGCATTAGTGCCCGACCGTAGTCCTTCACGATCGTTTTATAAGACAGGACCTCTGCTTTACGGCAGTACACATAATCTATCCGCTGGGTGGTAGGCTGATGTAACCAATTACAGTAGGTGCCTTCATAACCTTCCGGCTTCTTTTTTGAGACAATACGGCTATCTTCAAATTGCCCAGCAAACACCTCGTGAACAGCCGTTTCATGCGGTTCGGCATTCAAATCACCCACAATAAAAGCGGGAGTATCTCCGGCAACCTCCAATATCTTGCTGACATTCAGTCCGGCTCCTTTCATACGTGCCGTCTTACCCTCATTATCAAAATGCGTAGAACAGAAACAAAAAACATCACCTGTCCTTTTATCTTTGAGTTTCACATAAACCGATACACGTTTATAGGCAGCATCCCATGCAATCCCCGGCTCCCCGGGAGTCTCCGTCAAAAAGAAGTGTCCCTGTTCAAGAAGCGTATAACGGTCTTTCAAAAAAGCAACTCCTACTCCTTCCCCCTCACTGTCAGAAGCAGAGTTACGCCCCCAGGCAACTAACTCATAGTTGGGTAAAAGTGCCTCTAAATCCTGTTTCTGCCGACTGCCTGCAATTTCCTGAAAACCGATAACATCGTATTTATTGTCAATAACAGTTCTTGCAATATAACCCTTACGATTGTCCCAATCCTTTTCTCCCGTATCTTTGGAAGTCTGTATACGCAAATTGTAAGTACCCAACCGATAGGTATGCGCAGCCATGCCCATAAAGGGCATGACCAACGCAAATAACACTAATAAATGGATTCGTTTCATCTCAACACTTTATAAGTAACCCCATCTGTTTTTAGCAAATATACTCCTTTTGCCAAATCAGACAAATCAACCGTTTCCCCCTTCGTATCAAGAAGTAAAGAACCATTAATACCGAATACCCGGATATTGGTCGCCCCTTCAATGAAATAACGCCCCGGACTCAATTCTACAAGTCTCTTTATTTCTTTCGCAGTAATATTCAATCCGACTGTACCACTCACGTCAATGGCACCGATAGAAGAATTTACTTTTCTTACATAACCACGTTGGTCACGATTAAAAGCCACATCAACAGGACATTTCCATTGGGCAAAAATGCTTTGCAAATCGGTTAATGAAGCTCCAGCAGTATTGCTAACCGGCATAATAGTATAGGTACCTCCACCATTATCAGCCAGTTCGTTTGTACCGAACATATCAGCATATACATGTACATCAACAGGGGTACCGGGCTGATCGGTCGTTTTCCATACCGTATTCCAGACAGGGTCCTGATACTTTTTGGTTAAATCATAGAATGTACCTACATAATTATATCCTCCGGATATAAAATAGTTTTCAATGCCTTTGGTATAATTCTCTGTGTAGCACGTAGGATTTCGTTTATCTCCTACATCTTCAGGTCCCTCCAGTGAAATACTATTAGCAATATACAACACAGCCTCTTTCTCCATACGAATGGACGAACCATAACTGTTTGGTTTACCCAGGTCTATTTGTACACGGGTACATACATTATTAGCCAAAGTGGAAGATACAATACGAACCGTATCACCATCACTTACAGATATGCCTGCACCATTGCAATAAGCTTTATTATTGGCTATCGTAGAATTGATTATCCACATATTGCCATGCCTTATCTGAATAGCTGCCCCGTATTTTCCATCGGTGCTGTTATATTCCAGCACATTATCTGTAAGCTGACAGCGTTCGAGTACACAAAGGCTTTTACGACCACCATTCTCCGCACTTGCATTATCCACCAAAATAGCACCTCCTCTTGATTTTGCCTTATTATTCGTAAAAGCACAATCAATCAAATGTGTAAAGGAACCTACTGTAGTAAATCCCGCACCACCGTGAAAAGTAGACGTATTATCTCTGAAAGTACAATTCTTCAGTACAACATTCGACAAATTGGTATAAACGGAACCGGCTCCATAGTCTCCACCCTGATAATAAGCACACCTGAATTCAATTCCCTGCACAGTAACAGTATCGGTACTGTTTATAACCAGAAGGTTTTGGATATCTCCGGCATTGGGCATTCCGTCGTTATTACGATCACCGGAGAAAATTGTTGGTGTAGCCGAAGGATAGACAGGCAGTGTAGTATCAGTGCCTTTAAGATTACCAGCATATCCACCTATCAGTTTTACTCCCTGTGTGATGCGAAAATTCTCCGCATTCGAGTTTGGAATATAACTACCACCAGCCAAATGAAAGATATCTCCCGAAGTGGCAAGTTCATTAGCCAATAACATCTGAAAATCGGAGACACATAAGGCGCCTTCCCAACTATGCCCATCTCCAGCCGTTGTCACGATATCGGGGCGTACAAACCAATCTTCAGCGAAGACTTGCGAAACAAATAAAGTACTACATGCTACAAGTAGCATTTTCATTTTTTGTGTATTCATATCACTATTATTAAAAAGTTAATATATGGTTATAAATCTAATTTATCATCACCCGGGATTTTGTTTGAGTGTACCGTTGGTAAGAATACGGTCATTGACCGGTATAGGATATAGATAATCCCTATCTTCACGGAACGTGCGTCCACCCGAAGGGTTATCTACAGAGCCGTGTATCAGCAAACACCCATGAGTTTCCTGAGACAGCGTAATGTCTTTTCCTATCTGCAGATACTCAGCACCGAAGACCAAAGGACGGGTTGTTTTCCAGACCACAAGATCGGTCTTCCCATCTCCGTCAAGGTCATAAAGGCCTTCACCATTGAAACTCTGCCCATGAAAAGGTTGCATCAGGCTGCCCCTTCCTTCCAGCGCATCAAATCAGAATATCGGAAACCCTCCAGCACAAGTTCAATATCCCGTTCACGCCGGATTTCTAATATAACACCCAGTTGATCACCCGGAATAACGTTGGGATAGAGCGCCTTCATATAGGTATCGGGATGAGCATTGGCATCTCCCAAATTGAGATGAGGCATACCTACACGGTCACGCAACCTATTGACAGAAATATCAATATCGTTCTGCGTAATGGTTCCCAGTTCGGCTTTAGCCTCCGCATAATTAAGATATACCTCCCCTAAACGGAATAAGGGCATGTCGCATTCCGAACTGTTGTATACATCGTACTTGCTCTCCATTGCATATTTGATAATCTGATACCCCGTAACGGATGTCTTCATCGAAAACTTCGACAGACTGGTTTCTCCCTTTCTCACATAAACACCCGGCTTAAATATCGTCTGACTCATACGAGGATCACGATCTGTCATTTCATCGTGCAAACTAAGCGTATCGTAACAGGATATATCAGTGAAACGTGAACCGTCAATAGTAAGATACTGGTTGACAAACCGTTTGGTAAATCCCGGGCTCCCCTGTGTAAAAGATACCGTATAACTCGTAGCATTGTGGAATAAACCTAACGACGCATTGTACCGGCGAGAAAGAATGACCTCTTTCGTATCAGAATGATTGCTTGCAAAAAGAGTACGATAGGGTTCCTCACCTGCTTTATAAAGCGTATAGCCTCTTTTATTCATCAGTTCAAGCGAAGCCTCGGCACATTTCTGTAACAATTCTTCTCCACTACCAATGCCATGATATTTACGGTAGGTTCCTTCAAACAAGCATACACGTGATTTTAAGGCTAAAGCCGTCCATTTATTAACCGTATAGGTAGTGGATTCTCCGGGCAACAATCTGATAGCATTGTCCAAATCTCCAATAATATTGCCGACAACCAACTCACGGCTATCACGAGATTTATTTAAAAGTTCGTCCTCGCTACTTCCTATAGGTTGATCATACCAAGGAACGTCTCCAAATCGCTTCACCTTATCAAAATAAAAGAAAGCTCTGAAAAAATAAGCAATGCCTTCATAATGATTACGCTCTTCCACATCATCGCATTGAGAACTATGCTGTAAAAAATAATTAATATGCCGTAACATATCCCATGTCCAATATTCATTACCACTGGTTATATTACGGGTACCCATTACTTCAGGAGGCAGATTTGTAGTGATCACTTCATCCGATAATTCTCCATACAGGTCCGAAGCGTCTGGCAATATCATATAAAACTGATCGGTATACAATTTTAGATCACTACCAGTGGCAAAGAATACTTTGGAGTTAGTAGAGTCTTTGGGATAACGGTCCAAACAATCGTCGCAAGCAGTAGAAATAAATAAGAGAGCGACTAACAGTGCAATATATGTATTTTTTATTTTCATGGCTGTTTTTTTATAATGTAATAGATACTCCAAAAGAGAAAGTCTTACTAAAATTGTAAGCTACACCCGTATTTTCATACCGTGTATCAGAAGAAGTGGCCTGTTCGGGATCTACATACTTAGAATGTTTCTTCAAAGGCGAAAAATAAAACAAGTTCTCACCCGAGAAATAAACACGTAAATCCTTTATGAAGCGTGGTAAAACAGGTATGGTATAACCGATTGTCAGATTCTTGAGCCGGAAGTAAGCTATATTCTGCAAATAACGGTCATTAGGCGAACCCAATGAATAATTGGTCTGCAATGCTTCATAGCCACGGGCGCGCGGAAAATAGGCACCAGTATTGGTTTCAGTCCATACTTCATCCATAAACTGAGTAGGAATAAAGCTACAATAAGGACGACTATACGGTCCCCAAAATGAAATCGCATTTCCTGCCGGATACCAGTCCTGATGTCCTATTCCCTGAAAGAATGCAGAAAAGTCAACCCCATTCCAGGAGGCTCCCAATTTAAAATTGTAAGCATAACGCGGCAGTGTATTACCTATGATTCTCTGGTCGCCGGGATTATCAACCGTGTTAGAGCCAATACTTATTTCATTATCACCATCAAGATCAAGGTATTTCACATCACCCGCACGCAATCCGCGCTCACCTACTGAAGTTATAATCTGTTGATTCAGATAACTCTGATCAACCGGGTAATTGGCAGCTTCTTCATCGCTAACGAAAAACCCGCCTACAGAAAAGCCCCATAACTCACCTAAAGTCTGTCCCACATAGTATTTACTAAGAAGTTTGGAGGGATTATTATAACGTGTCACTTTAGTGGTGTAGTCACTCACTCCGGCCGATATGGAATAATTCAGAAGTTTACCCGCTACAGCCAACCGGTCTTGCCAAGCTACACTTAGTTCCCAACCCCGGGTACGCATATCGGCAATATTCTGACGAGGGACCTGAGCACCATAAACCGATGGTAACTGCATCCCATCGCACAACATATTTTTCGTATCACGCATGTATACATCGGCAGTTATGTTAAGCCGGTTGCCGAAGAAACCCAGATCGATCCCCAAGTCATAGGTAGTAGCAGTCTCCCAGGTAAGGTCAGAAGCTTTCGGAGCATCTTCTACTGCTATATTGGCTTTTGATTCTCCATCAAAAGTATAATTGATTGTTCCACTGGTATCAATACTTTCTATATAAGTGTAATAATCGTCGACATTCTGATTACCCAAGCTACCTACCGACAAACGTACTTTGCAATTATCCCATACATTTTTCAAAGGTTTCCAGAATTCTTCTTCGCTGATGCGCCAGCCCAGAGAACCCGATGGTACAAATACCCAGCGATGCCCCCGTGCGAAACGCGATGAACCATCGGTACGCCCCGAAAGTTCTACCAGATATCGACCTTGATAATCGTAGTTGAGGCGCCCGAAGAATCCTAATGTAGCAGACTCTTTGATGCTGCCCTCTAAAACAGTAATCTCACCTGTAGCCAGATTGAAAGCATCCAGTTCATCACTCTTCAGATCAAGCTGACGCGCTTTCATATTGTTATTGCCATAACTTTCATATTGACTTCCGACCATGAATTTTAAATTATGGCTGTGATTAAAGCTGGCATCATAAGTAGTAAAAACATTTACATTATGATTCTGTACACGATAATGCTGTTCCTGATAATAATCCTGATTCTTTTCTGTGGTGAGCCACTGTACTTCACCTGCCTTTTCAGAATAAGGCACATTGGTTGAACGATTACGATATTCACGGTATCTGAACGAATAAGCATGTTCGGCTATCAGATTCAATCCCTTACAAATCTGAAAATCAAACCTGTTACTGGTAATCACCTCCCGATCATAATTTGTATTCCGGTGCTTATTGTGCAGCAACAAAGCACTCACACCATCCATAACGGTAGCCGTAGCATTTGAATTGGGATTGATGTACACAGCAGTGCCGTCGGGATTGGTAGCCGGAACACAAGCCAATGCATGGACATAAGACAAACGTAGTGTGTTCGCCATGGATGACATGCCGGGGAAGAAACGTTTAGACGTATAATAACTGGTATTATTAGAATACCTCAACCATGAGGTGGCTTGTACATTTATCTTTGAACGGATGGAATAGCTGTCATATTTATCATTATGCACATTCATAATACCGTCCTGATGAAAATAGCGACCGCTTATGTAATAATTTACTTTATTATTCCCTCCACTGATAGACAAATTATGTTCTTGTTGCGGACGATTCTTACGATACATATAATCGTACCAATCGAAATTAGCATAATATTTATAGCTGCCGTCGGGTTGTTGTACTACCCATGGACGTTCAGGATTCTCTGTTTTATCATTTACGCGTGCATAGAGTTCGTCATAATCTTCATCGGTATAATTGGTATAACCATATCCCTTGTAGGGATACATAAACAAGTCATTAATCTTTGCCGACCAATAACCGGTAGTAATATAATCGGTGGAGGTCGTATTTTGTGAAACCCCGAAACGATAAGAGTAGTTAATCTTCGCCACATCCTCGCTACCACTTTTGGTGGTTACCAAAACTACACCTGCCGAAGCTTTTGCACCATAAATGGCTGCTGCCGACGCATCTTTCAGAATTGATACGGATTCAATATCATTGGCATTTAACCGATTCAGACTCCCTTCAACACCATCAATCAGAATAAGAGGAGTAGCACCGCTTGTAAGCGACGATATACCACGTATGTTAATATTATAGCCTGCATCGGGAGATCCGCTGTTAAGGGTTAGGTTCAATCCGGGGTCGGTACCTTGCAAAGCCATGGCGGCCGATGCAACCGAACGATTATTCACATCTTTACTATTAACAACGCTAACAGCTCCCGTCAGATTTACCTTTTTCTGGGTTCCGTAACCCACCACAACAACTTCATTCAACTGCTCATTTTTCTCTTGCAATACAATATTCATATTGCTACCCGCCTTCACCTCTTTGGGCTGATAACCAATGTATGAAATCTGTAAAGAGGCATTCAAAGGAACCTCCATTGAAAATAGTCCGTCAAGATTTGTTACAGTAGCTATCCGGGCACCTTTTACCTGTATATTGGCACCAATAATCGGTTCGCCACCCGGATCTATAACCACTCCCTTTATTTTTATCTTCTTCTCGTCCGGGCTATCCGAAGATTTCTTTTCTTTCTGTTTCGGGAAAAGTAGTATTTCCTGTCCCTCTACTTTAAAATCTATATTAGTAGAGCTTAACATCTTCTCCAATGCTACCGATAGATCGGCATTCTTAACCGACAAGCTTACAAGAGTTTGCATATTCACTGTTTCCTGACTATAGGACACTTGCATATCAACGTACTTGCATATCTGCTCCATAGCGTGCTGCAAAGTGATTCCGGTAAAATCGAACGATACTTTGGGAACCTGTGCCTGAACGTAGAAACTGTAAAAAAGCAAGCCTGACGCAATAACAATCTTTTGAAATAGATTTCTCATAATATTAAAATTAACATGTTGCTTATTAGATTTATCTTGGGTATATACAATAGTGTCCGTCTGAAATTTGCTTTATACGGATAGGGGTTATCATTTCCATCCGCTTAAAAATATTGCCAAACTCTTCCTGTTTACTACGAAATGTATAACTATACTTCAATAATGAGTCATCAACCAGACTGATCGATATATTATATTTGCGTTCGAGTGTTTTTACAACATTACTAATAGAAGTATTAAAAAAGCTCAGATTACCTTCTTTCCAATCTGCACTATAGCCCTTTTCTTTGCTATTCACTATATTACAGTTTTGGCTTGTGACATCATATACGGCTGTTTTTCCTACTACAAGGTCGGCTTCATATTTAGAGTTTCCGGTAAGTTTTAGTTTTACTTTTCCGGTTTCGAGTGACACCGATGCCACGTTCTCATCCGCATAGTCGTGTACATTGAAAGTTGTTCCCAAAACCTCTACTTGCAGATGATTGGTTGTTACAATAAAGGGGTGTTCCGGTTTTTTAGTTACATCAAAGAAACCTTCACCTTCTATATTCACCTGCCGTGTTTTGCCTTTAAATTGCTTTGGATACGAAAGCTTGCTACCAGCATTCAGCCAGACACGTGAACCATCAGGTAAAGCCACTATGTACTTTTCACCATACGCAACTGTTATTTCGCGATACTCTTCAGAGATATCACCGGTGAAGTGAAATACGGAAAATACTCCTATCAGGAGAACTACGGCAGCAGCAATATTTAGTTTCCATCGACGTCTTATAACACGTTGACGTTCAATACGTACCAACACTTTCTCTAAACTACGATACAAAATAGAATCTTCGTCGGGACCAGGCTGAGTACTATCTACCAACTGATCAATACGTTCGATCGTTTTATCTATCGCGTCGTTCCACTTATCTATGTCGTCATTTTTATACTTCATGTCTTCGTTTTAAGTTGCTTTATATATAGAAGACAACGCCGCACCAAAAAGTATTAGACCAAAAACAAAAAAATCTCTTTACCTTAAAAAAAGATAAAGAAGATCCCAACATAAACCATACGTTCTTTACACCTAAACATACATATATATAGCATGTGACATATCAACTTCTTACATCAGCAAACAGTACTACTCTATTATAAAAACATCCGGATGTTCACATCAAGAACACCCGGATGTTTTATACAATAACATGGGGATGTTCTTTATAAGAACATCCCCATGTTGTGTTTGCTAAACTCAGTTATCCCGCATCCCGGAAAGCTATGATATGCTTGCAAAGAAGCCTATGGAATACACATGGAATAACGTATTGTCTTTATCTGCTATTCAACCTCATCCATAAAGCCTTATTTATTCGGCTTTATATCCAGCTTCACCGGTTTAATCATATTCTCCGGTTTCAAAATAGTATCGAGATCTTTCTTAGAGAGAATATCATGCTCCAACACCAGTTCATAGACACCCTTTCCGGTTTCAAGAGCCTCTTTGGCAATCTTCGTAGAGTTCTTGTAACCAATCACCGGATTGAGTGCAGTAACCACACCGATACTGTCGTGCACATGACGACGGCAGGTTTCTTCGTTGGCCGTGATACCATCAATGCACAAAGTACGCAAAGTATCAAATCCATTCATCAACAGATCGGCTGATTCAAAGCAACACTGTGCCATGACAGGCTCCATAGCATTCAGCTCCATTTGTGCAGCTTCACCACTCATGGCTACACAAAGATCATTACCTATCACTTTATAAGCTACCTGATTCATTACTTCAGGAATCACCGGATTTACCTTACCCGGCATAATAGACGAACCGGGTTGCATGGCGGGAAGGTTAATCTCACCCAATCCGCAACGCGGACCGGAAGCCAATAAACGCAGGTCATTACAAATCTTATTCATTTTGACGGCCACACGCCGCATTGCTGACGAATACCCTACCATAGAGGAAGTATCCGAAGTAGCCCCTACCAGATCATCGGCCAGTTTTATATTCAATCCGGTTATTTTCCGCAGGGCTTCAATGCATTTTTCCGCATACCCGGGCTCAGCCGTTATGCCGGTTCCGATAGCAGTAGCTCCCATATTTACCGTCAGAAAGTCCTGAGCTGCAAAATCCAGATTTTTAATTTCATCCCGAAGAATACTTGCAAAACCATTGAAAGTCTGCCCTAAAGTCATCGGTACGGCATCTTCCAGCTGAGTACGTCCCATTTTAATGATATGTGCAAACTCTCCGGCTTTCTTCTGGAAAGCTTCAATAAGTTCATTAAAATGTTTCATTAGTTTGAGATGAGTATAATACAGACCAATATGGATAGCTGTAGGATAAGCATCATTGGTAGATTGCGAACGGTTGACATGATCATTGGGCGAGCAATACTGATACTCTCCCCGCTTATGTCCCATCAACTCAAGAGCACGGTTGGCAATCACCTCATTGGCATTCATATTGGTAGTAGTACCGGCACCTCCCTGAATCATATCTACCGGAAACTGCTCGTGATGCTTACCTTCAAGAATTTCTTTACAGGCTTTCAGAATAACATCTGTTTGTTCTTTGGTCAGTAGATGAAGTTCATAGTTGGCAACCGCTGCTCCCATTTTAGTTATAGCAAGCGCATTTATGAACAAAGGATATTCATTGAGATGAAATTTGCTGATCTGAAAATTCTCAATGCCTCTTAATGTCTGTACACCATACAAAGCACTCTCCGGTACTTCACGACTTCCTATCAAATCACTTTCAGTACGGGTTTCTTTTGATAAATTCTGTTCCATAATATCTCTTTTTTAACAATGACGTTTTATGAGTTTCTGTTATAATAACCAAACCCGGCTCTTATTGTTTTAATAAATATGCGAAAACCATTCAACTTATTTTTTGTTGTTTTATCATATTAGCAGATTTCTGTTATCTTTACCCGACCTTAAAAAAAGAAAGATATGATTTTACAATTGGCATTTGTACTAACAGCTATTATTATCGGAGCTCGCTTAGGCGGCATCGGATTGGGAGTAATGGGAGGTGTCGGATTAGCGATACTTACCTTCGTATTCGGTCTGCAACCGACTGCGCCTCCTATTGATGTGATGTTGATGATTGCCGCTGTTATTTCGGCAGCCTCCTGTATGCAAGCGGCCGGAGGGCTCGACTACATGGTAAAATTAGCCGAAAAGCTGCTACGCAAAAACCCTTCACATGTCACGATCCTCAGCCCGATTGTGACGTATCTGTTCACTTTCGTTGCAGGAACAGGACACGTAGCCTATTCGGTCCTGCCGGTTATTGCAGAGGTTGCCACTGAAACCAAGATACGCCCGGAAAGGCCGCTCGGTATAGCTGTTATTGCATCGCAACAGGCTATTACGGCAAGTCCTATTTCTGCTGCTACAGTTGCTCTGTTGGGACTATTGGCCGGATTTGATATCACTCTGTTTGATATTCTGAAAATAACAATCCCGGCTACAATCATAGGTGTACTGGTAGGCGCTTTTTTCTCCATGCGGTAGGTAAAGAACTGATAGACGATCCGGAATATCAAAAGCGCGTTGCAGAAGGAATGATAAAAGAGCACAAAGTGAAGATCAAAGATGTGCAGAACAAACGCCATGCGCTGGTTTCGGTACTCATTTTCATATTAGCTACCGTGTTTATTGTATTCTTCGGCTCATTTGAGGGAATGCGCCCTTCATTCCTTATCGACGGAGAAATCGTCACATTAGGCATGTCTTCCATCATAGAGATTGTCATGCTATCAGCCGCCGCCCTTATTCTATTGTTTACTAAGACTGACGGCCTCAAAGCTACACAAGGTTCTGTTTTCCCGGCAGGAATGCAAGCAGTAATCGCTATCTTCGGAATAGCATGGATGGGTGATACATTCCTCCAGGGGAATATGGGCGAACTAACCCAATCCATCGAAGGAGTTGTACGCGAAATGCCCTGGTTATTTGGTATCGCACTATTCGTCATGTCTATCCTGCTTTACAGCCAGGCTGCCACTGTACGTGCACTGATGCCACTGGGTATTGCACTGGGTATCTCACCCTATATGCTGATAGCCATGTTCCCGGCAGTGAATGGATATTTCTTCATTCCGAATTACCCTACCGTAGTAGCAGCTATCAATTTTGACCGTACGGGCACAACAAAAATAGGTAAATATGTGTTGAATCATTCCTTTATGATGCCCGGCATTGTATCTACGGTGGTAGCAATCGTACTGGGACTCTTATTCATACAATTTTATTAAACCGAAAATATTATTAACCTAAACAACCATTTAGTCATGAAAGAATTAAAAAAACTGAGTTTGATAGTAGTCTCGTTACTATTCTCCGTCACCCTGGCTTTTGCTGCGGGAAAACCTAATATCCATATTCTTGCTACGGGCGGAACCATTGCCGGAACAGGTACATCGGCCACTTCAACTAACTACACTGCCGGGCAAGTAGCGATCAGCACGCTGCTGGATGCAGTACCCGGATTGAACGACATAGCTAATGTAACCGGTGAACAGATTGTAAAAATCGGTTCGCAGGATATGAACGATGCGGTGTGGTTAACACTTGCAAAAAAGATAAACGAATTGCTGAGACGTCCGGATATAGACGGTATCGTCATCACCCACGGAACGGACACTATGGAGGAAACGGCCTATTTCCTTAACCTGACGGTGAAAAGCTTTAAACCCGTTGTACTGGTAGGCGCCATGCGTCCTTCCACTGCATTGAGTGCCGATGGTCCGTTGAATATATACAATGCCGTAGTTACTGCCGGTGCCAAAGAATCAAGTGGCAAGGGAGTATTGGTTGCAATGAACGGCCTTATCCTCGGAGCAGAAAGTGTACAAAAGATGAACACCATTGATGTACAGACTTTTCAGGCTCCTAACTCTGGTGCGTTGGGATACATCTTCAATGGAAAGGTATTCTACAATCAGTCACCTCTGAAAAAACATACAATGCAGTCCGTTTTTGATGTGACTTACCTGGAATCACTCCCCAAAGTAGGCATCGTTTATAGCTATTCAAATATCGAAGCTGATATGGTGGCTCCTTTACTGAGCAACGGATACAAAGGTATTATTCATGCCGGCGTAGGCAACGGAAATATCCACAAGAATATCTTCCCGATACTGACAGAAGCCCGCAAAAAGGGAATTCTGGTAGTCCGCTCTTCCAGAGTACCTACCGGCCCGACTACTCTGGACGCAGAGGTAGATGATGCCCAATATCAATTTGTTGCTTCTCAGGAGCTGAATCCGCAGAAAGCACGTGTGTTGTTAATGCTTGCATTGACAAAAACGAACGACTGGAAACAGATTCAGAAATACTTTAATGAATACTAAAAAATGAGTGATTAATGATTAGTGATAAGCGGCTACGCTTTTACGCCGCATGGCACCAATCACTTATCACTAATCACTAACCGCTAACTCACCGATCCGATTATGAAAAAAATAATGTTTATACTGCTCATCATGGGTAGTATCCAGGGGATATATGCCCAAAAGACAGAGAAGAGTAAGAAATTTATGGTTGATAAAACACTATTCGAAGAACTGACGGATGTCAAAAAGAAATCGGATAAGTTCAACCTCTATCTCAATATGCAGGGAAGCTTCGACGCGAACTTCCGGGACGGATTTGAAGAAGGTGCTTTCAAAATGCGCCAGCTCCGTATCGAGATGAAGGGAAATATCAATGACTGGCTTTCGTATCGCTATCGCCAGCGACTGAACCGCTCCAACGAAGGAGGTGGTATGATTGACAATATACCTACCTCAATAGACTACGCTGGAATAGGTATCAAGCTGAATGATCAGTTTAATCTCTTTGCCGGTAAGCAATGTGCTGCTTATGGGGGTATTGAATTCGACTTGAATCCGATAGACATCTACGAGTACAGTGACATGATTGAAAACATGAGTAACTTCATGACCGGATTGAACATCGGTTATAATCTTACTTCGACCCAACAACTCAATCTGCAGATATTGAACAGCCGCAACGGTTCATTCGACAGTACCTATGGTATCACAGAAAATGAAGAGGGGCAACGGCCTGATCTACGCTCCGGTAAATTACCACTGGTGTACACATTGAACTGGAATGGTAATTTCAATGATGTATTCAAGACCCGCTGGTCGGCCTCCGTCCTGAGTGAAGCTAAAAGTAAGAATATGTATTATTATGCATTGGGTAATGAACTGAACCTGGATAAGTTCAATATGTTCCTCGACTTTATGTATTCTCACGAAGATATAGACCGGAATGGAACAATCACCGGTATAGTAGGACGTCCGGACGGTCATAATGCTTTTGATGCCGGATACCTTTCTGTTGTAACCAAGCTGAACTATCGATTCTGCCCCAAATGGAATGCGTTTGTAAAAGGTATGTACGAAACAGCCTCTGTCACCAAAAGTACGGAAGGAATAGCCAGAGGTAATTATCGCACTTCCTGGGGCTACCTCACCGGTATAGAGTATTATCCGATGAAAACCAATCTGCACTTCTTCCTCACCTATGTGGGACGAACCTATAATTTCACTTCCCGTGCCAAAGTATTGGGACAAGAAGATTACAGTACCAACCGTGTATCCGTAGGATTTATCTGGCAGATGCCGGTATTTTGATATATTATAATTAATAAGAAAAATGCCCGATAGCTTATCACTATCGGGCATTTCTTATTTGTATCAGTCTGCTTTCAATCAATATTCCTCTTCATTAAAAAAGAAATCTTCCTTACTTGGATAATCCGGCCAAATATCTTCTATACTCTCATAGATTTCGCCCTCATCTTCCATTTCTTGCAGATTTTCTATCACTTCAAGAGGAGCTCCCGAACGCATGGCATAATCAATTAGTTCATCCTTAGTTGCCGGCCAAGGAGCATCTTCCAGTTTTGATGCTAATTCCAATGTCCAATACATAAGCTATAAGTATTTAAATTGTGAATATTAATCTTAGATTCTCATTTTTCGGCAAAAGTATAACAAAATATTTCACTTGCAACTATTATTCCAAAATATTTCTTCTTTTCCTTCGTTAAAATTGATTTTTCGTGATAAAACGAAGAAATAATCTGATAATCTGTTTACATAAGCCAACAAATCAGAAGAAATTGTACAGGTTTCGGATAAAGCAAGTATCCGACGCTCTGCACGACGGCAAACCGTACGGCAAATATGAGCAACAGCAGCACCAGTAGCACCTCCTGGCAACACAAAGGAGTGTAGAGGGGGAAGAATTTCGTCTGCAGCATCTATCTCATGTTCAATCTGCTCCACATCGTCAGGAATGATGATACTAACTCTATTTAGTTGAACTTTTTCCTGATCGGTAGCCAAATGAGAACCGACAGCAAACAATTTATTTTGAACTTTCTGCAGAAACGTCCTGTCACGTTCATCATTCAAGTACGTTATCAACAATCCAATATTTGAATTCAATTCGTCTATTGTGCCATAAGCTTCCAGACGGATATGAGTCTTCGGGACACGTGTGCCACCAATCAATCCGGTAGTACCCAGATCACCGGTCTTTGTATATACAAGGCTCTTTTTCATAATCTTTATTTTATGAGTGATTCTTTTCTATGGTTAACACACAAAGATAATCAGAAGTTGACTATATAGTGCTGTTTTATCTTTGTTTTATCAAAGAAAAGAATTCCCACGTCATAAAGATCAAATGTAATGCCTACTTTATCATCGGTTTTCAAGCGTTTCCAAAGCTGTTTCATCGCTCCGGAATAATGTATGCCACCGATAACAAAAACACTTTGCTGCGTAGAACGGGCCGCACAGATGCGAAATACCTCTTCTACAAAAGATGGATCCTTCGCCTTATGAATATAGAGGAGATCAACCGGCACACCTGCCTCCAGAAATAACTCGGAAAGCTCCGAAGCAAATGTATAATCGACCGTTGCTTTTCCGGATTGCAGATAGAGCGAGGAGGAGGAAGGTACGCCTGCGTCTACAATAGTATCGGGCTGTACTCTGTTGACCAAGCGGAACAGCAGCCGCTTCACTTTCCGGGATTCACTTTTCCAACCCTTACCGTGATTCCGTTTCTGTTTCTCCTCTTCCGCTTCCAGTTCTTTATAAGCATAGTAAGGTGTTTTCTCGTAAATGAGGCAAGTAATCAGCTCAAAAGCAAAGGGGGAATGTACTCCGTATCCGCAACGATGGCGAATGCGGGAAAGCCAGATAAAAGGACGTTTCAAAGTCAGTATAAGATTCATCGTTTGCTATATTGGAATTTTCATGCAAAGATATAGTTTTTTCGGCTCAGTTGTAATTCTTGGGGGATTAAGTTTTGTCAAGTCCCCTCATGCATATACCTTTGCTAGCCTAAAAAGGAAGAAGCTCATATCCACTACTCCTCTAAATGATGCCCTAAATGCTTTGATTTTAGCATTAAATGCTTCCGCTGCTGCATTTGTACTCCTGTTCACAAAGAAGTTCAAAATCCTTTCATAATGGTTCTCAATAGAGTTTGCCACTGTTGTGAATGTATCGTATCCATATTCTTCAATCTTATTATACCATAGTGCCAGCTTTGCTCTTGCTACATCCTTGTCATAGTTTGTGGAAAAGATCTTTCCCAACTCCAATGAGTAGTCTTAATATCTTCAAACTGCTTGAAAAGTAATTCTGCCCTGATTTTCTGGCTCTTGGTCCATTTATCAGGTGATTTAAATAATAAATATCTGCTTCTGGCTAATAATTGCCTGAGTGTATCTCCGTTTTCGAGTTCTTCTGCTTTATGTACTTCCCCCTTCTCTTTTGCCGCTTTCATGGCTTTATTCTCCTCTTTTATCACTTGCCATCTATATGTAATACGCAACTCTTGTACCGCTTCGTATACAAGTTTTTGTACATGAAACCTATCAATCACCTGCATGGCACGTGGAAAGCACGTTTTCGCAATCTTTTGCATGCTCCCTGCCATATCCAGTGTAATTTCTTTGACTTGATTACGCAGCTCCTGTGGCATCTTTGTAAGTACCGCAATGATATCATCGGCTTTAGTGCCCTGAATTACAGCTATAATAGAACCTTTCCTACCTCGCTTATCTCTATTTATTAAGATGGTATAAAGATCTCCCTTGCTCAAAGCCGTTTCGTCAATACATAGGCGATAACCCATATTCTTTGGATAAAGGATATACTCTTGGGCATGTGCTCTCTGATCCCAATTCTGGAAGTCACTCAGGTGATCTTTATATTGGCTTTGAAGCTGTTTGCCATCCATACAGTAATGCTCTGCTACACTTTGGCAGCTAACGGCGTGATTATCTAAGTAATTCTTTTAAAAAAGCACCGAACTCAGCGGTTATGCGAGTACCGGTGGCTACCAAACTCCAGTCACGACTATATGTCTGCCCTGTGGATGGATCTTCCCAGCGACGACGCTTGATACGTAAATAAACGGCTTTACCACGGATAGGGAAGTCCTGAACTTCAATCTCAGGGAGGAAACCTTTTGAGTGAAGATGTAGATCTGAGTACTCAGAAGGAATAGTGGCTTTCTCCTCTAAATAAAGAATAAAGCAAGTATCCTGAGAAACATGATTGACTAGGGTAAAGTAATCAAGGATTCCTGAAGGCAAGAACAAGCTTAAAGAAGCAACAGGATCAATCGTTTGGGAAGAGGATGTTTTCATGATGCAAAAATAAGAATTTTAACGCAATCCCCCAAGGTTTCAGACTGAGCCGTTTTTTCGTTTATCATCCAGCCTGAACCCCAATAGACTCTAAGCAAAAAAAATGAGCCGACTCGTTTGCAACCGGGCCGACTCATTTATTAAATCATTTAAAAGACCTTACTGTAATCTGAACGTCACAGGCACTGTGTATTTCACTCTGACCGCTTGGTTTCTCTGCATTCCGGGAGTCCATTTCGGCATAGCTTTAATAACACGAAGCGCTTCCTTATCCAGATAAGGGTCTACACTACGTACTACTACAGGGTCGGTAATTGTTCCATCTCTGTCAACAACAAACTGGATAATTACTTTTCCCTGAATCCCTTGTTCCTGAGGGACCACAGGATACTTAATGTTTTTGTTCAGGTATTGGAACAATGCTCCGTCTCCACCCGGAAACGCCGGCATCTTTTCAACAAGAACAAAAATTTCATTCTCGACTGGCTCGTTTTCTGGTTCTACCACAACCGGTTTGTATTTTATCACAACCGGGTCCCTTAGATCCTCAGAGCCTATAATCACTGCATCTGCTTCCAAATCGGTATCATCAACTATTTCGAGCAATTCTGCCACTTTCATAGCGGGTGGTGGAGGCGGTTCCAGCTTCTCTTCAGGATACGTAATAGGGAGAAGTGTCTCAACGAAAACGGGTTCATCGGCGAGCGAGCCGGTAGCAACTTTGATGTCATGTTGTGTCCATTCGAACGTAACGAACATGAAAGCAAGCACTACAACAAAACCCACAAGCAACCAAGTGCCGCGTTGGCTCTCAATCGCTGCTCTTTTGGATTTCTTTACTTCCATAAAAAATGAATTTAAGTAATTAATAATAGAAAATATATATAGTATATACTATCTCTTGCTCAGATTACTTAACGCGCTTTTTTATTTGTTGTGAATATAGCATTTTTACCGATAGGGTGTTCATTGTCAAATGATTATTTAAGAAATAAGTGCGTTATTTTCTTAAAATTAAGCTAAAAACAGTATCTTTGCCTCAGAGAATATAAACTTTTGATTTTATGGAGACAAAAAACAAAGCCTGGAAAACCCTCAGCAGTGAATATATCTTCCGTCGTCCCTGCTTACCGTACGCCAGGATGAGTTCTTGCTACCCACAGGTAACCGTATTCCGGAGTATTATATTCTGGAATATCCGGATTGGGTAAATATGATTGCGATCACCCGCGACGGACGCTTTGTTTTTGTACGACAATACAGACCCGGAATTGCGCGAACATGTTATGAACTCTGCGCAGGAGTATGTGAGAAAGAAGATGACTCTCCACTCATTTCGGCACAACGTGAACTGCTGGAAGAGACAGGATACGGCAATGGAAACTGGCAGGAATATATGGTAATTTCTCCGAATCCCAGTACACATACCAATACCACATATTGCTTTTTAGCCACAGACGTGGAACTCATTTCATCGCAGCATCTCGAAGATACCGAAGATCTGACAGTACATCTGTTCACACTGGAAGAGGTGAAACAACTGTTACTGGACAACGAAATAATTCAATCATTACATGCTGCACCGCTTTGGAAGTACATAGCAGAACAACGACTTACCTGAAAACGCCTCAACGAATAGCAGATATGAAAAAAACAATCACGACACTCTTGCTCCTGTCACTCTCACTCCGTATGACGGGACAAATCGACTATCTGGAACCGATCAAAGACTACTCTAAGTATAAGAGTGAATTAAGCGGATATTATAGCAATGTACTCTCACTGCTGAGTACAGGACTGAGCAAAAAGCCCTACGCCTGTTATGCAGTGATCCCCTCCTTTTCGCCGGAATATACAGTATCAGCAGAAACAAAAAACGGTAAATATTATCTGATTTCAAATACATTGTCTCAAAATAGTTGGCAGGCTGAAAAAAAGTACAATAAAAGTAAATACAAAATCTACAGAAATAAGCAAAACACTCTATCAGGCATTAGGCGAACTCCTGCAGATGGCTACTCTTCAAATTCAGGACATGGACGGCTCAACAACAGGACTGGATGGAACGACTTATTATTTTAGTACTACCAATGGTAAGGGAGAAGTTCTGACCGGAAAAAAATGGTCGCCGGACAGAGCCACATTAATGGGGCGCCTGGTACAGATCTATGAATCAGTCTATGCACTGTCGACAGGGAAAGCCATTCCGGAAAGTCTTATTATAAACGATGCCAGGATCTTATTAAAAGATTTGCAGGAGAGAAGTAAAGCCTTTCCCGATGAATATAAGCAACCTAAATACGCCGGAATCTTTCCTGCCGGTCTGTGGCAAAGCATAGAATCGGGCAGAGAGTTGGAGTCTGTTCCTGAATTTCCTGATTATACACCCGAGAGTTATACAGCGAAACATCTGATATACCCTCCAACCCTGTTAGCTAAAGCAGCAAAAGGATACGCCTTATGCCAATTCACAATCAACAGAGAGGGAGAGGTTATTAATGCACACATATTGAAATACTCCCATTCTGAGTTCGCAAACGAAGCGTTGAGAATTGTTAAGAGTATGCCTAAAGCGGTTCCGGCTATGTCTGAAGGTAGTCCGGTGGCATGTAACTATGTACTTTATATCCCTTTTCGTCCCACACTTGCCCGCCATTAACAAAAAGATAACGTAACGATAACAATGCGATAACATACTAATGAGTTTGAGTACCCTACCTTTGCAACATCAAAAGGAACAAAAACTTAAAAAAATAAATAGTATGAACGCAACAGTTATTCTTTCAGCAGTAATGGCAATGGCTACATCAGTAGCTTCTGTATCAAATTTCGCCTACAACAGTGAAATTAATAATGGTAAAGTAGAATCGCAAACCGTATACGAAGTACAAAACCAGAAGTATCTGCAGCCTCATCTAAAGTATAACTATACGTATGACGAGCAGAATCGCCTCATACAAAAAGAAGTGCTGAAATGGAATAAGCAAGCGCAAAAGTACGATAAAGACCGCTGCCTGACCATAACGTACGGTACTGACGAGACAGCCGTTGAATATGCCTCCTGGAATGCCAAAACAAACGCCTATTCAAATATTAAAGAAAAAGCTGTATATCGTGAAAATGCAATGGGAATGGCCGAAAACTATCAGAGTTATGCATGGAATGAGCGACAGAACGAATGGAACCTGGTAGTAGAACATGCTACACTCAATTGGGAAGAGGCACTACTAACGATGAAATAAAAAGATCCGGGAAAAAGACAATTTGTCATGATTTAAAAATATAAAATTACAGATCGTCTCGTTCCTCGTAGAGAAGCGACCCGTTCTTCTACGAGGAACGAGGCGATCTCCGTAGAGAAACGACCTGTTTCTCTACGGAGAAAAACAATGGTTAATAACACGCTATATATCAGCCTGTTACAAAACCAGTTATTTCACTGCAATTTGTCACAATACATTACCTCCACATTCCACTCATTCTCACCTCATGTTTAATGAATCTACGAGCGCGGATGCAACATATGAAGCGGACGAACAGAGTTATCACTGATCCGGAAAAGAAAGAAGTAAAGGTGCAAAAAAAGGAAACTTAAAAAATGACATTAAAAAGAAAATAGCTGTTCAACAATGACCAAACAAAAAAATAGTAACTTTGCAGATAATGTAAGCATTGGCAATAATAAATGAATGTATCTATGAAATTCCTACACATCAGCAGTTTATCACTCTTCTTGTTAAGTACCATAACGATGGAGCTATGGCCCAGATCAACCAATTGGATCCACCTGTTATGGGTTGGAGTTCATGGAACACCTATCGTATTCATATCAACGAAGCGTTGATCAAGAAACAGGCCGATGCAATGGTCAGCCAAGGTTTGAAAGAAGCCGGCTATCTGTATGTAAATGTAGATGATGGTTTCTTTGGCTGGCGTGATGAAAACGGAAAGTTACAAACTCATCCCGAACGTTTCCCCAATGGCTTAAAGTGTGTAGCCGACTATATTCATTCCAAAGGTTTAAAAGCGGGCATTTATTCCGATGCCGGAAGTAATACCTGTGGTTCTATTTGGGACAAAGACCCCAATGGTGTTGGGGTAGGATTGTATGGACACGAAAAGCAGGATGCCGACCTGTTCTTCAACGAATGGGGCTTCGACTTTATCAAGATAGACTACTGTGGTGCAGGACAGTCATTGGCATTGGAAGAACAGAAGCGTTATACCGAAATTCGTCAGGCTATTGATGCGGTTTGTAACCGGAATATTTCATTAAACATCTGTCGCTGGGCATTTCCCGGGACATGGGCCAAAGACCTTGCCCGCTCATGGCGTATCAGTGCAGATATCACTCCCAAATGGGAATCCATCAAATATATTATCGGCAAAAACCTGTATTTATCTGCATATGCCGGAGGCGGACATTATAACGATATGGATATGCTGGAAATTGGTCGTGGGCTGAAACCGGAAGAAGAGGAAGTACACTTCGGTATGTGGTGTATCATGAGTTCACCGTTACTTATCGGTTGTGACCTAACAACAATCCCAAAATCTTCTCTGGAATTATTGAAAAACAGAGAACTCATTGCACTCAATCAAGATCCGTTAGGCTTGCAAGCTATGTAGTACAACATAAGAATGGAGGGTATGTACTGACGAAAGATATGGAACAAAAACGAGGCAAGGTACGTGCAGTGGCATTCTATAATCCTTCTGACACAATTTGCTCTTTTTCGATACCAACAACACAACTCGAATTGGGAGGAAAAATAAAAGTACGTGATTTAATAAAACGCCAATCAGTCGGCACCGTTACCAATAAGTTGGTATACGAACTCCCCCCTCATAGCGTAAAAATACTTCGCCTGGAAGCCGAACAACGCCTGGAGCCTACCCATTATGAAGCAGAATGGGCATATCTGCCATGCTATAACGATTTGGCTATGCATCCCAGGAATATTCTCTATGCCCCACTCAAAGATGCATCAGGAGGCATGATTGTACGTTATCTGGGCGGACAGGCAGAAAATTATGCCGAATGGAACGAAGTATACAGTGAAAAAGGGGGACGGTATAAATTACATATTTCTTATGTCCCGGGTGCAGACCGCAAACTGGAAGTCGAAGTAAATGGCAAAAAAACGATACTAAAAGATCTACAAACCGATGACTCAAAAGGTATGGCAATCATCACATTACCTGTAGAATTAAAAGTCGGGAATAATGTAATACGTATGTGCAGCCCCTACTGCTGGGCACCGGATATAGATTGTTTCACGTTAGAGAAAGACATCTAAACAGGATTAAACCGTAAATAGTATCCTCACAACACATACTTCATCCCCAGATGAGTCTAATATAGCATAGTCCCCCACTTTGCTTATTTCCTTCAAATTCATACGGCAATAAGCATATAAAGAAGAAATAGCAATTTTTTCTCCTGACAATACCTTTCCCGCTAATTCATCTGTATTACCACCAAATTGTATCTTATGTTTTATTTCCACTTCTAAAAGCACTAAATATTACGAGGGATAGAAAAGAAAAAGCGGAGAGAGTTTTTCAACTTTCTCCGCTTCAGTACCCAGACCCGGTACAAGCCATAGAAATCATAGGAAAATAAAAGAACATATCTTCTTTATTATCAATCACTTGTATATTTCCTATTTTCTCTATTTTTGCCATATTTTGCCCATTTTCCGTTATTCAGTACACTTTTAGTACACTTTGAAATATCATTTTCTTTTGTACCTTTGCAATATCGGAAAACAAAAGAAAATCAACTATTTAGCGTAATCATCCGGTTATGGTACCTAAATCGGGATAAAACCTCTAAACAATGGCAAAGTTAGAAAATAAAACGAAAGAAAACCCCAAGTTAGAACAAAATAAGCTCTCGGATGGTAGAATTAGCCTTTACTTAGAGTATTATTTAGGTAGAGAGGAAAAGCCCGTATTAGATAAAAACGGCAATCAAGTGTACTATGATAGTGGAAAGATGCAAGGTAAGCCCAAGTTTGCAGTAAAGCACAACAGGCGAAAAGAAAACCTTAGTCTGTATCTGATAGATAAGCCCCGTACCCCTGCAGAACGTCAGCAGAACAAAGAAACGTTGGAGCTTGCTACAAAGATACGTGCGGAGCGTGAACAGGAGTTTAAAGAAAGTATGTTGGGCTATCGGTTAAAAAAAGATAGAACGGTCAATTTCTTAGACTATTTCCAAGCCTATATCAACAGTTATACCAAGAAAGATATTCGCATGGTACAAATTGCACTTAGCCGTTTTAAGGACTTCTTAAAAGAGCAATACCCCATGAATGAGTTTAGTATCAAACCGGAACTTATCACCAAAGAAATGATGGAGCAGTTTGTAGCCTACCTGCAATCCCGAAGTGTGGGTGAAGGGGCTAAAAGCATTTACCAGCGTTTCAAGAAAGTTATTCGATATGCGATTGACCACGATGTAATGTTGAAAGACCCATGCAAAAGTGTTACCTGCAAAGTGGATAGCCAAATGCTTCGGAAAGATGTTCTTTCTCCCGAAGAAATACAAAAGTTGGCGGCTTGCCATTATGACAACGAGAACCCGAATGTCAGACGTGCTTTTATCTTCTGCTTATACTGCGGTCTGCGTTTCTGTGATGTAAAAGACCTTACCTATAAGAATGTGGATTACGCTAATCGGTTATTGAAATTTGAGCAAAGTAAGACAAAGGGACATTCTGCCAGTAGTGGTGTAGTTATTCCCCTGAATGATGGTCTATTGTCTATCATTGGTGAAGCCCCGGCAGATAAAAACTGCTTGATATTCGATTTACCTACTTACGAAAGCTGCTGTAAATCAGTAAAACGTTGGGTAAAGAGAGCCGGAATAGACAAACATATAAGCTGGCATTGTGCCCGACATTCGTTTGCCGTGAACATTCTGAACAATGGGGCAAATATCAAAACCGTAGCCAGCCTTTTAGGGCATAGCGGATTGAAGCATACGGAGAAATACACCCGTGCGGTGGATAAATTGAAAGAGGAAGCAATAAACAGCTTGCCCGAACTAAAGTTTTAACCATAAAAGACTTATCTTTGTAACTATGAACTTTGAAGCATTAGTAAAACATATCAGCACGATACAGAACACGTTGCAGGCACAAGCCGCACACGCTGTAAACCTTGCCCTTACTTCCCGTAACTGGCTTATGGGGTGCTATATCGTGGAGTTTGAGCAGAACGGAGAAGACCGTGCCGCCTACGGTGAACAATTGTTGAAAAAACTGGAACAACGACTGAAAACAAAAGGTCTGAATGAACGTAGATTCCGTGAATTTAGGCGGCTGTACCTCGTTTATCCACAACTAAAAGAACCTGTTACACAATACATTGCATCACAAATTCAAATTCGGCAGTCATTGACCGCCGAATTCACTGAACCAATTCGGCGGTTGGTGACCGCCGAATCTGAAAATGGCGTTTGGAAACTATCAACAGAATACCCACAAACCGAAACGTGGATGATTCCGGCTGATAGATTATTCAACAGATTATCTTCCACCCATTTAAATACCATATCGGGAATTGAGAACCCGGTAAAACGTGCTTTCTATGAAATGGAAACCATGCGTGGCTGCTGGTCTGTAAAGGAGTTAGAGCGACAAATCGCATCTTTATATTACGAACGTAGCGGACTATCCAAAAACAAAGAAGCCCTCTCCGCTTTAGTCCAGCAACAAGCAACCTTATTACAACCTAAAGATGTTATCAATACCCCTGTTACTTTGGAGTTCTTAGGGTTGAATGAACGTGCATTAGTGACGGAAAACGATTTGGAACAATCCATTCTTGACAACTTGCAACGCTTCCTATTGGAAATGGGACATGGCTTCTGCTTTGAAGCCCGGCAAAAACGCATCTTGATTGATGAAGATTATTTCTTTGCCGACCTTGTGTTCTATCATCGTATTTTGAAATGTCATGTTATTGTAGAATTGAAGATAGACAAGTTCCACCATGAGTATGCTTCGCAACTAAATATGTATCTGAACTATTTCAAAGCGGAAGTGATGCAGCCGGATGATAATCCACCTATCGGTATTCTGCTTTGCACTGAAAAGGGAGATACATTAGTAAAGTATGCCACTGCCGGATTAGACCCAAATATCTTTGTACAGAAGTATAGGATAGAACTTCCAACAGAAGAAGAAATAAAAGAGTTCATTTCTTCCTCAAACTATGAGAGTTACAAACTTTAAAATTGGCGAAAAGAAAAGGTTATTTCTTCTTTCGCCAGCATATACTTTCAGTCAATAGAAATAAGTTTAGTTCGTTTTGGATATATATACAAAAGCACAAACTAAACTCACAATAAAGTGGATTAAAAAAAGAGAAGATGTTTTGATAAAGTCAGAAATCTATTTTTGCTTTTTGAGAGAACAACTCACGAAGTTATTCTATATTTTAATTGCAATTAGTTTATAGTATGGAAGATTTTAACTCACAATATGCCAACCATTCGAAATTAGAACAGCTAAAGCAGTTCATTTTGGAACATGGCACTTATATCGAACTCAAAAAGGGTGAACAATTCACTATTCAAGGCAAAGTGAATCATCGGGGGGCTTATATCGAACACGGCTTATTGAGATATACTCGTGTGGACGAAAAAGGGAATATACATATAGTAGGATATACTTTCTCTGGAGAATTTACAGGAAGTTTATGCACACTTATAGCACCTGATCAACCGTCATTAGTAACAATTGAAGCCGTTTGCGATACAAAGATTTGTTATATGCCCTATTCAAAAGTAGAGGAGTTCTTTGCTGCAAATGTAAAAATCATGCAACTAAAATGTACGCTTGTCGAACAATCATACTTGTTGATGTATCATAGATTGTTGGATATGTACTGTAAAACTACGGAAGAACTGTATCTTGATTTATTGAACAGATGCCCCGACATTCAAGAGTACATTACGTTGAAAGAAGTGGATTCTTTCTTACAAGTCACACCGGAAACAGTTAGTCGCATACGCCGCAAACTGGAGAAATAGCTTACAATAATGAAAGAATTTAATTCTTATCTCAACAATTTGGACTATTCCCTTGTAAAAGATTTATTTGCGAGAAAAGGGATATTGCGTACTTACCATAAGAAAGATTTCTTTATCCGACAAAATGAGGTGAAACGTTTTGCCGGTTGGGTGAAACATGGCACATTTCAATATACGCATATTGACGAAGAAGGAGAAGAACACATTGTAGGATATGCTTTTACCGATGAATTTGTATGTGACTATTCTTCTTTTATGAGAAGTTGTCTGTCAGCAGTAAGCATTCAAGCGTTAACAGACTGTTCTGTCTATGAAATATCACGCCATGATATTATAGAATGTTGGGAAACGAATATGGAAACTCAACGATTAGGAAGATATGTAGCTGAAAATCTATATGAAATGGTGTATGAACGATTGCTCGATTCGTATTGTACACCTGAAATACGATATCAAAGACTAATGAAACGTTGTCCTGACCTTAAAGATACTGTACCCTTGAAAAGCATAGCTTCTTTCTTAGGGGTTACTCCTGAAACAGTTAGCCGCATACGCCGCAAATTGGAGAAATAGCCAACTTTTTAACATTCATTATAAAGGGGTCTTGACAATTGTCAAGACCTTTTTTCTTTATTCTGCCGTATTTTGCCATTTTAAGAAATCAATGTTCAATTACTTAAAATAACAGCAAAATGAAGAAACTATTCACCATGTTTACAGTTTTCATGATTTTTCTATTTGCCATTTGCTTCTTGACAGCTTGCGAGAAGGAAACGCATGACGGTATAGACTATTTCAAATCAAAATGTACGGCAGAATTAAACGGTCTGCAACTCATCAACCAAACTCCTTTCCACTCTCCATTTAGTCCGGATAGCCCTCAAGCGACGCCTTACTTTCTTCACGACGAAGATGGCGCCTTCTTCATGAGTGATTTAGCATCGACAGGAAAAGCATGCTATCTATATGGTAAGGATAAACCTTTATGTCGATACGCCGGAAGTCTATCTGCACGAGGAACAGACAATCGAAAAAATAGAGATTGAATATATCGATCCCTCCATGATGCGTTGGGAATACCTCAATTATTGTCAAGACAACAAAGTGTCATACGCTTTGATAAACGGTGAAATCGTAAAGAAAGGAACGTTCCGGATTCTCTCCTGTGACAAGGAGCAAGGTCGGTATGAAGGTTCCTTTTCCTTAGTATTTAGCGAAGGTACGTTCAATGGAACTTTCTGGATTGAGTAAATAATCTCAAAAAACATAGATAAGTTTAACCGCTTGTCCATTTTTTGAAAAAAGAAGCTACATCGTAACGAAAGAGCAAAAACGCAAAGCTAATCCTGCTTTTTTTCACCAATTTTGGGATGCAGAGGTTTTGAAAGATTTAAATAAGGATAAATATTTTAGCACTTGAAATCGGATTATGAAG
Organism: Bacteroides nordii WAL 11050 = JCM 12987; assembly: GCA_000613465.1. Lineage (GTDB taxonomy): Bacteria > Bacteroidota > Bacteroidia > Bacteroidales > Bacteroidaceae > Bacteroides > Bacteroides nordii. The sequence continues at coordinate 71,429 of BAJA01000019.1, forward strand.
TACAAACATATAATTTTCGATATTGATGGAACAATGTTAGATTCTGCATACGCAGACCTCATGGCATTGCAAAAAGTTATTTGGGAGTTTCTAAATAAAAAATATGAAATTTCTGATTTATATTTTGCGTTAGGGATTCCAAGCGAAGTGGCATTAAAGCGATTAGGCTTCAAAGACGTAGCAATGGCAGGTAAACTATGGAATAGCTATACAAAAGAGTTGTCGCATACTATGAAGCTATTTGATGGTATAAAAGAGTTACTCATAGAACTTAGCGGTAAGGGAGTTGAACTTGGTATTATCACCTCGAAAAGTAGAAGTGAATATCTTAGTGACTTTATTCCATTTGGACTTGATTCATATTTTGACACAGTGATAACGGTAGAAGATAGCATATTGCCGAAGCCTTCCGCTGCACCTATGTTATCTTATCTGATAAAAACCGGAGTCAGTCCGCAAGACATAATTTATATCGGAGATACTCTGTATGATTGGGAGTGTGCAAAAAATGCCGGAGTGGATTTTGGTTTAGTGATGTGGGGAAACCCTCATGTTGAACAGATTGATACTATCTATTCTTTCAAAACTCCTGAGGAAATATTGAGTTTTTTAATTAGTGACAATCCAATATAGAAAAAACAGAAAAACAGAAAATAGCATTAGTGCTTTCCACCGGGGGAGTAAGATAATGAAAAAGATTGGTAAAATAATTCCGGATATAGTGATACGGTCATATACAAACAATTATAACATATTCCAGTTTAACGAAGCGGATGTACTTATCAAACAAGGCATTATTGCTGTACAAAAAAATAATAAAAAAGATAGTATATTGAATGGATAAGTTACAGTTGATTATTCTTTTATTTATTAATATATGAATCAATTATTACAACAGAGATTTTTCCAATTATTATCGGAATACTCACAGCACAAAGTTTCTGCATCCGAATTAGTAGAAGCGATTGAGGAATTGGCTACATGGGTAATCAATTTTAGTATCAATGAACAGGATTATAGCGTATTACTCCGCTATTTTTCTTTTGGCTTGCATCGTCTTAAATCGTATCGTGCACGGTTTGAGCAAGAAAAAAATGCCCTATTTACATCTTATAGATGAAGCGATAGGACTTTTAAACACTGAAATACGCCTTATTGAATGGCGCATCAAATACCCGGAACAACTACAGCAACGTACTAATAAGCAATCTCTTTCCCCTCTCTATCTTGCTGACAAAACAACTCTTATCAACATCATGGAAATGGTAAGCGGTCTGTTCCTCTCCAAAGACATCGTATATAAGAACGGAAAGCCTGCCTATTTGGTGGTTACTGGTGGTTGTCGTTATCAACCTCCAAGATACAGCTTTAACCATTGTAAATCAGCAACTTGCAAATTCTTGTCTCGTGATACAAAATCAGCGAGGGACAAAAACGGGACAAAAACACGGAAAAATAAAGTCAAGAACACTTTGCCCGAAATATCCCTTGTTGAATACCTCTGTTTCATTTGCAAAGGTACAAATTTGTCCCTTGAAAAACGAGGGGAAATCCCTATTTCTCTCATTCACAACTCATTTTCCTACCATTGTACCCTAAATGTGGTTATTGCAAGCGATTTTGACCTCAAACAGCATGACTTGAGAAAATCGGGTGTTAAATTTTGTTTTGCACTCTGTTGGACATTTTCAAAAACGAGAACTGGCAATAGAACCAAAGATTTGCCACCCCTATTGTCCAATTCCTGACTTTGGGAGTGTTTGAACGATAAATATTTAAAGATGCTGAATTTCAGATGAGTGTCCGACCAATCTACCACGTTACAGCATGGTAAAATAGAACCAAAGAATTGAAAATCAGCACTTTTAATAAACCATAACGGCTGCTTGAATATCATTGGCAACTATATACCTTTGCAGCCGAAATCGATAACGAAATAAACAAAATATCAGAATTATGACAGAAAAGAACGCATTAAAGATGAACCTCGACCATGAGCGCAAGATAGTGGAGCTTTAGTCGAGAGTGAACAAGTTGGAAAACCTTTGCTATATGACAAAGGAAGTGTTGAACCTTGAAGAGGCATCCGCCTTTCTCGGCATTGCCAAGAGTACGCTCTACAAGATGACGCATCTTAACCAGTTGCCGTACTTCAAGCCTGCTGGCAAGCTCATCTTCTTTGAGAAGAAAGCCTTGCTTGACTGGGTGCGAGGAGCAAGAGCAATGTCGGAGGAGGAGATAAGACTGGAGGCTGCAAACCGTCTGAATGAAATGAACAATAGACCATAGCATCATGACGAAAGATGAACTTGTAAACAGTCTGCAAAAACGTGACCCTCTGTTGGCTAATGCGGTCAGCAATATGGTAGACTACATTTCCGACCGCTTTCCTGCCGCTTACCCAAGCAAGGAACAGACGGAATCCGTCAACGCTTACCTGCATTCAGTATTTGCAGACGGTGACGGAACCATGTCGGAAAGAAACTGTGAGCATCGAAGAATAGCATCACAGAAAATCACCATCAATGCCATACAAGTGCTTGATAGCCCTCAACTTGACCGACTGCAATGTGTGCTTGACCATATCGCATACGACAAGGAGTATTATATGCCAGAAAGAGGCTTCGGCATGAGGCGATAGTTTCTCTTTTCACCGCAGAGATTTTCCGCATGACAGTAACAAAACATTTACACAACTAATATCATACAACGATGAACAGTAATATTTTCAACAGCATTATCCTGAGTAACGAACAAGTAAACTATCTGATGGGTGGCACGGCTGGCATCAATCGCCTTTCATGCCTTTATCAACTCATTCAGATTGTGACACGACAGATTGAAACCTCAAATGAGGTTGGGGAATCCACAACAGAATTGTGGGAAGTGAACATATCTGAGGTGGCTCTATCCAAACTATGGAAGTGTGACCGAAAGACCGTCTCCAAGATGCTTGACCACATGAACAAATTGGGCATCCTTTCTTCTATACAGACAAGACGGGGAAGTGTTCACACTTTGCTCTGCATTTCAGCATGGATTGTTGATGGCAAGAAGTGTGTCAATCCTCACTATGTTCCCATCAACCAAAGAAGCAACTATGACAAGTCAATTTCTTCTGCTTCCACAACCGCATTCCCTAACAAGGAAGATCCACCCATCAAAAATGGCGGTACTTCTCCTACACAACTTGCCAACAGTTCCTTTTCTTCCCTAACTTCTGGAAATGGCGATAATGGCAAGGAGGAAGATGTTCCACCGCCAAGCGTTTCAGACATGGAACTGGAGGCAGAAGCCAGAAGGCAATTCTTCAAGGAACAGATGGAAGCAGAGGATGCCCCACAATTGCTGTTACTTGGGTAATTTGAGAACCGTTATACAATAAGTCTGTGAACATGTGCAGCCACAGTGCGTAGCGTGCATGTGCGTAAACTCTGATAGCAGTGCTATGCAAGAAATACCAATGTCATACAAACGCACTTCGTTTGTCCGTATGCCAATGGACTTCTTGAACGCTCGCAAGCTCGCATTGGGTTGCACACTTTTATAGAAGCAATACTTGGTATGAATAAGAAGAATATAGAAAAGGAGGCACCGAAATATACGAGCCGCCTAATAGTAAGGCTTACGCCACAGCTTCATAAGGAGATAGCGGAATATGCTGCTCTTTGCGGACTGACAACAAGCGCATACGCACGCAAGCGGTTGGAGGGCAAATATCCCAAACAACGCTTGACTGACAAAGAAATGGAGGCTTTGAACAGCCTATCGGATGCCAGGGGCGATATACAGAAATTGTTCGGCTTCCTCAAAGGTCGTCCGCTTACGGAACGTGAGAATATTCTCCGCAGCGAAATCTTCATGAAACGATGGAGAACAAGTGTAGAGGTAATCTTGAACCGCATGATTGAGATAGAGAAATACTTAACACAATAGAACATACGACATCTATGATAGCAAAAGCAAAGGTAATAAGTCATGGCACAAATGCCATACGTTACTCAGTAGATAAGGACAAGGCGGAGATTGTAAAGACCAATCTCTTGCCCGATGATATTTCCCCAACGGCAATGTGGGCAAGAATGCTTGCCTTGCAGAAGAAGTTTGAGGACAGGTTGAACCGTTATCATCCGCTCAAACGTAACATGATACGTATTGAAGTTTCCCCAACCTCGGATGAAACACAAGGGTGGACGATAGAGGACTGGCAGAGGTTGGCGGATGACTTTATCCGTGAGTTCGATGCTGTTGACCTTTCCGCCAAGTCGAAGCGCAAAAGTGCAAAGGCAACCAATCTCAAAGACAGCCAATATGTAGTTGCACTTCATCGTGACAGCAAGAGTGGCATTATGCACCTTCACATTGATGCAAACCGCATAGACATAAAGGGCAACGTGAACGATGCCCATTACATCTATGAGAGAGCAATGATGGCAGCATCCAAGACTGGACAACAACGAGGTTGGAAAGATGCACAAGAGGTGAGCCAACGAAACAAGGACATGATAGCGCAGGACTGCCTGTCAGTTTTAGCCAGGATGCCACGCTTTGATTGGGGACTATACACAAAATGCCTCACGCAAATAGGATATGATGTCAAACTACAATCCGACAGTAAAGGACAAGTGCGTGGGTATTCCATTAGGCGAGGAAACTCCATTTACAAGTCTTCTGAACTCGGCAAAGGGCGTTGTCTCATGCCGTCAAAGATAGAAAAGACTTGGGCAAAATTGCATCCGCAGGAATGGAAAAGGCCAATTGTTGGTTCGCTAAGGGGTGCAGAAAATGGACAACCGAAAAATGTTGTGTCAATGGCAAAGCCAATGCACACTATGGACAACACTTCCAAGATGCGACATTTCAACTTCTCCACAGACGAGTTCCATCATTACCCTGTGGATATTCCGCAACCATGTCTTGATGTCATAGACAAGAATATCGCCCTTGATGCAGACAATGTTTTTGCCAAGATTGAGGACGTGCAAAAGACAGCAATTCTTCTCTTTGCTGAATACATTGATGCTGCAACAACTATAGCTGCCCAGTCTGGAGGTGGCGGAGGTGGTGCAACCTCTGGTTGGGGACGAGACAAAGACGAGGATGAACTTTCGTGGGCGCATCGTTGTGCTATGATGGCTAACCGCTTATGCAGTCCACGCAAGAAACGGGGATATGACAGATAACAAAATACAACCATAAAAATTTTCATTATGGCAATAGGCAAAAGTAAACTCTCAGATATGGATTTTGGTTCTTTTAAGGACACGATTGACAAGAATATCGAAACCGATAAGGCTTCAGATAGGTTCGACCGACAACTGCAAGCATACAAGGAGGCTGGAGTAAAACTTGATGCAGCAAATAACAGTATCTCTGCAGCCAAGGATTCTTTGAACGAAGCCACTACCGCTTTCAATGAGGTTGTGGACGATGCAAATGCTGCTGTTCAACATCTCTTTGAAACTTTTGAAAAATTCCATGCCTTCACCTTCAAGGCTAAACTCTCCTCTGATGATTTGAACAAACTTTCTGAGCTCCAAAAGCAGATTGTTGTTGGTGGAACGCAATTATTGGAAGAACACAGAAATGAAACTAAGAAAATACTCTCCAGTCATTTCTATAATATGGCAAACAAAATGGCACAGAATGAGGGCGTATGGCTATCTAACATTTGGATGAAGACTTTGCTATGGATTTTCTTGCCATGCTTCATCTTTACTATTTCAACAATAGTCGTGTGGATCGTTTTGAAATGCAAGTGAAAGCGACAGTAAGTCGTCAGTTCCATCACCGTGTAAAGAACTGGCGACCTGTTGTTTGCCCGAACGACATTACCAAGTAATTACCTTATCAACAATCTCTTGTTGTTCTAGACTACTTCTTCGCAGATATATGCGAGTGGTTTCGATGCTTTTATGCCCCATGAGGTCAGCAAGTAATGCTATGTCATTGAATTTTTCCAAGAAATTCTTAGCATAGCGATGACGGAATGAATGCGGATAAACGGCACAGTTGCATAAGTCCGTGGCTTAAATTTGTAGTATAGGTATATATCTTCTTGTTTAATGCTTACTAGTGATGCGATATTATTCGCTTAACTATAGTTATATATTTGATATTTAATTATTTACAAGCGTTCTTTGTTTTTTGATTTGAAATTGATTGAGTAATTTTGCAGCCAAAACTGCAAGATTATGAACATCGGCAAATATATCTTTGCTCAAGTCATCGACTTCATACCTCGATACCAATTTGACAAGTTGGTGAAGAAGTACAAAGGTGACTGGCATGCAAAAGATTTATCCTGCTATAGCCAGTTGCTTCACCTGCTATTTGGTCAGATTACTGGTTGCGTATCCATCCGTGATATTTGTCTGTGCCTAGAGGCTCATGGAAGTAGCATATACCACTTGGGAATTCGCAAGTCTGTCAATCAATCCAATTTATGTCGTGCTAATGAGAAAAGAGACTATCGCATCTACGAAGGACTTGGCATGTATTTAATCAGTATCGTCCGACCAATGTATTCAAACACAAAGGTTACTGAGATAACAATAGACAATGTCCTCTATGCGCTTGACTCCACAACTATCTCAACAAGCATTGTTCTGGCTGCATGGGCATTGGGCAAGTATAGCAAAGGCGCAGTCAAAATGCACACACTGCTGGATCTTCGTGGAAGCATTCCTGCAAATATCCATATTACAGATGGGAAATGGCATGACAGCAATGAACTGGATGAGATTGTGCCTGAGGCATTTGCGTTCTATATGATGGACAAAGCATATGTTGATTTCATTGCTTTGTTTCGCTTTCATAAAGCCGGTGCATATTGGATAAGTCGTCCCAAAGATAATATGAGATACGAGGTCGTTAACCATCGTCTTGACTTTGATCCAAGTACAGGAATCTGTGGCGATTTTATCATAAAGCTGACTACCCATAAGTCGAAGAAACTCTACCCAGAACCAATCCGGATGGTTACTTACCATGACTCGGTAACAGGCAATGATGTGGAATTTATTACCAACAATTTTGAGATCAGTGCCATTGAGGTCACCAATCTATACCGTCATAGATGGGATATTGAGGTTTTCTTCAAGTGGATAAAGCAGAATATCGTAGTGAAGAACTTGTGGGGATATTCAGAGAATGCAGTACGTACTCATTTGTGGGTTGCTATTATTGCATATCTGATAATCGCCAAAATCAAGGCTGACTACAAAAGTCCGTATTCAATCACCGAGGTGGCTACCTTAATAAGGATCTCCGCACTAGAAAGGGTGGATTTGAGAGACCTCATAACTAAGCCAAAGGACTCAATCATTCAAAACCAATTCGCATCCGTTGTCTGTGGTTATCGTGTGAACGAACTCCCTATACGGGAAAAGCAGCCTAGCCACGACTTTCACCGTAGGCACAGCCTTGCGTCCGCACTTCAGTCTCTCCATCAGAATGAAGTTGGTTGAACGTTCCGTAAGCGTGACAATGGCGTGGCCGTAAGAATCCACGATGGTATCCATCTCCCAATCGCCGAAGCGTGTGCCGTCCGCCTCCTTGGGACGGTCGTGGATGCTTGTGCGATTGGCTATGTTTGTGGCCTTGGTGGGGCGTGTCGCCTTGACTCTCTTGGTATACTTAAGCTCATGCGGCATATGTTTCGCAAGACGTCCGCTGGCGTCTGCATGCACGTGGTTGTAGATGGTCTGTATTGCGATATGAATACCCTCCTTGCGCAAGACGCCGGCAATCTGCGATGGTGACCAGTCCTCTTCCTCTATCATTTGCTCGATACGCCACCATAATTCCGCCGGCTTGCGGTGATTGCCCTCCAGCCCGTGCTTGCGCGCTTCCGCCTTGCGTTGGGCTGTGCGCCACACGTATTCGCCGTTGGTGTTGCTGTTGCGTCTGATCTCTCGAAGCACAGTGGACGCGGACACCTCGATTTCGCGAGATATTCTACTTATGCTCCACTTCCTTTTTATTCCCAGGTATATTTCGTACCTTTGTTCTGAGGTTAATTGATTGTACATAGCAATACAAGAATAATTAATCTTTGGGAGACTTCGGTCTCCTTTTTTTGTTTGTATTGCTGTCAGACGTTCTTGGGGGCTTTGCGCCCCCGCCACTTAGGCTTCCCCCGCAGTGTTTTTCATAGTTTTACCCCGAAAATCGTTGCACTTCTATTTGGACACTGCAGCGTTCCCTCCGTCTTGCCCCCTTCTTGGTTTCTGCCGGCCATCTCCCTGAGAAATAAAATATCAGCTCCGTTAATAGGACCAGATATTACCAGAGAGGTTGTGGTATACTTTTCTGCCCCGGATATTTTCTCGGAAAGTTTTCCGGGAGTTTCCAATATCACCGTTTTCTGTGCATAAGCCACACAGCAAAGCAAAGATAACGCTATTACCGTCAGGCCTTTTCTGAATGTAAAGATTTGCATAGTTCTTTTTTTATTTGATTAATAAATCGGATTCGTATATACCTTTTTTTCCTAGCGAAGAATTGGTAAAGATATGGAAAATATTGTCTTATTTCTTCTCGTAAGGTATGACAATCTTGAAACCCCGACCACGAAGCACAACATCTTTTTCCCTCACCTCTTCTACGTATAATTTACAATTGCCCTCTTTCAATCCGCTACTTGCGAACTCATCAGGATAAAGCATCGAGAACGAGACATCAATATGTGTTCCAGCCACGGGATTGACAACAGCAGGTGTTATCTTCAAAACCTTCCGGGAAGAATATGGGTGCGCACCGTTGCAGAGCCACACTCCCACACCGGGACGCCGCACGGCCATCACCGTGTTCATCTGCTCGTAAAGACTGTGCGAAGTGGTGCCATAGATGCCCACGCGACCGGCCGTACCATCGCAGCGCACAACGACTTTCAGAGTCTTCTCTTTCTTGTCTTGCGAGATGACCCGTATCATCGCCTCACCCTCGTAATAGGCTTGAATTTCCAAGATGTTGGTCTTTGCGTTCCACTTCGCATTGATTACTTTGTCCGAGTCTTCTATCTTCAAGTCGACGATGTCTCCCCCACCGTTCAAGCTCACGAACTTACTTTCATCACGAGGATAAAGTCTTATTTCCGACTGGCTGATACTGAGTTCAGGAACCACCACGTTGATTTCCACACGCTTTTTGAAGTCGCCAGAAATGATGGTGGCATAGGTTCGTCCCTCCCATATCCCACTGATGCGCAAGGTATCTTTGCTGATCTTGACCTCCGCGACTTTCGAGTCGGCAACATTGGCCATATATTTTCCAGTTCCCCCGCTGAGAATAATGGTTCGGGTAGACAGCTTATTGAGCGAAACCTCGGTGATGTTGTCAGTTCCCAAGCGGATGTCCTTCTTTTCCTGTACGTTGTCGCTGTCGCATGCAGCAAACACGATGCCGCAACATAGCAGCAAATAAAAAAGTATTTGTTTCATCGTTTTTCTAATCCACATTCAATTTGTATTCTATATCCCATTTGCGTTCAGGCGTCTCTGTGATTTCGATTTGCAGGATATGCTGCCCCTTGCCCGTGAAGATAATGCTACCATTAACAGGCGTCACAGGCATTCCGTCTACCCTGTATATGATTTTGGCGTCGGGATCGGCCAAATCGTGATAGAACAGCCGCAGTGTGCGGGGACAGGTTCCGACCTCACGCACTGTGTACAAATAAGGAACGCGATCTTCCTTGTCAATGCCCGTATTCATCCGTTGGGTCTGTTGCGTGAGCGGAGCAGAAGGAGCCGATATATCCGACCCCTTGACAGAACACACGCTGAACTGATAGGATTTGCCCGGTTCGAGTCGCTCGACGATATAGGATGTCCCTTCTGTAGTAGCCACTTTTTCTCCATTCATTATGATTTGATAGCTTACATTTTCTTCGGCAATGGCATTCCACGACAGCTCCATTTCTCGCTGCTGCGGTCTGACCACGACATTGGAAGGCGCTTCGAGCGCCGCTGAGGGTTTCCCCTCTTTGGTCTGCACGAATGAGATGTCGTCGATAAGAATGCAACCGCCGGATTCTGCCGACTTGTAATCGTTTTCAATATAGAGGCCCACTCCAGCCTTGTCTACTCCAGCAGGAGCCTTGAATGTAAATGTCTTCTGTTGCCACTGATCCGAGAAATCCGTTGCTTTTTCTTTGTCGCGCGTCTCTTTCTTTATGGATGTCGTGCCCTTATACCAGTCTACCGTTACCGTGATATTGGGATTCTTGACATTACCCTTATACCAATAGGTAAGGCGGTATTCTCCGCCAGCCTCAATCGCGATGTGATAAGGGTTGAAATTCTCGTCGCGCGAGAAGAACGAGCCCCCATTGGGATATACTTTCACGGCGAATACACCGCTGTGCGCATCCTTGATTCTCGTATAGAACAACGACGAGTTGAAAGACCAATAAAGCGGTTTTTGATAAGGATCAAAATAGCCGGGAGGTTCTTCCTCCTCATCCTCTTCGTCGTCTTCTCCTGATGGAGGAGGCGTAACTTTGGCGTATTCTTCAAATCCGCCATTGGGAATTAGTTCTTTCCCCAACTGTGCCTTCGCCGTAAACGAAAGCGACAATAATAATAAAATGAAATAGATTCTATGTATCATTCTGTGTGAAGTTTGCTAATTGGAATGTTTAATATCGTCGAGTGTCAGCCCATAGCATTTACCGATGGCCGCCGCCACATTCTTGAGAGATCCTTCGGTCGATTCCGAGCCAAGCAGCCGCTGTTTGTCCCACAATCCGCTGCCGGCCGTGAGCTGTGCGATGAAATGTGTTGCTTCTTCGTAGGAAAGGTAGGGATTACCCGAGGCCTGCAAGGTGAATTGCAGTCCGTAAACGGCACCGCAGCCCTTGGAAAGAAACACCAAGGCATTGTTGATGTCTTCATCTAAGTTGACAAGGGTTATCTCGCCGACCAGCAGGCTCATAGCCCGCACGGCAGCCACTTTCGACAATTCGTCCCTAATAAGCAGCAACTGAGCTTGCACTTCCTCATAGCGAAACTCGGTGAGCGCCTGACGGCCGATTGCAAAGGCATTGTAGATCTTAATTCGGCTTTCGCGCAACACAGACAGGCCGCTTGTCTGTATGAAGGGCAGCCAATACTGATAATAGCCATAGGCAAGGTCCCAGTGGTGTTCAAGTTCCGTATAGTTCCGTCCCGGGAGTAGTGTTGTGCTTTCATGTTCACGGCGTAGTCGGGTGTCGTTGTATAGACTGTCGTTGAGATGCGTATTGAGGATCTTATCCAAATAGCCCCCCCCCATACGATGCCATTGAACAACTCTGCCACTATCACTCCTTTCTCGTTGGCGAAGGCAATGTTGACATCACCGATATTCGTGCCCACATATCCGCCTTGTCCGGGTTTTGCCTTGCGGTTGCGATAAGTTCCGGGACTCGGCTTAGACAGTCCACTCAACACGCCCGTTGTCTGAAAGATGTCTTCCACATCTTTCAGTATGCGTGCCCTGTCGGCCTTGTGCAGAGGAGACGACGCCAGCTCTTCCTTGGGCTTCAAGCCGAACTCTCCATTGCAGAAATAGTCCTGTACCTTGTCCATATTGGCCTGATACATTATCGAAGCGATTTTGAGATAACTGTTGTAAATATAGTCAAGCGGATCGCGCAGAAGGCCGCATTCCAGATAGTCTATACTGCTGCTACCATTGCGTTTGAATTGATAGGTCGGATCAGGGATCTGCGGTTCGCGATAAGCAGACTCCACGGTCTCACCCCCCCATTGATCGCACGAAAGGAATGTCAATGGAGCCAAGAGCAACATGATGTAAATTGCAATGTTCTTTTTCATATTTCTAATATTATATTAAGGAAGAATGATGTAGCCACAGAACGGAGCCTTGATTTTGTCAAGGCCTTCTTCGTTCTGATGCTCGTTCACGCTCAGCGGCTTCACAATAGTGAACCCGTCTTCGGATATGGCAGAGATGGTGGCTTTTACAGACGATCCACGCGGCCCCACTCCGTTGACACAGAGATACATCGGGTAACCCGATTTGGCCGCGAATGTGATGGTTTGCTCCTTACCGTTGGTCAGAAACAGATGTGCCGTCTCGTCGCATTATTGCTTGATACGATACGCAACTGCTTGTCGGGAGCGATGTAATGAATCGTATAGCGGGAAGAGATATCGTCCTCGCCTACAAGTTGCCCCAGAATATCCACTTCATTGAACGAGCAAGTAAGCGTTACTTTATATTCCCTCACATTCTCGGTAATGTCCACTCCTGGATATACATAGTCCGAAACTGGTGCGTCGGGATCGCCCAATTGCACGATTTGGTCTTCATAGGAGACCTTCGGCTTTTCAATACCGGGAAATGGGAACAGCTTCTCATAGTCCTCATCGGCATAATCTTCACTGCTTCTCGAACAACCCAGCGTGAGCAGGGTCAGGCCTATCAAAGTGTATTTTGTCAAGTTTATCTTCATTGTCTGTTGTCCTTGTTTCTATGATGTATTTTTTTTATGTTCTCACTTGTCATTCTACGGGCTCGTCCCATATTTCCGCTTCGAGTCCTGTGAACTCTCCTTCGGGATGCAGGTGCTTGCTCACTAAACGGATGCTACGCAGCAACGGGTCGTAGACCGATACCAGTTCAGCCACAAATCGGTTGCCCTTACGCTGAAAGTCGAAAAACATGGTCTTACTGTCGTAGCGCAGACCAGCTCTGAATGTTATGCCGTGCTCTGTCCCGGCATATCCAGAGCCAAGGCCGGTCATCTCTTTGGCAGGGTAGCCCGGGATGGGATTCTTCTTTTGGGTGAAAAGGAAGAGATAGTATTTCTTTTCCTTGATTTCCTTGAGCAAAGCCTGATTGGTCTCCACATTGCGCTTGATGTAGATGTCGCTCCGGAAATAGGTGCGTCCGCCCCTATGTATAAGGAGCTGCGGATTGACCATCTGCTCAAAGAATGTGCGATTATCGTAAGCTTTCCGCACGAAGCCTGTTGTCTCCTCTGCGCTTCTCAGCTTGGTGAAGACTATGTATTCGCGTGCCGGCTGCAGGTAAGTAGCCGTGCGAAACACCAAGTCTCCATCCTCATTCTTGCCCATATAAAGGAAATCTGAAGCTCCGGCAAAGCGGTCGTTCACGAGTCTGTGTATATAGTTATATGTAGAGAAACTCAATTGGGTGAAGCTGTTTCGGCCGATAAGGTATTCGCTCTTCACGGCCTCAGCCGCTGTTTGGTCGGTGAAATCTGCCCACATCTCTACGGTATTGTCAGCCGCAAACTTCATCGTGAAGCAGTCGCCGCCATAACCGTAGTGCCCCCTGAATCCATGTTGAGAGATCAGTTCCGACGGATTGGAGAACAACAGCGAGTCGGTTTTGGGAAAATAGAGTACCCGCCAGCCATAAGGCGCATTCACAAGTTCGGCTTTCAAGGCTGTAATACTCTCGCTGCTGCGTTGCGAAGGAGATTTATCGAACACATCGTCCTTGGAAGAACAAGCTGCCAACAACAAGGCCGCCAATACAAGACAGTATTTCATATATCTGTTATTCATTTTTTCTTAATGTTGTTTTATATAGGCATTGATTCTGCGAACACTGATCACTTGCATCTGCTTGAGATTGATATGCCAGCTTTTCTGCACATATTCATTGACGAAGGCTTGTTTTTCCGTAAATTCCTTATAAGCCTGTTCTGCCTCTTTGGCATAACGCGCATTCACTTCCGGGTCGACATCCGTATCAGGCGTCTTTGCCGTAACGGTAGCGTCATACACCTCTTTAGGCGTACTGGTGAGCGTGGCGCTGATGATTTCAGCAAAGTCGTCTTCAGCCGAAAGGAACGAGAGCATTGTATAGAATCCTCGCTTATTGGCATAAGCATCCAGTCCGAACTTCTCTTTTCCAGTAGAGGCATAGCCCAACTGGGCTGCTATCAACTCGGTAGAACCCGTATAACGATGCCCGCTGATGGTGAAAAATTTATCACGGTCGTAAGCGATGAGCTGCATAAGACGCTTGGCCAGTTGATGGTGTACGCTGCGCATGAGTACGAACATCTTGTCGGCATCGCCCGGATTGAAGTCGTTCACATTGTACAGGCACATCTCCGCTGCCGTGAGCTGCGGATTATTGAGGCGCTCCACCCCGTTCTCATCGGGATTTCCACCGCCATAGAGATACAGCTTGATGGGCAGACGACCGAGCAGGAAGTCTGCTCCTCCCACTTCTTTCAGTCGATAGGTCTCTAAACCTAATTCTCTCACAGCCTCGAGTATCGCACGCACATTCTCTAATTTGGGTGGATAAATGAATGTACCCGTAGAGCCGGTATTCTTTTCCCAGCGATAGATTACCTCAATGCCGTAGGGTTTGGTGATATTGTCGAGTATCCAATTATCCAGCTGCGTGGTTTCTATCTGCTGCTTACCGTCGTCAATCACGCTTCTGTCGCTCAGTTTCTCTTCGTCGCATCCTGTGAGAGTGAGTGCCGTGAGGAGCAGAAGAGTTGTCTTTCTTATCTTTATTTTCATTGTCTTACTTTATCTGTTTGGATGTTGATAGGATTTATCGGATTGGTTCCTGGCGCTCGCGCGGATTGGCGGCAAGACCTCTTTGAATGGCTTCGGTTGGTATCTGGAGCACTTTTCTGGGGTCTTCTTTTTCCAGCGGGAAGTAGTAGGAACTCTTCGACGAGCGTTTTACGGCCAAATGGAAACGCCGTATGTCGAACCAGCGCAGACCCTCCTGATAGAATTCTTTCTGCCGGAAATCAAGGAAGAGTTTCACCATGGCCAGCTGTTTTAGTGTCAACCCGTAGAAAGGAGTATAGATATTATAATTGTCGCTGTTTGTAGATGTATACACGGCACGGTCTACGGAGGGCATAAACCCGAACTTTCCCTGCATATATTGCAGTAAATCGTCGATGGCATGGCTGTAATTCTTCAACATGGCATAGGCTTCCATCCGGTTTAAGAGCACCTCGTCGACGGTGAAGAGCACATTCGTTACATAAAGTCCACGGGGCTTTGTGCCGATGCTTTCGGAGGTAGAAAGCTCGTCGAACTTGGCCAAATAGCGACCGGTAGTAACAGGAGCGGTTGACGAAGTGAAGATATAGGTACCTATGAAGTTCATCTTTGCATAATCTCCCCCGCCCTCAATGCCCTTTTGAGCAAAAATCTTGTCTACCGTATTGAATGTGGAACCATATTTCTCGCTGGGCGTAGTACGTGCCAGACGCGACTCTGTAGTGGTCAGCAACAAGTTCGCCGGCTCGCTCGCAGCGGCATATCTGCGATAGAGACTTCTGTGGTTGAACTCGAATACGTCGGCATATTGCCGCCAAGGGCGGAGCTGTGTCTTGGGATCTCCGCCAAGAACATAGTCCGCATATGCAATGACCTCTTTCCATTCTCCCTTCATCAGGTAGAAGCGAGAGGCAAAGGCATAGGCTGCTTTCTTATTGAAATGAAACTTAGGATGCTTATAATAGATGTCTGAAACTAAGGATATGCCCAATTTCAAATCCTTTTCGATTTGGGCATAGACTTCGTTCACCGTACCTCGCTGATAGTCTACCAAAGCATTTTTCTCAGGTTTCGTAATATAAGGAATGCCCGGATTGGTCGTTTTTCCCCCATAAGGTTCCGACCAGATGTTGACCAACATAAAGTGCAGGTAAGCTCGCAACAGGAAGGCCTCTCCATACAAGGCCTTTACACGTTCGCTCTTGGGATAGCGACTCAGTAGTTCCAAAGCCTTATTGGCCTGTGCGATGCCCTTATAGCAGGCATTCCAATAGTTCAAAGGCGTATCGAGGTCTTCCTGATCGTAGTCCTCCCAAAAGAACATGGACTCATTCAGCCGCGAATGTACACCGTTGACACGCTCTTCCACATTATCGGTGCGAGGCTCCAGAAAGGGGATATAGCTTGCCTCGGGATAAGCTCCTGTAAGCAGTTCCGCAATCTTTTCCTCGGAGTCAATATCAACATTCAGTCTGAATCGGGACTTTTATCCAGGAAGTTGTTACAGCCGACGAATAGCCAAGCTGCTGTCGCAAATAGCAACAATGATATATTTCTTTTCATATTTCTTCTTGTTAAAAACCTATGTTCAATGTTACAGTATACTGTTTAGGCGTAGGAAGCGACACCCCACCCGACTTATAATACTCCGGATCCTGTCCTTTGAGCTTCTTATCTGAATAGATCAGGAACGGATTGGTGATATTCAGGCGTAGGTTTGCTGCGTGCAGCCTCACCTTTTTCAGAAATTTATCAGGCATGTTATATCCCAACGAGATATTCTTCATCCGCACAAAACTTCCGTCGGCCACCATCTGCTGCGAGTAATTATATGTGTTATAGGCACGCTCGATATTCTCCTTACCTACTTTTGCAATCAGTTCCTGAGAAGGAAGCGCGGGAACATCGGTCTTGAACTCATCGCCCGGATTGAGCCAACGGTTGTAATAAGATTTGGAGAAGACATTCAAGTCGCCGAACTCGGGGTCGAATGTAGGGTTCAGACGAATCTTATTGCCTGCCTGCATCGTTATGAAGAACGAGAATTCCCAATCTTTATATTTAAATGTGTTGGACAAGCCACCTATCACTTGCGGCTCTATCGGTCCGTGATACAGCAGATATGACTTGGCATACTGCGTATCGAGGAAGTCAGCTCCAGCAATATTTGAGTATTCTCCTTGGCTGGATGGATAAAGCCCGAAGTCGAATGTGGGCAGTCCGTTGTTGTTCAGACCTTGGAAATTAAACGAGAAGAGCGAACCTCTCGGATAGCCCACGATGTTTCCACGACCTCTTCCCGCCACCATATCAAAAGCATTCGGCGTGTTCTGCAGGCGCGTAATCTTTTGATCCATTGCACTCAATGTGAGGCTAGTACTCCAACTGAAGCCGTCCGTTACGATATTTTTGGTATGTAGCCCCAACTCTACGCCTCGCGTGCGCATGTCGCCGAAGTTGGCATATTTATAATATTGACCGCCCACGCCAGAGGTGCGCACAAGGTCTATCAGGTCGAAAGTGTTACGCTGATACACATCCAATGTCGTGCTGATGCGGTTATTGAACAGTCCCAGTTCCGCACCGATATTCAGCTCATACATTTTTTCCCATGTCAGGTCTCTGTTTTCCAAATGCAGGATATTGAATTTATTCTCCCTATCGTTGAAGTTATGGCGATTCACAATGCCGCTTTTGTAAATGGAATTAGCATTGATGGCCTCTTCGTTCATTTTGGCCGTGAGGCCGTAACTGACGCGCAAAGCCAGTCTGGAAATCGTCTTATTGTCTTTCATAAAGGCCTCCTGGTCGATGTTCCATTTGGCTCCCACATTCCATGTGGCAACCACAACGCACGCGCTCCTTTGCCAGAAGTATTGGAGCCTTCGCTGTTGAACACCATATTGAAGACATATTTACCCGCATAGCCGTAGGTTCCATTAAACGAGAAAGTAACCCCCCGGTCGTTTCTCTTGTGCAGATTGAAATAATCGTTACCCTCGCCTATCAGTTTGCTGAATATCAATGGATTGGTGTAGACTTGATTTCCCCTGTCGTACTGAATGCCATAACCTTGGAAAGGATTGACCGTGCGCACAGCCGATCGTACCTCGGTAAAGGCAAAAGCCTTTAAATCATGCTCGCCCATACGCTTATCGAAATCAAGGGCGATGCGAGCCAAGACGCTTTTCAGCGAGGCTTCCGTCTTGTTTAGTATACCTCCATGGGTCAGCCCGACCTTGGGTTGGAGCTGCGGATTGTCTTTATCGTGCACCAGATAGATGTTCTGCTGAGCGACAAACGGATTTTCATTGGCTCTGAAAGCCTGTACTATATTCGAGGCTTCATGTACTTCGTGGGTCGTACTGGTATATGCTTGTCGCGTAGACAGCAGGGTTTTGATAGCGATGTCGTCGTTCAGCCTATAAGTAGCTTCACCCTGTATCTTGAAATCCAGCACATCTATGTTCATCTTGTTATTGGCATATTCGTTGAAGATGTTGAATGGCGCCCAGTTATTGCGGTAGTACTCAAGACTCCCGTCTTCATTATAGGGGCGCAGAGTGCGACTCGTTCCGAGAGCATACGTGAATGGATTGATGTCGAAATCGCGCTCAAATACTCCAAGCGTATTGTTCTTGCGCTGCGGCATCGTGCCCGGCGCCTTCTGCGAACGGATGTTACCCTGTGCCGTGAGCATAGCCGTGAGCTTATCGTTTATATAAAAGGTATTCTTCACATTGGTCGTAAGTCGGCGCACCTTGTCGGTAACGGTCCATCCCGCATCGTGATAGAAACCTATCGACGCATAGGTAGCCGTGTTCTTGCCACCGCCCGAAAGCGTTATCACATGATTAGTGATGGGCTTCATCGTAAAGAGAAGATCAAACCAGTCGGTGTTGGCATATTCGTGTTTACGCAGGAAATCCATCCTTGCCTCGGGCGTATTGGGTAGGTAATAGGTGCCCGTTGCCGGATTGACGGTACTCACTCCCTTATATAATTGATAATAGATTCCGCTGCGTCTTCCGTAAAGTGAATTGCTGATACCGAAATAGCCCTTGTCGTTCATCTCCTGATAGAGCGACATCGTTTCCTGCGAATTGAGCAAGTCGAATTCGCTATAACGAGGTTTCAGGCGCACGGTATTCTCCGTGGAGTAAGTTACCCGCAGGGGAGATTCCCTCCTACCCGACTTGGTGGTAATCACAATCACGCCGTTCAAAGCCCGAGCACCGTACACCGATGTGGCCGAAGCATCTTTCAACACCTGTATGTCCTGTATGTCGGCCGGGTTAAGTCCCGATACGGCCGAGCTGATGAGTGTCACGGCATCGCCCGATGCCAGTTGGTCGAGACTGAGGTGTACAAGGTCTTCATACACCGCACCGTCGATAACCCACAGCGGCTGCACATTGCCGATGATAGAGGCGCCACCCCGGATATTGATACGAGGCGCCGATCCGAATGTACCCGATATGTTCTGTATCGACAGGCCGGGCACGCGTCCTTCGAGCATTCGTGATACATCGGCGACACCCTCAAGCTTGATGTCATCCATCTTTACCGATGTGGCAGCGCCGGTGTATACCCGGTTACGGATGTTCTGATAGCCTGTTACCACGACTTCGTCTATTTGCCGACTGTCGTCTTTCAGCACGATATTCAATGGCTGCCCACCGACTTTCACCCGTTGTGTGAGCATGCCGATGTAACTTACCTGTAATGTCTGTCCCGGCACAGCTTGATGGTGAAGTTTCCGTTTACATCAGACACGGCCTTTGCTTGGTTCCCAACACCTGCACATGCACTCCGATGAGTGTTTCGCCCTGCTCGTTCCTCACCGTTCCCGTAACGGTTCCGGCTGTTTGCGCCACCGCGGTGAGAAGCGTGAACAACAACAAGACGGTTGTCAATGCTTTCTTTATGTTTATAAGTCTATACATTCTTTTTTTACAATGATGATTCTACTTGCTTTATTGACTATAATCTGCCTTTGCTTTACAGATGCAGCTGGACGCCCCCGTAGATGCCAAAAGGATGGCCGGCCCTCAATCCGGCGGGATGGCGTGATACCAAATATTTCTTATTGGCCAAGTTGATGGCATTCAGTGTGATGGTGATATTCTTATTGATATGCCCTTTTAGCGAAGCGTCCAAAATCAGATGGGCGGGAATCTTCTCACGCTCGGCAATCTTTCCATGCCCCGGCGTGGTGCGCATATCACCATTATAGCGTGCTCCGAAGTTTGCTTCCACCCATTTATGCTCGATGCCTATCTGAGCATTGAAAGCGTGCTTATATATATAAGGTATCTCGTCGCCATAAACCACATTTCCCCAAGCCGAACTTATGAAATCGTTCTTCATCTCGGTATTGGTGTATGTGTAGGAAAGCTGAATGGGCAGCTGGACGGCGAAATGCCTGGGTAGCGGCAGATAATGGAACATTAGTTCCAAGCCGTTTACCATAGCCTTACCTACATTGAACTGGTCGAGCGTGCCTTGTCCGCCCTGTGCGGCCAAGTCGCTTCCCAGCATATTGGAATAGTTATTGTTAAAGACGATGGCCTCGAACTTCATCTTTTGCGTCGTCAGGCGCAGTCCGGCTTCCACATTCACACTGCTTTCAGGTTTTTGGTTGAGCACGGCGCTGGGCGGTGCGAACCCTTTGTGAATTCCTCCGAAAGCCGAAAGGACAGACAGTACCTTCACATTGAATCCTAATCCCGGCAACAAAGCATGTGCGTGGTTGGGTGTCTCAATGCGCACCTTGCCCGTACGACGCGGATCGGCCTTGGTATAATTGCGATTCAGCAGTTCCACATCCTCATAGCGCATACCGACTGTGAGCGTGAGAATGCCTTTCGACCATTTTCCCAGCCAATAGCCCGACCAGGCATGAGCCGTGGTAATGCGGTTGGCATTGTCGCCCGGCTGTCCCGCCAAGAAAAGACTCATACGCCCGCCTTGTATCGCATAAGCATCGTCTTGCTGGAATCGGTCCTCACTGTCGGCATGATAGCGCACGCCCAGCTCCGCGGTGAGATAGCCACCGCCCAGCATCATACGATACTCACCCTTCGACTGTATGCCTCGCGAGCGGTACACACGATGATTGGCGCGCAGCATCAGCGCCTCGCCGATGTAGTCTTTCTTGCCCGTAACAATATCGAAATAGTCTCGATTGGTCTCCGGATCAGCCAGCACGGCATCGATCGAACGGCGTTCGGCCTTGGTAATGCCTGCCCTCACCTCGTTCAGTTTATACCAGTTGCGGAAGAAATAGTTATAATATAAGTTTGTGGTTATCTTAAATTTGCTGCCAGCCTTTATCAGATAGGTAGCCACCCATTGGGTATGACGGGTCTTTAAATTATCTTTCTGCGCACCAGCATAGCGGAAGTAGGGACGCATGGCGAAATCGCTTTCCGATAATCCCAGATAAGTCTCGTCAGAAGTCTCATTCGCAAACCCAAACTTCAGTTCGAACAAATGGTTGAGTCCTTCATCCCTATTGGTCTGTGCCGAGAACTTTGTTATCAGGTCGTTGCGCTTGAATCCCGTGCGCTCGTTCGGCTCATCCTTGCGGAAACCATCCGACTGATAGCGCAGATATTCCACCAGAAAGCCCGTATATTTAAAGCGGTTGCCTATGCTTGCATACGACTTGAGCGTGTTGTAGCTGCCGTAAGAGGTGTTCAACTTGGCGGTGAATCTCGAGGGAATGGGCGTCGACACCATATTAATAGCGCCACCGGTGGTAAACGGACCGTATTGCACCTGACTGCTCCCCTTCAGCACCTCGATGGCATACATGCGCCCGGCATTGGGGAAATAATAGGCCGCGGGAGCGGCATAAGGCGCCGGAGCAGCCAACACTCCGTCCTCCATGAGTGAGATACGCTCGCTTCGCTCGGCTTTCGTACCACGCAGGCTGATGTTCGGCCGCAATCCGAAACCGTCTTCTTCATACACGTTCACTCCCGGCACGCTCTTGAGCATACGGTTGATGTCGGTATAACCAAACTTTCCTAGTTCCTCCGGAGAGATATAATAAGCCGCCCCCGTACGGTTGCGGACCTCAAACTTGCTACCCAACATCTGATTGGATCGCACCACCACCTCTGTCAACCTGTACACCGAATCGGTCATCGCACTTCTTCTCTCTGTTTTTGTGCTTTGTTGCGTCTGGGCACACACGCCTAAGGGTGTCAGTGCGAGAAGCAGAAGCAGCATTCTTCTTATATAATGCATAGTAAATTTATTAGACCTATGATGCTTTCTCATCACTGAGAACTCCAAGCCTCAACGATGGCACCCAAATATTGTTTGCCATCAAGCAGATAAGTCGATTTTAAATCATTTGTTAAATTTTGCGCAAATTTAATTGAAGTTATTTGATCCCGCAATACCTATTTCTTGGTATTTATAGCAAAGTCCTTGCCTCATACATCGGGTTAGACCAAGCAAAACCGGCCGCATCAAGCGTCTCTCTTTCTCTTTTGAGACGAATACGCGTCATACGGATGCCTTTTCTTGTTTGTTCAAAGAGATACAATATCTGTATGTGCTCCACAACGAGCAGCCGTACAACCTCTTGTCTGATTCAATCTTTTCTTGTTTTACTCTTGTCCAGAGTACGTAGCGTGGACCAGCTAGGACTAATCCACGGTATTTCCTTATCGCTGTTATCTAAATATTTACCTTTTGTACTGATAGTCTGTGTAGCAGAAATGTAGCAGCAAACAGACTGGTTTATGACCGCTATTTTGACTATCTGTTGAAAGCACACTCACTCCCATTCTCGGAGTACAAAGTTAGATCTTTTTGTTTACCCCAAATCTTTATGCCATAAATATTTAGATATTTTACTGCTACACTATCCTGTTTTACAATACGGAACGACCCCATAGAAGTATAGGCATGCAAACGCCAGAGGTTGCACATTTGCAGGAAGGTCCTCAAAAAAGATGTTGGAGAAATCCCTGGGAGGCAAAACTGCCCAGTCCTATGGAATAGGTTTTCTTAGCCATATGCACTTCCTGAAAATAAAATGACGAGATCACCTATAAAGCAACCTCGTCTGAATCTACTTTCAGTGTAGTGCTAAGCCTATTGCTGGCGGGTTGCTCCTCAGCAGAGCACGTTTCCTCTTCGGCTTATGACTGCAAAGATATATTTTTTTCTTGAACTATTTATAGTTTCAAGGCTAAGCTATTAAATTTGCGTTCATATCGGAGATAGGCGTTCTTGGTCCTAAGTCTAAATTACTGTAAAGCCATTCAGTTCAATGAAGGCTAAATGTAAACCGATTTAGTTCACTCAACATTAAGTGTAAAGTTGATTAGTGAACCTATATTAAGAGTGTAAAACGAATTAGTTAATCGTACTCAAATCTGTCAAGCCTTTCTAGTGATAGTCACTGCTGTTCTGCAAGCACTACTTTTAGCCTGTTTAGATTTGCCATAGCGTAAAACATTTTAATTTAAATGCAAATTTATTCAATTTGGCTGAAATCGCCAAAGATTTTTCACTTTTTTTAACATAAAATATTTGGTTGTAAGTGAGTCACTACTGCATAGTACACTTCATGTAAACAGTTTCTTCACTCTTTGAACCGTACTTATACCCTTGCCACTCAACTTTGCCACATCCCTTATGGAATATCCTTTGCGGAGCAGATTTATTACTTCCCTATATTCCGTTTTCATCTGCTCTACTGTCTTTACCGAGCCGACCTTGCGACCAAGTTTTCCGTCTTTCTCTATATACCGCTTTCTGCCTGATTGCAAACGGAACGAGATATTTTCACGTTCCAATTGCGCACAGGTAGAAAGCGTGGCTATCATTATTGGGGCGAAGAGGGACGGATGTCCATCATCGTCCAATAAAGTAAGCTGCTCCTTTTGTATATAGAGGTTGATGCCACAGTCAATGAGTTCCTTGACAGAGGCAAGAACCTCAAACGCATTGCGACCTAACCTTGACAGCTCGCTGACAAGAAGAATGCCTATGCGTTTTTCCTTGCAAAAAGCTATTGCCTCACACAACACTGGACGCTCCTCATTCTTCCTCGCGCCAGAGATATGCTCCTCAAAGACTTTACGGACTTCGATATCTTTATACTTTGCATACTCCGACAAGTCCTTGACCTGTCTTTCCGTGCTCTGCCTGTCACCAATACTGGAGACACGAGCGTATATTATTCCTGTTGTCATTTTTATCAAAGATTAAATTGAACATGAAAAAGCCTGTGTCCAGATAAGTCTCGCAGATTTATTTGAACACAAGCGTTTTTTGAATACAGCCTGACGGCAATTTACCAACAAAAGGGAAGAAGTAAGACTTCCCCATTGTTCGCACTCTGCTATATGTCTTAATCAAACACGCCATTAAACAGATTGACCGCCTCTATCTTCTTTTCAAGAGCCACTTTTGCATAAACTTCGGTTGAAGTTATGCTTCCATGTCCCAAAACATCCTTCACTGCAGATATATCTGCTCCTGCTGAGATAGCCAACGATGCTGTCGTATGCCGTGAGCAATGGTAGGTCAAATCCTTTTCTATACCAGCCTTTTCTTTAAGCCTTCTTACGTATTTCGATACGTTGTCTGACTTCTTGACAAGGTGAAATACAAGACTTTCCGGATTGTCATCCGTCCGAGGTGGCAACAACGATTGCGCCATTTCATTGAGCGGAATAATGGGAGGACGCTTTGTCTTTCGATGTATGATGCTGATTGTCGGCACGCCATCTATCGTTTTTATATCACACCACCTTAGATGCTGCATATCGCCAAGGCGAAGGGCAGTCATGGATGACAAACCAAATGCCAGTTGTACGGTTCGTTCATTCTCACATTCAGCTTCCACCGCCAGGAAACGTGTGAGTTCTTCGGGCGTAAGATACTCTCTGTGTTTGTCTGGAGCATGGAAGCGTTCCAACTTGTTTAGACTGTGTACAGGATTGAATTTTACAAGTCCTTCACGCATAGCCTTGTTAAATATCGCTTTGACTGTTTCCTCAAACAACAGTAATGTGTAATCAGCCAACCGTCCTCCGTTGGTCTTGATTTGGCGTTTGTTGCGATACTTGTTGCGCATATAGTCAAAAAGACCGCAAATTTCATCTTTACTGACATCTTTCAGCAGGATGTCTTTCTTATCTACTCTCCGTAAATAAGTAGCAATACGCTTGCGGACAACATTCTTATGACCTATCATCTTCTTGCAGTTGCCACAATCAACAGACCATTTGATATAGTCATCGCACCATTGTAGCCAAGTCAAGCCGTTGCCTTGTTCTTCGCTTTTGGCATTCTCTTTCTCCAATATAGGAGGGGTGAGGATGCGCTCTGCTCGTATCTCCATAGCCTTGTTGTATGTAAGCCGATTGTGCTTTGCAGCACCAACGGCATGATCGGGCAAGAGATAGAGGTGCAAGTTTTCTCTCTTACGGTAGCCACTCTCGTAGTATTCCAGATACAAGGTTCTTTTGCCTTCCGTCAGCTTACGTTCCTTGATTTCTATCTTCATTGTATTACAGGTATTTGGTCAAACATTCCGTTCACGAGGTTCACGGTTTCCAGCTTCTTCTTGTCAACAATCTTGGCGTAAATCTCCGTCATCTTGATGCTCTTGTGTCCGAGTATCTTGCTTACTACATAGATACTTGCACCAAGGGTCAGGAACATCGTAGCCGCCGTATGTCGTATTTGATGGAAAGTGATATGCTTAGTGATTCCTGATGCCTCAATCCATTTTGCCAAAGGTTTGGAAATCCAGGATGGGGCAGGAAGACCTTCAAATACTAATTGGTCGGGATGTCCAGGTTCTCCGCATAGATCATACGCTTGCTCAGAAATAGGCATGTACTCAACGCCCTTTGTCTTCTTTTGGTCGAAGTTGATGCGATAGTGAGTACCTTCCTTTGTCAATTCTTTCCATGTCATTTTCATAATGTCACAATGTCGAAGACCTGTCAAAGCAGAGAAAAGGGCTGCACGTTTGATAGTGGCATTGTCGCATGGTGTACAAACCAATCGGTTAAGTTCCTCTAAGGTAAGATGCTCTCTTCTTGCCTCTTTCTCTTTTATACCTTTTATCTTAGCTGCAATATCAGATACAAAATATCCATCAACAAACGCTTGCTTTAATCCAGCCTTGAATATTGCGAAATAAGTGGAAGCCGTATTTTGTGAGATTGTCCCTTTCTTGTTGCCCCCTTGTGGAGCATCCAACAAGAACAACCTAAAATCCTCAACCAGCTTTGTGTCTATGTTGGCAAAGATCATGGCTGATTGTCGGTAAAGATGAGCATCAGTGCATATACACGATTCCAATTTACGATAATGAATCTGAACTATTCCTGTGCCGAATATCTATTATGCTCTTGAAATAGGTAATAAAATCACATTGCGATTTCTCTTTCTGTTCCAATAAAGAGGCTTCTGATTCAGAGTAAAGTCCTATGGTATCATATTCCTTTTGTCTAATAGCCCTGACCTTATCTGCATAGATGCATGATTCTTGGTCAAGCTCCGACTTGCAGAGTATAACACCATTGACATCACGTTTCGGCTTATATGTTACACTTCCGTCAGAAGCTGTTCTTGCCGTTCTGCTTTTGTCCCATATCGGAGTGGTTATAGTACGGTTGACATACTCGCGCACTCGCTGTGGTTTGCCTCCGTTTTTGGAGATAACCGGATATGACTCTATGTAAAGATACCATTCCTTACGAAACTCTGCCTTGCGAAGTTTCACGGAAACACGGGTGTGGGATAGAGATTTCTTCATAAGGATGCTTATTTATAGAGATTGTCTATTTCCTTTTTGGGCACATATACGAAATTGCCGATTTGCCGAGTAGGAATTGAAAACTTTCTGATTTGAAGATAGAGTGTACTGTCATTCATGTGATATTTCTCACACGCTTGCTGTATCGTGTAGCAATCCTTTGGTTCCAAACTATACAGCTTGGGAATGGGCTTGGGCTGCTTTTTAAGCAGACTCTTCCTTAGAGGGTACATCTCCATAAGCGTTTCTTTGCTTACCCGTGTTTGGCGTTGCCCTACATTAACACTTGGAATAACGCCCTTTCGGATTTGGCGATAAAGGGTTTCCTTACTGATGCCAAACAAAGAATAGGCTTCGGGAACTGTTATGTACTCCTGGTCATTGGGAATAGCTTTGGCTATAGCATCCAAACGTTCATTTCTTTTCTCTTCATCTTTCCTGCGCTTAAATGCAACTTTAGAACATCTTGGTGAGCAATACCAAGACGTGATAGTCTTTGCGACGAATGGCTCACCGCAAATCTTGCATTTCCTTGTTATCTCAAACTTTGCTGCACCCATACAATTCTACTTTATTATTACTTATGCTTGTTAAGTGTCACATTATCTACCAATAAGTGTTGACACAATTATGGCACAATAATACAGCTAATATCCGAATATAACAAAAGAAATACAAAGTTTAACTAAAAAGAAAA
>BAJA01000018.1 GCA_000613465.1 Bacteroides nordii WAL 11050 = JCM 12987
ACGGGAAGTGAAGGTGATCAATCCTAAAACAATCTTTCGAAGTATTACTGTAAATAGCTTGTGTCTGATATTGGTTCTTGTAGATACGAACCCCCAAGTTGTATAATTGTTAAAAATTAGAGAATATGAAATACTTACTTGTAGTGGCTCATCCTGATGATGAGACGCTGGGCGCAGGTGCGTCTATGTGGAAATGGGCACGTGAGGGGCATCAGGTGGACGTGTGCATCATGTGTACGGAGGCGAAGGCAAGGGCTTTCCGACCTTCAGACGAAGAATTGGGCGATGATACGAATGCCTCGAACAAGTTCCTGGGTGTGAACCGTATATATGAGGGTACGTTCCCGAATATCGAGATGAACACTGTGCCTCATCTCAAACTGGTGCAGTTCATTGAGAGTGCTATCAAAGAGAGTGAGCCAGATGTTATCATCACTCATCATCCTGCGGATACTAACAATGACCACCTACAGACTTCTATAGCGTGTCAGGAGGCTATCCGTCTATTCCAACGCAGACCAGAAGTAAAGCGTGTGCAGGAGTTTTGGTATATGGAGGTTCCTAGTTGTACAGAGTGGAAGATCAACAATGCAATGACAACATTCAATCCTAACTGCTATATAGAGGTAGGCAAGGAAGGAGTTGATGCTAAGGTGAAGGCTCTCTCAATGTATCGTGGCGTGATGCGTCCATATCCACATCCACGTTCAGCAGAATACATCACTGGTCTTGCTGCGATGAGAGGTGGTCAGTGGGGACAGGAGTATAGTGAGGCTTTCGAAATTGTGTTGCGAGCTTATTGATGAAGACACTCATAAAAGAAATATGGACTTTCTACACATACTTATTCTGACCACAGAAGACTGATAAAACATGAAATTCTTAATCGTTATTTTTCGAATTAAAGAGTATGGACCAAATAAATATTTGTTAGATGCCCTTATAAAAAAATAAGCTTTTGATGAAGACTTTTTTGAACTTGTTAAAGGGACTTTTCTTGTTCTTTTGTATTCCCTGTGTTATCTGGAAACAGAAGACGACTCTATAACCCCAAACATTGGATTCGTCCAATGCTTTCTTCCTTACTCTAAAGATTAAGATAGAGTAAGGAGTGCTGGATTATTCTGATGTGAATCATGATAATCTTGCTTAATATTATTGTTTGTTTGTGTAGCCCTCCTTTTAAATCAGGCGTGGTTTATTTGTAAGGAGGGCTTTTTTATTAAAGTTTTGTAGATCCTTTTTTCGAATTATAATACTACATTCTTTTCATCTCAAATGTAGTTGTTAGCTGGCCAGGCTTTCCTGTTTATGGAAAAGCCTGGCTACTTTTATATTTACAGTTCTATATACTTGTAGTATATTGATAACTAAAAGATTATAAAATAGGCATGTTGTGAATCATTCAGCAGCCCCCTTTTTACTTTGAGGCTTAGAATAAACCTCCATCTTTGCAATGTTGATCAACAAAACGTGAATGAAAAAATGATTAGTAACATTAAAAAGAGGAGGTAATTATGCCTTTATTTTATAAGGGAATACAATCCAGTAAAGCCAACAAAGCCGGAGTGAAAACATGGCATCCGTCTTTGGTAAAGATGAAGAAAAGGATTAATACACAAACCTTGGCAGAGGAGATTGCCGAAAAGGCTTCACTGACGCCGGGTGATGTGCAAAATGTGGTACGGAACTTGCTTTCGGTGATGCGTAGATATCTGTTGGACTGCTATACGGTACGTCTTGAAGGGCTGGGAACTTTTACAATGAAGGTCCGTTCGCAAGGCAAAGGGGTAGAAACAGAAGATAAGGTGAATCCTAATCAGATCACATCGGTACAGTGCCAGTTTACTCCTGAATATTTCCGTCCGATAGCTGTGGGTACTACTCGTGCACTGACTCAGGGATTGTCATTTGCACATGCTGACCTGATGAAGAAAGGCATTGATAATAATGGCGGAGGAAATGAGGGAGAAGGTGAGGATCCGTCGGTTTAGTTGAAAATTGAAAGTTGAAAGTTGACTGCGCGGTGTTTGAAGCTTTTATGTAATAACTGATAATTAAAAAGAAATTTATGAAAAAGACGGTTTGGAGCACGATTCTGAAAGTAATTATTGCAGTGGCCAGTGCTATTGCGGGAGTAATTGGCGGTCAGGCAATGACGTTCTGAAATAAAAGACGATAATTGAGTGGAGAAAGCTCCCGGTGGTTCTGTGAAAGAGAGCTTGCCGGGAGTTTTTTTATATGTGTGTGCAGTGTGCTTGAATTTTTATCTGTATCTTTGCACGCTCAAAACGATAAATACGGTGAATTTAATTATCGATATAGGAAATACGGTAGCTAAAGTGGCACTCTTTGAGGGGGCTACAATGGTAAATGTTGTCTATGATTCTAATGAGTCGCTGGATTGTCTGGAGCGTATTTGTACTGAATATCCGATTGACAGAGGTATTGTTGCAACTGTCATTAATCTGAATGAGCGTGTTTCCGGACAAATAAGTAAGCTTTCTATACCTCTGCTTTGGCTGGATAAAGATACTCCGCTTCCGGTAATCAATTTATACGAAACACCTGAGACACTGGGTTATGACCGGATGGCTGCTGTAGTGGCTGCCAATGAACAATTTCCGGGAAGGGATATTTTGGTAATTGATGCGGGGACTTGTATCACTTACGAATTTATTGATTCTCTGGGGCAATACCATGGTGGGAATATCTCTCCGGGGCTACAGATGCGTTTTAAAGCACTTCATCAGTTTACGGGACGTTTGCCGTTAGTTGCTCCACAAGGATGTACGCCGACTTTGGGGAAGGATACAGAGACTGCTATGCGTGCCGGAGTGTGGAAAGGCATCGAATATGAAATATCAGGTTATATTACGGCTATGAAACATAAATATCCTGAAGTTTTGGTTTTTTTAACGGGTGGAGATGATTTTTCTTTTGATACGAACGTAAAAAGTGTCATCTTTGCAGATAGATTTTTAGTGTTGAAAGGATTAAATAGAATTTTAAACTATAATAATGGTAGGATTTAAACAGACACTTTGTGCGCTTTTGGTCACGACTTTTGCAGGAGTGGCAGTCGCTCAAAATAATACAAACTCTCCTTATACACGATATGGCTATGGCGATTTAGTCAATCAGAATTTCGGAAATAGTAAAGCAATGGGAGGGATTGCCTTTGGATTGCGTGATGGTTCACAAATTAATCCGTTGAATCCTGCTTCATACACGGCTATTGACTCACTGACATTCTTATTTGAAGGAGGAGTGAGTATGCAAAATGCTAATATCAGTGATGGCGCTTTGAAGTTGAATGTGAAAAATTCAAGCTTTGATTATATTGCTATGCAGTTTCGGTTGCATAGGAGATTGGCTATGAGTATCGGATTGTTGCCTTTCTCAAATGTAGGTTATAATGTGTCACAGGGATATTCGGAAACATCTGCCAGTCCGAGTTATACAAAGCAGTTGCTAGGTGATGGAGGTTTGCATCAGTTATATGCCGGTTTGGGTGTGAAGGTGCTTAATAATTTATCTATTGGTGCGAATGTTTCTTATTTCTGGGGAGACATAACACGTACGTTGGCTATGGTGTATCCTTCATATACAAATGTAGACGGACAGACAGTTTCGAACTCATATGTAGAAACAACAGGAATGTCAGTTCGTGATTATAAATTGGATTTTGGTATACAATATACCCAACCTATTGGAAAGAAACATTTAGTAACATTGGGAGCTGTATTTTCTCCGAAACACAATTTGAATAATGATACTTATGTGCAAACCAATACGAGTGTAATAACTACTAAAGATACGATTGCAACATTCGGATTACCGAATAGTTTTGGAGCCGGTATTACTTATAAATATGATGACCGCCTGACGGTGGGAGTGGATTACAGCTTGCAAAAGTGGGGAGATGTGACTTATATGAATCAACCTAATGCATTTTGTGATCGTACAAAAATTTCGGTAGGTGCTGAATATTTGCCTTCGAAACTTGGAAAAACTTATTTTGGACATGTGAAATATCGTTTAGGAGGTTATTATACTACTCCTTATTACAAAACAGAAGCTGGTGAAAGGGCTTCACGTGAGTATGGTGTTACAGCTGGTTTGGGGCTACCTATTCCACGCTCACGTTCTATCGTTAGTCTAACGGCGCAGTATGTGCGTGTAGAGGGTTTGCAGACTGGTATGTTGAATGAAAATATCTTGAGATTCAGCATTGGAATCACGTTTAATGAACGTTGGTTCTTCAAACGTAAGGTTGATTAATATTGAGAATAGACTAATTATATAACAACTAAAATTTAGATACAATGAAGATTAAAACGCTTGTGGCTGTGTTGTTCCTTTCGGCGGGTGCAACCTCTGTTGCGGCACAGAACGATAGCATCTGTATCCCTAACAGTAGTGTATCACATGAAGCTGTGAAAGCAGGTAATTTTAAAGATGCCTATGCGCCGTGGAAAATAGTGTTGGAAACTTGTCCCACACTTCGCTATTATACTTTTAAGGACGGTTTTACAATTTTGGAGGGCTTGATGTCTAAGATGACTGATAGGAATAGTCCTGAATACAAGAAGTATTTTGATGATTTGATGCATACGCATGATGTGCGTATGAAGTATATTCCTGATTTCCAGACAAGAATGAAGGGAGTTCCTTCAGTAGAAGATGCATTGGGTGATAAGGCATTGGCCTACATTCAGTTTGCGCCATCTCCGGATGTAAATCAGGCTTATGAATGGTTTAAGCAGTCTCTTGAAGGAGCTAAAGCTGACGCTTCTCCTAATGTAATGCATTTCTTCCTGGATATGTCTTTGCAAAAGTTGAAAGCTGATCCATCTCATAAAGAACAGTTTATTAAGGATTATTTGCTTGATACTCAGTATACAGATGAAGCGATAGCTAAAACAGAGAAAGAGAACATTAAGGCTGCTTTAAAATCTGTAAGAGAAGGTCTGGATGCACAGTTCATAAATAGTGGAGCTGCTACTTGTGAATCATTGCAAGAGATATATGCTCCTAAAGTGGAAGCTAATCAGGGAAATCTGGAAGCTTTGAAAGAGGTAATTAAAGTGATGGCTATGATGGGCTGTAAAGATAGCGATGCATATCTTCAGGCATCTTTGTATGCTTACAAATTGGAACCAAGTGCTGATGCTGCTATCGGTTGTGCTGCTATGGCATTCAAAAAAGGAGATATTGACGGTTCCGTTAAATTCTTTGATGAAGCAATATCTTATGAAACTGATAACGTAAAGAAAGCAGAATCTGCATATAAAGCTGCCAGTGTATTGGCATCAGCTAAGAAGATTTCGCAGGCAAGAAGTTATGCTCAGAAAGCTATCAGCTTCAATGAGAACTATGGTGCTCCTTATATCCTGATTGCTCAGCTATATGCTGGTAATTATAAATGGAATGACGAACCGGCATTGAATAAATGTACTTTCTTTGCTGCCATTGATAAATTGCAAAGAGCGAAAGCAGTAGATCCAAGTGTGGCTGAAGAAGCTAATAAGTTGATTTCTTCATACTCTGCTTATACTCCGGAAGCTAAAGACCTGTTCATGTTAGGTTATAAAGCTGGCGACCGTATCACAATTGGCGGATGGATCGGAGAGACTACAACGATCAGATAATATAATATGTTACAAGAAAAAAGTAACTTTTTATTTAGTAAAAACATGAGCATAACAATTGTCCTGGGGGCAATTGTTATGCTTCTTTTATTTTCTTCCTGCGGAGGGAAGAAGAAAGAGCTTGGTGAGGCTATAACGGAACGGGATTCTTTGCCTTCGATGGCAACTTTAGGGGTTGTGACCTATATTTCGGATTCGGGTGTAACGCGTTATCGTATGGAGGCCGAGGAATGGTTGATGTATGATCGTAAAAGGCCTTCTTACTGGGCATTTGAAAAAGGTGTCTATCTTGAACAGTTTGATTCTTTATTTAATGTGGACGCCAGTATAAAAGCTGATACTGCCTATTTTTATGATAAGCAAAAACTTTGGAAGCTGATGGGAAATGTCGATATTAAAAACCGAAAGGGAGAACGGTTTAATACTGAACTGTTGTATTGGAATCAGGCTACCGAGAAGGTTTATTCGGACCGGTTTATACGTATAGAACAGCCCGATCGGATTATTACCGGATATGGTTTTGATTCTAATCAGCAAATGACCATCTATCAGATAAGAAATATGGGAGGTATTTTTTACGTAGATGAAGAAGAACAAAAAGCATCAACGGATTCTGTAAGATAAGTATGAGTATTATTGTTTACCTTTTAATAACTATGGCTTTCTCAGCCTTCTTTTCGGGTATGGAGATTGCGTTCGTCTCTGTTGACAAGCTGCGTTTTGAACTTGAGCGAAAAGAGGGACTATCGTCAAGAATATTGTCTGTATTCTTCAAAAATCCGAATAATTTTATTTCTACGATGTTGGTTGGTAACAACATTGCATTGGTTATCTATGGTATTCTGATGGCACAGATTATTGGTGATAATTTGTTGTCCGGGTTTATCACTAATCACTTTCTGATGGTATTGGTACAAACCATCATCTCAACATTAATTATTTTGGTGACAGGCGAATTCCTGCCGAAGACATTATTTAAAATCAACCTAATCTGGTATTGAATGTATGTGCCGTTCCTTTGTTTATCTGTTATATTATTCTTTATCCCATATCGAAGTTTTCTTCCGGACTTTCCTATATGTTTTTGCGTCTTTTCGGAATGAAGATAAACAAGGAGGCATCAGCAAAGGCATTTGGTAAAGTTGATCTGGATTATTTTGTACAATCCGGCATTGATAACGCAGATAATAGTGACGAACTGGATACCGAAGTGAAGATATTTCAGAATGCGCTTGATTTCTCAACTATAAAAATCCGGGATTGTATTGTGCCACGTACAGAGGTAGTGGCTGTTGATTTATCTACTTCACTTGAAGATTTAAAAAGTCGTTTTGTAGAATCCGGAATTTCAAAAATTATTGTTTACGACGGAAATATTGATAACGTAGTAGGGTATATTCACTCTTCAGAGATGTTTCGTAATCCTAGAGATTGGAGGGACAATGTAAAAGAGGTGCCTATTGTGCCTGAGACGATGGCTGCTCACAAATTAATGAAACTTTTTATGCAGCAAAAGAAAACGATTGCTGTGGTAGTGGATGAGTTTGGAGGTACTGCCGGAATTGTTTCTTTGGAAGATCTGGTAGAGGAAATTTTTGGTGACATAGAAGATGAACATGATAATACATCGTATATCTGTAAGCAGATAGGAGAGGGGGAATATGTACTTTCCGGTCGTCTGGAAATTGAAAAAGTAAATGAAACTTTTGATCTTGATTTGCCGGAAGCGGATGACTATCTGACTATTGGTGGATTGATTCTGAGCCAGTATCAAAGCTTCCCGAAACTGCATGAAATAATTTCCGTAGGGTGTTATCAGTTTAAAATTATTAAGGTAACACCGACTAAAATTGAGCTTGTGCGGCTGAAAGTGATGGAATAATGGTATAGACCTCCATTTTTTTTGCTAATAAATAGATGTATATTAGCATTTTTTGTATCTTCGTGCGCTAAAACAACTGAGACGAAAATAATAATAAACAAATAAACTGTATTAATTAAAATGGCAACATTACAAAACATTAGATCGAAAGGACCTTTATTGGTGATCGTTATTGGCTTGGCGTTGTTTGCTTTCATTGCGGGAGACGCATGGAAAGTCCTTCAGCCGCACCAATCACATGACGTAGGAGAGGTGAACGGGGACGCACTTTCCGCTCAGGACTATCAGGCATTGGTAGAAGAATATACTGACGTAATTAAGTTCTCCAGCGGAACGAATTCGTTGAATGATGAGCAAACCAATCAGGTGAAAGATGAAGTATGGCGTACATACGTAAACAATAAACTTCTTGAAAAAGAAGCCAAAAAATTAGGTCTTACGGTTTCAAAAGCTGAAATCCAGGCAATTATTGATGCAGGTGTTCATCCGCTGTTACAGCAGACCCCGTTCCGTAATCCGCAAACTGGTGCTTTTGATAAAGATATGTTGAAAAAGTTCCTGGTAGATTATTCTAAGATGAATCTGTCTCAAATGCCGGCACAGTACGCTGAATATTATAACTCAATGTATAAGTTTTGGTCATTTGTAGAAAAAAGTTTGATACAGAATCGTCTTGCTGAGAAATATCAGGCATTGATTTCAAAATCACTCTTCTCTAATCCGATAGAAGCGCAGGATGCTTTTGACGCAAGAGTAAATCAGATGGATTTGTTGCTTGCTGCTGTTCCTTATTCTTCTATAGTTGATTCTACAATAACAGTGAAAGAGTCTGAGTTGAAAGATCTGTATAATAAGAAGAAAGAACAGTTCAAACAGTACGTAGAAACCCGTGATATTAAGTACATCGATGTACAGGTAACTGCAAGTCCTGAAGACAGAGCTGCTATCGAAAAAGAAGTAAGCGAATATACTCAGCAATTAGCAAATACAGAAAGTGAATATACTACTTTTATTCGTTCGACAGGTTCGGAAAAACCTTATGTTGATTTGTATTATAATAAAACAGCTTTTCCAAGAGATGTAGTAGCACGTATGGATTCTGCTGCTTTGAATAAAGTATATGGTCCTTATTATAATGGTAGTGATAACACAATTAACTCTTTCAAAGTTATCGCTAAAACAGCTGCTGCTGACTCTATAGAGTTCCGGCAGATTCAGGTTGTTGCTGAAGATGCTGCAAAAACAAAAACATTGGCTGATAGTATCTATAATGCAATAAAAGGTGGTGCAAGCTTTGTTGATTTAGCAAAGAAATATGGCCAGACTGGAGAAGCAAACTGGATTTCATCTGCTAATTATGAAAATGCACAGATTGATGGTGATAATTTGAAATTTATTTCAACTGTTAATAATTTGGGTGTAAACGAATTGTCTAATCTCTCTTTGGGACAGGCTAATGTTATCCTTCAGGTTACTAACAAGAAAGCCGTTAAGGATAAATATAAAGTGGCTGTTATCAAACGTACAGTGGACTTTAGTAAAGAAACTTATAGTAGAGCTTATAATGATTTCAGCCAGTTTATTGCTGCTAATCCTTCTTTGGATAAAGTAGTGGCTAATGCTGAAGAAGCTGGTTATAGATTGCTCGAAAGAAATGATTTGTACAGCTCTGAACATGGAATTGGTGGAGTTAAAGGTACAAAAGAAGCTTTGAAATGGGCTTTTGCTGCTAAGCCGGGTGAAGTTTCCGGTTTGTATGAATGTGGTGAGAGCGACAGAATGTTGGTGGTTGCACTGGCTGGTATCACTCCTGAAGGTTACCGTTCTTTGAAGCAGGTACAGGATCAGTTGAGAGCTGAAATAATAAAGGACAAGAAAGCCGAAAAGATCATGAATGATATGAAGGCTGTTAATGCTACTTCTTTTGATCAGTATAAGTCAATGGCTAACGCTGTGAGCGACTCTGTAAAACATGTAACTTTTGCAGCTCCTGCTTATATACCGGCTTTGCGTAGTAGCGAACCTTTGGTAGGTGCCTATGCTTCGGTTGCTGAGTTGAATAAGTTGAGTGCTCCGATTAAAGGTAATGCAGGCGTATTTGTATTGCAGATGTATGCTAAGGACAAGTTGAATGAAACATTTGATGTAAAAGCTGAAGAAGCTACATTGGAAAATATGCATGCACGCCTGGCAGGACGTTTGATGAACGATCTTTATCTGAAGGCTGAAGTGAAAGATACACGTTATCTGTTCTTCTAAGAAGGACTAACTCATATATGAAAAGGCTGTTCCCGCATAGGGAGCGGCCTTTTTACGTTAACTTTTGGTGGTAGTCTGCTCTGAAATCAACTTTAATTCCTTACATTTGCATAAATAAACATTGAATTGTACAGAATATGTCCAAATATCCTCTTTTAGGAATGACTCTTGATGAGTTGCAGTCGGTGGTGAGAGGCCTGGGAATGCCGAAGTTTGCTGCTAAGCAGATTGCATCGTGGCTTTATGATAAAAAGGTAAACTCTATTGATGAGATGACAAATCTGTCATTAAAACACCGCGAAGCACTTGGGGCAGAATATGAAGTAGGAGGAATACCGCCAGTTGAGGCAATGCATTCGGTAGATGGAACTATTAAGTATCTTTTTCAGGTAGGTGAGAAGAACTTTGTAGAGGCAGTCTACATTCCTGATGACGATCGTGCAACACTTTGTGTTTCTTCTCAGGTGGGTTGTAAGATGAATTGTAAGTTTTGTATGACTGGTAAGCAAGGGTTTACTGCCAATCTGACTGCTAATCAGATACTAAATCAGATCAGTTCATTGCCCGAACGGGATAAACTGACTAATGTTGTGTTGATGGGAATGGGAGAG
The DNA here is from genome assembly GCA_000613465.1 of Bacteroides nordii WAL 11050 = JCM 12987. Lineage (GTDB taxonomy): Bacteria > Bacteroidota > Bacteroidia > Bacteroidales > Bacteroidaceae > Bacteroides > Bacteroides nordii. The sequence goes on from BAJA01000018.1 coordinate 10,407, forward strand.
CCCTTGGATAATCTGGATGAAGTGTTAAAGGTGTTGGAGGTATTAACTGCACCCTATGGTTACGGTTGGAGTCCTAAACGAATAACACTTTCTTCTATCGGTTTGCGTAAGGGCTTGCAGCGTTTCATCGAAGAGTGTGATTGTCATTTAGCTATTAGTCTACATTCTCCGGTGCCCTCGCAGCGTTTGGATTTAATGCCGGCAGAGCGTGCTTTTTCTATTACTGAAATTGTAGATTTGTTAAAGAACTATGATTTTAGCAAACAACGCAGACTTTCATTTGAATATATTGTTTTTAAAGGCGTCAACGATTCGCTGATATATGCCAAAGAGCTTGTGAAATTGCTCCGTGGAGTAGATTGCAGAATAAACCTGATTCGTTTTCATGCTATTCCGGGAGTAGATCTGGAAGGAACGGATATGGAGGCGATGGTAACATTCCGTGATTATCTGACTTCACATGGTGTTTTCTCTACGATTCGTGCTTCGCGCGGTGAAGACATTTTTGCAGCTTGTGGTATGTTGTCTACAGCAAAGCGGGAGGGTAATAACAAGAATTAATATAAATTATTAACTTATCCGATGAAAATATACGAACTTATCGTAGTTTTGTAAAAACATTAAAAATGATCAATATGAAGAAGTATCTGTTTTTTATCAGTATGGCTCTTGTGGCATTGACTTTTTCTTCTTGTAACGGCAAGAAGGGTGTGTTTACTCCGACCTCCAGTGGTCGTGCGTATGAGATTCTTGTAGTAGTAGATCATGCCTTGTGGGAGCGTCCTGCGGGAAGAGCCTTGTTTGATGTGCTTGATACGGATGTACCTGGATTGCCACAGTCTGAACGTTCATTCAGGATTATGTATACTTCTCCGAGAGACTATGATTCTACATTAAAATTAATACGCAACATTATTATAGTGGATGTGCGTGATATATATACCAAACCGGCATTTAAGTATGCAAAAGATGTATATGCTGCTCCTCAGCTTATTCTGACTATTCAGGCTCCCAATGAGCAGGAGTTTGAAAAGTTTGTAGAGGAAAACAAACAACAGATTATAGACTTCTTCACACGTGCTGAGATGAATCGTCAGATCTCCCAGCTTCATAATAAACACAATGATTACATCTCTACCAAGGTAGGCAGTAAATTTGATTGTGATATATGGCTTCCTTCTGAATTATCTTCTTCTAAAGAAGGTGAAGATTTTTTCTGGGCATCTACTAATACGGCTACCGGAGATCAGAACTTTGTGATCTATTCTTACCCTTATACTGATAAGGATACGTTTACTAAAGAATATTTTATCCATAAGCGTGACTCTGTGATGAAAGCTAATATTCCGGGAGCTAAAGAAGGCATGTATATGTCTACAGATTCTATAACAGTGGATGTCCGTCCTATCGATGTGCATGGAGATTACACCATGGAAGCCCGTGGACTTTGGCGTATGAAGGGCGACTTTATGGGTGGTCCGTTTGTGTCTCATACCCGTTTGGACAAAACTAATCAGCGCATTGTAACAGCAGAAGTATTTGTATATTCACCTAATAAATTAAAACGTAATCTGGTACGTATGCTCGAAGCATCATTGTATACATTGAAACTTCCTACAGAAAAGACCCAGGGAGAGATTCCGCTGGGTGTGGCCAGAGAAGAACAAACTAATAAATAACGACACATGGAAGATAGTAAAATAAGGGTTGGTATTACGCAAGGAGATATCAATGGCGTAGGCTATGAAGTGATATTGAAAACTTTTGCCGATCCTGTTATGCTGGAGTTGTGTACTCCGATTATTTACGGTTCCCCTAAGGTGGCAGCTTATCATCGTAAATCATTGGATTTACCTACTAACTTTAGTATTGTTAATTCTGCTTCTGAGGCAGTTTTCAATCGTTTGAGTGTAGTAAACTGTACGGATGACGAAGTGAAAGTGGAATTCTCTAAACCGGATCCGGAAGCAGGAAAAGCTGCACTTGGTGCTTTAGAGAAGGCTATTGAAGAATTTAGAGAAGGATTGATTGACGTCATCGTGACGGCTCCGATCAATAAACATACCATTCAGTCGGAAGGATTTTCATTTCCCGGACATACCGAATATATTGAGGAGAGACTGGGTGATGGAAGTAAATCACTGATGATTCTGATGAAGGACGATTTTCGGGTGGCACTGGTAACAGGGCATATCCCCGTACGTGATATTGCTTCAACCATTACTAAAGAACTTATTCAGGAGAAAATTGCTATTTTTAATCGCTCCCTGAAACAGGATTTTGGTATTGGTGCACCGCGTATTGCTGTGCTGGCTTTGAATCCTCATGCAGGAGACGAGGGATTACTTGGTACCGAAGAGCAAGAGATCATTATCCCGGCAATTCAGGAAATGGCTGCTAAAGGAATACTTTGCTACGGTCCTTATCCGGCTGACGGATTTATGGGATCGGGTAACTTTACTCATTTTGATGGTGTGCTGGCTATGTATCATGACCAGGGATTGGCACCATTCAAGGCCTTGGCTATGGATGAAGGGGTAAATTATACGGCCGGACTTCAGGTAGTACGTACTTCGCCGGCTCATGGAACAGCATATGATATTGCCGGAAAAGGGCTGGCTTGTGAAGACTCTTTCCGTCAGGCTATCTATGTGGCAATAGATGTGTTCCGCAACCGCCTGCGTGATAAAGAAGCTCATGCCAATCCGTTGAGAAAACAATATTACGAGAAACGTGACGACAGTGATAAGTTGAAGCTTGACACTGTGGATGATGATGTATAAACAAAAACACAAGAAGGAATTTATAGTGCAATTATGACGAAAGCGGAAATTCAACAAGTAAAACTTAGGTTCGGTATTATTGGTAATACAGAGGCTTTGTCGCGCGCCATTGATGTTGCCATCCAAGTTGCACCCACTGACTTATCCGTATTGATAACCGGAGAAAGTGGTGTGGGAAAGGAGAGCTTTCCGCAGATTATTCATCAGTATAGCCGTCGCAAACATGGGCAATACATTGCAGTAAACTGTGGTGCTATCCCTGAGGGCACAATTGATTCTGAATTGTTCGGGCATGAAAAAGGAGCTTTTACGGGAGCTATTGGCGAACGAAAGGGATACTTTGGCGAAGCTGATGGTGGAACAATATTTCTGGATGAAGTAGGGGAGTTGCCTTTACCCACTCAAGCTCGTTTGCTTCGGGTGCTTGAGAGTGGGGAGTTTATCAAGGTGGGTTCATCAAAAGTACAGAAGACGGATGTACGTATTGTTGCTGCTACTAATGTCAATCTGACACAAGCTATTGCAGACGGACGTTTTCGCGAAGATCTGTACTATCGTCTCAATACGGTTCCTATTCAGATACCTCCTTTGCGTGAACGTGGTGAAGATGTGTTGTTATTATTCCGTAAGTTTGCCAGTGACTTTGCCGAGAAGTATCGTATGCCTGCTATTCAGCTGACAGAAGATGCCAAACAGGTGTTACTTGCCTATCCATGGCCGGGAAATGTGCGCCAGCTGAAGAATATAACAGAACAGATTTCGATTATAGAAACCAATCGTGAGATTAATGCAGCTATTTTGCAAACATATCTCCCGGCTCAAAACACGCAACGTCTGCCGGCTTTGTTCGGTATAAAGGATAATAAGGGGTTTGAGAGTGAACGTGAGATTCTTTATTCAGTTTTGTTTGATATGAGACAGGAAGTATCTGAATTGAAGAAGATGGTTCATAATTTGATGGCAGAGAAAGGAAGTGTGCCCATTGTGACACCTACACCACCTTCCACAATGCCTACAATCATTCATACGGTGAAGGCTCCCTGTCCGGTAGATGATGATATACAAGACACGGAAGAGTATGTGGAAGAGTCTCTTTCTTTGGATGAAGTGGAGAAAGAAATGATACGTAAAGCCCTCGAAAAACATCATGGGAAGAGGAAAAGTGCAGCTCAGGATTTGAATATTTCGGAACGCACCCTCTACAGAAAAATAAAAGAATATGGATTGGAATAAAAAAATACCACAATGGATGTTATTACTGGCTTTGCCGGTAATACTTCTGGCGTGTACAGTCTCTTATAAGTTTAATGGGGCGTCTATTAATTATGATAAAGTAAAGACAATCTCAATTGCTGATTTTCCTATAAAATCTGCTTATGTTTATCAGCCTTTGGCAAATAAGTTTAATGACGATTTAAAAGATATTTTTACTCGTCAGACTCGTTTGCAATTGGTGAGAAATGCCAATGCTGATTTGCAGATTGAAGGAGAAATAACAGGTATAAATGTGTATAATGAAGCTGTTTCGGCTGATGGGTTCTCTTCAAAAGCAAAAGTAACTGTTACAGTTAATGTGCGTTTTGTAAATAATACCAATCATGCAGAAGATTTCGAACAGCAATTTTCGGCTTTCCGTTCCGACCTCGATCCGAATTCATTATTGCCTAATATACCGGATGCAACGATTGCTGAAATAACGAAAGAGATAACTGATCAGATATTTAATGCGACAGTGGCAAATTGGTAATTTGAATGACTTCTGCTAACCTTCAACAATGGATTCAGCACCCCGAGATGCTGAATAAGGATACGTTGTATGAGCTTCGGACGATGCTTACACGCTATCCTTATTTTCAAACGCTGCGGTTACTATATTTAAAGAATTTGTATTTATTACACGACATTACATTTGGGGCCGAATTACGTAAAGCAACTCTTTATGTGGCCGACCGACGCTCACTTTTCTACCTCATAGAAGGAGATAAGTATATATTGCAATCCCGTAAAAAGAAAACAACCTCTGTAGATGAATTACCGGAAATAGAGCCGAATCTTGATCGTACTTTAGCGTTGATTGATGCTTTTTTGTCTACTATACCGGAAGAAGTTACTTCTCAGACCAGCCTGGATTATACGACGGACTATACAGCTTATTTACTACAGGATGATGGTGTTTCTACTGATGATGAAACCGAAGCACCCAAACTTCGTGGTTTTGAACTGATTGATGGGTTTATTGAAAAAAGTGAGAGTGAACCGGCTCTTAAGTTACAACCTTTGCCAGATGGAAATTTATCAGGAGAAGAATCTCCGGAACAATCTTCTTCTGAAGAATTGAGTACCGAAGAAGGAGAGGATGATGATAGCTGTTTCACAGAAACATTGGCTAAAATCTATGTTAAACAGCAAAGATATTCCAAAGCTCTTGAAATTATTAAAAAATTAAGTTTGAAATATCCAAAAAAAATGCTTACTTTGCAGATCAAATAAGATTTTTAGAAAAACTGATTATTAACGCTAAATCAAAATAACAAAAAATGTACTTATTATTCGTAATCTTAATGGTCATTGCAGCCATATTGATGTGCTTTATTGTACTGATTCAAAATTCTAAAGGTGGTGGTCTTGCATCCGGCTTCTCATCATCCAATGCAATAATGGGCGTTCGCAAAACTACAGATTTTTTGGAAAAAGCTACTTGGGGATTGGCAGCATTCATGGTTATAATGAGTATTGCTACAGCTTATGTTGTCCCTACCAATGCATCCAGAGGACAGGATGTAATTTTGGAACAAGCTCAGCAAGAAGAAAAAACAAATCCGTATAACCTGCCTTCGGGTACAGCTGCACCTGCTACTGAAGCACCTGCTGCAGAAACACCGACTGCACCTGCAACAGAAACTCCTGTGGCAGAATAATTACAGATGGAAAGTTAAAGAAAAGAGAAGAGGCTATAAATCCAGGGGATTTGTAGCCTTTTTTTATTAATAAGATAGAACTATGACGGAACAATTAAAAAAGAAATTGAATGACTCTGTGGTTACCGTTGGGGAGCATTAGCCATTGTTGCCTTTACTATGATGGCAGCCTATTATGTGAATGATGTAATGGCGCCATTGAAAAACATGTTGGAATCAGATTTGGCATGGACCAGTACGGAGTTTGGCTTTTTCACGGGAGCATACAGCTTCCTGAATGTGTTTTTGCTGATGCTGATTTGGGGAGGCTTGATTCTGGATCGTTTTGGTATTCGTTTCACCGGAAAGTTGGCAGCTATCCTGATGGTAGTAGGTACGGGATTGGAATACTATGCAATTACAGTTTTGGCTGGAGATGAATCACTTATATTTGGATATAAAACCGGGGTATTTGTTGCTTCTGCCGGTTACTCTATTTTTGGAGTGGGAGCTGAAGTAGCCGGTATTACTGTTTCTAAAATTATAGCTAAATGGTTTCGTGGGAAAGAGATGGCCACTGCTATGGGGGTACAGGTTGCTTTGGCACGTATCGGTTCCCAGGCTGCTTATTCTGTAGCTATACCTTTGGCGCGTAATTTTAGTATTGATACTCCTCTGTTGATTGGTTTTGTATTACTTGTAGGAGGGTTAATAGCCTTTTTTGCCTTCTCTGTGATGGATAAAAAGCTGGATAAGCAGGTAGAGGCTTCTACTGAAGATGGAGGTGAAGATAAATTCTCTTTTAAAGATGTAAAACACATTCTTACCAATCCGGGATTTTGGCTGATTGCATTGTTGTGCGTGCTGTTCTATTCCTGCGTTTTTCCATTCCAGAAGTTTGCATCCGAACTGATGGTTGGTAAATATGGAATTGATGAAAACGTGGCTGGTTCTATTGTGGGACTACCTGCTTTGGGAGCATTGATACTGACTCCGGTATTTGGTGGTTTGGTTGATAAACGTGGAAAAGCTGCTTCTATTATGATGTTGGGTGCGGCCATGTTGATTTGTGTGCATTTTATCTATGCAATTCCCAGCATTGATAATTGGCTTATAGCAATTGGTTTGATGATAATTCTGGGTATTGCTTTTTCTCTGGTACCTTCGGCTATGTGGCCTTCGGTGGCGAAGATATTTCCTGTAAATCAGTTAGGAACAGCGTATGCTCTTATTTTCTTTATACAGAATATAGGTCTGTGGGGTATTCCTACTCTTATTGGTTGGGTACTTGATACCTATTGTGTGGTGGGGACGAGTGGAAATGCTAACGAGTATGACTATACAATCCCGATGTGTATTTTTACAGGTTTAGCCATTCTATCTTTGTTTGTCGCTTTCTTGTTAAAGGTAGTTGATAAAAAGAAGGGATATGGTTTGGAATTACCCAATATAAAGAAATAAATGTATGGCTGCGAAAGAAAAGATCAACTTGTTGGAGGTTATTCCCTTCCGCAGTGCACACATTACAACCAAAAAGGAAAGCGATGGCACTATTGTCATCGCTTTTCCCCGGTTTAAGTATGAATGGATGCAACGTTTTTTACTACCCAAAGGAATGTCCTCTGATATTCATGTACATCTTGAAGAACATGGTACTGCCGTGTGGGAGCAAATAGATGGCAAAAGTACGATACGTGAGATAATAGAAAAACTCGCAGACCACTTCAACCATGAAGAGAACTACGAGTCTCGTATACTTGCTTATTTTTCCCAGTTACAAAAAGATGGATTTGTCAAACTGACAATCAACGAATAAAAATAGCCCATAATATAACGGCACATGCCAATAGAACCCCGATGATAATGAGAGTCCCGAACACAAAGTAACGGTCATCGGCTTCTTTCTTTTCTTTGGATTGCCGGATGATACGTCCCATTTCTTCAGGAGTCGTGTCGGGTAGGGGGTAGGGTGCTTTCGTTTGTAAGCGTTTCATCCTCTCGTTGGTTCGCGCTCTGCGTAAGTTGCAGAGTCTCTGCCTTCTTTCAATCGACGGATCATGTCGAGCATATGTCCTTCACCACCCATATTATAAGTTATTTAGAGAATGAATAATAGTCGTTTATTTTCCTTCTTCCCTGTCAACTTTAACCAGACCACCGGTAACCGGATTGAATGTTACTTTAATCGTTGAGTTTTTGTTGAATAATGCAGGGGCCAGATATTCTACTGTTCCGAATTGAGTGACAGGCACTTCATCTTCAAATAACACATCTTTTCCTTGAGTCAGTAAAATAGAAGCTTTGCCTGGTACGTTGTAGGCCACACCGTCTACCTTTTTCTTACCGTCGTCCTGTGGAATATTAACTGTCTTCAGATTTTTCAAAGTAATATAAACCGGTTCGCCTGCAAGATCATTGTTGGCTACCACACCCAGTTTCTTTGAGAATCGGAAAGCTACTTCATTATTCATCTCCTTTGCGGGGTTCAGGCGAATCGTGTATATTTTCTCTTCTCTATTGTATGTACCAGAGAACATTTCTGTCATCGCACGTTCCTGCTCTTCCAGATTGTCAAGCATCAGTTTGAGTTGCGCTCCGTCTTTGGGCATGTTGTCTGCTTGTCCGCGTACCAGCGCATTTTTACTTTCACGGATGTTGTAGATTTCTTTTGCCACGAGTTCAGCCATTTTAGCTGTTGAACTGGCCATTAAGATTTCTTCTGTAAGAAAATCTCTTGGATTGACCTTTTTCTGTGCAGGCACAATTGTCTTGGCAGGCAGAGTCTTTTTCCCTTCGATAGGTACATTGATTGATTTGATAATTCCGTCCTCCGTCAGTTCAATTAACGGAGCTACGGTTTTATCTTTCATCTTTACGAAATATACATTCTCTTTATCGGGTACACCTACCGGTTTTACTTTTACGCTTGTTAATTCCCAATATTCTTTCGGGTCGACAGATATGTTGTTTAGTCGCAGATAGCGATCTGCATATTTGCCAAATTCTCCCGGTGTATATGTTATTTTATTGACTTTGACTTCGATCTCTATCTGTGTTTTGGGGAGTGCATAGGTTACTCCATAATCTTTGCCTCGCATTACACCAGTCACAACATCTGTCTGAGCAGATATCATAGTAGTGGCAGCCAGCAGTCCTGTCAATATGATTAGTTTTTTCATTTCTGTCTATTTTTAACTGGTTTAGAAAACAAAGTTAATGAACTTATTCGGAAATTCATAAGTTCTTAACCTTTATTCGCTTACAAGTCTCCATGCCATAGGCAGATTGTTGACGATATCTCCTGCTGTAAGCCCAATTGTACCTAACTTTTTACGAGCAAAGTCGCCGGCGAGCCCATGAACGAATGTTCCGGTCTTGGCAGCTTCTTCTGCCGTATACCCTTGAGCGAGTAATGCCAGAATAATACCTGTCAGCACATCTCCGCTTCCGGCAGTAGCCATCCCCGGATTACCGGTGGGATTAAAGAAGCATTTTCCGGTTGGAGTGATGATAGCAGAATAGGCACCTTTTAATACAATATGTACTTTGGCGGTACGGGCAAGCTCTATTGCTTTGGTCAGGCGTTCATAAGAATCCTGGCATTTACCTACCAGGCGTTCCAATTCTTTGGGATGGGGAGTAAGGATTGAACCTTTGGGCAGGTTGGTCAGTGCATGGCGGTGATTAGCCAATATGTTCAATGCATCCGCATCTACTACCAGAGGAGTCTGGCAGCCGTTCAATTGTTCCAGCAGTGCAGCTTCTGTTTCTTCGTTTCGTCCCAATCCCGGTCCTACGCCTACTGCCTGATAGTCATCCGTATCTGTTGGTATGGCAAAACAAGTTTCACTGGCGTCTTGTTCTACTATTGCTTCGGGAACTGCTGTCTGCAAAATGCTATTGTTGCAGATAGGAGCATGCACAGTGAGCAAACCTACTCCTGAGCGTAAACATGCACGAGCCGATAGTATCGATGCTCCTGCCATTCCGCGTGAACCAGCTATCAAGAGTGCATGCCCAAAGTTTCCTTTGTGTGAAAATCTCTTCCGGGGTTTGATAATAGTACGTATGTCTTCCACTTCCAACATTTCATAGTTGGTATCTAACTCCTCGATGCCTTCCTGGCTCAGGTTGATGTCGAGCAACTCCCACTCTCCGATGAACTCTGCATTTTCAGCAAAAAGAAAAGCAAGTTTTGGCAGTTGCAGGCTGAAGGTAACATCGGCCCGGATGATGTTGGCCCGGACATTAAATGTATTCTCTTCTCCCATTAGTCCCGAAGGAATATCAATGGATGCTACAGTAGCAGGCGAAGAGTTAATGTATTTGACTACTGCTGCAAACCCTCCGCTAAGAGGCTTGTTCAATCCGGAACCAAATAAACCGTCGATAACCAGATGTTCATCCGTCAGGGTCGGTGGAGCGAATTGTGTACTTACTTCGTGGAAGGTTATTTCGTCCATCATCTCTACCAATTCTTTATTGGCTTGGCAGTCGGGTGAAAGTTCTCCTTTGGTGTTGAAAAGGAAAACTTCTACTTTGTATCCTTTTTCTGCCATCATACGGGCTACGGCAAGAGCGTCTCCTCCATTGTTACCAGGTCCGGCAAATACAGTAACCGGGGTTTCGCTATCCCAACGATTAGTGATAGCTTCTGTTAGTGCATTGGCTGCACGCTCCATCAGTTGGATTGACTGAATGGGTTCATGCTCAATGGTATAAGCATCCAGCTTCTTGATAGTGTTACTTGGAAATATTTTCATGATTTGTTTCTTTAGTTTTCTGACTCGCAAAGATAGTAATTATTTGTCCGATTAAAACTTGTTTTAATATGAATCCTTTGCTCCTTTCGGCTACTTAAGTAACCGCAAAGATTTCATACAATACTTTTTTATAGTTGTTTCAATGCTTTGAGAAAAAATTCTCAATACGTTGAGAAACTTTTCTCAATAGGTTGAGAATTTATTCTCAATAGGTTGAAACAAAATTCTCATAGCAATGAAACAGGATGAAACACATTGTTTCTTTTACCTTTAGTTACATATTCTTTACGGAATAAAAGTACTTTTTCGTACCTTTGCATCCCATAAACTACTAAACAATCTACTTATGGGAGCATTACAAGGGCATCCAAAGGGCCTTTACTTAATCTTTGCAACAAGCACAGCAGAACGTTTCAGCTACTACGGTATGCGTGCTATCTTTATTCTTTTTTTAACTCAGGCTCTACTTTTTGATACCGAAGCAGCAGCATCCATTTATGGTAGCTATACCGGATTAGTATATTTGACTCCGTTGATTGGCGGATATATAGCCGATAAATACTGGGGGATACGCCGTTCTGTTTTTTGGGGTGCTGTGATGATGGGGGTAGGACAGTTAATGATGTTCTTGAGTGCCTCTATGCTCGATAAAGCGGAACTGTCACATTGGTTAATGTATGGTGGCCTGACCTTTCTTATATTAGGAAATGGTTCATTTAAACCTACTGTATCGTCATTGGTAGGACAACTTTATAAACCGGGAGATAAGCGCCTTGATGCAGGCTATACCATTTTCTATATGGGAGTGAATGTGGGCTCCTTTATTGCTCCTTTGGTTTGTGGCTATTTTGGAGACACCGGTAATCCGGAAGATTTTAAATGGGGATTTCTGATTGCTGCGTGTATGATTGTATTTACTATCCTTTTATTTGAAACGCAGAAGAATAAGTATCTGATATCTCCTGACGGTGAGCCGTTAGGCATAATCCCGGATGCGAAGAAGGAGAAAAAGACAGATAAAATAGTTCATCCGCAACTGAGCCGGAGCCAGAAAAGGCGGAATATTCTTCTATTAATGGTTCTTACACTGGTGTTGGGCAGTCTCTTTTATCTCTGGTTTGGCGACGAATGGGTCAGTATCGGTATATTTACCGCTTGCATCGTGTTTCCTATCACCATTTTACTGGATGGTTCATTAACAAAGATCGAACGTAGCCGTATTTTTGTAATTTACATTGTAGCATTCTTCGTCATCTTCTTTTGGGCTGCCTATGAACAGGCTGGTGCTTCCTTAACTCTTTTTGCTGCCGATCAGACAAATCGTGATATCTTAGGTTGGGAGATGCCGGCTTCCTGGTTTCAGTCTTTCAATCCGTTTTTTGTGGTAATACTTGCCTATATCATGCCGGGTGTCTGGGCTTTTCTCAACAAACGGAATATGGAGCCTTCTTCACCTACCAAGCAAGCTATTGGGTTGTTACTTTTATCTTTGGGATACCTCTTTATTTGCTTTGGAGTGAAAGATGCCCAACCGGGTGTGAAAGTGAGTATCATCTGGCTGACAGGACTTTATTTTATTCATACAATGGGTGAGATAGCTTTGTCGCCCATTGGTTTGTCGATGGTAAATAAACTGACTCCGATTCGGTTTGCTTCCCTGATGATGGGTATCTGGTATCTTTCTACTGCCACTGCCAATAAATTTGCCGGGATACTTGCCGGGCTTTACCCCGAGGCAGGTAAAGTAAAAACACTCTTTGGATATCAGATTGCAAATATGTACGACTTCTTTATGGTGTTCGTCATTATGTCGGGTATTGCGTCCCTTATTCTGTTCCTTCTCTCGAAGAAATTGCAAAAGATGATGCATGGAGTGGAATAAAAATTGTATTTTTGCATCCAACTTTTTTAAATAATCGGTTATGGACACCATTCAGATAAAAGATAAACTATTTACTGTTTCCATTAAAGAACAGGATATTCAAAAAGAAGTGATTCGTGTTGCGAACGAAATTAACCGGGACTTGGCAGGTAAGAACCCTTTGTTCCTCAGTGTGCTGAACGGTTCGTTCATGTTTACCGCCGATCTGTTGAAACATATCACTATCCCTTGTGAAATTTCTTTCGTGAAACTGGCTTCTTATCAGGGAATCACTTCAACGGGAGTTATCAAAGAAGTGATTGGTCTGAACGAAGACATTGCCGGCCGCACGGTGGTTATCGTAGAAGATATTGTAGATACAGGTTTTACGATGCAGCGTCTGCTCGAGACATTGGGTACCCGAAATCCGGAGGCTATACATATTGCTTCTCTGCTGGTGAAGCCCGACAAACTGAAAGTGGATTTGAATATCGAATATGTAGCAATGGAAATACCGAACGACTTTATCGTTGGTTACGGACTCGATTATGATGGTTTCGGACGAAACTATCCGGATATTTATACTGTGGTAGACTAAATTCAAATACAAACTAATTTATAGGTAAAAAAGATGTTGAACATTGTAATTTTCGGTGCTCCCGGTTCAGGAAAGGGAACACAGAGTGAACGTATTGTAGAAAAGTATGGTATTAATCACATCTCTACCGGAGATGTTTTGCGTGCAGAAATAAAGAATGGTACAGAGTTGGGCAAGACTGCTAAAAGTTATATTGATCAGGGACAACTGATTCCCGATGCACTGATGGTAGACATTCTGGCCAGCGTTTTTGATAGTTTTCAGGATAGTAAGGGAGTTATTTTTGATGGTTTCCCAAGAACTATTCCGCAAGCAGAAGCGTTGAAAGTAATGTTGAAAGAACGTGGACAGGATATTTCTGTAATGCTTGACCTGGATGTTCCCGAAGATGAGTTGATGACTCGCCTTATCAAACGCGGAAAGGATTCGGGACGTGCCGATGACAACGAAGAAACAATCAAAAAACGTCTTGTAGTATATAATACTCAGACTTCACCCCTGAAAGAATTCTATAAAGGTGAGGGAAAATACCAACACATCAATGGGCTTGGCTCAATGGATGGTATCTTTGAGGAAATATGTAAGGCGGTAGATACATTATAAATAATTAGAGTAGTTAAGTAGTGAGTAGTAAGTAGTTAAGTAGGAATGCTGGCGCAATCATTTGAAGATCTTTTAGTATGGCAAAAAGCTCATAAATATGTTTTAAATATTTATCGGGTGACTAAAGGCTTTCCTAAAGAAGAGATGTTCGGATTGGTTAATCAAATGCGACGTGCCTCTGCTTCTATTACTGCTAACATTGCAGAAGGATTTGTAAGAGTAGGGCAGAAAGATAAATTACACTTTTACAACATATCACAAGGCTCATTGGAGGAAACAAGAAACTTCGTTATTCTTTCCAAAGACCTGGGATATATTTCAGAAGAAGATAAAACAGTGCTCCTGGGGTTGGCTTCTGAAGTGAGTAGAATGCTGAATGCTTATTGCCAAGGTCTGCTGAAATATTACTAAATCCATCTTCTACTTACTACTAAACTACTAAATTCTAACTACTAAATATTATGGCTGAATCGAATTTTGTTGATTACGTAAAGATATACTGTCGCTCAGGTAAGGGCGGAAGAGGCTCTACGCACATGAGGCGCGAGAAATATGTTCCTAACGGTGGTCCTGATGGGGGCGATGGCGGAAGAGGAGGCCATGTTATTTTGCGAGGTAACCGTAACTACTGGACGCTGCTCCATCTGAAGTATGACCGTCATGCGATGGCTACTCATGGAGAATCCGGCAGTAAAAACAAGAGTTTTGGTAAGGACGGTGTAGACAAAATAATTGAAGTGCCTTGTGGAACAGTAGTATACAATGCTGAAACAGGAGAGTATATCTGTGATGTGACCGAACATGGACAGGAAGTTATCTTGTTGAAAGGTGGACGTGGTGGACAAGGAAACTGGCATTTCAGAACAGCTACCCGACAGGCACCACGCTTTGCACAACCCGGTGAGCCGATGCAGGAAATGACGGTAATTATGGAGTTGAAACTTTTGGCTGATGTAGGTTAGTGGGTTTCCCAAATGCCGGTAAGTCTACACTATTGTCTGCCGTTTCTGCTGCTAAACCCAAAATAGCCGACTATCCGTTTACTACACTGGAACCCAATTTAGGCATTGTTTCTTATCGCGACGGGAAATCGTTCGTGATGGCCGATATCCCCGGAATTATTGAAGGTGCCAGTGAAGGTAAGGGACTTGGATTGAGATTCCTGCGTCATATTGAGCGCAACTCTCTTTTGTTGTTCATGGTTCCGGCAGATAGTGATGATATCCGTAAGGAATATGAAATACTGCTGAATGAACTGAGTACTTTTAATCCGGAAATGCTTGATAAGCAGCGTGTACTCGCTATCACAAAAAGTGATATGCTCGATCAGGAGTTGATGGATGAGATAGAACCTACGTTGCCTCAGGGTATTCCGCATTTGTTTATTTCTTCTGTTTCCGGTTTGGGAATTTCAGCATTGAAAGATATCCTGTGGGAAGAGTTGAATAAAGAAAGCAATAAGATAGAAGCTATTGTACATCGTCCTAAGGATGTAAGTCGCTTGCAGGAAGAACTCAAAGCTATGGGAGAGGATGAAGATCTCGAATATGAGTATGAGGACGGCGATGATGACGATGATCTGGATTATGAATACGAAGAAGAGGATTGGGAAGAGAAATGATTTCACTTACAAAAGATAAAAGAAATGTTGGGATATGCATCATTGGATGTGTATTCCGACATTTTTCATTTTGTAACCACCCGTATAGGCGGGTGCAGTGAGGGGACATATGCTACATTCAATTGCTCGCCTTTTGCCGGTGACGAGAGGGTATGCGTCCGCCGGAATCAGGAGATCTTGTTTGAAGCAATGCCGGAGAAGCCTCGTGAATTGATTATCCCCCACCAAACACATGGAACGAAGAGTCTGGTAGTGGATGAAACCTTTCTTACCCTTTCTGAAGAAGATAGGTGTACGCGTCTGGAAGGTATTGATGCCCTGATAACTCGTGAGGAAGGCTGTTGTATTTGCGTCTCTACGGCAGATTGTGTTCCTGTATTGCTATACGACAGGCAGCACCAGGTGGTAGCTGCCGTTCATGCCGGATGGCGGGGGACGGTGAATTTTATCGTTGGTCATACACTGGAACAGATGCGGACGGTTTATGGAACGGAAGGTTCGGAGGTTGTGGCCTGTATCGGTCCTGGCATTTCGTTGGAATCCTTTGAAGTCGGTGATGAGGTATATGATACCTTCCGTTTGAATGGTTTTGATATGTCACGTATCTCTTATCGTAAGACGGAGACGGGAAAATATCATATCGATCTGTGGGAGGCCAACCGCCAGCAATTGCTTGACTTTGGTGTTCCCGGTTGCCAGATCGAAGTATCGGGTATTTGTACTTATATTCATCATGATGAATTTTTTTCGGCACGAAGGCTGGGGATTGCCTCAGGACGTATTTTGTCAGGAATAATGAAGAGAGTGACGGAGCCATGATAGGTTAGAGTGAGAAAGTTATAAAGTGGTAGGTTATAGAGTGATAAGGTTATAGAGTTATGTTTTTAGCTTTTATAGTCCTCCTATCTATGAATTTATGACCCTAACTTTATAATCCCCATTTCCTCCATAACCCTATAACCCTATAACTTTATAACCCTCATAACCTTATAACTTTTTTATGATAACAGTATCTAAAGAAATAAAAGAAGCATGTCCCGGTTTTGCGGGAGTAGCAGTCTATGCAGAGGTCAAAAACACAGTTTACTGTGAAGGACTTTGGGAGGAGATAAATGCTTTTACTGAAGAGTTGACTTCGACTACACGGATGGAAGATATTAAGTTGCAGCCGGCTATTGCTGCTACTCGTGAGGCATATAAGCGTTGTGGTAAAGATCCGGGACGTTACCGTCCTTCGGCTGAGGCTTTGCGCAGACGTTTAATGCGTGGTATTCCATTGTATCAGATAGATACGCTGGTTGATTTGATTAATTTAGTGTCGCTTCGTACCGGCTATTCCATTGGTGGTTTTGATGCCGATAAGATAAAAGGATCAATATTGGAACTGGGAATCGGAAAAGCAGATGAGCCTTTTGAAGGTATTGGCAGAGGTGTGCTGAATATTGAAGGATTGCCCGTATACAGGGATGAAATAGGAGGTATAGGTACGCCTACCAGTGATAATGAACGAACAAAGATGGGATTGGATACGACTCATATTCTTGCAATAGTCAATGGATATAGTGGTGCAGACGGATTGGCTGAAGCGGCTGATATGATACAGGAGTTATTAAAAAAATATGCTGGTTGTGATAGTGCGCAACTATTTTTCTTTGAATAATTATCGAAAGTATGGAAAGCACATTGATTTGGCTATTATGTACTCTTTTTTCTATAGTAAATAATGTAGATTTACCCGAGAAACCACACTTTTCAAGTATGGAGATCAATCATATCCGGGTAGCGACACCGGGATTGTTTACTAAGGATAAGAATCTCTTGTTGCATTTAGACACTCTGACAGAGAATGAATACGCTTTTCCATTGCCTGGTGCAAAGGTTATTTCTCCGTATGGAACTCGGAGAGGACATAGCGGAGCGGACTTAAAAACGTGTGCCGGCGATACGATACGTGCTGCTTTTAGCGGAGTTGTGCGAATGTCAAAACCTTATGCTGCTTATGGAAATGTAGTGGTGATTCGCCATTCGAACGGACTTGAGACCATTTATAGTCATAATGTAAAGAATTTGGTGCAGAGTGGAGACTGGGTATTAGCCGGGCAACCAGTGGCTTTGACCGGACGCACAGGACGGGCTACAACAGAGCATTTGCATTTTGAAACCCGAATTAACGGACAACATTTTAATCCGGATCTCATTTTTAATTTGAAAGAAGGTACTTTACGTAAGGAGTGCGTTCAATGTGTAAAAAAAGGAAATGGAGTAACGGTGAAAGCAATAGCAATAAAGTAATGAATATCTATCTTGAGCTGTTCTTTTATAGAAGTGTATGTCAAGAAAGCCTGACAGTTTTATCATTAATAAGGAATTTCTAAAACGCAGATTAACACAGATTATCGCAAAACTTAGATTTTAAGTGCGATAATCTGTGTTAATCTGCGTTTTAATGACAGGGCAATATACCGTTGTTAGTTTATTTATTCTCAGCAAACTGAATACATACAGGTTTGCTCATCTTTATATTCTTACCGGTATTTTTAAGTAATCCGCTTACTGTGTCTCTTTCGAAAACCTGGATCATATTACTATCCCGGCAGGCTACCAACAAGAACTTTCCGTTAGGAGTTATATTAAAATGGCGTGGATGAAGGCCTGTTAGCTGATAACCAACTTTAGCCAGTGTGCCTTTTTCCGGATTCACTTCAAAGATGGCAATTCCATCCTCTTTCAGTCTGTTGCTCGCATATAAATACTTACCGTCCGGGCTCAGGTGGATATCTGCACTACCTCTTGCCTGTATGGTATCCGCTACAATTGTTTGTATTTCATTCAGCCTCCCGTCCGAATAAGTGAAAGCAATTACTTTTCCGGACAACTCGTTTATTAAATAAGCATACTTTCCGTCTTTACTGAATATCAGGTGTCTTGGACCAGATCCGGGCTGAATGTTTACAGTCTCGGCCAAAGGTCGTGGCAACTCCTCTTTTGAATGTACCGCGTAACGTAATATACGATCGGCACTGAAGTCAGTTGCAAAAATATAATTACCATCCGGAGAGAAGAGCGTACAATGAATATGTGGAGTAGCCTGCCTGTCCGGGTCCGGTCCTGAAGCCGTACCTTGAAACAGCGTATCAACTGATTCTAGAGAACCATCATACCGGATAGGGAAAACAGACATTGTGCCGCCGCTGTAGTTGGCGGTAAGCACTTTTTTCCCATCGGTAGCTACGTAGCATGGATCTTCTCCTTTTGTTCTTTGTTTGTTCAAAAGAGTCAATGTACCCTTCTTCTTGTCAAAGGCAAAAGCGTTGATAGCAGCTGTCGAATCGTTTTCTTCGCTGACAGCGTATACAAATCGATTGTCGGGTGAGAGAGTAAGATAGGAGGGGTTTGATACTTCTATTTCACTAAGTGGAGTTGCCACGCCGCTTTCTTCATTGAAACGAAATGTATAAATGCCTTTACTGCTACCTGATGTATAAGTACCCACCAGCATAGTCAATTCATGTTCTGCCCGTTGTTGAGATGCATTGCGGGTAGTACAGGCGGATGACAGCATGCTGGCGGCACACAGGCCGATAACCAATCTGAACATAGTTTATTTCTTTTTCAACTGTTCCAGTTTCACTTCTGAGATACCCACACGGTCGCTGCCCAGTACGATACGCAGATCGCTTGCAGTGGTTCCTTTGAAACGGAAAGGAAGCAGTTTGTTATACTCTTTTACAGTGCCTGAGTATACGGTAAGGAATTGTCCTCCGCCACCCGAGAGTTGAATTTCAAATTCGGCTGGTAGTCCGTTGGCGCGGCTGAAGGCTATGGAAACTCCGTCTACTTTGGCTCCGTTCTCAAGAGCAAAGGTAATATAATCTCCTTTATTTCCTTCCCAGACAGTGGATAAATTATTATCAAGTACATTATTTTTCATTTCTCCGTTAGTGCTGGCACTGACAGGGTTGGCTGTTTTTGTTTGTCCTGTCTCTATGGCACCATACTCTTTTACAGTCAAGATATCACTTAACCGGATATCTTCCGAAGAAGCACCCAGCATGATGCTGAAGTCTCCCGGTTCTACTACCCAATCGTTTTTGGCGTTGAGAAGTTCCAGTGCTTTACGGTCGAGAGTGAATGATACTTCTTTCGTTTCGCCCGGTTGCAGATGAATACGTTCAAATCCTTCAAGATTTTTTTCGTAGGTAGTGACGCTACTCAGGATATCGCGTACATAAAGTTGCACCACTTCATCTCCGGCACGTTTTCCGGTATTGGTTATTTTACAACGCACTTGCACTTTTTGGTTGGGAGTAATAACTTTGGGAGAAATACTGATATCCGAATATTCAAATGTAGTATAACTCAGCCCATGCCCAAATGGATAAAGGGCACCATTCACACGCGACATATTACCTTTCGGACCGGGATTCTTACCACCGTCAATTTGGGAAGAAGGTTTGCAGGGAAAGTTAAAGGGGATCTGGCCTACACTTTTCGGAAAAGTGACTGTAAGCTTCCCCCCCGGATTATAGTCACCAAACAGTACGTCGGCTACTGCCGTTCCTCCTTTCGATCCCGGATACCAGGCTTCTATAATAGCAGGTACAAATTTATCTGCCCAGTTTACAGAGAGCGGACGTCCGTTGATAAGTACCAGTACAACTGGTTTGCCTGTAGCCTGTACTGCTTTCAGCAGGTCAAGCTGACGTCCCGGAAGATCAAGACTGCTGCGGGATTTATTTTCTCCGCAGGTCCGTTGTCCGCCACCCAGTACCACTACTGCTACATCTGCCTCTTTGGCTTGTGCCACTGCTTTGTCTATTTCGTTCTGTTCATCGTTTGTCAACGGATAGTCAATGATTTCCGACTCCGGCCAGTTGGCATCTACCAATTCACAACCTTTGGTGTAGAGCACCTCGGCTTTTCCGTCTACTTTCTGACGGATACCACTGAGCACGGTAGTCACATCCACTGCTAATGGTCCGTAATGAGTCAGTGCATAGGCTGTTTCGTCTGCATTGGGACCACAGACAGCTATCTTCCTGATAGAAGCTACATCCAATGGAAGTGCGTTCTTGTCATTTTTTAGTAGTACAATCGATTCGCGGGATGCCTGCAAAGCTACGATTTCATTTTCTTCTTTCTCTACTTCTTCATCTGCTCCTTTCAAATCTGTCTGATAGGGAGTATCAAAAAGTCCGACGAGAAATTTTACCCGTAGAATATCACGTACACGGTCATTGATAATCTCTTCACTTAGTCCGCCTTCTTGTACCAGTTCCCGTAAAGGAAGTACGTATGAATCTGGTGAACGGAAGGTACAACGCACGTTCAGTCCCGCTTCAACGCTCTGGCGAACGGCCTCTTTCATATCTTTGGCAGTACCGTGTTTTGTATAGAGGTATTCTACTGCATCACTGTCGGAAACTACATATCCGCGGAAACCCATTTGTCCACGCAAGCGCGTCATCAGCCAGTAGTAGCTACTTTGGACAGGGAGCCCGTCATAGTCGTTATACGAACTCATCACACCCAGCAATCCAGATTCCTGAATAACCCGTTTGAAGGGATAAACGTGTATCATTTCTACTTCGCGCGGAGACATTTGTGGATCTACTCGTGCCATGCCTTCACGGGCACCCTTGTTGTTGCTGTAAGCGATAAAGTGCTTTCCCGTAGCAGCTACCTGATAGTTGTGTTGCATGCCTTTTACCATTTCGATGCCCAGTTCGGCTACGAGATAGGGCGATTCTCCATATACCTCTTCATAGCGTCCCCAACGCTGGTCACGTCCTACATCGAGTATGGGAGCGTATACATTGGTGTATCCCAGCATGCGTGCTTCCCGGCCGGTGATGAGTCCTACCTGATGGATGAGTTTACGGTTCCAGGTATGTCCTAATCCCAATTGGGTAGGAAAATTGGTTGCCTTGTAACTTTCTACTCCACGAATTCCCTCATTGGTGAAATCTACGGGAATACCCAATCGGGTTTCTTCGATAAAGAAACGTTGTACTTCATTTAAAGCCCAGGCATGACGCGAAGCAGGCCATACGTTCTCATTATCCGAGGGGGGTAAGCCCCATTGCTGGAATCCATTGAGATGCTCGTCGATAGCTCCCATACCATCTTTCCACAACATTTGTTTCCATTCGGGAGTGGGTAATGCATCTTTCAGTACCCGTTTGTATCCATAGAGGGTCACCATTTGGCAGGTTTTCTCGTTCAGGTTCATCTGACTGAGTAAGTCTTCAATACGTGCATCGATGGGAGCAGTGGGATCTTCGTATACATCTTTGATGCCGTTTTTATTGAAATCTATCCAGCCTTTTTTATACATTTCGGTTTTTACCGGTTTATATACGGCAGGTAACTTCATTGTTTTTTGTGCCGAAAGTATCGGAGTACTTCCTAAGAGCAGAGTCGCAATGATAAGTTTTTTCATGGTATGTAGTTTTATTAATAATACTCTGAGGGTCAAAGATAGTGTATCTTTATGATAAGGAAGGGATAAAATAGTCCGAAAACATACACTAATTGTTGTTTTTTTAGATATAGGAACCGATAAACTTCCTGTGTAAAGCTTGTGAAGAAACATGTTCTTATTCTAAAATAAATTCAAAGCAGAAATGAAGTAGATTAACTTTTATCTCGAATTCAGGGGGAAGTTGATGACTCTGAGATTCAGTTGCTTTTTAGAATGTCATAAAGTCTTTTTGGAGCAGAAGGTATGGATTTAGATCGTATAATTGAGAGAGAACTATTGGTTGTTTGTGTGAATGCTCTGCCGGAGATGTTAGTGTGTGAGAGTGAGCGTGTTTGGAAAATGAAGGGGTATCGGATAACAGAATATCTGCAACAAAGAGCCTGGAGTACCATTCTTGCTCTTTGTTGCAGATGTTTTTTCTTATAGACTAACTTTGAATTGTTGAACCTGGGTAGCTGTTACTACTTTTACTACATAGATACCATGAATCAAGCTTGATAGATTCATTTCATTGGTGTCATTGGCGGTTGCAACTTGAGTACCATTGAGGCTATAGATTTTGATATAATTAGCTTTATCGCCCAAGATATGTAAATGGCCATCGGTTACGGTTACATTGAGCGTTTCTGTAGAGTTGAATACATTCTCGTTTGCTGTTATGCGGTTGAGGGCTGTGATCTCTACATTGTCTAGCGCAAGGGCCTGAGCTCCATTAGCTGCTGTTCCTGATGCTACCGACAGATTCCATGCAAGATAGAGATCTTTTCCGGATGCGATCGTTACATCAAGATCTTTCTTGATACTTATACTTACACCGGGAGTTTCGGCATAACCTTCGGTGGCATTGTCTTTCTCAAAGAAAGTATAGAAATTTTCACCAGCAGTTGTCCAAAGGATGCCATCGGACGAATAATGGAGTTGTGCGGCAAAACCGGCTGCATTATTACCTTTACGATACTTCTCGATATCATATGCGACAGAGAGTCCTTTGATGTCTTCGCTACTAGTGTTGCGCATATGAAGATATACGTTGATACAACGAGTGGCATTGTCGACACCTGTAGAAATACCTCCTATGGCACGGTCGGTAGACTCATTGGAAGTACCGGCACCAAAATTCCAGATACCGTTCTTTGCATTGGAAGCTATATTGTTAGCTCCGGTTTGTTCTGTTTGTTCAACAGCTACCGTAAAGGTGCCGACTGTACGAGGTGCACTAAGTTGCTTGTCAATACGCCAGCCTGTAGGAAGTGTAGCTGTAGCTTCGGTACCTATTCTGTCAAAGTTTTCGCTAATAGACTTAACATTTTCACCAAACTCTACCATTGGTTCGTCTTTCTTAATATTCTCAGCTTTACCAATAGTCAATGTGGCCGATTCTGAGTATTCTGCAGTAGCAGCAGTGATAGTATACTTACCAGTAGTACCATTAGAGGTAAAAATGTGATTTTCATCCAATGTTCCTCCACCGCTAACAGTCCATGCTGTAACAGGGGCCTCTTCCATTGGTAAACCGAATTGGTCAACTACTTTTGCAGAAAATTTAATTTTGCCTGCGTGATGATCTACCGGATTGACAAAAGCTGACATTGTAGAAGTAGCATATTGACGCATTGACTGGGCTTCTTCTACAGATATAGCTTCAGGATAATAATTTATACTATTGGCAGGCTCATTATAAATAAGGGCATATTCCAGGCAGGCAGCCAGATAAGTAGCTGTGAGAGTAGGATGCCGGTTATCACTATACAAAAGATTACATATTTCACTTCCCTCGTTATCGAATACTGCTTCATAGGCAAGCCCTACGGGACAAATGGTTACACCTTGTTCCTGAGCTACAGCCATATAGTTATCATACAGAATCTTATTATTGGCTTTGAATGTATCCCATTCATTATATGCCCAGTTCATAGGTATGATAATTTCGGCATTAGGGTTGGGACAATTGGCACGGATGTATTCTTTCCACATGCGTACCGATTCGCGGAACTCTTTGAGATTAGTACGGGGGGTAGCACTTTGTTCCTGAAGAATAATATGAGTCCAGGCTTCTGAACGTACCATCATTTTTGCAGATGGAGTTCCTTCACTGGTAAGCATATCGCCTTCATTGTAATGAGTGAGGAGCGATTTACCAAGAAGTGTATGAGTTGTCCATGAAGCACTCTTTCCCATATGAGCGGCAATCTCGTTGAATACTTTATATTGGTCGTTGTAGTCGATAAGACTGTTATTCAGTGATAATATTTTTACCTCTTCGGGCACTTCAGTGAGGAGTACGGCATCCTGCGGCATCACTTGTATACCCGATGCTACTGATGGAATATCTTCACAGTTGAATGTACCAGTGTTTATATTGAATGTAACTATATAAGTACCGGGTCCTGTGGTGATACATCCTTCACTATTGCGTTCAAGTGTACCCGATGTTTTGTGGCCTGAAGTATTTGCTCCGCCTGGATTACCCCAGGTGCCGGCCATGCCCAGGTGTTCATATATTCGCCAATAACACACATTCTCTCCCGAAGCGGCTACCATAGTAACTGTGCCTTGATATTCACCGTCATTGGCTGTAACGCTAAGTTTACCGGAAGCATCATTGAAATCCCAGTTGTTATTATCTCCAATAACATAGACTTCTGTAATTTCACTATCGCTATCGATACTACCTTCGAGTAGAAGGGTGGCACTGCCATCTTCTCCACGGGTAAAAGTTATTTTTGAGCACTTAAATTTGTCACTGCATGTAATATTACCACCGTCTGAAGCAAGTGCATAAGGTTGCCCCAATTGGATGCTGCCCGAACCGGCACCGTAGTTATATGTTCCCCAGGAACTGTCACCAATCTTAAACTGGCCATAAATTTCTTTATCGGTAAGAGTATAAACTCCATTACCTTCATCGACAAATTCCCATTCGGCGAGGGCGGACCAGTTGGTGATACCTCCTCGTAGATAAATTCCCGAACCAGCTTGCATTCTGAGAACGAACAATAATGCAAACAGAGTGAAAAAAAGTAATTTTTTGTTCATGATGTTAATATTAAATTAGTATTAAAATATAGGTTTCTAATTTTAAAAGTTTTTTTGTACAATGATTTGGATATTCTCAAAATATCTATTGCAAATATCTCCATTATTTATTGTTTTGGTTGGTTCACAAAATAAAATCTAAATGTGCTAAAAAATAATTTGTTGTTTATTAGTTGATTAGATGCAAAAAGGAAAAGAAAAAACTAAAAGCTTTCAAATTGTTATGGTTACTCAATGAACGTTTTTTTACCACTCATTCTTGAATTTTATTTTGTTGGAATGATTCTTTTTACTTGGAAAATAACTGGTTGAAAACATAGTGTAGCATTTGGAATAATAGGTTGTGCTTATATAATGAATGAGTTGGAAATAAGGAAATGACTTTGCATTGTTCAGTTTCTTTTTTTGTGATGACTGTTGTTTTTAGGGATAGAACAACTATCTTTGTACGTCGTGAAACGTAGAATTTATACTTATGAAACAACATCTCCACCTCTTAATTCTATTATTATTTGCTCTTCCTGTCGAAGCCCAGCCAACGTTAGAGTCACTACTACGTGCAGTGGATGCTGCTATTGAAGACAGTGAGCAATACGAGAAAGATAAAATGCAGCGGATTACTTTGATTAAAGATGGGTTAAAGGTTTCAGGCCTTTCGTTAGAAGAAGAATATCGGATTAATCTTCGTTTGTATACAGAGTATGAGGCTTATATTTGTGACTCTGCCCGGCATTATATCAATCGAAATATCGAACTTGCTGTGCGGTTGAATAACCGTGAATGGCTGAATGAGTCAAAGTTAAAAAAAGTGCATATTCTGGCTACTTCAGGATTATATGCCGAGGGACTTAGGTTATTGGAAACAATTAACAAGCAACATCTTTCGGATAGGCTGTTGGTTGATTATTATATGGCTTTTGAGAATATTTATCTTTATTATGCAGAGTATGCTCAGGATGATGAATATATGCCAGGATATCTGGATAAGATGAATAGTTACCGGGATTCTGTACTTATGATTGTTCCCGAAGGATCTTATCAATATGTTATTGTTCAAGGGCCTATGCTTATATATCATCAACAACCCAAGGAAGCAGAGAATCTTTTAAAAACCTACATATCAGGGGTGTCTTCTGATACGAGGGAATATGCTATACTTACCTCTATATTAGCTTTTACTTATCAAAATGACAGTCAGTTGGAATTACAAAAAATGTGTTTGGCTGAAAGTGCAATTGCAGATATTAAAGCCGTGGTGAAGGAAAATAATTCTCTTCGTGCACTTGCCGAATTACTTTATGAAGAAGGCGCTATAGAGCGGGCAAATAAATATATGAAGAAGAGTATGGCAGATGCAAGCTTTTACAATGCCCGTTTACGCAATGTGCAGTCCTCCAAAATGCTACCGGTGATAGACTCTTCTTATCAGTTGGAAAAGGAGATGCAACGTCGGAAATTACAAGTTTTTTTAGGGGTGATTAGTATCTTATCTTTATTCTTGATATTGACCATCGGCTATGTAATTCGACAGTTGAAAAAATTAGCAAAGACACGTAGGGAAGTAATTTGTGCCAATAACGAATTGCAAAAATTGAATACAGATTTGGTAGAAGCCAATCATAGGCAAAAACTGACCAATAATTCATTGACAGAAGCAAATTGTATTAAGGAAGAATATATCGGCCGTTTTCTAGGCTTGTGCTCTGCCTATATCGATAAATTGGAAACCTATCGGCGTATGTTGAATAAAAAGGCGGCCTCGGGTAAAGTCGAAGAACTGTATAAGACCTTGAAATCGTCTCAGTTCATTGATGATGAACTAAAAGAGTTTTATCAGAATTTTGATAATTCTTTCCTTAATATTTTCCCTGACTTCGTGGAATGTTTCAATTATCTGTTGCCCGAAAGTGAGCATATCCTTCCGAAGCAGGGAGAGCGCCTGACAACGGAACTTCGTATTTTTGCATTGATTCGTCTTGGGATTATAGACAGTGCAAAGATCGCAAGCTTCTTGCGTTACTCTATAACTACTATTTATACATATCGTTCAAAATTGAAGAATAAATCTTTGTATCGGGACAATTTTGAAGAGCAAGTGATGAAAATAGGTTCTTTTAGAGTATAAAATGTGCTTTGTGTTCTTCTTCGGTATTTAGTTTTTGACTATTCTTTATTTTTGTTATTGTTTTGATAATCAATCTTATATATTTTTTGTGATTTAGATTTATTTTAGTTCTAAAATTGAGAGTACTCTTTTTACTGATATTTGCATTACTGCTTCCGCAACGGAGGTATACTCTTATTGTTAATGTAAAATCGAAGTATTTATGAATGTAAAAAGAGCAAAACATTGTTTTTACCGGCATTTTCTGATCCTTGCCGGATTACTTGTTATGATGACGGCTTCGGCACAAGAAGTTACGGTGAAAGGTATTGTGAAGGATGTAGCCGGTGAACCGATTATCGGGGCCAATGTGACAGTGAAGGGAACTACTAACGGAACAATTACTGATATCGATGGTAACTATTCGCTTTCGGGAGTCAATCCATCTTCCGTACTTGTTTTCTCCTTTATAGGGTATAAAAATCAGGAAATAAATTGTGAAGGGAAGCGTGAGATCAACGTCACACTTGAAGAAGATTTCCAAACGCTGGAAGAAGTGGTGGTAGTTGGTTACGGTTCGTTGAGTAAGAAAGAGCTTTCCAGTTCTATTGTTCAGGTTGATAAGAATAAGTTTCAGCAAGGAGCAATGAATAATCCGATGGAGCTGTTGACGGGTAAGGTTGCAGGATTGAATGTGAATAACACAGCATCTGCTAATCCGAACTCAGGATCTTCCTTGCAGATACGTGGAGCTACTTCTCTTACAGCCTCTAATGATCCGTTGATTGTTATCGATGGAGTGGCAGGAGGTGATATCCGTAACCTTTCGTCACAGGATATTGAGTCTATGACGGTTTTAAAAGATGCTGGTTCGGCTGCTATTTATGGTACACGTGGTGCGAATGGCGTTATTTTGATTACGACTAAAAAAGGAGCTGGAGAACCGGGAACTGCCAAGGTTACTTATGATAGTTGGTTTGGTATAAATCTGGCCAATTCAGGGCCGGACATTCTTTCACCGGATGAATTCCGCCGTTCACGACGTGGTACGGATTATGGTGCTTCTACTGATTGGTACGGATTGCTGATGAGAGATTTCTCTTATGACAATAATCAATATATATCGATAGATGGTAGTACCAAGAATGGTTATTACGGTGCTTCCTTTAACTATAAAAAAGCAACCGGACTGGACTTGGTTAGTGCACGTGAAGAATATGGTGGCCGGTTTGTAATAGAGCAACGGGTCATGGATAACCGTCTGCAACTGAATGGTTCATTGAATGCTCGCCGGGTGAACGAAACATGGGGGAACGATGGCATGTTTGATACAGCTCTTTCCATGAACCCTACCATGCCGCTATATGCCGATAATGGAAATTATTATCAGCCTACATCGCCTACCGGTGCACGTAATCCGGTGGCAGAACTGGTGGATATAGACAACAACGGTCAACGTATGTATGTACTTGGAACGGCAGAAGCTAAACTGAATCTGCTTCGTACGGACAAACAATTGCTGAATACTTCTTTAAGCTATTCTTTGCACTATAATGATCTGAAACAGCATTATTTTACCCCTTCCACTTCAGGAGAATCTTACCAGTATGGCTATAAGGGACGTGCTGAAGTTACTTATCAAAAATGGTATACTCAACGTTTGGAATGGTTAGGCAATTATTCTCTTGATCTGCAAGATCATAGTATTAAGGCTGTAGCAGGTTATACTTACGAAGAATCCCGCTGGGAACGTCTCAATGCCTCCAATAGTGATTTTGCTTATGATAATCTGAAATGGCATGACTTAAGTAGCGGTAGTTTTCTTAAAGCAGGGCAGGCAGGAATGGGTACAGGACAGTCTGCTTCAAAATTGATCGGTGTTTTTGGTCGTGTAAATTATAATTGGAAAGATTTACTGATGGCATCGGCATCTATTCGTTACGAAGGTTCTACAAAATTCGGTAAGGATCATAAATGGGGAGCTTTTCCATCTGTTTCTTTGGCTTGGGAAATGGCCAATATGAAATTTATGAAGGGAGTTTCTGCAGTGGTTAATAGTTTGAAACCTCGAATTTCTTATGGTGTAACGGGACGTTCGGACTTTAGCTCTTATCTTTCTTTGGCTACATATAGTACTAATGGGAGTTACCTGATGGGAGAGAGTTGGGTGAATGGATATGCTCCTTCCGTTAATGCCAATCCAGATTTAGGTTGGGAAAAAGGAATTAGTACCAATGTGGGTGTTGATTTTGTTTTCTTTAAAAACAGACTAAGGGGATCTATTGATTGGTTCGATCGTCAGTCTAAAGATCTACTTTATAACTATACTGCTCCACAGCCTCCATTTGTTTATAAGGATCTTCTTGTAAACGTAGGTACTACACAAAACCGTGGTTTTGAATTGACTCTGGAAGGAGATATATTCAAGGGAACAAGGTGGAATGGACTTCCGGTATCAACTATTCTTACGGAACTACCAAGTTGAAAGTACTTTCTAATGATATATATCATGCATCTTATATCGAATTATACCAGAAACCGGGAGTTGGTAGTAGTGAACACTTTTTCCGTATACAGGAAGGGGGCAAGGTAGGCCAGTTCTTTGGTTTTGAATACGCCGGTGTAGAAAATGGTAATATGATGGTTTATACAGATGAAGGAGAAATTGTTTCTGTTTCTGATGCTGAGAAAAAAGGAGATCAGTATAAGCGTTATATCGGTAACGGAACACCTACCTCTTTTCTCTCTTGGAGTAATACTTTACGTTATAAAAATTTTGATTTAAGTATCTTCTTCCGGGGAGCTTTCGGGTTTGATATATTTAATATGCGAAAGTATGGTATGGGTTTGCAAGGCTGTGGTACAGATAATGTGCTTCGTGATGCTTATCTGAAAGATAAAGATATGGTGACAGGGGGCGGTGTTATCTCTTCTTTCTTCCTCGAAAAAGGGGATTATGTGAAACTGGAAAACATAACTTTGGGGTATAACTTCACTCCAAAAGCTAATAAGATATTGGATGGTATGCGTGTTTTCCTTTCTGCTAAAAATCTTTTTACCCTGACCGGATATTCAGGTAATGATCCTTCCATTGTATCTGTCAATGGATTAACTCCGGGAGTGGATATCAATAGTGCCTATCCCACTGCTACACAACTAAGTGTGGGAGTTACTTTGAAATTTAAATAACCGAATAGAATCATTCAATAGAACGAAAGATTATGAAATATATAAAATATAACTGGCTTTTAATAGCCATCCTGAGCTTTTCTATGTCATCTTGCTTCAATCTGGACGAAGAAGTATTTGACAGAGTGGATTCTTCAATTTATTATCAAAACGAGAATAGTGTGAAAGCCGCTGTTGCTTCTATCTATAGCAATGGGGCGTTGAGTTATATCGAATACTTCTGGTATCTTCAGGAGTTTTCTGCCGATCAGGTTTCCTGGCGTTCGTGGAACGGTGGATTGTGGGGATATGATGAAGGAGAGAAGTTTGTTCTTTCTACACATACATGGACACCTGATTCAAAGATTATCCGTACAACATGGGAAACTGCATGGACCACGATCGGGTTATGTAATACGCTGCTTGTTGACTTAGAGTCATTGGATGCTGCTTCTTTGAAGATGACTGCCGAAAAACTAAATACTTATATCGGTGAAGTGCGTACTTTACGGGCATGGGCATATTACAATATCTTCGAAATATGGGGAGGTGCATTACCACTTAATATCTCTGTAGGTACCGATATCCCTCCGACTGCAGACCCTGATTTCGATACGAGTTGCAAGAAGATCTATAGTTTTATCATAAGCGAACTGGACGATTGCGTAAATGATCTGAATAAAAATGACGTGAATCGTATGAACCAGGCCGTGAACCGAATAATTAAAGCACGTTTGCTATTGAACTCTGAAGTATTTATCAAAGAAAATCATTATGCAGAATGTGCTACGCTTTGCCAGGAACTGTTGGATAATAAATATGGTACATATTCCATCGCAGAGGATTATCGCGATATTTACTCTATAGACAATATTAATTGTCCGGAAGTAATAATGGCTTTTGCTTTTGAAATTGGACAACTCAATGGTGGATGGATGCGCGATATGCCTTTCCTTCCTTATAATATATGGGATTATTTTGGTGGTACATATCAGCAGAGTCCTTGGAATTGTGTGTGTCTGACTCCTTCATTTGATAACTCTGGTAATGTAAATACCTACGGGGGAACGGACAATCCGAAGTGCTTTCTTGATGCTCCTTATAATGATAAGCTGGGCGCTATATACGAACGGTATGATGACCGGGATATTCGTAAACAAAATTATATATATGACGAAACCAGCAATAGTTATAAAGGTATGTTCCTAAAAGGTGCTATCAAGGCAAACTATGGAACGGGAGAAGCGTTGACAGCTGATGCTGACCGTGATGGACAACCAATTGTATATGTGGATCAGGTAGGTACATTTATGAATAAAGGCCGTAATCTGGAAGATGTGATGTCTCCTCGGTGGGGAGAAACAACCTCTGGGGTACGATTGGTAAAATATCCGATTTATCCGGCTACTACAGGTATTGATTTTCAGGATATTGATGAAGTTGAATTTCGTCTTTCAGAAGTAGTCTATATGCTTGCCGAATGTAAAATGCGTGCCGGAGATGCCGGAGGAGCTAAAGAGTTGGTGAATAGTGTACGTCAACGTTATTTTTCTGCTACTGATTGGGCTCAGGTGAAGGATGAACCAGGGCGTGGTTACACCGATTTTGATATGGATTGGATGCTGGGACAATGGGGGATGGAGTTTTTATCCGAAGGTCGCCGTCGCCGTACTGATCTACGCCGTTTTGATAAATTCACACAAGGACAGTGGTGGTTCTTTGGCCGTGCTACAGAAGATGGTAAAACGCTTCCTGCCAAACGTGATCGTAAATATGAATGGTATCCACTTCCGTCATCAGCTTTATTGGTTAATCCGGGATTGATCCAAAATTCTAATTATAATTAACTTTAAACCATAATATCCATGAAGAGGAATCTTATTTATTTGCTACTGGTATTGCCTTTACTAGTTTTACTGGGTAGTTGTGACGATAAAGAGGAAATTGTGTTTGACCATGAATTACCTCAGTTTGAATTGAAAGAAAATGCCATCTTACTGGAAGTTATTATGCCGCAAGGTACAAGTAAAGATGATGAAATTTATATTGTTGGTGAGTTTAATGGCGGAGAAGACGTTGCTGTGGAACAGTTGGAGTGGCGTTTGGAGAAAGCCTCCAATAGTGAAGTAAAATGGGGAATTTATCTGATCCCTTCTACTTTTAAAGATGGAAAGACGCTTGCCGACGGATTTTATTTCTTTTCTAAGAAGAATGGTGCGGAACGTACTGTGA
This sequence comes from Bacteroides nordii WAL 11050 = JCM 12987, assembly GCA_000613465.1. Taxonomy (GTDB): domain Bacteria; phylum Bacteroidota; class Bacteroidia; order Bacteroidales; family Bacteroidaceae; genus Bacteroides; species Bacteroides nordii. The sequence goes on from BAJA01000018.1 coordinate 42,557, forward strand.
AAAATGAAGACTCTATACATCGACTGGATATAGGTATCGGAACACGTACTAATGTATGGGTGAATCGTTGGGAGTCTTATTTTGAACCGGAAGATCCGGATGAAGAGACACACGATGGCTATGTGATTTATGTAGAAGATAATTCCACTTGGGAAACATTGTCTCTTTATGCATGGGGGGATGCTGAACTTGGTGGAGGCTGGCCGGGTATTCAGGTAACAGGAACCAAAACAATAGGAAAGGTAACCTATAAATACTTTGACACGGGCGAATCTTTCAAAGGACTGAGCATAAATTTGATTTTCAACGATAATGGAGGGGGAAAACAACTGGAAGGAGAAGGACTTAATATAACATTGGATCGCGACTATTATTTCCGTATTACAGATACAAGTTATGAAGAGATAATTTTGAGTGACTATGAAGGATATACTATATATATAGAAGATGCCACTACCTGGGGAGTTCAGAATGCATATGGATGGGCTGATGGCGGTGATATAACCCCTAGTTGGCCTGGTATTGCTGTGACCGGAACGAAGGATATCAATGGGGTAACTTATAAATATATAGAAATGGGCGAAGACTGAATGGTAAGTTCATGAATCTTATTCTCAATGGGGGTACTTCACAGGCAGCTGATATTCCGGTAACGTTGGATCGTGATTATTATTTCCGGGTGACGGATAGCGGTTCTACAGAAGTGGACCCGTATGCACCGGAACCGGAAGAGCCGGAAGAACCGGGTGAAGCTCATTTCATTTATGTTATCGATAATACCGATTGGGAAGGGCTTTCTCTTTACGGATATGGTGGTGCTGTGTTGGGAGGTGCTTGGCCGGGACTTTCAGTGACCGGGACAAAAGAAATAGATGGTATCGTTTACAAGTACTTCAGTATAGCTCCCGAAAATGACGGTAAAGAGATAAACTTGATTTTTAACGGAAATGGAGGAACGGTACAGCTTCCCGATCTGCCGATAACATTGAACCGTGATTATTATTTTACTATTACAGCGACAGGGTGTACAGAACTAGACCCTCCTGCTACTAATTAAAACTGAATGAAAAGATGAAACTTGGATATATTAAAACAGTTATACCTATGTTATTACTGTGCTTCTTTACGGGGTGCAGTGATAGCTCTGACGATAAAATGGGAGAGCCGGAAGTAATTCCTACTGGAGTGATTAATGAAGTTATAATGTACGAAGCCAATCTGAAGGTATTTGCCCGTACAGGAGCGTTTAATGCAATATCTTCCCGTTTGGACGAAATCAAGGCATTGGGTATTAATGTTCTGTGGTTGATGCCTGTCTATGAGGAGGGAGTGAAGGATGCAATCGGCTCACCTTATTGTGTGAAAGATTATAAAAAGGTGAATGAAGCATATGGCACTCTGGAAGAATTGAAAGCTTTGGTGAAGAAAGCACATGAAAAAGATATGAGAGTTATTCTGGATTGGGTGGCGAATCATACTTCCTGGGATAACGCTTGGATACAGAACAAATCATGGTATACACAAGATGCCGGAGGGAACATTGTTTCTCCTGAAGGGATGGGATGGACGGATGTAGCCGACTTGGATTATAGCAATACTGAAATGCGTGAAGCAATGTTGGATGCTATGAAGTATTGGATAACAGAAGCCGATGTAGATGGTTTCCGTTGCGATCATGCCGAAGGAGTACCCGATGATTTCTGGGCACAGGCTATCAATGAACTGAAGGCTTTGAAAGGAGCTGGATTGTTAATGTTGGCCGAAGGTTCTAAATCATCTTTGTATACAGCTGGCTTTGATATTGTATATGGATGGGAGTTTGCTTCGAAGTTGGGAGATGTTTTTTCCGGTAAAGCAACATTGTCTGCTCTTTATGATGTACACAAAAAGGAGTATCAGGAGGTACCGGAAGGTAAACAACGGTTACGTTATTCTACTAATCATGATTTGGCATCCGAACACTCACCGTTGCAGACTTATGGCAATGACCGCGGTGCAATGGCTGCTTTTGTAATTGCCTCTACGTTGGGTGGTACTCCACTTATTTATAGTTCTCAGGAGATTGCTTATTCTAAAGCGCTCTCTTTCTTCGATTATCAGCTGATGGACTGGAACTTAAATTCGGACTACTTAAATGAATATAAGAAATTGATGGAGATTTATACTTCGTCTTCTATGTTGAGAAGTGCAGGTGTAAAGATATACGATACCGGAAAAGCTGCTTCTTTTTATCGGGTGTCTGGTGATGAGGCCATCTTGGTTATTGCAAATACAAGTAGTACTACTGAAACTATTAAGGTCCCCATTGAACGTGTCGGCGATCGTATGAGAAACCTAATGGATAATGAAGTGGTGACACTTCCGGTTGCACTCACTATGGAACCTTATCAATATTATATTTGGAAAAAAGAATAAGGGTTATGCGAATCAAAAAGGTGTTGTTTTCAATAGGATTGCTGTCGTTGCTTTGTGCTTGTAACGGGCAACGGCAGCCTACTCAGCCAACGTATGTGTTGCCTGCCCCTGAAGATGTGATGATGTATCAGGTGAATCCTCGTGTATTTGCTCCCAGCAATTCTTTTAATACGGTAGGTACTTATCTGGACTCTGTCCGGCAGTTAGGCGTGAATGTCGTATGGTTTATGCCTGTAAATGAAGTAGGTGAAGAGAAGTCGGTCAACTCTCCTTATTGTGTGAAAGATTATAGAAAACTGAATCCAGAGTTCGGAACAATGGATGAATTCAGACGAGTAGTCAATCAATGTCATGATAGAGGAATGAGTGTTATTATCGATTGGGTGGCAAATCATACTTCGTGGGATAATGAGTGGCTGCAAACCAAAGACTGGTATATGCAGGACGCTGATGGGAATGTTATTTCTCCCCCTAATACCGGATGGCATGATGTTGCAGCTTGAATTTTGATAATCAAGAGATGAGATTGTCAATGATTGATGCCATGAAGTTTTGGATAGATAGTGTCGGAGTGGATGGATTTCGGTGTGATGCGGCAGATTTTGTTCCATTTGATTTCTGGAAACAGGCGATTGATTCACTTCGTGCTATTCCGGCACATCGTTTGCTGATGTTGGCAGAAGGCAAACGAAAAGATCATTTTGAAGCAGGGTTTGATATGAATTATGCCTGGGATTTTTTGGAAGGAGTCCGGGATGTATTTTTGAAGGATAGCTGTGCTTCAGTGTTATTTGATATTGATCGTGCGGAATACGACTCTCTTCCGGAAGGGAGAGTAAAGTTACGGTTTACAACGAATCATGATGAGACGATGAAAATGTCTCCTATCCGGGAGTTTGAGGGAGAACGTGGAGCAATGGCGGCTTTTGTCCTTTCTACTTATTTGCGTGGGGGAGCTTTGATCTATAGTTCCCAAGAGATGGGATATCCGGACCGGATTGACTTCTTCCACTATTGTCCTGTAGACTGGAATTCTAAAAATGCGTTACGAAAAGAGTTTGAAACTCTGATGAAGCTATATAATGAATATCCTGCAATTCGTAAAGGTTCGATTAAAGAGTATCCGGATTGCAATGTATTTGTTTTTGAGAAAGTTTCCGGTACGGATCGCTTTCTTATAGCGGTAAATGTGCGTAATCAGGAACAGGACGTTGCTTTGCCGGAGGAATGGAAAAATCATATCTGTACTGATATGCAGACAGGTATTCGGGAGTATTTTAAAGAAATATTATCTTTGGAACCCTATCAATATAAAATATTTAAATATTAAATACATATATATAATTCATTATGAAATTGATACGAATTGGAATAATCGGGCTGTTGGCATTGTTGGCCTTACAGGTATCTGCTCAAAAGTTGGTTTCTCCGGATGGAAATCTGGTATTGGAGCTACAACTCAAAAAAGGTGTACCAACTTATCAACTTAGCTATAAAGGGAAGACTATTATTGAGTCCAGCCGTCTTGGACTTGAAATGGAAGAGGCTTCTTTGTCGGGTGAATTTACACAAACAGATGTGAAAAACAGTTCGTTGGATGAGACCTGGTCACCGGTATGGGGAGAGTATGCTCATATTCGGAATCATTACAATGAAATGGCAGTTACTCTGGTGCAGAAGCATCCCCAAAGCCGTACACTCTTGTTACGCTTTCGTCTGTTCGATGATGGATTAGGTTTTCGTTATGAACTTCCTGTACAGAATGAATTGAATTATCTGACTGTAAAAGATGAACTGACAGAATTTAATCTGACAGGTAATCATACCTTTTTTTGTATTCCGGGAGATTATGATACAAATGAGTTTGCTTATACTACCGCTCCGCTTTCGGAGATAAAGGAAGGTATGAAAAAGAACCTCAGGAAGAAGGGATATGAATCTCCTGCTACTTCTTTTACAGTGCAGACACCGTTGATGATGAAAACAGCCGGAGGAGTTTATATTAATATTCATGAAGCAGCTTTAGTAGATTATTCTGCTATGTTGCTCAATGTAGATGATGAGGCTTTCCGTCTTAGTGCCCATCTTACTCCTGACAAATTGGGCAAGAAAGGATATTTACAACTGCCTTGCCAGTCTCCTTGGCGTACAATTATTGTAAGTGATGATGCGCGTGATATCCTTGCTTCTCAATTGATTTTGAATTTAAATGAACCTTGCCGTTTTGAAGATACTTCCTGGATTAAACCATTGAAGTTTGTTGGAGTGTGGTGGGAAATGTTCACAGGGATGGTAAAACTTGGGCATACAGTGATTATTATAAAGCCAAACCGGGAGTTACAGATTATAAAACATTATCTCCGAATGGTCATCATCCAGCTAATACAGCTCATGTGAAAGAATATATCGACTTTGCGGCCGAGCAAGGCATTGATGCTGTACTTGTAGAGGGTTGGAATGAAGGTTGGGAAGATTGGGCTTCTTACCGGAAGGAGAGACAGTTCCTTTTTAATAAACCATATCCGGATTTTGATGTGAAAGAGCTTCAGCAGTATGCAGCTGCAAGAGGGGTACGTATAATGATGCATCATGAAACATCGGCTAATGCTGCCGATTATGAACGGCAGATGGATCAGGCTTTTCAATATATGGTAGACAACGGATATAATGCGGTGAAAACCGGTTATGTGGGTTATATTATTCCTCGTAGTGAATACCATTCTTCACAATGGATGAACAATCATTATATTCATGTTGCAAAGCGTGCTGCCGATTTTAAAATAATGGTGAATAGCCATGAAGCTGTCCGTCCTACAGGATTATGCCGGACGTATCCCAATTGGTTGGCTCAGGAGTCTGCCCGTGGAGGAGAGTTTGAGTCAATGGGGGGAATGATCCAGATCATACAACCATCCTTCCATTTACCCGTCTTAAGGGCGGACCGATGGATTATACTCCGGGTATCTTTGAAACCCGTTTGAGTTATTATGGTGATGGTAAGAAGAACGAACGGGTACATACTACATTGGTTAAGCAGCTTGCTCTTTATGTTACCATGCCGAGCCCTGTGCAAATGGCGGCTGACCTACCCTCCAATTATCGTCGCTTCATGGATGCTTTCCAGTTTATAAAAGAGGTTCCTGTAGATTGGGCAGACAGTCATTATCTTGAGGCTGAACCGGGAGATTATATTACGGTTGCCCGTAAAGCTAAAGACCGTGAAGAATGGTTTATCGGTGCTATTACAGATGAAAATCCCCGTACAGCGGTTATTCCTTTTCGCTATTTGTCAGCAGGCAGGAAGTATGTAGCTACTATCTATGAAGATGGTAAGGATGCCGACTGGGATGTGAATCCACAAAGTTATCGGATTCGTAAAGTAGTAGTGACTAATAAGAGTCTATTGAAACAAAAGCTGGCTTCCAGCGGTGGAGTGGCTATAAGTCTGAAAGAGGCTACCAAAGAAAGTCTTAAAGGGCTGAAAGAAATTAAATGAGGGAATTTTCCTGCATTTAATATTAAAGTTAACAATAAGAAAAGCACGGGCCGTGAGGTTCGTGCTTTTTGCTATATAGAGATTTGGGTTGAGAGAGTTTATAATGCAGATTGCTTCCTGATCAATTTTCTTTTATAAGGTAATACACTGGTTATTCTTTGATTGATTAAAAAACAAAAACTATTTTGTTTAATTTGTACGGATTTCTTTTCTGTTTTAATAAATGAAAGTTATAATATTTACTATAAAATAATGAGCAATACCAAAAGATTTTCTATCTTTGCAAAACTATATCTGGGGTTGACTGGATTTGACAGCGGGCAGAAATAGTGAGTAAGCATGCAGTGCGTCGTTGATTGGCACTTAAATCTCAGTCCTCAAAATTTTATCTGGCGAAACTAATTACGCTCTTGCTGCTTAATCGAATCATAGTAGATTAGCTTAATCCAGGCACCAGGTGCCAGGACGAGACATCACTCGGAAGCTGTTGCTCCGAAGCATTCCGGTTCAGTGGTGCAGTTACATCGGGGATAGCCTGAAGTGGCCTCGCGTTTTGGGTGAAACTTAAGAGGATAAGGTAATGGTTGATGGCTTTGGTTCTGCCGTTACACGAAAAATTAGGCAAAGATAAGCATGTAGAAAGCTTATGATTTCCTCGTTTGGACGAGGGTTCGACTCCCTCCAGCTCCACACAAAAAAAGAAACCACTCTTTTAAGGGTGGTTTCTTTTTTTATGTTCATCCAACAAATATGTGGTTATCAAAAAAGTAAGTACAAGATTTATTAAAAAAGAGATGTAAGATAGTATATGAATATTTATTCTTGTGTAATCGCTTGATTTATAGCTAATATATATACCCTGTTTTAAGATATACAAGAGTGTACACCTATGTGAGTGTTAATTGTACACTCTTGCCATACTATATTGTACACTCTTGATAAACTAAAATGTACACTCTTGTAAGGTAAATCCAAAGTGTTAAAAAACACATTAACACTATTAGCAAAATGAGTGTTTGTTGAATGAACCTTTTTTGTGTATATGATAGATGATAATTATTATCCTTTCTCTTTCAGAATCACATCATGTGCGCCACCTTCGGTAATGCTTGTTGATGAAACCATGGTGATCTTGGCATTTTGTTGCAATTCCGGGATATTGACAGCACCACAACTACACATGGTAGCTCTGATTTTACCCAGAGTTACAGCAAGGTTGTCTTTCATCTTGCCTGCATAAGGTACGTAACTGTCTACACCCTCTTCGAACTTCAATGACTCTGTTCCACCCATATCATACCGTTGCCAGTTTTGTGCACGATTGGAACCTTCACCCCAGTATTCTTTTACATAACTGTTTTTGATACATAACTTTTTAGTAGGAGATTCGTCAAAACGGGCAAAATAACGTCCCATCATCAGGAAGTCAGCTCCCATAGCCAAAGCAAGCACCATATGATAGTCCTGTACCAGGCCACCATCACTGCAAATAGGTACATAGATACCCGTTTGAGCTTTGTATTCGTCACGTGCTTTGGCTACATCCTGCAAAGCGGTTGCCTGTCCACGTCCAATACCTTTCTGTTCGCGGGTGATACAGATAGAACCTCCGCCAATGCCTACTTTTATGAAATCGGCTCCGGCTTCTACCAGGTAACGGAACCCTTCTTTATCAACAACATTACCGGCACCAACCAGTACCTTGTTACCATATTTTGTTTTGATCCATTTCAGTGTTTCATACTGCCATTCCGAGTAACCATCTGAAGAGTCAATACAAAGTACATCTACACCGGCTTCTATCAGAGCAGGAACACGTTCCATATAGTCACGGGTATTGATTCCGGCGCCTACCAATAGTTTCTTATCCGGGCTGGATACTTCATTGGGATTCTCTTTATGGCTGTCATAGTCTTTACGGAAGACGAAATAAGCCAGATGTTGTTCTTTATCAATGATAGGAAGGGTGTTGAGTTTATGATCCCAGATTATCTGATTGGCTTCACTTAGTGTAAGCCCTACTTCACCTACAATCAGTTTTTCAAAAGGAGTCATGAAATCTTTGATCTTTTTGTCGCGTGCATCTCTTGATATGCGATAGTCACGGCTGGTAACGAGTCCTAATAGTTTGCCATTCGGGGTACCATCGTCTGTAATACCAATAGTAGAATGCCCTGTTTGTGCAAGCAGGCGGGGTACATCGTCCAACGTATGTTCCGGTGTCAGGTTTGAATCGCTTGTGACAAAACCAGCCTTAAACTTTTTCACTTTTCGCACCATCTCTGCCTGGCTGGCAATGGGTTGTGAACCAAAGATAAAAGAAAGGCCTCCGTTACGTGCCAATTCAATAGCCAGTTCAGGGCCGGATACAGATTGCATGATTGCTGAAACAAAAGGGATATTCAATTCGATTGCCGACTGTGCACCCACATTGTGTTTTACCAACGGTGTTCTCAATGAAACATTAGAGGGGACACACTGCTTGGTAGTAAGACCGGGAATAAGTAAGTATTCACCAAAAGTTCTGGAAACTTCTTCTACGTAGATTGCCATAAGAATTTTTATTTTTATGGCATGCAAAATTACTCATTTTTTTGAGATTCAAAGGTATGGGAGAACTTTTTTTATTTTTATATCTGTTTTCTTGTCGTGAATGCTTCACTCTTCTATGCATCATTTTCTCTTTTCTTGATCTTTATATTGTTCTTTTAGTTTGTATAATTACTCTTTTACTTTCTATTTTTCAATATTTTCGGAGTCTGCTAAACAATTTGAATGTATAATTCGTTGTTATATCAGTCGGATTGATTTTGTGCGTTTCCCTCATCTCCATTATACTCAATGTCTGATCAATAAGATTGATATAAGAATATAAATAGTATTTCGTTTGTTTAATTCCTATACCATGAAGGGGCAGGATTTGAATCGTGAAGGAGCACGTAAAATAAGATCACCTACTCACGCTGTGAATAGGGCAGCATTACTTCTTTTTAAAGTCTGCTGAATAGTTTCTGATTTTTACAAACTACTTTCTTTCAATTTAAATTTTATAAAAAATGAAATATGCATTATTTATTGTTATAATGATGTATGGCTTAGTGTGTAATGCCGGCATCTGTAAACACGTATCAGGAAATGGAGAAACAGATAACCGGTCTATTTTCCGAATTCAGCAAGACGTGTGCGGATACATGTGGTTTTTGACTTATAACGGGATAAATCGCTATGATGGCACTTCTTTGAAACACTATGATTTACAGGCTGATAACGACTCGATTGACTTTTATTCAGTTAATAGCGAACTTTTTACTGATAGTAAAAAAGAATTGTGGGTGCTTACGCGAGATGGTTATTTGTTATCCTATAACAGGAGCTGTGACCGTTTTGAAGGTTATTCTGACTTTCGAAAGCATATGGAAGGAACGTTTATGTTTCTAACTCTTGATAGTTTGGATAATTTTTGGTTTTGTAGCAAAGATGAATTGTATGTCTGCTATTTACCTACCAAGGCCGTACGTCGGATACAGCACCCTTTTGTATATAACAGGAATATTGCCTGTGGGGAATAGTCAGTATTATCTCAGCTCTGATCGGGGTGTTTTTTCTTTTTCTTTGTTGGATGAGAGTATTACAGATATTTCTCAGGAACTGTCGGGAGGACACTGTAAGCAGATATATAATCTGTTTTACTCTCCCAAGTGGCATAATCTTGTCATTGTTGACCGGTCGCAAGGGATAAATATTTTTGATTGCGATAATAATGAACTACTCTGTTCTCATAAAAGCTGGAAGGATCTTCGGGTAAATAACCTGAAGTTATTGGGAGAGGATAATCTTCTGATTGCTACCGATGGAGTAGGAGTTTTTCAAATGAATATGGAGAATTATCAGATCACTCCTTTTCTCGATACTGATATTGGAAAAGAAATGGGTATCCGCAGTAATCGAATTGCCGATTTGTATGTGGATGAATACCAACGCCTATGGGTTGCTGATTTTCCGGATGGAATAACGATGTATACGCCACCTGGTCAGGAAAGATATAAATGGTTCAGGCACATTGAAGGAAATAATCAATCGCTACTTAATGACAGGGTAAATGCTGTGCTGAGGGATTCGGAAGGGCATATTTGGTTTGCTACCGATAAGGGAGTTTGTTGTTATTCTCCTGAGACTCATCAGTGGCAGGAGCTGACATCAAACTTACCTTGTAAGTTATACACCTCTCTTTGTGAATTGCCTTCGGGAGATATTTGTGTGGCCAACTATATGCATGGATTATTTCTGATTCGTAAAGATGAAATGGAAATAGGGGATAAATTTGCTGATGCAATATCTGCCAATGTAGTTTTTCCAAAAGACGATACTTATGTATGGATAGGTACTGACTGTGGGTTATATTTACTAAATGGGAAAACTCAGGAATGGAAAAGGATTAACTTGCCTGTGTCTTCACAACCTTTTATCCGTTCACTCTATCAGGATGAATATGGAAAGCTTTATGTTGGTACAGGGGGGAAGGGGTTATTAATTATAAATCAGGAAGAGGATCAGACTGAAATTTATGCCAGTGAATACATTCGTGACATTTCTTTGATTGTACCGGATGGAGATTGTATGTTGATAGGAACCGGAAAAGAACTTTATAATTTTAATCCGGCGAATAAGGAATTTCATTTATTATTGGGAGGAATTGACAATCTTACTTCCGGAAGTTCTTTGAGGGACGGAATTTTAATGTTGGGCACCTCTATGGGAGCATTCCGGTTTGATAAACAGGCATCATTTTCGTTGAATGGTATTCATCCATATCTGTATTTGGATAATTTTAGTATTTTACATCAGCTGATTACTACTACCACGAAGAATACTCCCCTAAACCATGCTCTGAATTATACGAAAGTGTTGAATTTGGGTTATGATCAAAATACATTCTCATTTACAGCTGCTACTATAAATTATGATGCGTCTGAATTGATTCTGTATTCATGGAAATTAAATAACCGGAAGTGGACTCCACCTACCCGAAAAAATCTTATTTCTTTTTCCAATCTTACTCCGGGAGAACATCTGGTGTCTGTGCGGGCAGTATCCGCGCAGAATGGTAATCCGATTTCACAAAGAAATATGCGGGTCATCATACATCCCCCCTTGTGGCAAACGAGAGGGGCTTTTTTATGCTATGGCATATTGATCGTGTTATTGGGATTTCTGTTTGTTTATCTTTGGTTGGTATGGAGACAGAGAAACTTATCCAGGGAAACAGTGAAAGTCTTTGTTAGTGCCGCCCGTGATGTGTGTATGCCATTGACATTGATTAAAAATCCATTGGAAAATCTATGTCGGCAGTATTCTTCGGATACTCTTAAAAATATTTTGCAACAGATCAAAGGTATTGATAGTATGTTTACTAATTTAGTTACTGTTGGGCGTATAACTTCTCATCCCCGACGGCTCTCTTTACTCGAAACAGAGTTGAATACTTACTTGGGTGAAACAATAGAATCCATATCTTCTTCTGTAAAGCAGAAAAAAATAAAATTGCATTGGGAAGGAACCCCCGGTTTTGCACATGTTTGGATTGATAAAGAAAAGATGACGGCCATATTACAGGGGCTATTAGAAATGATAGTTGATTGTATGAATGAGGGAGAAAGTATCGAAATAGTTACTGTATATACTTTGCGAAACTGGAAAATTAAATTAGAATTTACAGATAATGACTGTGTTAAAAAAAAAATGCTATATCACAAAAAAGGGAAGGAAACTTACTCATTTGGCGTAATAAGTTGGTTGCTAATCCGTAGATTAATACAATTACATAAAGGAAAAATTCTTTTCTGTTCAAACAAAAATAAAAAAGCATCTGTCATTCTTACTTTCCCTATCGTTTTCAGAAAATTCTCAAGTGTGCAGGATTCATTGTCAGTTACTTCATTATTCAGAACTTCATTTTCTACTTATAAAAAACATCCGGATGAGGAGGCTTTTTTGTTGAGAGACACCGTTTACGGGAAGTTTTCAGAAAGAGAAAATCGAGAGAAGCATTCTATCCTGTTGGTGGAAGAAAATCGAGAATTCAGTTCATTCTTAATACAGGTGTTATCAGAAGAATACAATGTTTATACGGTATCTAAAGCAGAGTCTATCTGTGATGTAATACGTAAAGAACGACCGGAGGTTGTACTTTTGGCTGAGGCTTTTGATATGATTTCGGGAGAAAAACTTTGTCTTCAAATAAAATCTGATGTGAAAACTGCTCATATTCCTGTTATTCTATTCAAAGATCCTGTGAATGTGGGAGATGATTCTCAAAGAGTGGCAGATTGTTGTTTGGCGTTGCCTCTCGATATATCTCGCCTGCGGGTAGAGATAAACAACTTAATATTTAATCGCCGGATTATAAGAAAAAGATATATAACATTGGTACTTGGTGGTAAAGATGAGTCTAAATCCGATCTTGAAGATGCTTTCTCCGGAGATGAACAAAATTTTCTTGATAAAGTACGGAGGCTCGTGGAGGAGAATCTTTCCAATCCCGATTTTAATGTGGATATGCTTAGTGCTGAAATGAATATGAGCCGGTCCGGTTTTTATACCAGGATCAAATCGATCACTCATCAGGCACCGGCCGACTACATTCGTACGGTGAAGCTGAATAAAGCGTTGATTCTATTGATGAGTAAAAAATATACGGTAGCCGAGGTAGCAGATCTTACAGGTTTTAGTGATCCGAAATACTTCCGGGAGGTTTTTAAGAAGTATTACGGGGAATCGCCCAAAAAGTTTGTGAATAGTTTATAACCGGAGGTTAGTGAAATGAAAATCCGTGTAAATCCTATTAGGATATATGCGGATTTTCTTATATTTGATCCTCGAAACAAAAGATTGTGGAGCGAAAAATAATTCATATTGACATGGACGCATTTTATGCTTCCGTAGAGCAGCGGGATAATCCGGAACTGCGTGGCAAACCGCTTGCTGTAGGGCATTCGGAAGAACGGGGTGTAGTGGCGGCTGCCAGCTATGAGGCTCGTCGTTATGGGGTACGTTCGGCCATGGCATCGCAAAAAGCCAAGCGTTTGTGTCCACAATTGATCTTTGTTCCCGGACGAATGGAAGTGTATAAATCCGTATCACGTCAGATACATGAAATATTTCATGATTATACGGATATCATTGAACCACTTTCACTGGATGAGGCTTTCCTGGATGTGACGGAGAACAAACAAGGAATCCGGCTTGCTGTAGATATAGCTTGTGAAATTAAAAAACGTATTCGGGAAGAATTGAACCTGGTAGCTTCCGCCGGCGTGTCTTACAATAAATTTTTGGCAAAGATTGCTTCGGACTATCGTAAACCCGACGGCTTGTGTACCATTCATCCGGATCAGGCAATGGATTTTATAGCTACTCTGCCTATTGAATCATTTTGGGGAGTAGGGCCAGTGACCGCTAAAAAAATGCATTCTTTGGGTATTCATAATGGATTACAGTTACGCACATGTTCGGTGGAAATGCTTATCCGGCAGTTTGGTAAGGTTGGTACATTGTATTATGATTTTGCCCGTGGAGTAGATCTTCGCCCGGTAGAAGCTATTCGCATCCGTAAATCTATTGGTTGCGAACGAACATTAGAGAAAGATATCTCTTTACACTCTTCAGTTATTATTGAACTGTATCATGTGGCAGTGGAGCTGGTAGAGAGATTACATCGAAAGGAATTTAGAGGAAATACACTGACGTTAAAGATTAAGTTTCATGATTTTAGTCAGATAACGCGTAGTATCACCCAGGTTAATGAACTGATGAATTTGGATAAGATTCTTCCCTTAGCAAAACAGTTATTAAAAGAGGTGGATTATGAACATCACCCTATTCGGTTGATAGGACTTTCTGTTTCCAATCCGAAAGATGAAATGGAAGAGCAACACGGAGTGTGGGAACAACTTAGTTTTGAATTTAGTGACTGGGGATAAGGATTACAAAGTAGATATATAATGTGATGATAATACATTTTATAGGTAATAAATTTGCTGTAAAACAGAATATTATATATCTTTGCAGCATGACAATGACTTTTAAATCGGATTTGGTTTTATAAACAATCTGTATTTCTGATACAGATTGTCCTTTCGTTTGCTCTCGGATAACCCTTTTCGAGAGTGGTTTTCTATTATTATAATTCATGTTTAATCTACGTACAATGATGAAGGCATTGTTATGCTTTCCGTGTACGTAAAATATATTAAGATAATGAGTAACGAAAATAAAACAATTCACGATTTCGAACTTAATTTAATCTGTGATTTTTTTTCCAATATGGAACGACAAGGACCTGGAAGTCCTGAAGTAACACTGAAAGCATTGGGTTTTACGGATAACCTCAATGATAAATCTCTTATTGCCGATATTGGTTGTGGAACAGGTGGTCAGACAATGGTATTGGCTCAAAATGTTCCGGGGAAGATTATCGGGCTTGATTTTCTTCCTAATTTTATTGAGATTTTCAATCGTAATGCAAGGCAGTTGGGTTTGCAAGACAGGGTAAAAGGTATTGTGGGTTCAATGGATAATCTTCCTTTTCAAAATGAAGAATTAGATATGATTTGGTCGGAAGGAGCCATATATAATATTGGCTTTGAGCGTGGACTGAATGAGTGGCGCAAGTATTTGAAAACAGGAGGGTATATTGCTATTTCTGAAAGTTCGTGGTTTACAGATGAGCGCCCAGCGGAAATCAATAAATTCTGGATGGATGCATATCCTGAGATAGATACAATTCCTCACCAAATAGCCAAAATATGTAAAGCGGGATATCTTCCTGTTGCTACATTTATTCTGCCGGAAAATTGCTGGACAGAACATTACTTTGCTCTGAAAATTGCAGCCCAGGAGATTTTTCTTAATAAATATGCAGGAAATGAAACAGCCGAAGAATTTAGTGCACTTCAATCTGTTGAAGAAGAACTGTACCGTAAGTATAAAGAATTCTATGGTTATGTATTTTTCATCGCTAAAAAGATAAGACAATGATTAATTTAAATAATTATGGTTGGAATAGTAGATTAAACCAATTGAAACAAAAATCAACATATAGCACTTTTACTCATGGACGAATATCCATTGTACACCGTACCTGTTATGAAGTTATTTCTGAGAATGGACTATTTCAGTGTGAACTCACAGGAAATATGATGTATGGAAAATCGGATTTTGAATTACCTTGTACTGGCGATTGGATAATATTTCAACCGTTCGATGATAATAAAGGGATTATAGTTGATATGTTACCTCGTGAACGGACATTGTATCGCAGGAAAAGTGGAACAGTTGCGGATAAGCAAGCTATTGCTTCATATATTGATAAAGCGTTTATCGTGCAAAGTCTTGATAATAATTTCAATGTTCGCAGAATCGAACGCTTTATGGTTCAACTATTGGAAGAAAATATTAATTCTGTATTGGTACTTAATAAAGCAGATTGTGATTTTGATAAGCGGAAAGTTGATGAGCAAATGAAACATATTGTTCGTCAGATACCGGTATTTTTTACCAGTATCTACCAATCTCAGACTATTCTACAATTACGGGAATCGATATCAAAAGGTGAAACGGTTGTATTTGTCGGTTCCTCAGGTGTCGGAAAAAGTTCATTGGTTAATGCATTATACGGAAAAACGGTATTGCTTACGTCTGGTGTAAGTTTGGCCACGGGAAAAGGAAGGCATACTTCAACCCGGCGGGAAATGGTGCTAATGGACGAATCTGGAGTTTTAATCGATACTCCGGGAATCCGGGAATTTGGTTTAGCTATTGATAATTCCGATTCACTTATAGAAGCTTTGGAAATCTCTGATTATGCGAATATGTGTCGCTTCAGAGATTGCAGACATATAAATGAACCAGGATGTGCCGTTTTAGAAGCAGTAAACCGTGGTGTATTAGACCATAAAATTTATGAGAGTTATTTGAAACTTCGACGGGAAGCTTGGCATTTCTCCGCTTCGGAACATGAAAAACGTAGAAAGGATAAATCTTTTGCGAAACTAGTGGAAGAAGTAAAGAAGCGTAAGGTTAATTTCTAATTTTTATTTAAAGAGAAGGTGTGTCAAAAGTCTGAGAAAGCTATCAATATGTAACTTTAGAAACGCAGATTAACACAAATGACCGCGGATTTAATTTAATCTTTGTGTAAATTAGCGTTAATCTGCGCTTTAATGATGGTTAATTTACTTTATTGACACACCCTCTCTTTTATTTCAATATAGACATAGATTTAGGAGATAATTTTGATTATAGCCTGGAATTAACCGATGAATTTCAGGTAAATGAATTGTATAGATAAAAAGAAAGCGGAGAACCAATTTGACTCTTCGCTTTTGTTACATATAATATAGTGGTGTGTTTACATGGCAATCTGCTTTGAAAGCAGTTTTTGAAGTTGGCCATTCAAAGTCTGGCACATTGTTCCGTTTCCCATTGCATGATAACGTTTAATACGATACTGCAACATCATAATTTTTTCATTTGCATTCTTTTTCATAATCTTCATCTTTTTTTGCCCTCCACGTTTTGAAGAGCGGTTTTACATCTTGTTTTCTCTATTAACACTGCAAAGATACGAAAAGTTCACGGAAAACATGTTGTGCAACATAAAAAATATGCTTTTCACCCTCTTTTTTCTTAAAAGAGACCGAAATGACAAGTGGATATTACAAATATATTACATAACTTTGTATTCTATGATACTATTCCAGTTGAGCGGATTTTGATTGTGCCTTATTATATAATATAGAAATAAAATGAAAACATCGATTCACTTTTTCTCGTGCCTTTTGTTGGCTGTTTTCTTATTATCCTGTGGTGAGACTCATTTCCTGAAGGAGGAAGCATATCGTAACCAGGTGAAAGCTGATTTCGGAATAAAACAATTACAACTTCCTTTGGGTGATTTGTTTGCTATCTTTAATGATTCTACGTTGACTATTGCAGAACGGGAAGCGTTGATGTTTTTGTATGCTTATATGCCTATAGGAGATATCACTGACTATTCGGGAGACTATTATCTGGAAAATATCCGTTTGTCTGAGCAGGCCCGGCAAGAGATGCCCTGGGGAAAGAAGATCCCAGAAGATGTTTTTCGTCATTTCGTACTTCCTGTCCGGGTGAATAATGAAAATCTGGATAATTCCCGTAGTGTGTTTTATGGTGAGCTGAAAGAACGCATTAAAAAACTTTCGATGCAGGATGCTATTCTTGAAGTAAATCACTGGTGCCATGAGAAAGTGGTTTATCGTCCGAGTGATGCCCGTACCAGTTCACCGTTAGCTTCTGTCAAGACGGCTTACGGACGTTGTGGTGAGGAGTCTACCTTTACCGTAGCTGCACTTCGGGCGGTGGGGATTCCTGCCCGGCAGGTATATACTCCGCGTTGGGCACACACAGATGATAATCATGCCTGGGTAGAGGCTTGGGCAGATGGTAAATGGTATTTTTTCGGAGCTTGCGAACCGGAGCCTGTCTTGAATTTGGGATGGTTTAACGCACCAGCCAGCCGGGGGATGCTGATGCATACAAAAGTATTTGGACGTTATAAAGGAGCAGAAGAAATCATGTATGAAACACCCAACTATACTGAAATTAATGTTATTGAGAACTATGCTCCTACGGCAAAAGCAGTTGTTACGGTGATAGACGCCGGTGGTAATCCTGTATCGGAGGCTAAAGTGGAGTTTAAGGTATACAATTATGCCGAGTTCTACTCAGTAGCTACTAAACGTACAGATGACGCCGGTCGGGTTTCATTGACAGCCGGTAAAGGAGATATGTTGGTGTGGGCTTCAAAAGGAGATAATTTCGGATTCGGTAAACTATCTTTTGGAAAAGAGAATGAACTGATACTTGTCCTTGATAAGAAACCGGGTGAGACGTATTCACTGACACTGGATATTGTTCCTCCTGCCGAAGGTACGGATTTGCCTGAAGTAACTCCGGAACAGCGGGCAGAAAACAATCGTCGTATGGCACAGGAAGATTCTATTCGTAATGCATATGTGGCTACCTTTGTCACAGAAGAACAAGGAGTGGCATTTGCTCGTAAGTATGCTATGGATGCTGAGTCTGTATCTCGTCTGTTGGTTGCTTCGAGAGGAAATCATCAGACATTGACCGATTTTCTTTCGGTTGCTGCCAAAGAGAAGAATGCAGAGCTTGCACTTAGTTTGCTCAGGTTGGTTTCAGATAAGGATTTGCGCGATGTAACACCGGAAGTGTTGGAAGATCATTTCCGCCATTCCGTTGCCGGGTATTGCGGAGAATATTATTATTCCTCTATTCTCAATCCGCGGATAGCAAATGAAATGCTGACTCCTTATAAAGAGTTTTTCCAGAAAGCAGTTTCAGCTAATGAGGTGGAACACTATCGAAAAAATCCGCAGGCATTGGTAGCTTGGTGCAAAAAGAATATTGCTATTAATAATGAGTTGAATTCACAACGTATTCCTATGTCGCCTGCAGGTGTATGGAAAGCATCGGTAGCTGATGAAAAATCACGGGATATTTTCTTTGTAGCGCTGGCACGTGCTTTAGGTATTCCTGCCTGGATAGAGAGGTGACAGGAAAAATACAATATAAAGATTTTGCTAATAACAGATTGAAGAATGGAGAAACCTTCGATGTGGATTTTGAGGTGGCCGAACAGACCCTGGCACCTTCAGGTGTTGTAAAAGCCATTTATCAGCCTATCCGGTCACTCGATAATCCCAAGTATTACTCTCATTTTACACTGTCACGTTTTAAAGAGGGTACTTTTCATCTGTTGAACTATGATGAAGGTACTACTTCCTGGGAAAATCTGTTGAAGAATGGTACACGACTGGATGCCGGTTATTATATGCTTACCACAGGGACCCGCCTTGCCAATGGTTCTGTACTTGCTAATCTCTCTTTCTTCAATGTAGAGAAAGACCAGGTGACAACGACTGCTTTGACAATGCGGCAAAGTGAAACTCAGGTGCAGGTTATCGGTAATTTTAATTCTGAGTCTATGTATCGTCCGGTAGAGGGTAGTGATGTGCAAAGTATCTTGCAAGCTTGTGGACGTGGTTACTTTGTTGTGGGTATACTGGGCGCAGGGCAGGAGCCTACCAATCATGCTCTGAAAGATATTGCTGCATTGGGTAGCGATTTTGAGAAGTGGGGACGTAAAATGGTATTTCTTTTCCCCGATGAAGAACAGCATAAAAAGTTCCATCCGGCAGAATTCCCAGGATTACCTTCTACTATTCTTTATGGGGTGGATGTGAACGGAAGCATTCAAAAGCAAATTGCGGAATCTATGAAATTGTCGAATTCCGAAACATTGCCGATATTTATCATCGCTGATACATTTAATAGGGTAGTCTTTGTCTCTCAGGGATATACTATTGGATTGGGAGAACAATTGATGAAGGTAGTGCATGGTTTATAGGGAAGACAAGTTGCAATAATAGTTAATTATTTGTGTAGAGTGTGTTTTCATTAAAAATAATTATTACGTTTGCAGCGATTATGATAAAGTATGCATTTTACATATTGATAGGTGTATTTTTTGTATTGGGACTGAATATGGCTCCCGGACAAGAATTATCCGGGCTTCAGAATGAAATTGAAGTCCGGGTAGGTGATACCCCTCAATCTGTAAAGTCTGCTTGTATTCTATCTTCCAGGACAGATAATGATTGTGTCAGAGATACGCATTCTGTATTTCATGATGAATCATCTGATTATAAGGTTTGTGACGGGATTCTTTCCAGCCTCTCCGGTTCAAGGAATGTGGCACCGTTTAAGCTACTGAAATTTAATAAGCCAACTACTGTTATACAGATTCTTAGTGCACTCAGTGTTCAGTTACCCGAGAGCAAGTACAGAAATTTACCTTGCAGTACCAGTTGCATGAAGTATTCGTGTGGATACTATATCTATACGTTAGCTCATATTCTTATTTAGCCAATTCACTATTCCATCTATTTGCAGAGTAAGTAATTTTTATACTTTCTCAGCTTTCTGTCGGGTGTGTACTGCCTTCTTTTTCATTCTTACGAGAATATAACTGTCAATCTAAAGAAAATAGGAGTATGTCCATAGATAAAAAATGGATATACCTCCCGAGTATTAATTGATATCCGGGGAAAAGATATTGTAGTTTCGTTGTGATAACGGGATAAGCATCATATAAGGACAAGATGTAACCGAAGTGATTCAGGCAGATGCATCAGCCGATTGGCCTTATATGGATGAATGAGGAAAGCCCAATGGAATTAAAAGAATTTCATGTGTGTCTAAATAATAGTTTACCATTGGGCGCCTCTTCTTTACTTTGAAACGAACTAATAACTTAAAATATATTGCTATGTTAAAATTATTATTAGCCACTTTTGCCATGATGGGACTTACGTTCGTCATAGGCTTTTTCGTAGCTGCAGTGATAAAACTTATTGCAAGTGCAGCCGATTCACTCGATTTCTATAGTTCTCATCAGGTAGAACTTCAACGATTACGGCGTTTAAAGAAAGTACGTCAGAATGTGGAACGTTTGTTATGGCATAATGCCATAGCTGAACAGGATGGTTCGGGCGATAAACGGGAAGATTACAGTCGTGGTATTAATCGGGATATCATTCGTTACCACGGATATTATCATGGGGTAAGTCCGGGTACATCCGATGATAATCTGTTGGAGTATTATTACCCTGAAGATACCCACATCGTTTATCTTGAAAAACGAGAAGAAATGCTCCAACAGCATAAAGATAACAGTAAGAAATCATCTACCAATACCAAATAATAAACTTATCATATCATGGAAAATATAGACTTTATGAGCTTGTTCCAGGGAGTGGGAACAATGATGGAGAGTGGCTGGCTGCTCGCAAGTGCCCGTGTGTTTCTTGTCGCTTTAGGGTTTCTGCTTATTTATCTGGGCTGGAAAGGTGTGCTGGAACCGATGGTAATGATACCGATGGGATTGGGAATGATAGCCATCAACTGTGGTACGCTGATAATGCCGGACGGTACATTGGGAAACTTATTTCTCGATCCGATGCTTTCTGATACAGATGAGTTGATGAATACCATGCAGATTGATTTCTTACAACCGGTTTATACATTGACTTTCAGTAATGGATTGATAGCCTGTTTTGTGTTTATGGGTATCGGTACGTTGCTTGATGTAGGTTTTCTGCTCCAGAAACCATTTGCAAGTATATTTTTGGCATTGTGTGCCGAACTGGGTACTTTTTTAACCGTTCCTATTGCTTCTGCTTTGGGATTGACACTTAAGGAGAGTGCTTCGGTGGCTATGGTTGGCGGAGCAGACGGACCAATGGTGCTCTTTACTTCACTGGCACTGGCAAAGCATCTGTTTGTTCCTATCACAGTAGTAGCATATCTCTATTTGGGGTTGACGTATGGTGGATATCCTTATTTAGTAAAACTAATGGTTCCCAAACGTCTGCGTGCTATTAAGATGACTACAAAGAAGGCCCCTAAAAATTACGATGCAAAAGTAAAACTGGCTTTCTCTGCTATTCTGTGCGCAGTGTTGTGCTTCTTATTTCCGGTAGCATCACCTTTGTTTTTCTCTTTATTTATAGGTGTGGCTGTGCGTGAGTCCGGGATGAAGCATATTTATGACTTTGTGAGTGGCCCGTTACTGTATGGTTCTACTTTTATGCTTGGATTGTTACTGGGAGTACTTTGTGATGCCCATTTGCTACTTGATCCAAAAATCCTGAAATTACTGGTTTTAGGTGTTATCGCCCTGCTTTTCTCTGGTATTGGAGGCATCTTGGGAGGGTATGTTATGTACTTTATCAAAAAGGGCAATTATAATCCGGTGATTGGTATTGCTGCTGTTAGCTGTGTGCCGACAACTGCAAAAGTAGCACAGAAGATAGTTAGTAAAGACAATCCTAACTCTTTTATTCTTGGTGATGCTTTAGGAGCCAATATCTCCGGCGTCATCACCTCTGCTATCATAACTGGTATCTATATAACGATTATACCATACTTGTAAGATGGGGGGGTTAGTGATAAGTGATTAGTGATAAGTGATTAGTAGTTAGTGATTAGTGATAAGCGAGTAGTGATAAGTAAACTGCGCCATCGTATTGCCGCATGGTACTAATCGCTTATCACTAATCACTAATCACTGCTTTTATCGTCTTTTCCACCCTTTCTGCCGTAGTTATCTGTTTGGTGTATTCGTCAATTTGTACTGTTCCTCCCATTGAAACGGCAGGATTTCGGTATTGCATGTCACTTATCACTGTTTCCCGTGCAGAGAAGTGGAATTCTTCAATTCCTGTTTCTGAGGCAATACGTGCTATGTTTTTTTCGTTTACACCACAGCCGGCAAGTAGGATGATCCGTCCGGCAGCTTGTCTCTGGAGTTCTTTTAATAAAGGAATCCCGGCTTCTGCGGTTGCTTGTTGTCCGGAAGTCAGTATGCGGTTACAGCCTGATTCTATAATCTCTTCCAATGCCTTCTGTGGATTACGGCATACATCGAAAGCCCGGTGAAAGGTAACCGATAACCCGTCAGCAGCTGCTACCAACTCCTTCATTAGAGGCATGTCAACTTCTCCGTCTGGTGTCAGACAGCCCAATACAACACCGTCTGCACCTGCTTTCTTTGCTATTTCTATATCCCTTAACATCGTTTTTATCTCTAAGGGTGAATAGAGAAAATCACCTCCCCGGGGGCGGATTATTACATGGAGTTTGATATGTAACAATTCCCGTGCAACAACAATTTCACCATGCGAAGGCGTTGTTCCTCCTTCCGGTATGCCGGCACACAGTTCTACACGATCTGCCCCACCTTGCTGTGCAGCCAGGCAACTCTCTACCGAGTTGGTACATATCTCGAATTTATACTTTCTCATAGCAGGAAAACGTTATTAAAAAAGGGCGAATTGCTTCGCCCTTATCTTGATATTCTTCTTTATTCGTTTTTTTATTTAGCAAAGCTAACCGCACGTGTTTCACGGATTACGGTAATCTTCACCTGTCCTGGATAAGTCATCTCATCCTGTATCTTCTTCGCAATTTCACCCGACAGGCTTTCTGTTTGCTTATCGTCAATCTTATCTGCACCTACGATAACGCGGAGTTCGCGTCCCGCCTGGATGGCATAAGTCTTTGTTACTCCCGGATAAGCCATAGCCAATTGCTCCAGGTCGTTGAGACGTTTGATATAGCTTCTACTATTTCGCGGCGTGCTCCCGGACGTGCACCGGAGATAGCATCACATACCTGTACGATCGGAGCGAGCAAGCTTGTCATTTCCGTTTCGTCATGGTGAGCACCGATAGCATTGCAGATATCCGGTTTCTCTTTGAATTTCTCGGCTAACTTCATACCAAGTAATGCGTGCGGCAATTCTGGTTCTTCATCAGGCACTTTACCAATATCGTGCAACAATCCGGCACGTTTTGCTTTTTTAGGGTTCAAGCCCAGTTCCGATGCCATTACAGCACAGAGATTCGCAGTTTCGCGAGCGTGTTGCAGCAAGTTCTGACCATAAGAAGAGCGGTATTTCATCTTACCGATGATACGGATCAATTCCGGATGTAATCCGTGGATACCGAGGTCAATAGTGGTACGTTTACCGGTTTCGATGATTTCTTCTTCAACCTGTTTGCGTACTTTGGATACTACCTCTTCAATACGTGCAGGGTGGATACGTCCGTCGGTTACCAACTGGTGCAAAGCCAGACGGGCTATCTCACGACGTACGGGGTCAAATGCAGAAAGAACGATTGCTTCCGGAGTGTCATCTACTACGATTTCTACACCTGTAGCAGCTTCCAGTGCACGGATATTACGTCCTTCACGACCGATAATACGTCCTTTGATTTCGTCAGATTCAATGTGGAATACGGTTACAGAGTTCTCAATGGCTGTTTCCGTAGCTACCCTTTGAATAGACTGTATCACAATGCGTTTTGCTTCTTTACTGGCTGTCAGCTTGGCATCGTCCATGATATCATTGATGTAGGACTGCGCCTGTGTTTTGGCCTCTTCTTTCAAAGATTCTACCAAGCGTTCTTTTGCTTCTTCGGCAGACAAACCGGAAAGTGCTTCCAGCTTTTCTATCTCCTGATGTTGCAGTTTGTCCAGTTCTTCTTTCTTCTTATCAACAATTCCCAGTTGGGCTTCCAGATTTTCTCTTACGGCGTCAGCTTCTGCTTTCTTGCGCTGAATCTCTTCCTGACGCTGGCTCAATACCATTTCGCGCTGTTTCAATTTATTTTCAGCCTGCTGAATCTTTTGATTACGTTGCGCTACTTCTTTTTCCAGATCTGCTTTTTTGTTGAGGAATTTCTCCTTAACTTCCAGCAATTTGTTTTTCTTTATCACTTCCGCTTCGGTTTCCGCCTCTTTCAAGACGTTATCGTATTTGGCCTTTAGTCCGTATCGGAATAATACGTATGACAATATGCCACCTACGATGAAGCAAGCAATGGATGCTACTATTGTTACTAACATTGTAATTTAATTTAAGTATAAATAAAAACGCACCGCAAATACGAGGAAATTCTTTCTCCCGAGTATCTTGCAGTGCGTGGGTTTTCTATAAATTTGTTGATAGGACGTGTTTTCACTCGCCCTTGAAATACTCTTCGAGCATTTCCGTCAATTCTTCTATCTTCTCTGTATACGGACCGGTATCGTTACGTTGCCTTAGTTTTAGATTCTCCTGTGAAAACTGATAGGCTACCATAGCTATTAATTTCTCAGGTTCCAGGCTTTTGTAATGCTCCCGATAAGCATTGAGCTTGATATTTACCTGTTTGGCTGCTTCTCTCATCAATTCTTCCTCGTCACGGTTGATTGTGATAGGATAATATGAGTCTGCAATTTGCAGGTTTATCTTTATTTTATCGTTCATACACCTCTTCTTTTATTCATTCAACAGAGCGATGCATTTGTCGACTTCACGCACTAATTTGGACAATCGCAGCTTTGTCTCTTTTACATCGCTGCCGTTAAGGCTGATTGCCGTAGCTGTTTTTAGGTTCGTGTAGCTTCTTTCCAATTCTTTATATTCAGCCAGTATCCTTTCGTTTTCTTTCTTCTCCTCTTCGAGAAGTTGCTTAAGTTCAGCATTTTCACGCTTTAATTCATCGTGAAGATAGATTAAATGCCGTAGTCTCGCTTCAAAGGTACTTAATAGCTTTTTTGCTTCTTCTGTCATTACTACACCAAAATTGTACACAAAAATACAATTAAGTCTGAGATTACAAAAACTTTTCCGCAGAAATTAGTCGTTTGGGCTGAAAATAACTATTAGATGGATGTTTACTATCGGAGTTAAGTAGAGACAGGGTGCATACTTTTTAGTGGTTCTTTCTTTATATCCTGCTATCATTAACTTCTGAAGTTTACTATCAAAACACCCGGATGTTCTTGCTGAAAACATCCCCATGTTATTGTATAAAACATCCGGATGTTTTGCTTTCTTACTACAAGAGTTATGCCTCTAACAAATTGGTATATAGTTGCTGATAGAGTATGTTGTTGGGTGTAGTTTAAACCTGTACTTAATTGACCTCTTTATTGTTACTGAATTTGAATTAAATATTTCTATAAATTAATTTATTAAATAATTTGGTTTATAAAATAAACTACTTATATTTGCATCGGATTTAAATCTTTGATGCAATGTATTTAATTCGTTTATTAAATCAGAAAATACAATGGAAGACATTATTTTGAAAATATTGGGAGTTTGGTGTGCTATGGTTATCGTAGCCTTATATTATAGTTTTGAGTACAACAGGTAGTCGAATAATTTAAAGGACATAAGATATATGGAAAACAAGAAACTGAATGAGAAAGAAAGTTTAGAACTTATTTCTCAAATGATTCAAAACACGCGGACAAGAGTTGAAAAGGACGGTGGTACTCCTTTTTTGATATGGGGGTATGGAACAGTGATTATTTCATTACTGGTATGGTATATGGTTGCGTCGACCGGAAAGTATGAGTGGCAATATTTATGGTTTCTTTTGCCGGCTATCGGATTTCCTGGCACTCTTTGGGTGATAGAAAGAATGAATCGCCTGTAAAGACTTATATAGATCGGGTTGTAAACTATATCTGGATTGTATTTGGGAGTGCTGGTTTTTTGGTATCATGTGTTTCTATTGCCTATCCTCTTCCTATTTTGTTTATTATTCTTTTGCTTATGGGAATGGGAGTGATATTGACTGGAATGGTGATACACTCTAAAATAGCACTGATAGGTGGTTTGCTGGGAGTGCTATCTTCTTTGGGATGTATTTGGGTAACCGGTGTAAATCAGATACTTGCTTTTGCTCCTGCTTTCATCTTTATGATGATTATTCCCGGACATATGATAAATTACAGTGCAAATATAAAGAAATAAGAAGGGGAAATGATTATGAAAGATACTTCGACACGTTTCGAGCGTTTTTGTACTTCTTGGAAATTCTTCCTGGTGCTGATAGTTTTACAGTTTGTATTAATGCCGGTGGCTACTAAAGGTTTTCGCTTTGAAGAGATGGGGCAGATTATCTTCACTACACTGGGACATGCTTTGATAAACCGCTTTTATCCTTATTCCTTTATATTTCAGTGGATGGCACTTGCATTGATTGTAGCCTTACTGTTTTTTAGAAATAGAATCGGGCGTTTTTTCTCGGCTTATGTGGGAGCCTGTTATTTGTTGTATGCAGTTATTCAGAGCATAGCCATTACTAATAAATATGGAGTCAGCGTGGTAACGGTCAATCTGGTAATGATGTCATTTGTTGCTTTTGTCTGGTTTCGGGATTGCTGGAAGGGAGAGAATGAGTATGACTTCTCCAATCTCAATTGGAGAACAGCATGGCTGATTCCTGTAGCTTTTTTCTGTTTATGGTTTCCTATGGATTTGTTGAATGTGAAACCGGATTTTAATCCGGCCTATCTCTTTTCGGGCTATGCATCGCTGGCTTTTTGTCCAATGACTCCTGTGTTTCTGACATTGCTTACGTTATGTCGTCCTCGAATTAATATGACTACTTACAGGGTGACAGCAATGGTAGGGCTTATTATCGGAGTTTATAATATGGGACAATTTGCTTCCCCTGCGGGTTTTTATTTAGGAATGTATCATTTACCTTTGTTGCTTGTTTCTTTATATGCATTGTTGAGTAGCAAACGGTTGAAATAAATAGTTAAGAAAAATGGAAGATAAGAAATTGAATGAACAAGAGAGCCTGGCGCTGATAGCACAGATGATTCAAAATAGTAAAAAAGGTTTGGTGGTAGGAAGTGGTAACTCCTTTTTGTTCTGGGGGTATTTAACGCTTGCCGTTTCTATTGCAATTTTTGTATTACTTTATTTCACAGGAAGTCAGAGTTGGTTCTGGCTTGGAAGTGTCATTCCGGTAATAGGATGTTTGTATATCTGGTGGATGTCCCGGAGAGATGGGAAAAGAACTATGAGTTATGTTGATAAAGTGATTTCTAATGTATGGCAAATAGTGGGGGGAACTTGTGCCATTATTGCTCTGTTGGCTTTGAATTATGGAAACAACATTGCTATATTACCTCTGCTGTTACTTGTGTTATCCGTTGGTGCAGGTATAACAGGCTCTGCCATTCAGGAAAAGTCATTCTATAACTGTGCCGCTTTTGGTATCGCTATTTCTTTAGGTATGCTTTTTAATATCAACACCATCGTAGAAGGTCCTTTACCTCAGGTTTTTGCTTTTGCCCTTGCTATTGTAGTGGTGATGATCATTCCGGGACATATTGTCAATCATAAAGCAAAGAGAAACAATGTTTAAAGAACTGAATCCGTTACTCCATTCCGAACTTCGCCTGGCGGTGATGTCGTTGCTTATTTCTGTAGAGGAAGCGGACTTTGTCTATATCCGTCAGCAGACAGGAGCTACGGCAGGGAATCTGAGTGTGCAGATTGATAAACTGAACAAAGCGGGTTATGTGGAAGTGACAAAGACTTTTAAGGGAAAGATGCCGTGTACTATCTGTAAAATTACGCCGCAAGGGGTCGATGCTTTTGAAGAGTATGTAGAGGCGTTGAAGAGCTATATTATAAAATAAGTTCAGATATAGTTGATTGAAATGCAGATTTGATCACCTTTGAATTTGTTTCACCACACAGAGTTTCATAGAGCTTTATTATCCGGATAAAACGCAGATTAACGCGAATGGCGCAGATTAAAATCCTGTCATTCTTTATTTATACTTGTTTTTCTTTGCGAAAATCTGTGCTAATTTGTGTCTCAATCAGGTAATAAAAGTTCATGAACCTCAGTGTTACTCTGTGGTGAATTGATTTCTTTTTTATCTGTTCTTCATAAATAGACGAATACGTTCAAGTATTAGTTCCAGAAATTTTTCTGTAATATTATTTTTTGCATTTGTTAGAATAGATATTTTATTCCTATTATATTTGGGTCTGTCAGATTCTGCAAGCTTAGTAGCGAATTGTAACAGACAATATGCACATTCTAAATCTGCAAGGCCGAATCTGTCCCAGTCAAAAGTATCTAATCCTTCATAGAAATTTTCTAAAAAGATATAGACGTCCTCAGAAGTTTCCATGTCTTTTTTTACAGAGCAGGGGCATGGGTATTCATCATCAAAAATTCTTTTTTTCATGGCTTTGTTTGTTTCTGAGAGTTGTCTATTCTTTCGAATAATTCTTTCCAACACATGGTACGAACTGCGTCTTTGTCTGTTAATCTGGAACGTTCCATTTTTGATATTTTTATGTGTAGGTTTGAAATAATTTCCTTTTGTTGCTCTATGCGTATCCACATGAAGGCAATAATGGTGAGTAGTAGGGTGAACAATAGTGTAGCAATTGTACCAACAACGTAGAATCTTTCTTCGGATAAATAAAAAGTGTGCCCCATATATATTTCTTTTTAAATTTTAATTGGGGCATAAAAAACGCACCCAATCCAATATAGTCCACCTAGGGTGCTGCAAACAACCCGAATACACTTATACTGAACGGGTGCGCATATCGTTGTAAAACAACATACGTATCCCTGTTCAGTTCAGGTGTATTCATTTAAAAATTGCAGCTTTTAGGTGAACACTAAACTGAATAAAAATGATACTCTATTTAAGTATCACTGCAAATATAGCGAAAAGAAAATATATTGCAATAAGATGGAGTATTTATTCCGGGATTTCAATAAAAAGAATGATCATATCAGCTATCCGATGTACTCTAAATTATTTTTGCTTATAGTGTTTGTTTTGGGTTGATAAAATTATTATTATCAAAATAAGAAATTTATTTTCACTATCTTTGTGAAAATAACGAGCTGTTTTCTTTCATTGAATACGATAGTAAACGAGAACAAATATGAAACGTTGTAAGATAACAATTTTAAAAACAACTCTTAATGAAGAACTGGCTAAAGAATATGCCGGTCCGGATTTCACAAAATGCCCGATGATGAGAGAAGGGCAAGTGTTTTATGCGGATTATGCTAAGCCCGAAGGTTTTTGTGATGAGGCGTGGAAAGCTATTTATCAGTATGTATTTGCTTTAGCACATGGTTCCGGTATCTTTTATGTGACAAAATAGAGAAAATAAATATAGTATATGTTGAAAATATTAGTAACCTACGCCGTACAAGGCGAATTTGCAGAGATTAAATGGCCCGATGTGGAAGTGTATTATGTGCGTACCGGTATTGGTAAAGTAAAAGCAGCTTTTCATCTGGCCGAAGCAATTCGTCAGGTAGAGCCGGATATTGTGATAAATATGGGTACAGCAGGGACAATCAATCATCGGGTAGGAGATGTATTTGTTTGCCGTCATTTCATCGACAGGGATATGCATAAACTTGCAGGATTGGGATTAAGTTATGAGTTGGATACCTCTGCATTGCTTGAACAGAAAGGTTTCTGTCGGCATTGGACTGAATCGGCTACCTGTAATACCGGTGATAGCTTCCTTACCGAATTGACCGATATTGAAGGAGATGTGGTTGATATGGAAGCCTATGCGCAGGCGTTTGTTTGTACTTCCAAAGAGATTCCTTTTATTTCAGTGAAATTTGTATCGGACGTGATTGGGCAGAACTCTGTAAAACATTGGGAAGACAAACTGGCTGATGCCCGTACCGGATTATCTCATTTCTTCAATGTTTTGAAAGAAAGTATATGATAGGTAACTCCTGAAGCAATCAGAAATAGTAGTATCTTAACCCATACCAATGGGATGAGGAAAAAGATGCAATAAAGCATAGTGCCCCACATTAGTAGTAATGAGATGATTTTTGCCCGTAACGGTATTGCTTTGTTTTCGCGAAAATTACGAATATAAGGGCCGAGGTGTTTCTGATTCAGTAACCATTGATACAAGCGTGGCGACCCTTTGAAATAGAGTGCGGCAGTAAGTAACAGGAAAGGGGTTGTAGGGAGTAGTGGTAGAAAGATACCCAGAACGCCCAGTGCCAATGATACAGTTCCTAAAATGATACAGATAGTTTTCATTCTGCAAATGTAGAAAAAATAACGATGTTTGCAGAATGGAAATATGATTTTGTATTACCTTTGCCCTTGCATCGAGGTGACATTAGATGCAGGACTTTTTAAATATATATGACGATGTATACAGTAATTAAACGCCTGGAAGTGTCGGCTGCACATAGCCTGAACCTTTCATATAGTAGTAAATGTGAAAATCTTCATGGTCACAATTGGGTTATCACAGTCTACTGCCGTTCTGCGGAACTCAATGCCGATGGGATGGTAGTGGATTTTAGCCATATCAAGAAGGTGTAAAAGAAAAGCTGGATCACCAGAATCTGAATGAAGTGCTTCCTTTTAATACTACTGCTGAGAATATAGCCCGTTGGGTTTGTGAACAAGTCCCGCATTGTTTCAAAGTAGAAGTACAGGAGTCTGAATCAAACACGGCTATCTATGAGAAAGATTAACGAAATTTTTTATAGTCTGCAAGGTGAGGGGTATCATACAGGTACCCCTGCTGTTTTTGTCCGTTTCTCGGGATGCAATTTGAAGTGTAGCTTTTGTGACACCCGTCATGAAGAAGGTACGATGATGACGGATGAAGAAATTATAGCTGAAGTGAAAAAATATCCAGCTGTTATGGTGATACTTACTGGAGGTGAACCCTCTCTGTGGATTGATGATAATTTTATTGATCTTTTACATCAGGCAGGGAAGTACGTTTGTATTGAAACGAATGGTACTCGTCCGTTGCCGGCTTCTATCGACTGGATAACCTGTTCGCCCAAGCAGGGTGTAAAATTAAGCTTAAACAAGATAGATGAAGTGAAAGTTGTCTATGAAGGACAAAATATTGACGTTTATGAGTTGCTTCCCGCCGAACATTTTTTCCTCCAACCTTGTTCTTGTAGTAACACCGCATTGACGGTGGACTGCGTGATGCGACATTCCCAAATGGAGACTAAGCCTGCAAACGCACAAACTGATAGATATTCAGTAGCCATGAGTTACAAGTTACTGACTCGTAACTCGTAACTCATAGCTCATAACTAATAACTAACTAATTATGAAAGTAGGTTTATTTATTCCTTGCTACATCAATGCTATTTATCCTGATGTGGGGGTAGCATCGTATAAACTTCTGAAGAGTTTAGGGGTAGATGTTGATTATCCGTTAGATCAGACATGCTGTGGGCAACCGATGGCAAATGCGGGGTTTGAGGACGAAGCCTCTAAACTGGCGCTTCGTTTCGATGACTTGTTTAAACAGTACGATTACATTGTGGGCCCTTCCGGGAGTTGTGTGGCTTTTGTCAAATTGAATCATCCGGGTATCTTGGCTAAGGAAGGGCATCAATGCGAAAGTGCTGGCAAGATTTATGATCTTTGTGCTTTTATTCATGATGTGATTAAGCCCGAAAAACTGAAAGCCCGTTTTCCGCATAAAGTGAGTATCCATAATAGTTGTCACGGTGTGCGCGAACTCATGTTATCTGCTCCGAGCGAGCTGAATATTCCTTACTTTAATAAACTGCGCGACCTCCTTCAGCTGGTTGAAGGAATAGAAATCTTTGAGCCCAGTCATGTAGATGAATGCTGTGGTTTCGGTGGTATGTTTGCTGTCGAAGAACAGGCCGTATCTGTCTGTATGGGTCGTGATAAGATAAGACACCATATGGAAACCGGAGCGGAATACATCACCGGAGCCGATAGTTCTTGTCTGATGCATATGCAAGGCGTTATCGAACGTGATAAACTGCCTGTCAAAATCATTCACATAGTAGAAATCTTAGCGTCGCAATTATGAGTACCAAACATGCAAAGGCTGCCGAGAAATTCTTAGAGAATCTTGTAATGGCAGCATGGCACAATGAAACCCTTTGGATGGTTCGTGCCAAACGAGATAAAATGAGCAAAGAGGTCCCCGAGTGGGAAGATTTGCGGGAAAAGGCATGTGAGCTGAAACTTTATTCTAACAGCCACCTTGACGAGCTTCTGGTAGAGTTTGAGAAGAATGCGACTGCCAATGGTGCTATCGTTCATTGGGCGAAAGATGCCGATGAATACTGTGCTATTGTTTATGAGATTCTTAATAGTCATGGGGTACACCGTTTTGTGAAAAGCAAATCCATGCTTGCCGAAGAGTGCGAACTCAACCCTTTCCTTATAGAGAGAGGTATTGATGTTGTGGAATCCGATCTTGGTGAACGTATTCTGCAATTGATGCATTTGCCACCGAGTCATATCGTGTTGCCTGCCATTCATATTAAACGTGAACAGGTAGGTGAACTCTTTGAGAAGGAGATGGGGACGGAGAAAGGCAATTTTGACCCTACTTATCTGACACATGCTGCTCGTAAGAATCTGCGGAATATATTTCTGAATGCAGAGGCTGCCATGACAGGAGCCAACTTTGCCGTAGCTTCTACCGGAGACATTGTGGTGTGTACTAACGAGGGGAATGCCGATATGGGAACCTCTTGTCCTACACTGAATATTGCTGCATTCGGTCTTGAAAAGATAGTTCCTGATATGGAGTCATTGGGAGTATTTACCCGGTTATTGGCTCGTTCGGCTACCGGACAGCCTGTGACTACTTATACTTCGCATTATCGTAAACCACGTGAAGGGGGTGAATATCATATTATCATTGTGGATAATGGACGTAGTGAGATTCTTGCTCATCCCGATCATATCAAGACACTGAACTGTATTCGTTGTGGTGCTTGTATGAATACCTGTCCGGTATACCGTCGTAGCGGTGGTTATTCGTATACGTATTTTATTCCCGGTCCTATCGGTATCAATTTGGGGATGGCACACAATCCGGAGAAGTATTATGATAATCTTTCGGCCTGTTCACTCTGTATGTCTTGTTCTGATGTTTGTCCGGTAAAGGTAGACCTTGCCGAGCAAATTTACAAATGGCGTCAGATACTCGATAAAATTGGAAAGGCAGATACCGGAAAGAAGATCATGTCTGGCGGAATGAAGGCATTGATGGATCGGCCTGTGTTGTTTAATGCAGCTTTGTGGGCAGCTCCGATGGTCAATCATTTACCACGTTTCATCAAGTATAATGATCTCGATGCATGGGGGAAAGGGCGAGAACTTCCGAAATTTGCCGGTGAGTCATTCAATGAGATGTGGAAGAAGAATAAAGTACAAGGAAAGGAGGATACGAAATGAGTAGTAGAGAAGAAATATTAGCCAATATTCGCAAGAATACGCAAAAGCGTTTTGACTATCCGGAGTGGCAAATAAAGACAACGGTCTATCCTGATGTGATAACTGAATTTTGTGAAATGACTCGCGCAGTAGGTGGTGAGGCGATGCTTCTGGGAAAGGAAGAAGAGGTCAATGCTGTCATCCGCCGGACCTATCCTGAGGCTACACGTATTGCTTCGGATTTAGATGAAGTGACTTGTGCTACATTCAATCCTGATGAATTAGATCGTGCACAAGATCTGGATGGTACGGACGTAGCCGTAGTAGCAGGAGAATTGGGTGTTGCTGAAAATGCTGCTGTATGGATACCCCAGACAGTAAAGTATAAAGCTCTTTACTTCATAGCAGAGAAATTGGTGATAATTCTTGATCGTAACCGGATTGTCAGCAATATGCATGAAGCTTATGAAATAGTAAAAAATGAAAAATATGAATTCGGTACATTTATCTCCGGTCCTTCCAAGACAGCTGATATAGAGCAGGCTTTGGTGATGGGAGCACATGGGGCAAGAGATGTACTGGTTATTCTTAAATAATGTACCAGTACGCCATGCGGGATGATTTATCGTCTGTTGATAGCGCGGCCAATTGGCCAATTGGCATATTAGCACATTGAAAAATTAGTATATATGTATGCAAATAAAGTAAAGAAAGTAGTTGCTGTTCATGACCTTTCGGGAGTTGGAAGGGTATCTCTTACAATTGTTATTCCCATTCTTTCGTCTATGGGTTTTCAGGTATGTCCGTTGCCTACGGCTGTATTATCAAGTCATACGCAATATCCCAATTTCTCATTCCTTGATTTGACGGAAGAGATGCCTAAGATTATTTCTGAATGGAAAAAACTGGGTATGCAGTTTGATGCTTTTTATACGGGCTATCTCGGCTCTCCGCTTCAGATACAAATTGTGTCGGACTTCATTGACGATTTTCGTCAACCGGAAAGTCTTGTGGTAGTAGATCCTGTTTTGGGTGACAATGGTAAACTGTATGCTAACTTTCATGATTCTATGATAAAGGAGATGCGCCAGCTGATAACTAAAGCTGATGTCATCACTCCTAATCTTACTGAATTATTTTATTTACTCGACTTACCATATAAAGAACAGAATACAGATGAAGAGCTGAAATTTTATCTCCGTCAACTTTCAGATCAGGGACCGGAGGTAGTTATTATTACGAGCGTCCCTGTGCTGAATGATATCCATAAGACGTCTGTATATGCCTATAATCGTTCCGGGAATCGTTTTTGGAAAATAACCTGTCCTTATCTACCAGCCCATTATCCGGGAACGGGAGATACTTTCACCAGTGTTATTACCGGAGCTTTATTACAAGGTGACAGCCTGCCTATTGCTCTTGATCGTGCTACGCAATTTATCCTTCAGGGTATCCGTGCTACATTTGGTTACGAGTACGATAATCGGGAAGGCATTCTTCTGGAAAAGGTATTACATAATCTTGATATGCCTATCCAGAGTAGTAGTTACGAGCTTATTTGACAAGGAAGTAGATGACTTAAAAGTCTCATAAAGTTATTAATATGTAACTTTAGAAACGCAGATTAACGCTAATTTACGCAAAGATTAAGTTTGCGAAAATTAGCGTTAATCTGCGTTCGCTCTTATTGATATTTTATTGCTTCAATCCATCTGCTGTTTCTACCAGCCTGAGGAATTCCCTTCGATACCCTCTTTCATCATTATCCAATGCTGTTTTTACCATTGCAATAACTTGTGTATATGTTGCATCTCCTTTAAAGTCGGAATCGCGAAGTAACTGCCCGAACATGGCTACTGCCGCAGCAAAACGGAAATCAGAGGATACATTGTTTCCTTTATTATCAACAAGTGGGAGTTCTAATTTCTTGCTGATATCTTCGTCCGGTGCTTTATAGCGCAATTTTACTGTAAGTAGTTCTTTTGAACCTGTGGTTGGTTGGAGAGCAGGTTTTACCTTCTTCTGATATTTTAAATCATCCACTTTGTTCACGAAATTACTTTCCACACCTGCGGGTACTACTTCATAAAAAGCAGTTACTGTATGTCCCGCTCCCATTTCACCGGCATCTTTTGCGTCATTATTAAAATCCTCATCTTTCAACAGGCGGCTTTCGTAACCGATGAGGCGGTATGCCTGCACTTGAGATGGATTAAATTCTATTTGTAATTTTACATCTTTGGCTACTGTGTGCATAGTAGCTCCAAACTCATTTACCAATACTCTGTTGGCTTCTTGCAGATTATCAATATAGGCATGATTCCCATTTCCTTTTTCAGCAAGTATCTGCATTTTGCTATCTTTATAATTACCCATGCCGTAACCTAAAACAGTAAGGTATACACCACTTTTTCTTTCCTGTTCAATCAGATTTTCCAGACCTTCATTAGACGATACCCCTACATTAAAATCGCCGTCCGTACAAAGTATAATACGATTGTTTCCTCCCTTCACAAAATTCTTTTTCGCAATTTTATACGCAAGTTTTATGCCTTCGCCTCCGGCTGTAGAACCTCCGGCAGTCAATTCGTCAATCGCTTCACGGATTTTTTGCTTATCACTTCCGCTGGTTGACGGCAAACGCTCTCCTGCTGAACCGGAATAAACAACGATAGCCACTCTATCTGCATCGCGCAAATTGTTTACTAATAGTTTGAGGGAAGACTGAACTAATCCCAGATGCTGTGGCCCGTACATGGATCCCGATACATCAATTAAGAAAACGAGATTGGATACCGGAAGCTTTTCGGTAGGAATTTCTTTAGCTTTTAACCCGATGCGTACTAAGCGGTGATTTTTATTCCATGGACAAGAACCTATCTCAGTAGTGATTTTTACCGGATCTTTGCCCGTAGGTTGGGGATAATTATACGAGAAATAGTTTATTAACTCTTCTGTGCGGATAGCATCAGCAGGCGGTAGTTCACCTCTGTTTAGATAACGGCGCATATTACTGTAAGAGGCGGCATCTACATCGATAGAAAAAGTTGATAATGGATTTTCGTTTACCTTCTTGAAACCGTTTTCTTCAATGTTTTTATATTCTTCCGTATTCATATCGTAGGCAGCATAGGCCCTTCTTGTCATTATTCCAGGCATAATGTTTGATACAGCACCACACATGCTTACCTGTTTCTGCATGCCATAACCTACCACTACACACTCTTCAAGTATTTGGCTATTTGCCTGCATGGTGATATTCAGCCGTTCAGAAGTCACTTTCACTGTTTGTGTTTCATAACCAATGTAGGAGAATATCAGCTTTTCACCTTTGTTGGCACGGATTGTATATTCACCGTCTACATTGGTTATTGTACTACGCGTAGTTCCTTTTACCAGTACTGTGCATCCTGTAATGCCAAAACCGTCTGCAGCATCGGTCACTTTACCTTTTACTATAAGTACCTGTGCATTTACTGTTCCCAAAGAAATGACTGCTATCAGCAATCCCAGCATCATTGCTTTTAATTGATTTGTTTTCATACATTTTATTGTTTTAATGTGATACATAAATCCGATGTTTTACTCTATAGATGCGATTAGTGGAAAGATTCCATAAATGTCTTCTTCTTTTTTTTAATTTATTTCTAAAAAAGATTTCTTGGATGGACGCGAATGATTGATGAGCCCATATATTACATCTATTTATAGAGTTGAGAATACTTATACTTTCTTTTTTTATTTATCGTAAGATTGTCCATGTTTATAGTATATTTCTCCATTGTGTACTCCTATGCGTTCGCCTAATTTTGCATATGTGAAATAGATTTTATGTTATCAATAGTTTATTGAAAAACAGCGAAGTATAAGACTACGATTTGATAACAGCCTGATCTAATTCTATATATTGGCTATGTATTTGTTTTGTAGCCGATGACAGGATATTAATATAAAATTCATTTAATTATTAATCTTAATGTATTATGAAAAGAAACAGATTAATTTGGTTTTTCTCCCTGTTATTTTGTTGTACTCTATTAGCTGCTCAAAAAGTGACAGTTGAAGGGACTGTTACAGGATTTCCTGATTCTGAAGTACTGATGGGAGCAAGTGTCTCTGTAAAAGGTACTACCCAAGGTACTATTACAGATTTGGATGGAAAGTATTCTCTTTCCGTAGCATCTGATGCTACATTGGTGTTCAGTTATCTTGGATATGAAACGAAAGAGGTTGCTGTAAAAAACAGATCATTGATAAATGTGTCTTTGAAAGCAGATGCTCAGGATTTGGAAGAAGTAGTAGTTGTTGGTACTATTCTGAAGAAGAGTGATTTGACAGGTGCTGTCTCAAGTGTAAGTGCCAAAGTACTGGAGGAGAAGCCGGTTACTAACATTAATCAGGCATTGCAAGGTCGTGTTGCTGGTGTGTTTATTTCCAATGCTGCTAAACCTGGTGATGACGCAACGATTAAAATCCGTGGTATTAATACTATTAACGGAAGTACTGACCCTATCTATGTAATAGATGGTCAGGTTATGGATAACTTCGGAGGTGGGTTTAATTCAGTCAACTTGAATGATGTTGCTTCTATCGAAGTATTGAAAGATGCATCTGCTACAGCCCTGTATGGTTCCCGTGCTTCCAATGGTGTGATTTTAGTTACAACTAAAAAAGGTAAAAACGGTATCGGAAAAGTTACTTATGATGGTTGGGTCGGTTTCCAGACGGATGCTAAACTTCCCAAGACAATGGGAACAAAAGACCTTTTTGAGTTGAGAAAAGATGCAGCGATGAACTCCTTTACCGCACGTCATCCGGGAGCAACTGAAGATGAAATCAATGCATTTCTGAATAACCGGGTTATGAAACCTTATTCAAAAGACGGATCAGGAGGATATGTTTTTGCTCAATATGAGTTTGATGCTTATAATAATAATGATAATTATAATTGGCTGGATGCAGTGACCCGTACTGGTGTAGAACAAAATCATGCATTGAGTTTTAGCGGAGCTTCCGAAAAAGGTGCTTATTATTTTAGTTTAGGCTATTCTAATAAAACCGGAATGGTTGAAAATCTTGGAGATAAAAGATATAGCGGACGTATAAATTCGGATTATGCGATAAAATCCTGGTTAAAAGTTGGTACCAATACAGCATTTACACATACTGATTCTGATATTTTCTCAGATGATGGTGTTTATGACAAAGCTCGTGGTGCGAATCCGATGTTACCTATTAATTCTGAGATTTATACATTGAACTATGGTGGAGTACAGGATGACAATTACTTCAATCCGATTCGTACCTTAAAAATAGAAAATAACCGTAGACGTAATCGGTTATCTTCTACTAATTTTTTGAATATCAATCCTATTAAAGGGCTGAATATTCGTACCTCATTCTCTATTGACTATTTCCAGGAGGATCGTTTCAAATACACTCCGAAGGATATTCAGGAATCTATTCGTTATTCACAAGATGGTCAGGCCGAACATACACGTGACCAAAGAATGACTTGGCAATGGGATAACTCTATCTCTTATGACCGTGCATTTGGCGAACATAAGATTAATGCTCTCTTTAGTACCAGTGCTACTCAAACGAATCGTGATTATACGTATGCAACCGGTAAAGGTTTTGGTACTGATAAGTTCTCTTATTATAATATAGGATCTTCCTATAAAACAGACGAACGTTCTATCGGATCTGACTTTGTTACATCTACCTTGATGTCATATGTAGTGCGTGCCAATTATAATTATGCAAGTAAGTATTATCTGACTGCAACAGCCCGTTATGACGGTTCTTCTAAGTTTGCCGAAGGTAAACGCTGGGGGCTGTTCCCTTCTTTCTCTGCAGCATGGAATATAGCAGAGGAGAACTTTATGAAAGAACAAGATGTGCTTAGCCAGTTGAAACTACGTTTAGGATACGGTTTGGTAGGTAATCAGAATATTGATGATTTTGCATTTTATACACTTTATGATGCCAAATTAGAAGATGGAAAAGTAACTTATGTACCTAAAGGGCGCCGGGGAACAAAAGATATTACCTGGGAATCTCAGAGGCAGTTTAATGTGGGAGTGGATATGGGATTCCTGAACGGACGTATTACTGCATCATTGGATGCATTCCTTATAAAGAATAAGGATTTGCTGATGACACGTTCCTTGCCATTAACTTCCGGCTTTAGCTCAGCAGTAGAAAATATCGGAGCTATTGAAAATAAAGGTATTGAGTTTTCTATGAATGCCAAATTGATTGAAACCAGAGATTTCTTGTGGAATTTTTCAGCAAATATTTCTGCTGATAAGAACAAGGTTACACAGCTTTACGGAAATAATGATGCTATTTACAAAATTGATGATAATCGTAACATGCAGAAAGAGGGCAATCTGTTCCTGGGTGAATCCCGTAATACAATCTACATCTGGAGAACCGGTGGTATTGCTCAAGTAATAGACATGGATCGTTTGAAGAATATTGATTTCTCAGGACGCCAGGTTAATCCCGGAGATCTCTATCCGCTGGATGTGAATGATGATAAAGTGATTGATGATAAAGACCGTGTGATTGTAGGTTCTCCTGATCCTAAGTTTTATGGCGGTTTCTCTACAGACTTATCTTATAAAGGAATTACGCTGAATGCTGTCTTCAACTACTCTTACGGAGCCAAGAAACTAAGTCCTTATTATGAATCATTAATCACAAGCCGGGGTACAGGAGTTGCTTCTGTTGATTTGGTTGATCGTTGGAGTCCGGAAAACACAGATGCAAAATTCCCCCGTCCTATCTATAATGATCCTACGGATACCGAAACAATGTACTATAACACATTCTCCGCCAGTCAGATGGATTTCTCCGTACAGAATGCTTCATACTTACGTTTGTCTACATTGAGTTTAGCATATACATTCCCTAAGACAATC
This sequence comes from Bacteroides nordii WAL 11050 = JCM 12987, assembly GCA_000613465.1. Classification (GTDB taxonomy): domain Bacteria; phylum Bacteroidota; class Bacteroidia; order Bacteroidales; family Bacteroidaceae; genus Bacteroides; species Bacteroides nordii. The sequence continues at coordinate 83,084 of BAJA01000018.1, forward strand.
GTGGAAAAGATGAAGATTGGAAATTTACGGGTTTATTCAACCATTTCCAATGTGTTCTGCTGGACCTCTTATAAAGGCTATGATCCGGAAACCGGAGATTGGTATCCTCCTACAAGAATGTTTGTTTTTGGCTTGAGTGTTTCATTGTAAATAGTCTTCACACAGGTATTTAAAATATAGTTTAGTTATGAAAAACGTAATAAAAATAAATAAATTGGCAACGGCCTGTATATTGGCAGGTTCTTTAACAATGTTTTCTTGTTCCGATTTCCTGAATCAGGAGCCTAAAACATCCTTGACAGAACAGGAGGCTTTTTCTAATCTGGAAAATATAGCACCAACTGTAGATGGTTTGTATACTGCATTTCGTGACTCGAAATCCGGGCGCGAAGGACTGACTTTCTCACTTTTAGGTTTGGATGAGAGCAAGCAGGGTATCGTGCAGATGGATGATGCTGCACAGGCAAGTCTGGATCTTTACAACGGTTTGCTCAATTCGATGTCTACACAGGTAGATAAAATGTGGTCAAGAAGATGGCCGATTGTTATTTCTGCCGCTAATGCGATTTATGCGCTTGATGTATTGTCCGAAACAACTCAGGATGAAGATACTTTAGACAGAATTAAACGTCTGAAGGGTGAGTCTTGTTTCATACGGGCTATGGTGATGATGGAACTTACTATGTATTGGGGAGAAATTCCGGTAGTTGATATTGCAAAGATGGAAAATTCAGCCCGCCAACCATTGGAAAAGGTCTGGAAGCAAATCTTTGATGATTTTACGTTTGCTTCAACATCCTTGAAAGAAAAGTATACAGAATCCGGTGATAAAACACGTGCGACTTCCGGTGCAGCCTATGCCATGTTGGGTAAAGCGTACATGTCAGTTCCCCAAGAGACAGGAATGAGAGATTTCAAACTAGCGAAAGAGAGTTTTGAAGCAATGATGAACCGTTATCAGCTGGATCCTGATTTTGCAAATCTTTTCGATGAGAAATTAGAGTTCAATTCACCTGAATCGATCTTTGAGTTAGATTATGACAATGTGAACCGCATTAATCATTGGCAGTTTGATATGGGGTCTCGTACAGTAGTTGCTACATTTGGCGAGGGTTGTTATTTTGCCGGCTATGATGTGGCATTACCTACAGAATATGCTTATAAATCAAAATCCGAAGGAGGTATTTGGGAAGAAGGTGATTTGCGCAGAGATGAAAGTATACGCTATGATTTTACCTATCTGGGCATTACACCTACTGAGGTTTCGTGGGGAGCTGACGAATTAGATCCACATATCAAGAAGTATGAAGACGAACGTACGGACCAGTTCAACGGGAATTTGGCTAACGAATGGTATTCCGGCAAGAATTTTATAGTGTTGCGTTATGCTGATGTTCTGTTGTGTTATGCCGAATGTCTAAATGAACTTGGAGAAACCGGACAGGCAAATACGATTGTAAATCAGGTACGAGCCCGTGCCTGGGGTGGGACTCTGCCTAATGAAATGGCCTGGAATTATGGTCAGGATGAATTCCGTACACAAATTATGAATGAACGCATCCGTGAACTTTGCTTTGAAGGTTGGAGACGTATGGATTTGATTCGTACCGGTAAATTTGTTGAATTGATAAAAGAACGTAATTCCTGGGCTAAGAAGTCGGGAACGATCAAAGATTTCCACATGCGCTATCCTATACCGGATACAGAGATTAAAAACAATGATGATATCAGTGAAGAAGATCAGAATCCGGGATATTAAATCTATAATTAATGACCATTTAATGCACAAAATAGTATGAATAGAAAATCAATTTTATCTTTATTGCTTTTGTTCTTATGCACCTTCGGTGTGCAGGCGGAAGAATATGAAACGACTTCGCCTAACGGCACGTTGAAAATAAAGCTACGGGTAGACAATGGTACGACCTATGAGGTATGGCATGGCGATAAGCAGTTGATCGCTCCCTCATCCATAGGATTGAATCTTTCTAACGGGACAATTGTGGGAGGAGGAACGGTAAAAAGTACAACGACCAATCATGTGGATCAAACAATTGATGTTGTAGCCGGAAAAAATAAAACTCTGAGAGAGGCTTATAATGAGCTGTTAATATCATTTAATGAAAACTATGACCTTTTGGTGAGGGCTTACGATGAGGGAATAGCGTATCGTTTTATCACCCGTCTGGACGGAGAGATTATTATCAATAGTGAAGATGCTGTGTTCAATTTTACTTCAACCCCGACAATCTATTTCCCGGAGTGTGATACTAATTATTCCGGAGAAAAAGACCAGCAGGGGAAAGTACACCAGATTCATCAGGGATATAGAAACTTTGAACGGCTCTATAAAACTTATAATGCACCGACTGATATCACTAACAATCGTTTTTCTGTTTCTCCCGTACTGTTTTCGTATCCTGATACTCCTTACAAGATTGTTGTAACGGAATCTGATACATATGATTATCCGGGATTGTATATGGAGCAAAACGGCGTGAATTCCATGCGTGGAAAGTGGGCTCAATACCCTAAAGAGGTTATGGATTCTGATCCTTCAAATTCCAGCTACTGGTATTCTAATCATCTGGTTATTTCAAGAGAAAACTATATTGCAAAAACAGAAGGGAGCCGCACATTCCCCTGGCGAGTTATTATTGTTTCTGATGATGACAAATCTCTGCTTAATAATGAATTGGTGTATATGTTGGCAGAACCTTGCCGTTTGACGGATACTTCTTGGATACAGCCGGGTAAAAGTGCTTGGGAATGGTGGCACAAAGCCGTTTTAGAAGGAGTCGATTTTCCATCAGGAAATAAGAATCTGTCTTTTCAATTATATAAATATTATGTTGATTGGGCTTCTCAGCATGGTATTGAATATATGACACTTGATGCCGGTTGGTCTGAAGATTATATACGTACATTATGCCTTTATGCAAAACAGAAGAATGTGAAAATTTTGGTTTGGACATGGGCAAGTTGTGTTAGAGAGAATCCGCAGGACTGGATTAAGAAGATGAAAGACTATGGTGTTTCCGGAGCAAAGATCGATTTCTTTGAACGCAGTGATCAGATTGCTATGCGTTGGGGACGGGAGTTTGCACAACGTCTGGCAGACAATCAAATGGTTGCCCTGTTCCATGGTTGTCCGGTTCCAACCGGGATCAATCGTACTTATCCCAACATCCTGAATTTTGAGGCTGTCCGTGGTGCTGAGTGTAATTTCTGGGAAAGCACTCTGACGCCTGAATATCATACGCAATTTCCTTTTATACGTTCATTGGCTGGTCCCGAAGATTATACTCCGGGGTCTATGAGAAATGTAACTCAGGAGGAGTTCAAACCCATTGACAAGGACAACACTCCACCAATGAGTATGGGCACCAGAGCTCACGAACTGTCAATGTATGTCATCTATGACCAGTGGGTGGGATACTTATGTGACTCTCCAACAGAATACAATAAATATCCGGATATACTTAGTTTCTTGTCAACAGTTCCTACAATCTGGGATAAAACAGTACCATTGGATGCCAAATTGGGAGATTATATTCTGATGGCTAAACAAAAGGGAAAAGACTGGTATGTAGGTGGTATGACCGATTGGACTCCAAGAACGGTAGAAATTGATTTCAGTTTTCTGGAAGCTGGTGCCTCTTATCAGGCTGACATCTTTAAGGATACTCCTGCATCGGGTGAACAGCCCAAAGAGTATGTTTGTGAAAAGATGGAAATCACTAAAGATACTAAACTTTCTATCAACATGGCCAAAGGAGGCGGTTTTACCATTCGCTTGCTCCATTCCTCCGGTTCGGGTATTGCAAAGGTCAATCAGGAGAATCCTCTCACTGTGTATGTAGAGAAAGAGTCCGATACGCTTCATGTAAAGACAAAAAAAATAATTGAGGCAGTGAAAATAAACAATATCTCCGGACAGGTTTTATTTGCGAAGAATTTTAAGGATGGTTCTTATTCTGAGCAGATAGATCTTTCGGGCTTCAATAGAGGAGTATATGTAGTTTCTGTGAAGACAGAAGCTGCATTGGCCTCGACAACTTTTATCTATTAATGAAAAACAAATGTATTATGAAAAACGTAGAAATTTTTAGATGCACATGTGCGTTGGTCGGACTTGCCTGTACCTCTGCTTTTGCTCAGGTGAAACATGCTTCATTTTCTGAGATCATTAATCCTGTTGTAGTAGACGGTGGAACAGAGAGTATTCCTATGGCGTATGAAGCTGCTGCTGCCTGGGGAGATTATAACAACGATGGTTTTCTGGATGTGATTATAGCCGGTGTAACTTCACAAGGAGAGCAAACATTACTTTATAAAAATAAAGATGGAAAGCAATTTGAGCAAGTTGCGCATAATTTCCCGGGTTTGAGGACATCCAGTGCCACCTGGTTCGACTATAATAATGATGGAAATCTGGATTTGTTTCTGGCCGGAAAGAAAAGTAATGGAGAATACTATGCTGGTTTATGGAAAAATAAAGGAGGAGATGCCGATTTTGAAGAGGTATTTACAGGGCTATTCCCTTTGATTAATAATGGAAAGGAAAATCGTTCTAACCGATATGTAGTAGCTGCTGATTATGACGGTGACGGCTGGACGGATCTTTATATTCAGGGGCGTACAAGCGAAGGTGACAAGAATACCGGAATCTCATACTTATACAGAAATGTAAATGGGGAGAATTTTGAACGTATTGACAAGCTGGTAAAAAACAAAATGGGTAGCAGTACGGCTAAACCCTTTGTTCAGTTATCTGGTGGTGGGGCTGCCTGGGCTGACTATGATGGTGATGGATTCTTGGATCTGATTGTTTCGGGTGAAGGAATTGACGTTGACAAGTATGATGCCGACTATAGTTATCATGGCAGTTATAATGGTGCAGTCTACAAAAACAATGGTGACGGAACTTTTGCCGAACCCATTGAATTTGAAGGTATAGAAGAAGGCAATCCTGTCTGGATTGATTATAACAATGATGGAAAACAGGATTTTATGGTTCCCGGAGTTAGATGGGACGAAGCGGTGAGTTGGAACTGGCGCGGTGACGTGTATATCAATTCAGTAGGAGGATTTACCAAATATGGTGCTGCTACAACGGGGTTGCCAAATAGCAGACAGGCGCTTTCAGTCGATGCAGGCGATGTTAACAATGACGGTTTTAGCGATATCTTGTATATGAATGCTACAGAGGAGACTGATATGGTTTATTTGAACAATGGAGGCAAACTGGATGCTCCTATGTTACTGCTTCTCCGTTAGTGTATGCTGGTGCAAAAGCACAAAGGGGTGGAACAGCCAATCTGGTAGATTTTGACAATGATGGTAATTTGGATGCATTTCTTGTGGGTTATGGCGATGCGGGAGGATCACATACCCGCCTGATGAAGAATAATTTAGGCGAAGGAATTACTGCAAATAAGGCTCCCGGCGCACCTACCAATTTGAAAGCAGTGTCGGGTTCCAATGGCATTGTAATGTTCTCATGGGATGCCCCGGCTGATGATGTAACTCCGGCCAGTGCTTTGAAATATAATTTGTATATCAAACAGGGAGATGTTATCAGAATGACAATTCCGGCTGATATTACTACCGGACGGTTGAAAGTAGCCGAAGTTTCCGGATTAATCAGCAAGAGAGTGTTATATAAGGTAACAGGACTGATTGGCGAGTATACATGGGGAGTACAAGCGGTTGATAATGCTAAAGTAGGTGGCCCATTTGCTATTTTTGGTGCAGGAACCGGAATAACAAACGAACCGGAGAAGGCCTCTGTAAAGGTTATGAGCGAGGGAGACGCCATCCGTATTACTGCTGCCAGTGATTTGAACGGTATAATCAATGTTTATTCCATGGATGGAGGTAATGTATATTCAGAATCAGTATCATTGAATAATACAACTGTAAATCTGCCGAAGGGGATTTATCTTGTAAAGATTACATTAGCTAATGAAACAATAACAGAAAAGGTGATTGTTTGGTAAAAGGATAACGAACAGGGTAAGAAGGCTATCGGATATTTCGGTAGCCTTTTTTTGTATTTCACTGCAGAGAATGCAGGGGCTTAATTGTTTAAAATGAACTATGTAATTACTCAGTGTGCTCTGTGGTGGATTGATTACTTAATCCTTCCATATATCCCTACGTTTACTTATTTTTTTTAACTTTGCCCAAAAAGAAGTCCTGTTTTTTAAAAAGAACATATTAAAGCTGACCGACGAAGAGCTATTACATCAGTACGCCACGTCTGGTAAAACAGAATATTTTGGTGAACTTTACAACCGATATATTCCGTTATTATATGGTCTTTGTCTCAAGTATCTGACCGACGAAGCACGTGCACAGGATGCAGTAATGCAACTTTTTGAAGATCTGCTTCCCAAAGTACCCCATTATGAAATAAAGGTTTTCAAACCCTGGCTATATCGGGTAGCAAAGAACCACTGTCTACAGATACTGAGAAAAGAAAATAAAGAAATTCCTCTCGATTATACGATTAACCTTGTGGAATCTGATGAATTTCTGCATCTTTTATCTGAAGAAGATACTTCGGAAGAACAACTAAATGCCCTGAAGCATTGTCTTGAAAAGCTTCCCGAATTTCAGCGTATCAGCATCATGCATTTTTTTATGGAAGAAATGTCTTATGCCGATATTGTAGAGCAAACAGGCTTTACACTGAATAACGTGAAAAGCTATATCCAGAATGGAAAACGTAATTTAAAGATTTGTATAAAGAACCAGACCCAATGAAGCTATTAGACTACATACGAGGAACCCGTAAAGGAAAAGAAGCTCATCGCCTGCAAAAGGAAGCGATGCGAGATCCTTTTCTTGCCGACGCTATGGATGGTTACGACGGCGCAGGGGAAAGTCAGGAGCAACAGATAGAGTTACTTCGCCGCCGGATTACAATGAGGGTGAAAAGAAAGCAGAATCATGCTTTTGCCTGGAGTGTGGCTGCCAGTCTCCTGTTAGGTGTTTGGTTGGGTGGTTATTTCCTGTTCCAAAAAGATAAATTACCGGAAGAAACTCTCATGGCTCTGGAACAATTGCAACGGGATACTATTTTGCAAACGCCTTCACAGATACCTGCTGAGGCAGAAGTGAAGTTGGCGAAGACACTGAAAAAGGATTCGATGAGACCACTCATCAGTCAGGAACGAAAAGTGAAACCTGCTGTTACTGCCAAAACCATTGCTCCCGAAGTGAAAGAGCAATCTGCGGCGGAAGTAGAGATGAGTATGGTCCTTTCAGAAGAATTAAAACTGGCTGATACTACAATCGCTGCAGGCGATAATAATCTTGCCCGGAAGTTGCAGGATAGGGTAGAAGGCCTAAAGGTTGGTGGGATAAAAGGACGTGTGACTGATGAAAACGGAGAACCTCTTATGGGAGCTAATATTCTTGTAAAAGGAACCGGTAAGAGTACGGTTTCGGATGTAAATGGAAACTTTACATTAGATGCAGACGGAAACAAAGAGATTGCGGTCAACTATATTGGCTATGAACCGATAACTCTTCCTGCAGATACCGGCAAAGAAATGTTGATTGCCATGAATGAGAGCAAAGAAGCATTAAACGAAGTGTGGTAGTGGGCTATGGTACTGAAAGGAAAAAGGATTTTACAGGTTCGGTAGTACGCGTTGAGCCGTTGACCATGCCGGAGCCCGTTCCTGTGATAGGGTTCAAAGCATATAAGAAGTACCTGAAAAAGAATAGGATCCGTCCAACAGATGAAGAATGCGCAAAGGTAAAAGGGGAAGTAGTACTGACTTTTCATGTGGATAAAAAGGGTCGCCCGGTGAATATAAAAATAAAGAACAGCCTATGTGTTTCTGCTGATAAAGAAGCAATACGTCTTGTAAAAGACGGGCCGGACTGGTTGGCAGGAAATAAAGAAGTAACACTGAATGTTAAATTCTAAAGAAAGTGTTTGGGAAGAACTGGAAAAGATTCCATCATTCGAGGCTATTTTATAATCAGAGCAATAAAAAAAGAGCTTTCAACTCGTGAAAACTCTTTTCCATTTGGTAGAGAATATCGAAATATCCCCTATCGTTGTCATCCAGGTCTCGCGATTGACTGGGAAGTATTTTCAACTTAGCTCCAAGTTCTGATAAAGCCAAGGATAATGTATTTAATTCATCGGAAGTAAAGTCAACCAATCTGCCATTTATCATATTGTATAGAAGGTATTTGTATGCCAATGGCAGGGTAAGAAAAGGCTATTCTTTAGTCTTAATGAATCCAATCGGGTTACGTGGTCTTTCGTCCCACGCCTTTTTGGTTTGCAGTTCTGCCAGTGTTTGGTTGATTAGCTCTATTTGCATCCGGGTATCGTCGTTGATGTCATTGTAGTCGGCAAAAACTTCTTCGAGGTATTGTTTGAGTTCTTTAACTTCCACCTGTAACTCTGAAATACGGTCTACCGGAGGATTGGCTATCAATTGGCGGACAGCAATAAAGGCGCGTATAATCTGTATGTTTACATCTATTGCAATGTTACTGTTGAGTACGGAAGAGAGTTGGGCGACACCATGTTCGGTGAATGCGTAGGGCATATACCGGGTACCTCCCCTCTTTGAGGTGCTAATTCTGCACCTCAAATCCTCCCATTCTTCCTTAGTCAGTTCAAACATGAAATCGCTGGGGAAGCGACGGAGGTTGTTTTTTACAGAACGTTTCAAATACTTTGTCTCTGTATCATACATCTCTGCCAAATCGAAGTCCAACATCACCTTCTGACCTCGTATCTCGTATATTTTATTTTGAATAATTAGTAATTCATCCATGTCCTATTTTATTTTTGTATCACAAAAGTAGAGTTAATTCTTCATTTTTCCTATATTATTACCATCCTTTTTCTCTTGTCGAACAATATCCGGCGCAAATGTTACCAACGCTCCTTTTCCGTCTCCCGTCCTCTTCCATCCCCGTTTTCCTGTCAACTTCCGCATTGTTACTATAACTATACCCTAACCACTCAAACTCAAACATAGAACAAAAAATTACCTCCTGACGTATCATTTTCCTATTTTGCATCCGTCCAATACGGTGTGTTACCCTCTTTTCGTACGTCCGTTCCTTCCTTTTCGAAATACATGGCCTTCCGTTGAACCCTTGCGAAGTGGATGAAACGAATGAGTATGGATTATGCTTTTGCCGTCCGACCTTTGCCCGACCTATAAACGAAAAATAGCCGTAAGTCAAAAAACTTACAGCTATTTAATCATGCACGGGAGGAGAGGCTCGAACTCCCGACACCCGGTTTTGGAGACCGGTGCTCTACCAACTGAGCTACTCCCGTGTTTGCGGGTGCAAAGATAGAATAATCTTCCGAATCTGCAAGTATTTCTGCAAAGAAGTTTTCAACTATTTTAGTTTTTCCCATTCGTCGGGTTTGAATCCTACTAATACAAAATGATCAGTCACTACCAATGGACGTTTCACCAGTTTACCATTGGTAGCCAGCAGGGCTATCTGTTCTTCTTCGCTCATTGTGGTAAGCTTTTCTTTGAGGTTCAGCTCTTTATAAACCAGTCCGCTGGTGTTGAAAAACTTTTTTACCGGTAGTCCACTAAGTGGAATCCATGCTTTCAGTTCTTCTACGGTGGGGTTATTTTCTACGATGAGACGGTTGGTATACTCAATATTATTTTCAGTCAGCCACTTTTTTTGCCTTTTGACAAGTGCTACACGCTGGGTATTGCAAAAAGATTGGTTTCATATTTCTATTATTTTAAAGCATTTGTAAGTCTTGGTACATGATACGGTAAGCAGCTGCTTTCTTATCCAATGCTAATGGGTAAGCACGGGAAGAAGAAGGCATCCGGTAGAGCCGTATCGGGCGGTTTTCAAACACAAACTCAGAAAAGTCGCCTACTTTGGGTTCCTCTACATTGAATTGCATGCGGAGGGTATCTGTAGCCTTTTGCCCGGTGGTTACGATGGCTTTGCATTCCGGTAATTGTCGGAGCATAGCAGCTATGTCAGTAGACTGAACCACTTCTAAGAATTTGTCGGAAGCATTATCCTGCAAACGTCGTATGGCAGAAGCAGTATCGAATAAGGCAATCCCCTTTTTATTGAGAAAATCAATGATTTGTTCACGACAAAAAGCTTTCTTTGACTCATTCAGAAAATGATCCTTGTTGTCAAAGAACAGGAGTCCCACAATTCTCCACATATCATTGTTTAAATTTGGATAATAAAAATCCATAGACCATCTTTTCTTTTGTGGCGGAAAACTGCCCAGCATTAACAATTTTGCATGCGGAGGTAAAAACGGTTTCAGGGGATGATTTTCTATCTCTATTTCCATATTTACAGTTTATTTGCAACAAAAATAGTGATAATACCTATTTCTGAGAACTCTTTTGTTTAAACGTTACCTAAAAAATATTTTTTTAGAATTTATTGTGTACTTTTGTATAAGCACAATCTATTTGAAATGAACATGTTACTTACTAAAAGGACTCTTTTATACCTGTTTTTAATGCTCTTACCTCCTTTGGGAATAGAAGAGTGTAATGCTATTAATATAGAATATGATAAACACACAGACCAGTTTTCTTCAAGAAAAAAGATAAAAGGACACGTCGTCGATTCCAAAGGAGAAATTTTGATTGGAGCTACTGTAAAAGTGAAAGGGGAGCCCGATGGAACCATTACTAATGCAGAGGGTGAATTTTCTTTAGTAGTAGAACAGGATGCTGTTCTGCAAATTTCCTTTGTGGGATGTGAGACTAAGGAAGTGCCTGTACGGGGACAAACTGAATTTGAGATACTACTCAAAGAAGATGCCGTGATGCTTGATCCTATTATTGTCACTGCACTTGGCATTGAAAAGAAGGAATCTTCTCTCTCATATTCGGCTATGCAGCTCAAAAGTGATGAACTGAACCGGGTGAAGGACCCTAATATGATTACTGCACTGGCAGGAAAAGCAGCAGGTGTGCAAATTAGTAAGAATTCCTCAGGACCGGGTGCATCAGCTAAGGTCAGTATTCGTGGTATACGTTCTGTAGTCAGTGATAATCAGCCTTTATATGTAATAGATGGTGTTCCGATGCTCAACTCTACTTCCGAACAAGCCTATTCGGCTATTGGAGGTACAGCCAATGCCGGCAATCGTGACGGAGGCGACGGCATTTCTAATCTGAATCCTGAGGATGTGGAGAGTATAACGATTCTGAAAGGTGCTCCGGCTGCAGCTTTGTATGGTAGCCAGGCTGCTAATGGGGTAATATTGATAACCACTAAAAAAGGGAGCGAGTCCGGAGTTCATAAAGTATCTTTCTCTACCAGCCTGACCGTTGATAATGCTTTTAGTCTTCCTGAAATGCAAAACCGCTATGGGGTGAGTGATGATGTAGATAGCTGGGGAGCAAAGGCCGAACTGCCGGATCAGGACAACCTGAAGAATTTCTTTCGTACCGGTTTTACTTCCATTACCTCTATATCTGTGAGCCATGGAAACGAGAAGTTACAAAATTATTTCTCTTATGCCAATACCAGCGGAAGGGGCATTATAGATAAAAATCAGCTTTCCAAACACAATCTGAATTTCCGCGAAACCTCCTCTTTGTTCAATGGCCGGTTGAAACTGGATGGCAGTGTGAATGTGATGCGCCAGGTGGTAAAGAACAAACCTGTTACCGGAGGTTTTTATATGAATCCCCTGGTGGGATTGTATCGCTTTCCTCGTGGCGAAGATCTGTCTTATTATAAAGATCATTTTGAAGTATATGATGAAGATCGTAAGCTCAATGTACAAAATTGGCATACGTCTTTTGAAGATTTTGAGCAAAACCCTTATTGGATTGTCAATCGTATCCAGAGTAAAGATACCCGTTCCAGAATCATTACGTCTTTGTCTGCTCGTGTGAAGGTGAATGACTGGCTTGATATTCAGGCACGTGGTACTATGGATTACGCAAATGACAAATTACGGCAGAAGTTTTATGCTTCTACAGCTCCGGCATTGGCGGGAGTGAATGGTCGCTATATTGAAATGGATTATCAGGAGGTACTGCTTTATGGAGATGTGATGGCAACGGCAAAGAAGAAGTGGGGTGACATCTCACTGGATGCCGCTATGGGTGCCAGCATTAATGACAAGATCGTAAATTCTGTCCGTTACGACTCTAAGACGGCTTCCTTGAAATTTCCCAATGTCTTTAATCTGGCCAATATTATTATGAACGGTTCGGCCAGCCTCGATCAGAAGATTGATGCTCACAGGCAGTTGCAGTCGGTATTTGCTACAGCACAGGTGGGATACAGAGAGAGCCTTTTTGTAGATGTGACCGCCCGTAATGACTGGGCTTCTACTTTAGCTTACACCCAGCATGAGCGGACGGGGTTTTTCTATCCCTCTGTTGGTGCTTCTCTTATTCTGAATAAACTGATAGCTTTGCCGGAATGGGTTTCTTTTGGTAAAGTGCGCGGTACATACAGTAAAGTGGGTAATGATATCCCACTGTTTATCACCAATCCGGTTTCACACGTTACTGCCGGCGGTGAAGTGCAGGCCAGTGATGCGGCTCCTTTTAAAGAGATGGAGCCTGAAATGACATACTCTGTGGAAGTAGGTACCGAGTGGCGTTTCCTTAGTAATCGTCTGGGCATTAATGCCACTTATTACCGTACCAATACCCGCAATCAATTCTTCAAGCTGCCGGCTTTATCCGGAGATAAATATGCCTATCGGTATGTCAATGCCGGTAATATACAGAATGAGGGTTGGGAGCTGACACTGGATGTCGCACCTGTGATGAAGCGGGATTTCATCTGGAAAACAACACTCAATTTCTCTTCCAATAAGAACCGGATTATCGAACTGCATGAACAGTTAAAAGAGTTTGTTTACGGTCCTACCAGTTTTTCGTCGAGTTATGCCATGAAGTTAGTGAAAGGTGGTTCTATCGGCGATATTTACGGAAAAGCTTTTGTTCGTGATGGCAGTGGAAATATCGTTTACGAGGCCGGGGGCGAAAATAAAGGATTGCCTCAGGTTGAGGGAGACGGAAATACGGTGAAGGTAGGCAATGCCAATCCTCTCTTTTCGATGGGATGGAGTCATACTCTTTCTTACAAAGGGGTCAGCCTTTATTTTTTGATAGACTGTCGGTATGGTGGAAATATTCTTTCACAAACCCAGGCCGATATGGATATGTATGGAGTTTCCAAAACTACGGCCGACGCCAGGGACGATGGATATATCATGTTGGAGGGACATCGTGTAGAGAATGTAAAGGGATTCTACAAGAACGTAGTTGGCGGACGTGCAGGTGTGACGGAATACTATATGTATGATGCCACAAATGTGCGTCTGCGAGAGCTTTCTCTAAACTATCAGTTACCTGCCGGCTGGATAGCTAAAACGAAGGTTTTCAAAGATATACAGCTTTCTTTTGTAGGGCGCAATCTTTTTTTTATTTACAAGAAAGCGCCTTTTGATCCCGATCTGGTACTTTCTACCGGAAATGATAACCAGGGAATCGAAGTCTATGGAATGCCCACGACACGTAGTTGGGGATTCAGTATTAAATGTGAATTTTAAAGCGGGAAAGGGGTAAAATGATGAAAAAGAATATGATTCTTCTGTCTTTGTTTATAGGGTCGATACTGATATCCTGTACTTCCCAATTCAGAGAGTACAATACCGATTTGGCAGGCATTACCGATGAAGATTTGAAAGCGGATAATAATGACCATGGTATTCGTCTGGGCATTATTCAGCAGGGCATTTATTTTAATTATGATTATGGCAAAGGCAAGAACTGGCCCTTTCAATTGACGCAGAATCTTAATGCTGATATGTTCTGTGGATATATGCACGATGCCAAACCACTGAATGGAGGTAGCCATAATTCCGATTATAATATGCAGGACGGTTGGAATAGTGCGATGTGGGGACATACGTATGCTTATATCTTTCCTCAGATTTATCAGTCGGAAATCCATACCCGTACAGGGCAGCCGGCATTCTTTGGTATTACAAAGATTCTGAAAGTAGAGGTGATGCATCGTGTGACAGATTATTATGGCCCTGTAGTATATACCAATTTTGCGAATCCGGAAAACAATTATCAGCCCGATACGCAGGAGGAAGTATATGATGAGTTCTTCCATGAACTGGATACGGCGGTTACCGTTCTTTCTGATTACATAGAACGAATGCCGGAAGCTACAGAGTTTGCCCGTTTTGATATTCTGCTTGATGGGAAATATAGCTCCTGGATTAAGTTTGCCAACTCTTTGCGGATGAGGCTTGCCATGCGTTTAGCTGTGGTGAGTCCGTTGAAAGCCCGCTCGGAGTTCTTGAAAGCTTTAGATAATGCGTATGGCGTTTTCGAGTATGCTACCGAATTGGCGTCTGTCTCTACCGGTAGTGGATACTCCAATCCACTTGGTGAACTCAATCGTGTATGGAATGAAACTTATATGAATGCCTCTATAGAATCTATAATGAATGGTTACGGTGACCCCCGGCGGGAATTTTATTTTGAACATTGTACGGCTACGGATTTAAAGGGAGAGTATCGCGGCATTCGTCAGGGGACTTGTTTTGCCCACAATCGTTACAACACTTTGTCGAAGCTGACGGTAGATCAGTCTACAGATGCGGTTTTGATGACTGCCGCCGAGGTGTGGTTTCTTCGTGCGGAGGCGGCATTGCGGGGTTGGACATCAGAGGATGCGGGAGAATGCTATAAGCAAGGAGTGGCTTCCTCTTTTCGCCAGTACAATCTGACAGCGGCAGACGATTATCTGAGCAGCGATAATCGGGCTGCTGATTTTGTTGATACGTATGATTCCGATAATAATATAAAGGCTCGTTGTCAGGTGTCTCCACGCTGGATAGAAAGTGCAGACCGGGAGGTTAAACTGGAAAAGATCATTACTCAGAAATGGTTGGCTATGTTTCCCGAAGGTTGTGAGGCATGGGCAGAGCAGCGTCGGACAGGTTATCCGCGTCTTTTCCCTGTAAGATTTAATAATAGCCGGAATCATTGTATTGATACGGAAACAATGGTTCGTCGTCTGAACTTTCCCGGTTCATTAGAGACGGAGGACGGAGAACAATACCGTAAGTTAGTGGATGCGTTGGGCGGAGAAGACAATGGAGGTACGCGTCTTTGGTGGGATACCGGACGTAATTGGTAAGTTCTGCTTACTATAAATAGGGGGTATATCGGCTATTTTATAACTTCATTTGTGACGGAGTAAAAAATAAGCTAAAACTAAAGCTAATGAAGTTGAGTTTCATCCTTCTATCCTGAATAACTTATCGTGTTTAGATATTACAAAAAAGTTTTCATACTTTCTTCCTTGAAGCAATAATTTTGTAATCTTGTATTTAAGTATATCAAAGCGCATAAGACTTCTTTATTAACTTGTAAAACTTGAATAAATTACACTTAAGCAAGTCGACCAATGATTGTTTTGGTAGGTACTCTACACTTCTATTTCTCCTGTTCCTTTAACATTGTTAACTCCTTTTCTCCTTTAGTATTTTCCTCATCATAAAAGTACGTTATTTTATACATAAAAGTATATATCTTTTGCCTGTAAAATTAGTATTTTAACGCAGTATTAAAATACTAATTTTGTACTGTATAAAAAGCATTGTTTTCTATCATTGTTATTCCCTTTATATCCTCTTTATAATCAGCGATTTCCACTTTTTCAATATCGCTCTCTTTTTCTGTCAATGCCTTTTTTATAGCCGTTTTATTCATCTTCCAACCTGTTATCCCACCTGCTATACTTGTCAAAAAGGTAATCAGTGTGTGAAGTACGTACTTTAGCCCCCCCCCCCTAAAAAATACGTACTCTCTTTTGCCTGATCCCTGTTTTTTTTACAGCTTGTTTCTACTGTGAAGTCCTGAGTATTTTCAGGATATATTTTCCCGGTGCTTCAATCCTGCTCCAGTTTGTTTTCGCCAGTATTCTCCATACTTCTGTCCCCTTTCTGCCGTAGTCCGATAATCTCAGTATCGCCTTAATCTCAGCTTTGTCCTTCACATTGTGCAGTCTCAGGCTCTCCAGTAGCCCGCTGTAGTTGTGTGTTTTCTCATTGAGTGCGTATTCGGGTGGGGGAGGAAGCAAAGAAATATCTTCCTCTTCTTCCTTCTCCCGGTGGGGGGATCAGAGGGGGGAAGTTCTTTACTCTTCTCTGCTTTACTTTGCTTTACTTTACTTTGTCTGAAATTGTCTGCATTTTCGAGGTTCAACTCCATTTGAGTCGGTAACTTGTCTACATTTTCTGTAGTTAAACTACCTGTTTTGCATACATTTTTTGAGTTCGCACCCTCTGTCAGCATGTAGGGCAGTTTGGTTAAGTCCTTCTTTCTGCGGCTTGTAGCCTCCAACCATACCTTTTGTATTTCCACAGAAGTCAAGACTCCGTTAGTTTTGTAGCTCTCCTTGTCGAAAAACTCCTTTTCGATGAGCAGGTCTACAATCTCTTCTACCGCCTCTTTTGTATATTCGGGTCCTAACTTCCTTGCAAAGATCATGCACTGATCCTTTCCCCAATGAATGTAATACCCGTCAGTATATATCTTGCACAGCAACATGATCACCGCATGCGGCCCTTTCACTCCATGTATTGCCGTAATCAGTTCTATCGTATCGCAGTGAAAAAATCCCGTTAACAGCGGGAAGTAATTAATTCCAAAATATTCCATAGCCTTTTTTTGTTGAAAACTTATTTAATTGAAAATTGAAAGTTACTGTTCAGCATGATAGCGCAGCTAATTTTCAATTTTCAATTTTCAACTTTCCATTAAACAACCGGTCTCCACTCCATAAAATTCTCCACCTGGAATGTTCTCCATCCCTGTTGCTCTATGTCCCAGTATACTACTGCTCCCTCCACCTTTGTCGAGTCATATACTTTGTGGAACTCCGATTCGTAATAAATCAGTGTCCCCTTCACAAATCTGAAATTTCCGTCCTGTTTGTGGTAGGCAATCATGGCATGTCCGTACAGCATGTGGTCCAACAATGCTTCCAGCGTTCTGCCATCCATTGTGCAGTACTCTCCGGATAACTTTTTTCCATCACGATCCGTCTTTTCCATCTTGTTTTCATAGCTTCACTCTGTGATACCGTTCTTTTCTGTTTCTTCATAATACTCAATTTAAAATGATAAATACTATATTTTATTTTCCGTTTCGTATAAAAAAGAGCGTGCCACCTTCCTGAAAAAGCGGCACGTTATCATACCCGGCTTTTAACATGTGCCAAAGGTATGCCTATTATTTTAAATCGAGTCGCAGGAATTGGTGTCCTGCTGTTTCGTTGTTTTTATCTATTCCCGTTCATTGTTTTCCTCTCCGTCTTCTTCGTGCCACATTCTTGATATGTAGCTTCTGATCGCATTGTATTTGAGTGGTTTATACTCTCCGTTAACCTTGTGTAGCAATATTTTTCTCTCCTCAATGAATCGTGCCAGACTTGCCTGGCATAGATTTGAGTCATCTCCCATTGCGCCTTTTTTATAAAGTGTAATAAAGATTTTTATTGCTTCTTTATGTTCTGAAATAATACCAGATACCGATTCCTCCATTTTTCTTCCTTTTTTTGATTTAGTTTTTTGTTTACTAAGGGAGTTGTTTTTCGCCTTTTTGTTTTTTTTTACTTCTTTTTTCTTTCTCTCTTGTAGTTCTTGTTTACTCATTGTTTTTACTTTTAATTTTGAATACATTAAAAAAGTTTAAAACTGCGAAAGTAACTGTTTTTTTCATTCTTGTATGAATGGTTCAAGAAGTAAAAAGTGCTTTATAGTCTGTTTTCTCTGTTTAATATATTGGTAATTAACCGGATATATGTTTAAATAAAAAGTGTTTCAATAGACGTTCGTTTAATTGAACGCAAAGATATAGTGTATTTTTAGAATGACAAAATGTTTAATAAAAAAAAATAATAATATATTTGATGTACTATCTTTAATGTCTTGATAATTAGAAATCTATTCTATCCTGTTATTTCAGTTTTTATCTGTATAGTTTTGCTTTGTTTCCCTTCTATAATAAGGTGTAATAAAGGTGTTCAATTAAACGAACGTCTATTGAAACACTTTTTGCTTTCAGTTGACTCGTTTATAGCATTTTATCTGTCAGTTAATGAACAACTACAGAAAACGATCAGGAAAGAGAGATGCAAATATTGCTGTATATTACATGAATGCGTCGCAAATGATTGAATATCAATAGTA
>BAJA01000017.1 GCA_000613465.1 Bacteroides nordii WAL 11050 = JCM 12987
TAATTTGGCATTTAGTAAGTATTATTGGTGGTGTTGGGGTAGAGGTATTTTATATGGAACGGTGAAGGTGGTGTCTATCAGATTTTCTCCCTGATAATGAGCTGGTATCCTGTTTTTTTCTTTCAACCATTTAAGAGTATTGTTGATCTCCTGAATGTTGGGCCGGCTGGCAGGGGTATAAGATGGTAACAAGATAAGCCTGGCCAGGTTTTCTGATATTCTGAATTCTTCGGCTAATAGAGTTGACACTTCTTGGGATGAATGTGTTTGTATGTACTTTACCCCAAGGTTATATCCCTGGATGAGTGATATTATCTCCGCTTTCTTCTCTTGTAGTGCAGCTTCTGTAAAAGCCGTTCCGGTGAGATGGATATTCAGTTCGCGGGTACTGATCAAGGATCTGTTTCCATCGTTCATAGCTATGGTTGCAAAAGGGTCGGGTAGGAAGGAAGCTTCTATTTGTCCATATTCCAGCATATTGAGGCGCAATGGGATTTGTGCTATTTCAGGCTTGTTTATTTCTTCTGTTTTGATACCGGATTTTGTACAAAACAGGTCGGTAGCATATTCTATCACAGTCCCGCGGGAGATGGCTATACTTTTCTTTTTTAATTGTTCCGGTTGGTTAACTCCGCTTTTCTTGCTTGATATAAAACAGAAATATCCGTTGTTTTCCATTATAACGGCTAATCCCGGATGATGCAATTGCAGCAATACAGCACTGGGGTAGTCGGTTATCATTCCGTCAATGCGACCTGCCTGAAGAGCAGCATCCCGGTCATTAGCTGAATTAAAACGCACTAAATTTACTTCCAGTCCCAGTGAATCATAAATGCCCTGCCGATGGGCAACGATAAACGGAAAACCATCCATGGTAGGCATCAACCCTAAAGTGACGGATTGAAGCTTGACTTGTGTGGTCGTTACCTCTTTGGATCCGCTATGACATGCAAGGATAAAGAGGGCAGATATACTGAGTAACAGTAGCTTTTTCATTATCGGAAAGGAAAAAGGCAACTCTTTTTTGTGTGAAAAAAGAGCTGCCTTTTATATTATAATGAAGATGTTTTTTTATTATTCTTCGATAGCAGCAATACCCGGAAGTATCTTTCCTTCGATAGCTTCAAGCAGTGCACCACCACCTGTAGAAACATAAGAAACACCATCGGCCAATCCGAACTTGTTGACACAAGCTACAGAGTCACCGCCACCTACGAGTGAGAAAGCACCTTTCTTGGTAGCTTCAACAATAGCTTCGCCTACTGTGCGAGAACCGTGAGTGAAGTTTTCGAATTCAAATACACCTGTTGGGCCATTCCAAAGAATTGTTTTAGAATTCTTGATAACTTCAGCGAAGATTTCTTCTGACTTCGGACCGATGTCAAGACCTTCCCATCCGTCAGGAATTTCGTTTACGGCACAGAATTTAGTGTTAGCATCATTAGAGAAAGAGTCAGCGATCTTAGCATCCACAGCCAATACCAGATTAACTCCTTTTTCTTTTGCTTTCTTCATCAGATCTAAAGCAAGATCAAGTTTGTCATCTTCTACGATAGACAGACCGATTTGGCCACCCTGAGCTTTGGTGAATGTATAAGTCATACCGCCGGTGATAATCAGGTTATCAACCTTGTTCAACAGGTTCTCAATGATTTCGATCTTTGAAGAAACTTTAGAACCACCCATGATAGCTGTGAACGGACGTTGGATGTCATTCAATATTTTATCTACTGCCTTTACTTCTTTCTCCATCAAGTAACCAAACATTTTGTTATCCTTGTCGAAGTATTTAGCAATCAGAGCTGTAGAAGCGTGTGCACGGTGAGCAGTACCGAATGCATCGTTTACATAACAGTCAGCATAAGAAGCCAATTTCTTTGTAAATTCTTTCTGGCTTTCTTTTACAGCTTTCTTGGCTGCAGCTTTTTCTTCATCTGTTGCATCGTCAGCAAGTCCTCTTGGTTTGCCTTCTTCTTCAGCATAGAATCGGAGGTTTTCGAGCAATAACACTTCGCCCGGTTGCAGAGCAGCAGCTTTAACAGCAGCTTCTTCGCCCATGCAGTCGTTTGCAAATTGAACTTCTACACCTAACAAGTCTGATACATGCTTAACAATGTGCTTCAGAGAGAACTTATCAGCAACGCCTTTCGGACGTCCCAAGTGAGAACCGATGATTACACTGCCACCATCTGCTAAAATCTTCTTCAGAGTAGGAAGAGCTGCACGAATACGTGTGTCGTCTGTAATGTTGAAGTTTTCGTCCAAGGGTACGTTGAAGTCAACGCGAACGAATGCCTTTTTACCAGCAAAGTTGAATTTGTCTATTGTCATAATACTCTATTATTTAAAAGTGTTAGTTTTTCTTTTTTTCAGTGCCCGCAAAGTTACTATTAATTTTTTAGAATATACCAGTCGGTAGTTAGAATTTAGTAGGCATTTGGCTTTAATTCTGACTACTTGCTACTTAATTTTGGCTTCTTGAAAATATTTACACATCATTTGCAAACCACAGGTGTCACATTTAGGGGTACGTGCCTGACAGATGTATCTCCCGTGAAGGATTAACCAATGATGGGCAATTGGTACCAGTTTCTCAGGGATATTTTTCATTAACTCCTTTTCAACACTAAAAGGAGTGGTATGGTTCGCACCTACTAATCCGATGCGGTGGCTTACACGGAAAACATGGGTGTCTACTGCCATTGCTGCCTTGTTGAATACAACAGACTGGATGACATTGGCGGTTTTTCGTCCTACGCCGGGTAATTTCACCAGTTCTTCCAGTGTGCCGGGAACTTCACTATTAAAGTCTTTTACCAGCATTTTTGCCATACCTACCAGATGCTTGGCTTTATTATTGGGATAAGAAACGCTGCGGATATATTCAAATATAACTTCTGGCGTACTGGCAGCCAATGCTTCCGGGGTAGGGAAGTCGTGAAAGAGTGGTGGAGTAATCATATTCACACGCTTGTCTGTGCATTGCGCAGACAAGATGACGGAGATTAGCAGTTCGAACGGATTGTTGTAATGCAGTTCCGTTTCTGCCACGGGTACATTTTCCTGAAACCAGGCGATTACTTTCTCATAACGTTCTTTTTTTCTCATCGTAATTTGTTTTTATGATAGTGAGGAGCCACTTTCAGTTTGAAATAAAAAATAGAAACTACTGTCAGGCAGGCACCAAAGAGATATGCCATATCAAAAGAAGTCAGCTGGGCAATATAACCTCCGGCTGTAAGTCCGATACCGATACCTACATCCCAGGAGGTGAGGTAGGTAGAGGTAGCTGTACCGCGTTGGCTGTTGGGTGCCAGGTTGACAAATAAAGTATTGAATGCCGGAAACATTGTGCCAAAGCCTACTCCTAATAACAATGCGATTATAAAGAAGAGTACTTCAGTGAATTCGGGGCTTATTTTCATCAGTTTGTCACAACCTGCAAGAAAGAAGAAGCAGATTGATACCAGATATAGTCCTAAGGTGATAACCTGTGTGATGCGTCCTTTGTCTACTTGTCGGCCTGAGAACATACGTGAAACGGCCATACCTACTGCCATAAAGGTGAAAAATAACCCTGAACTCAGTGTAATACCTATCTCTTTGGCATACATTGCTATGTAGGTACTTGTCATTCCGTAAGGAATAGAGAGCAGTAATAGGGCTATACCGGCAGGTATTCCTTTTATTAATACAAAGCGGTCTAATGATAATGGTTCTCGTTTTACGGATTGTTTAGGAGGAGTTTTCACAAGGCAGGCAGCGATAAATCCTAATATTCCTGCAATAAAGGAACAGAGAAAGATTGTTTCAAATGAATAGGCATCGTGCATGAACAGTCCTGTCATGGGACCGAAACTCATTGCCGTGTTATTCATTAATCCATAGTATCCTACCGCTTCACCCCGGCGTGATGAGGGAGTAATGTCAATTACGATCGTGTTTCCGGCCACTGTGACCATACCGAATGCTAATCCATGTGCTATGCGTAGCATGACGAATAAGGTCAATACCCCTGCCAGCATGTATCCGGCAAATATGGAAATAAAAATGAAATAAGCAATCAGGTAAAGAGGTTTTCGGGATAATGTATCCAGTAAATAACCGGAGAACGGACGGATACAGAGTGATGCAATGGTGTAACACGACAGAATAACTCCTATTGCCGCATTTCCGGTATGGAAAATCTCAGTCAGATAAAAAGGAAGGATGGGAAGTATCAGATAGAAGGCAAAATACAAAAGGAAGTTTGCCATTAGTATAAGGCAATATCCGGGAGTAACGAGCCTGTCTTTCATAAAATTGGGAACTTATTTAGTTGAGAATTAAAAGTTGAAAATTGACTGTGCTATCATGCTGAATAGTAATTTTCAACTTTCAATTCTCAACTTTCAACTTTTTTTGGTATGCTGCTTCTAAGACTATGTCTTTTATAACAAATTGGACAATTTACAAATTTCGATGTCTACCTGATTTATTGATAAATCAAAGTCTTTTTAATCGTAAATTGTAAATTGTCCAATTGTAAATTTAATAGGCTGCTTCGAATTCTTTCAGGAATCGTGTATCATTTTCTGAGAACATACGTAAGTCTTTTACCTGGTATTTTAAGTTTGTGATACGTTCAACACCCATACCAAGAGCATATCCGCTATATACTTTACTATCAATTCCGTTAGATTCGAGCACATTCGGATCTACCATACCACAACCCAGGATTTCTACCCAGCCGGTGTGTTTACAGAACGGACATCCTTTACCACCACAAATATTGCAACTGATATCCATTTCTGCACTTGGTTCGGTGAATGGGAAGTATGACGGACGCAGACGGATTTTTGTATCTGCACCAAACATTTCTTTGGCGAAGAGCAATAATACTTGTTTTAAGTCTGTGAACGATACATTTTTATCCACATACAGTGCCTCTACCTGATGAAAGAAACAATGCGCACGGTAGCTGATAGCTTCGTTACGGTATACACGTCCCGGGCAAATGATACGGATAGGAGGTTGCGACACTTCCATAACCCGTGTTTGTACAGAAGAAGTATGTGTGCGTAGCAAAATATCCGGGTGTGATTCGATGAAGAAAGTATCTTGCATGTCACGTGCCGGATGATCTTCAGCAAAGTTCAGTGCTGAAAATACATGCCAGTCGTCCTCTATTTCCGGACCTTCGGCAATGCTAAATCCCAAACGGGCGAAAATATCAATAATTTCGTTCTTTACGATAGAGAGTGGGTGACGTGTTCCCAACTCTACGGGATAAGCTGAACGGGTCAAGTCCAGTTCGCATGCGCCATTATCCTGACTTTCAAACTGTTCTTTCAGTGCATTGATTTTATCTAATGCTTTTGTTTTTAGTTCATTCAGTCTCATGCCGACTTCTTTCTTCTGCTCAGCCGCTACATTACGAAAGTCAGCCATTAGGTCATTGATGGCTCCTTTCTTACTGAGATACTTGATACGGAGTGCTTCAAGTTCTTCTGCATTGGTGGCTTTCAGTGCTTCAACTTCTTCGAGAAGTTGGTTAATCTTAGCTATCATATCTTTGGTTTATTGTTATTTTACAGTATAAAACGTTGCAAAGATAGTGGTTTTTATCTTATTCAGCTTCCAAACAGGCTATTGTTTTTATGAATATCTTATTGAAGTGTTAACAAATTTCTGGTATCTATTAAACGATGTTATAATTCTTACAAATATATGCAGAATATTTGCAAGTGTCCTGAAAGTCCGTATCTTTGTACTGTGTTTTTCATAGTATTAGATTTAAGGTTAACAAAGATTGGCTGTCTGGGATAGATAGCCTTTTTTTTTGTTAGCCTTTTGATTTATTTAATTCTTTGTTCTTCTTCTGAGAGAATGCTTCTTTTCTTCTTCGACAACTCACTTGTTTCTTAATATTGCTTTATTCGCCAATCTTTATAGATCTGTTTTCTGTTACGCTGTGTAATATGTAACAATAAAAATGAATCATTATGAGTGAAATGCATAAAATGTCATCTGATAAGCTGACAACGAGTGAACGAAAAGAGTTGGATACTTCAGAGTTTGGAATACCTGAATTACGAGAGTTTCCTATTCATGATGCTGCCCATGTAAGAGCGGCAGAAGCTTATTTCCGGTATGCTCCTGAAGAGTATAAAGCGCAGTTGGCACGTAATATACTGGCAAAGACACATTTGTTTGGGGTAAATGTGAAGAGTCCTGTGATCCTTGAGTGGGCAGAAAAATAATCAGATTTATACTGTAAATACTGTTATATGAGTATCTTGTGATGATGAACAGGTATTTTGTTTATGCGTATGTTTTCGTCGGTTTGAATAGAAGGAGTTTCTTTTTCAGACCGAGTGAAAACCTTTATCAGAACGATCAGTGGTGATTTTCAATTGATTTTTTATCCTTTTTTGTTCATTTGTTCTTTATTGTTTTCTGCATCATTGTCTGGTGGAGAAACAACATCTATTTCTTTCTTTACCTTATTGGCTTTTATTGCTGATTTTATCAGTGCGAATATAGTTATTGCTATGATAATTGCTATTATTATTTTCATGACTTTATATAATTAAGTATTGTAATCCTAATCTACTAATTTAAATTGGAACGTTCCAATGGCTTTTTTGTTCTGTGATTGTGTAATTACTGTTTTAACAAATGAGTGTTATGATGGATAATGTAGTGCGTTGATATTCTGTAATGTTAATTTATAGTTAATGGTATTAAATGAGCTATAGGTATAGTTATGATTAATTTTTGATTTAAGATCTTTGGCAACTGTAGAATGAGATGCAATCTGAAGAGCAGAGTTGTGATTAGCTTTCAAATTAGTATCTTTAAGAGGTGCACTTCATTTTTAGACACCCTCTTTTTTTTCAGTAGTTTACGGGCCTTGTTATATAGAAATTTTGGGGTGGAGGTAGTTACTTATTCTCTGTTATAAATGAAAGAAGTGGTTTGAATTGTAGGCTCCAAAACTATAAAATTTAGAGTTATAATCAATCTATAGATGAATGAAATATTTTTTATGATGATATTTCTTTCTTTAAAACTCTTGATGAAAGTATCTGATAGTGCTTCTAATACCAAATTGTTCTTTAGGACTTAGTAATAATGATAACTTATATTTGTGATTAATATAGAAAGATACAAAAACTATGCTGTATAACCTTTAGAAGAGGTGGAGAGTATCGGATTTTCCTCTATTGAAAAATAGAGGAATTATACCTTGAAAATTAACTACTTACTTCTTCATAATTATGGTTAATATTTTTTGATTTGTCCGATATTTGTCCTTATATACTATGCTACGGTGTTAAAATTGCTGTTATTGTTGTTTTAAAAGAATTTGAATGGTTCTTTCTTTCTCCTCAAGTAGTTGTTTAAGATGTACTAATTCCTTTTGACATTCACTTAAAGTAATATCTCCAGATACATTATTTCCACTACCATTAACGTGATGACCTATATTTATAGATGAGTTATCTGCCTCTCTATCAAAAAAATAATCCATTGATACTTTGAAAAAATCGGCAATCTTCTCAAGATTACCTACTCTTACATTTGCACCTGCAATTATTTTATCTAATCCCGGACCACTAATGCCAATAGAGGTGTATAAATTTACCTTAGTAATTTTCCTCTCTTCTAAAAGTTTATTTATTCTTTCACCTATAAACATAACTATAATTTATATTTTGTCTAAATAACACAATTAATAGATTATTTTATAAACAATAGTTTTGTTTTATAGCAACTATTGTTTATGTTTGCAGTATAAATATAGAACTAAAAATTGTACTGACATGGGAAAAACAGAAGAATCTCAAAAAATGGTACTTAAAGACCATTACGATGCTCTCTCTGATGAAAACAAAATTGCACTCCGAAAAGAGTATATGGATACCACAGGAATGGCGTATACCACTTTTTATACGAAACTACGTACTGACTCATTTAGACCATTAGAACGGCAACTCTTTGAAAAGATGATATTGGATTATAAGGTTCCAACATTAGTAAAGGCATAATTATGAAATATCGGAATGTAGAATTTTACAACACTCCTGATGGAGAAGTAATGATTAAAGAAGAGAACAAAGCTGCTCGTACATTCACAGAAATGGATCGAGAGTTGATTGATGATATCCTTTCTTTGATTCGTGATAGGTACACACAAGCTTATAATCAGTTACTTGAGATTTATTCGAAGAGTTCTCGCAACCGGACGTATTATGAATTCCGTATTGTACATCGATTCGTTAGATGCAATTTCGGCGAGTACGATCAATTCAATTATGATATTGATGCAATGGGAAATTATGACTTTGAGGAAGTCAAATGTCCAATGCGCGGTGAATGTTTATATGAAGGTGTCATTTGTAAGCCTAAACTTACCACTGAGTTAACCGAACGCGAAATGATGGTATTCCGCTTAATAGTTTCCAATATGCAAGCTGATGAAATATCACAGGAACTTGCAATATCTATTCCTACTGTCAATCGACATCGTGAAAATATCAAAGCTAAAATAGGTGTTAAGACTGTTTCTCAGATGATTAATTACTGGCATAATAACCACATGAAATAACCATGATGACAGAAGACGAAAAACAAGAAATCAAAAAGATTTTAAAGATAGCCGGTTGGTGTTTGTTTCTAATTGGGGCGGGATTAGCTTTATTCTATCGTGTGATTGAATACTTCATTTATATAGCAATTGATATATGAAAAAAAGGAGAAGAAATCATAAAACGAGACGATATCTTTCTTTGAAGGATATTAAGTTTCAACCTCGTTATAAATCAGGTGTCTGTCGATATTGTGGTTGTACGGATAATGATCCGTGTTATAATCCCAATTATGGTAATTGTTGGTGGGTTGATAAAGAGCATACAATATGTTCGCACTGTGCAGATGAATTAATTGTAAATGATGAAGGTACAATCCATTGTATTGTTTCTAAAGGACTTATTTAGAATAAACGACTCCATATAGAGTCACATTTTATTAATTACTTAAAGAGCCAACTGAAAGGACAGTTGTAGGGTAAAGCCCCTGTTAGGGTTTGTTTATTTTTATATAGGCCGGAATATTCCCGGTCTATATAGAAAAATCCTCAAAATAAATTAAATATGAGCGAAAGTTCTATTGTTATTCCTCGGAAGTTGGTTCATTCAGGAAAGAAGAGAGCATATCCATCAAGTTTTATTTGGGATTGTCCTTTATGTGGTCATTGGAATATTTGGAATACAAATAAACTGATAGGAAAGACAAACGTTAAGTGCATGGAATGTTTAAAACCTTTTGTTTTAGACAAATCCAATCCTAAAGAAGAAATTACCCGAACTAAGAAAATGAAGTCTATAATTGATTAATAACAAGATAGAAAGGAACAAAAATGAGAGTGGTAAGTGTTTTCGATGGAATAAGCTGTGGTCGTGTTGCGCTTGAACGAGCAGGAATAAAAGTTGATGAGTATTTCGCCTGTGAGATCAAGGAAGATGCTATCAAAGTAACACAAGCTAATTATCCCGATACAATTCAACTTGGTGATGTCCGCAATGTTGATTTTAAGAAAATAGGAAAGATAGATTTGTTTATTGGCGGCTCCCCATGTCAAGATATGAGTCAAGCCAATCGAGATAGAAAAGGACTGCAAGGTAATAAAAGCTCCTTGTTTTGGGAATATATGAGAGGATTAAACGAAACCCAAGCTCCATTTTTTCTTTTGGAAAATGTAGAAATGCCCGCAGCAGACTATGCTACTATATCTAATAAACTTGGAGTTTGTGCAACAAATATTAACTCTGAACTGGTTTCTGCTCAATTAAGGAATAGATACTATTGGACTAACATCGGTCCTAAACATACAGATATGTTTGGTATGAAATATTCAGCCATACCACTTCCAAAGGATCGGAAAATATATTTGCAGTCAATTCTTACGCATGGATATGCTGACAGGAAGAAAGCAAGATGTTTACTTGAAAGTGACAGTAGACCGTTAAGGACTGTTAGTAGAATGCTTTACAGATATTTCGATCAGGGATTTACAACGCTTGTGTTTGACGAAAAAGATGTAAAGGAGTCGTGCCGTTATCTCAATCAGATAGAGCTCGAACGCTGCCAAACTCTTCCGGATGGATATACAAGTGTATTGGATAGAGATAGGGCGGCGGGATGTATTGGTGATGGGTGGACGGTTGATGTGATTGCGCATATATTTTCTTTCATGAAAGAAAAATTGAATATTAACGTATCCTGAAAAGGTTTAAACCAATACAGAAAGGAATTAAATAGCCTTGGGCGGCTTTGTAAAACCCACTTGATAAGTAAATGAGAAAATTTAATTTATTCGACAAAGTAGAATTTACAGAGAAAAACACCGGAGAAAAGAATGTAGGTTGCATCGTAGGATTTACGACCGATGAAGAAGACGGCTGCATCATTGACAAAGAAAGCGGTACTTGCGTAGAACCGGATGAACACGCTTATCTTTTGCTCATAGGTGAGATGTCGCAGACAAAGAGCCGTTTTGAAGAGTTTATGGAAACTGAATTGAGTGTCCCAAACCTAAATTTACCCTTTGGGCAAGCTTTAGTCGCTCTCCAACAGGGTTTCAATATAGCTCGTAAAGAATGGGATGGTAAATGCTTTATTGTAAAGCAAATCAACTCTGATATAGCATCGGATATTGTTCCTAAGATGCAATCACTACCGGATGCAGCCAAGAAAGAAATCAGCAAGTGTGCGGACGGAACAATTCATTATCGTGAACAATGTTTGGTTATATATCCAGATGCAGAATGTGGCTGCATGGCTACAAACTACGTACCTGATTGGCAGGATATGTTTGCTAATGATTGGATGATAGTTGAGTAATCACATTGCCGTACGGCGGTTGAATGTCTGCCGTATGGTTCAATACGAATCAGAAATGAAAGAAATAGACGAAAATTATAATAAGCGTATTGCGGACGCTGAACGACTTACGAAAGAGGTACAAGCTATTTATTCAGATATTATGGTATTTGAAAATGCTTATAAAAAACAGATTACTCCACTTAAACAAAAAATCGCTCAACTGGAAGAATCTTTTTTGAATAAGTGGTTGGTTGATTCAACAGGAAGACCTGTTTGTAAAGGAATGGTTATTGAGAAAAATGGGAAACGGTTTAAGGTTCTTAACCGATATCAACAATGTATCTTTCAATATTTGGGTAATACAAGAGTTTCAGTTTTACCTGAAGGTAAAAAACGGGCAATTGATATTTTTCCCTCTGAATTAGTTGAATTTACTATTGTTGATTAGTGTAAATCTGAATAAATATGAAACAAGAAGCAGGATATGAGTGGCTGGATGATGTAAGCGATGAGGTTCGTGATATGTACTGCAAAAAGTGCCATTGCATCACGGAGCATGAGGTGAATCCCGTCACAACAGACGGCTGTGGACATATTGTTTTCGGCTGGACTTGTTTTGAGTGTGGAGATTGGGATGAAATGTACGAAAAAGAATAGATATGAAGAAGAAAACAGTAACAGTACTGGCGATTGAATATTCAAAAAGGGTGTGTGATCCTCAACCTGAATTTATTGATCGAATGGATGTAAGAGGATTGGTTATGAGTGCTTATAGAAGTGGATATAATAAGGCTCATTCAGAGCATGTAAAGCGCATCACCAATATCGTGGAGCTAAAGCCATCTGACATTGATTCCCCTGTGTTTACTCATACAAAAGAGTTTAGAGAACATTTTGATTACATAATGTCAAAAATCAAAGAACAATTTGCGTAAAACAAAATAGTTATGTATACAACAGATATATTTGAAACCGCCATTAACTCATGCGGCTATACAATCATTGAAATTAAGTATGTGAATAAAAACGAGGTTCATAAGGTTGAAGGGACGGTCCCTATCCCTAAAAAAGTAACCATTGACGGAAAGCGCCAGACAGTTATCCATGAGAAGAAAGTCCGTTGGGATGCTAACGGTTCCTGTTTCTCTTTGAGATCTAATATCCGCCAGCGCAACTTTGACTTACCTCTTTCAACAATAGCCGAATGGAAAAAACTGGAGAAGGAAAAACAGAATCTGGCCTAACGCTTCATCCGGATTGGGCCGATGTTGCCATTTTTAACATGGGTACCGCAGGCTTTAGCGAATATAAGCAACGTGTTTTCATGGCTTTGGATAAGTTGCAGCCTAACCATTATTATGATATAATAAGTTCAGTTCCGGTTTATCGTCGAGAAATATTTCTTGGCATTTGCTCCACCTATATCGATAGCCATCCGGATTATGAACTAACTGAAGATAATTGTCGAATTTATAACAGAAAAAGAAGATGAATAACGGTAGATGGACTCCTGAAGAGGAAGAATATATCCGGAAGAATGCCGGAAAAGCAACTTTGGCAGAAATGGCCGAACATGTCAGCCGGTCCGAATTGGCGGTTCAGTTATTCATGCATCGACGTAAGATCGTCGTTCGCCAGGTAGTGAAAAGAAATCTGGTGCAAGAAATATTGCGCATGAAGTTCAAACATCCGGAGAATTTCATGCCCAACCGTCCCTTTTATAAGCCGTTGGCATTAATCAGATGCGTTTTTGGGATTTATATTACGGGCGTAAACCTATCACTCAAGAGGAATATCTTTCGCTCTGCGATTACTTCGGGATTACTCTCCAAGAAGCTTTCGAAGCGCGTCAGTTGAACATATTTAATAATGAGAATTATGATTGATAAACAGACCATTGACCGTGTAAAGTCAGCATTAAATATTGTTGATGTCATCGGTGAATTTGTCTCTCTCAAGAAAAAAGGATCCAATAGTTATGTTGGTATCTGTCCCTTCCATCCCGATAGCCATCCCTCAATGACAGTTAGTCCGGCCAGGCAAACCTTTAAATGTTTTGTCTGTGATAAAGGAGGAGACGTTATCGCTTTTGTCCAGGAACATGAAAACTTCTCCTTTGCTGAAGCACTTGAATGGTGTGCCAGGAAAGCTGGAATACAGATAGAAAATAAAGAGCTGACGGAAGAAGAAGTTCAAAAGGCAAAAGATATAGAAGCCATGAGGATCGCTCTTCGGGCCGCTGGAATCTTTTTTCAGAAGCATCTTCCGGAGGCACAGAATTATCTTGATCAGCGTGGATTTATATTAACCGATAAAGTCATTAAGAACTTTCAGATTGGTTATGCTCCGGAAGGGAACCTTGCACATAAAGAATTGATTCAGGCCGGTTATTCAGAAACCATATTGAAAAAAGTAGGTATTCTGGCCGAGAATGAACGGAAGTACATTTATGATGTATTCCGGGATAGAATCATGTTTCCTTTCATTGATTTGAATGGAAACATCATAGGTTTTTCCGGACGCTTCATTACTCCAAAGGAAAATATAGGGAAGTACGTAAATACCGGTGATACACCTGTTTTCAAAAAAGGTACACAGCTCTTCGGTCTTTATCAAGCCAAACGGGCTATTTCCCGTATGACTTTTGCTTATTTGGTCGAAGGGCAGTTCGATGTAATGTCCCTTCATGCTGCAGGAGTTGAAAACACAGTTGCTGGTTCCGGTACCGCTTTTACCCCGGAACAGATAAGATTACTTAGTCGTTTTACCCAATCTGTCACACTTGTGTATGATCCGGATCCGGCAGGAATTAAAGCCTCCTTAAGGATTTGTGAATTGTTTTTGCGTGCTGGATTTTCAGTACAATGTGTTCGTCTTCCTGAAGGCAAGGATCCGGATAATGTTGCTTCTGAAGAGAAGGATAATACTGCTAAATGGTTACTGAATCATCGTAAAGATTTTCCCACTTATTTTGCAGACGTCTTCTTAGATAACAATCCGGTTCCGGATCCGAATGAACAGGAAGAAGTTCTCAACACGATATGCAACCTTATCTCCTGCATATCTTCAGAGACTTCACGGCTGAACCATATACGTGCTTTGGCTGATCGATTTGATATGAATACGGAAATCCTGGGTCGTAAAGTTCGCGATATCCTTCGTAACCTGAAAGATGCTCCGAAACAAGAAGAACTGAAGCCCGGAGTTTATGGACTCGATTTGATTAAAGATTTGCGTAAAGAAGGGCAACCCTGTATTTTAACCTGTGATTTCTCGGAATTTCTTAATGCGTATGGTGATCTGCCAATACTTCTGATCAATGGTATTCCATCAGCGACAGACATTCAGGAGATCCGTCGTGAATGTACCTTTTTTACTACCGATTCTTACGGGTTATCTATCAATAAAGACGGTGACGAGTCCGAATACCTCTCTGCCCTGACTATGATATATCGGGCCGGTATGACTAATATTACAGTCACACTTCCTGCTGGAGAACAAGAACCGGAAGAAGAGGAAGATGAAGAAGGATATAATCAGGAAGTACAACGTTTTGATAAAAGCTTTACATTTATAAAATATTATGTACTTTTACATGGCAAATTCCTTCCGGGTTACTTCGGTGAACGTACTCCTTTTATCGAACGTTGTGCTGATCTGATTAGCTACGCGGACGATTCAGTCAGGATCGTTAATCTTAAGTTTTTTTACGAATGTCTTTTTTTAAATAAGGGAGCTTTCAATGAAATTCTAAAGCCCTACTTGGCCAAACGAAAATCCCGGATGGCTATCAATGCCCAGCGTACAGATGATGATGAAGAAGATTATGATCCGGATGAACTTCCCGGTTATGTCGATGATAACCCGGAATACAAGGAAATGTATCGGCAATGTGGCTTTTATCCCAAGCTTAATAAAGAAGGCGAGCCCGTGTGCTACATGTTCCGGCAAGAAAAAGGAGGTCATCTGCAGGTGGCCGATTTCTTCATGACCCCTCTTCTACATATCTATTCCGATGATAAAGACGCCAATAAGAGGGTACTCAAGATTAATCGCCGGTATTACAAAAATCCACTTTATATTGAAATCCCTTCCAGGGCACTTCTTAAGAAAGCAACTATCGAAGAGGAGCTGATCCAATTAGAGGCCGTCAACTTCACCTCCGGAGAAGAGAAACATTGGACTAAGATAAAAGAGTATATGTCCCGGCATTTTGTCACCTGCTATGAAATAATGACTTATGGAAATCAACAATCCGATGGAGCATCTCGCCAAGAGAGTAATATGTTTTTTGCTTTCTCCAACGGAATATTCCACATTGTCGATGAACAAGCACGTTTTGACCCGGTCAACGAGCTTGGGGTTGTTACCCACAATAACAAGAACTATTATCTTCCTGCATTCTCCACTATATATGCCGGTTCCGGGTACCAATCCGAAAAGTACGAACTTGTTTCGCAACTGGTATATAAAGATATCCCTGCCGAGAAACAGTGTTCTTTTGAACGATGGGCAAGTCTGATGGATCAAGTATATAAGATCAATGACAATGGAAAATGGGCTATTCTCTTTGCTATCATGTGCGCCTTCCGTAGTAACATCCATAACATCGACCGCCTGTTCACTGCTCCTTTTTTCATGGGTCCTATGTCCTCCGGAAAGACACAGATTGCCATTTCGATACGGTCTTTGTTCATCTCTCCTAAGATTCCGATCTTCAACCTAAATACGGGTACGCTTCCTGCGTTGTCCTCTCTTCTTTCAACTTTCCGGGATGTCCCTGCAGTACTCGATGAGTATAACAACAAAGATATAAAGGACATCATATTTCAGTATCTGAAAGGTGCTGTCTACGATGCGATGGCCGTCAAAAAAGGAAGGGTACATCCGGTAAGGAAATAGAAGTCGAGAAAATATACGCCCCGGTTATCATTTGCGGGCAGGAGACACCCCAGCGTGATGACAATGCCTTATGTCCCGTATCATCGTCTGCGAGGTTCCGAAACCCAAAAACCGTATTCCGGAGGAAGTTCAGCTATTTAATGAACTCAAGGACATCGAGGATCCCGCCAAAGTAGGGCTATCCAATGTTCTATTTGAAATTCTGAAGCTTCGCCCCATTGTCATGGATAATTTCCGAGCCCTCAAACAACAGTGCTATGATGAACTGAAAGAAGCACTTATCAATGCCGGAGAAATTGACCGTCTAATGAAAACCGCTTCATTATTTTTAGCCACATGTAAACTTATTGAAAATTATACAGATATGAAATTGCCATTTACTTACAAAAGTTTTTTTAAAATTGCCTGCGACAAGATTAAGTTCCAGGTAGAATTGATCAGCAAGACAGATAAGCTCGCCACCTTCTTTAAGGCCATGGACGTTATGATCGACAGCAAGGCCGTTCGCGAAGGCCGCGACTTCACGATCGACACCCCGGATCGCGTTACTATCAACTCCCCGGCGGCGAGAAAAAAGAAGTCACCTTCCCTGCCGGTACGCGTGTTCTGTTCCTACGCCTCAGTCCGATCTACACACAGTTTGCCCGCAGTTCCTACAACAGTGAGGAGTCCACTCAATCCACTATCGAACAGAACCTTCGTTCACATCCCAGTTACATCGGATTGATCCATGCCCGCCGTTTCAATTGGTACGATGTAGTCGAAGTACCTCGGGGGGGATTCGTCGCGGATGAGAATCTTCCTTTCCGACCGGAAGAAGGTGTCAAGATTGATAATACCATGGTGCGTAAGATGGAGAAGCAGACCACGAACTCAAGTTGTATCGCCCTCAACTACGATATCTTTCGCGAACTGTATGATATCGACCTTCAGCGAAAGCCTGACGACGAAAGCCAACAAGAACTTGGCGAACTCTAATGCATCTCGATTCCCGCTGCTCACCCGGCGGGAATCTTTGTTTTTCTCTTTTCCAATATACGGACATTTCTCACCCTAATTAACACTATCTATTATGATATCCTATTTCAATCCCCCACACCCCCTGAATAAAAAAAGAGGAACATAGAAGCGAGAGTTTTGAAAAGAAAACTTTTCATAAAGTACGTCCAACCGTCCAACAGTCCAACAAGAAAAAACATTTTAAAAAGTAAAAGCCTGTAGGATAGTAGTATATCTATTTTATTAAAGTATATATATATCCTACACATCTGTTGTTTTGTAGGACGCTGTTGGACGTGTTGGATTTACCTCTCTCTACTATCCAACATTGAAAATTACGTTCTGTCCAACAAAAATGTGTTTTGTTGGACGTGTTGGACGTCCAACAACATAAACTTTAGTTGAGTAAATTTGCATAACTAAATAGAAATCAGTAACTTTAGTTTTGATTCAAACCCCATGTTGGACGGTTGGACAGTTGGAAGCAAAAACGAATAAAAACTATTTCAAAAAAATAATAAGAGAAAAAGCCATGATTACCACCAGTATTCAAATTGAGCCATACCTTGCAGAATATCTTCGCGGAAAGTTTAACAATGGTTCTGATGAACCTTTTCGTATTCCCGACAATACGGACCTGTATCACATCATATGGACATTGATGGCTAAAAGGCGTTCAGATCAGTCACCCGTCGACAATGGCAATTTGACTTTTATCCTTCCCGAACGGCGTATCGGGAAAGATCCTTTGGTTTATAATTACCTCTCTTCAAGATCAGCCAGGATCATAGAAATTGAAATACGTCGTATGTTTAACCGTGAACTTCATTCTGTAATGGACGAAAACGATCAGAACGGACACGAATTTAACAATCTGGATATAGTTCATAATTTCCTGTGTTCTTATTGTATAGAGAGTATATCTGAAGATGCACTTTTAAAGAACTTCTATCGGTGGCGTGAGAATATTCGTAAGAGGAAACGACGTCGGGAATATAAAAAGAAGTTAAAAAACGGCTGAAAAATCACCGACCAGACTATGCTTTTTGTCCCAAAATGGCGGACAAAATGTCCTATGTGTGGCGAACTTGTTGATTATAAATTAATTATGTTAATTATGAAAGAACTATCCATTATCATTTCAGTAACTCCGAAGAATAAAATGAAGAAATCATCTTATACCTTCATTGCTGATCCGTTTGATTTTAATTACACTATCGAAAAAACATCTGCTGGTAATTGCTTTAATTGTGATAAAGATATCACCATAGAATTACCCGACTCTGATATAGTACGTGAATTTTCTGTCACGCGCCAGGTGATTGTACATCTCCGTGATTCTTCCAATCGGATTATTAATCTCGGAACAACAGATATCCCGGCATCGGTAACTATAATTCCGTACCTTAATACTGCAACTCTTAATATTGTGTGTAAGATGCTCCGTTCTCCCTTTATTCCATAAAGCCACGGTTTACCGTCCTTCATAGCCTTCTGTTCATCCTCTATCTTCGCTGAAAAGATATTCAGATGAACAGAACTTATCTTCGCCAGCTTCTTCTTTCAAACAAACTTCTTATCACCGCAGAGGGTTATACCTCCGCGATGATGGAATGTTTTCCATTGATCTCGGCTGACCGTCCGTTACCGGGAGCATTTTTCTTTAATGAAAATCCTCCTACCTATCAAGAGCTTTCAAAAAAAGCCTTATCTAAACTTCTTAAGAGTATCGAAACTCATGCTGAAGCCCAAGGTATCAATATAACAGATGACTTCTCTTCTGAAGAGTTGCCTGAAGGCAGTATAGCTTATCACCGTATCTGGGGAATTGTAACCTCTTCATCTTGTTGGTATTTCTCAAGCAAACAATTTGAACAGGATCTGATAGCTGCCGAATCCAATCCGGCCATTGCTACCCATTTCTTACATATTAATACGCCGGGTGGTGAAGCCTGGTACCTTGACCGGCTATCTGAAACAATAAGTTCCCTTAAAAAGCCAATCGAAGTATTGATCGAGCGATGTTGTGCTTCTGCCGGATATTATATCGCATGTCATGGTACCAGAATCAATGCACTTACTCAGAATGATTCCATTGGTTGTATTGGCACTATGACAGATTACTGGGATTTCTCATCCTATTATGAAAGTCTTGGAGTTAAACATATTACAGCCAAATCTAACTATTCCGATCTGAAGAATAAAAAATATGAAGACCTGCGTGCCGGTAATAAGGAACAGTATATCAGTGAAGAACTGGATCCTCTTGCCGAACAGTTTATTTCCGAAGTGAAACGTTCCCGGACTAAACTGACTGAAACTGATCCCCCTGAAGATAATCCGATCTTCAGGGGAGAAACGTTCGATGCAACTCATTCTGTAACTAACGGTCTCATTGATAATATCCTCACTCTTCCTCAAGCTATTTCCGAAGCATACCGCCTCGGACAGGAATATCTCGACAATGAGGAACTCAAACAGCGTGCTCTCAGCTATGTATAATCAATAATTTCTTATCAGTATGAATGTAAAAGAAAAAATTCAAACCGTACTCCAAAAACTTAAACTCTTCGATAAAGCCAAGGCCAATACCTTGACTAATGAGGATTGGCAATCTATTGTCAACTCATACCAGCAGGAGTATAAGGTAACTCTTCAGGACGATATGGCAGCCGAACAAGCTGCACAGCAGAATCCTCTTGATCAGGACGCGTTAAACCAGGCACAAGCTATTCTTGCTGGAATTGTTTCAGGAGTTTCTACCAGTGAAGATCAGGAAAGTTCTGACACTCAGCAAGAGAACCCGAAGGCACCAGAGTCATCATCAACTCCGGCTACTCCTGAAACACTTGTTAAATTGACTCAAACCGTCAGTGACCTTGTTTCCACTATGAAAAGTCAGGCCGCTGCAGATATTCCTTTATCTGAAGCTCGTGTTTCAACAGTTAGTTTCATGGGGCCGGCAAGTACTTCTAAGTATCTTTTCGGTGTTGAAAATTCTATGTTCTCCATGGATTATCGTTGGAATAAGATTACCGCTAATCCTCGCGCGGCATCCAGTCTCGATGATGCTGACGAAGAAACAGATGGAGTCACTTTCCGAAAACAGGCTGTTGCCTATTCACGTTCTTTACAGAAACGTTACAACTATCTGCATGCCAATAGCATGCTTGACCCCAAACGTCTTGCTGCCGGTGAGTTTGTTACAAACTATGAAGAGGTCAATACTGCAGGTGTAGGAAATCAGCATGTAGTTCTTCGTCAGGATTATCTGATAGCCCGTGTATTGTCTAAACGCGATCTTACACAGTACTTCCCCGTAAGATATGGTATTCAAGATCATGACCTTGTTTTCAACGCCTTCTTCTCTGAGGTTTCCCAGGCTTATCAGGTAGGTGAGATCTGGAAAGGTGATATGAAACTCGAGAATGAGATGGGGCATGTAGACGATGCAATGATCAAGATAAAGTTTGGACCCATGAAAGAGCTCGAACGCATGTATATCGCCTATCTTAATAAAGAAGGATCCGATCCTATTAAGTGGTCTATGATTGAGTTTTGTATTCTCAATTCGCTTGAGACTGCTCAAGTAGAACAAAACAAACGTCGTATGCGCGGTATTTATGTGAAACCGAAATCTGGTGTTCCGGGAAGCTATTTAAACGCCGGTACCGGAATTCTGTACACCTTACTCCGCTATGTCCACGAGAATAAGTTGTTGTTGCATGATAATGAATCTTATCGTTCTTATACTTCAGCTGATATGCTTGAGTCCGTTCAGGAGTTTTGTTCCGATGTTGTTGCGTCTTGTACAGAAGATATGGATCTGGACAAACATGTTCTTTATCTGAATAAACTTCATCAACCTTGGTGGATCAAAAATATTCGTGATACGTATCGAAGAGATACTGACTTTACAGGTCCCGATAGTTATCTCAATACGGTTCCTGACACCTCCATCCGTATCATTTGGCTGCCATATCTGGGGCAACTGCCTTTCATGATGATGGACGTTCCTGGAAACCTTCAGTTTATTGAATATATTCCGGGTGAGATGTTTGCCATTAAAGCAAAGGAAGACATGGAACTTGTGAAAGCATGGTCCACTTGGAAAGAAGGTACGGCAGCTGCCTTCCTTGGCCGTCGTTTTGATTCCTTTGAGAAAATGCAGGCAAACAATTATGAATGGCAGCAGATTTTTATGAATAAATTTTCTGTTGACTTGGCAGCTGATGCTACCACAGTCGATGCAAAGGCTGGCTTTTGGCAAATTACTGTCGAGAATACCAAAGAGACTGCCATAACCGATATCACCGGTGCAAAAAAAGGTGTCGCTTATGTTATTGAGTGTGGCAATACAACCAATGCCACCACAATCGCGAAATCTGAAAAGTTCAAAAATATCACTGAGGCATATACTCCAACCAAAGTTGGCGATTATATAATGGTGATTCTCGATGACGAAGGAAACTTCCTCGAACTTGAACGTCAGGTAGGAGGCAATCGTAAGGTCAACGCAGCACTCCAACCGAACATTCCCGGCGTGCGATAGTCCATTTTTCATGTGTGTTTTAATAAGTTAGTTGTTTGTGGGCGGGTTTTATGGCCCGCCCTTCTTTTTAAATGAAAATTTTATGAAAGCAAGAAAAATTTCCAATCCTTATAAAAAGGGTAACGAGTACGCTCGTAAAATGTCTGTCAGGTTCTTCCTCTCATTGATGATGCTCCTGGCTATCGTCTTTGTTGTTGGCATGTTTATGGACCCGGACTCATTTTTATGTATCTCCGGTTTTGGTGGTACATCATTGGCAACTATGATGATCATCGGTGATGTGGGTGATGTTTCGGATCGCCAGACGCACGGTTCTAATATTGCATATAAAGTGTATCTGATTGAACTTTCCCAGATTAACCCTGATGTGAAGTTTCCCAAAAAGAATGCCAATCGCGAAGTTGGTACCATTCCGATGAAAGCCGGTGAGTATATGAAGTACTTCGAAGCCCATGATATACCTACATATACAGCTACTGGAGAGAAAGGGGATATTACCACATCCGGAGAAAACAACTTTGTAATCATTATGGGGGGGATGCGAGATCAGCTGCTCAACTTTATCGAAGAACACGCTGGGGGTAAATTTATAGTCTTGTTCAAAGAAGTAGGAGAGGAGCAGTGGTACATTATCGGTGAGTACGACCGGCCAATGATCCTGCAATCGTTTGAAGCAAAGAATGATAAAGATGGGCGTTATGTCACCTTTACCTTCAAGCGTACCTCTATTGATCAATATTGTAAATATACCGGTGCCATCGTTCGTACTCCGGCAGCAAAACATACGGCTTCAGCCACTACACTTGCCATCAAGCCAGAAAGCAACCGATATGAAATCCCGGATGGCACTGCTGCCACCTATGCCATTTCTGCTGTATCTGGAATCACCGCAAATGACAAAGGTCGTTATATAACTCTTGAAGGTACCGGTACTGACAAAGCCGCTACAATTGCTGATGGAGCATCATTCGTTCTTGAAGATGGAGCTACATGGACCGCCCGTGCAGGATCCGCGATTACATTCCGGATTATGGATACTACTACTCTCGTCGAGGTTCCTGGAACCCGTATTCAGACAGCATAGTTTATTTATTCATAGAGCAGAGAAATCTGCTCTTAATACTTACTAAAATGTACTCATTCAAAGAAAAGCAAAAACATTTTTCTGAACTTCAGAATCCGGATGCAGCTTCTTTAGACTTAAAACTCTTAACTCAGAAGACTCCCTCACATCCTCTTCTGAGAAAGTTTTCGAGAAGTCCGCAACGTTATGCTAACGAGATCTTGTACCAATTACTCGATGTTGCAGAGCGGGATGAGATTCGTAATAATCGCCGTCCACCTGTTTCCAAATCCAATGTAGTTAATGGCTCTCAGTCCTCCAAAAAGGAGACTGAAATACTTCTCATTGAGAAGTCTGAAAAGGTTGAAAATGTAACTTTTGAATCTTCTGATGCAGATCAGCAAGATAAGATATCTGATGTAACCGATCAAATAGTAGAAGCCGAAGAACATGTAGAGGAAGCCGAAGAACATGCAGTAGTAGCC
The DNA here is from genome assembly GCA_000613465.1 of Bacteroides nordii WAL 11050 = JCM 12987. Lineage (GTDB taxonomy): Bacteria > Bacteroidota > Bacteroidia > Bacteroidales > Bacteroidaceae > Bacteroides > Bacteroides nordii. Next base: position 22,871 of record BAJA01000017.1, read on the forward strand.
GAAGAACGTGCAGAGGAAGCTGAAGAACGTGCAGAAGAAGCAGAACTTCGTGTAGAGGAAGCTGAAGAACGTGCAGAAGAAGCAGAACTTCGTGTAGAGGAAGCTGAAGAGCGTGCAGAAGAAGCCGAACTTCGTGCAGAGGAAGCCGAAGAGCGTGCGGATAATGCTGAAGCAGCGCTTGAACAAGAGAAAAAAAAAGTAGCCACTACTTCAAAACCGGTTTCAAATCCGAAAGTAAAGTCCAAAAGTGGGAAGAGTACCCGAAAATCGACTGGGACAACCTCTCCGACCCGCAAGTCCAGACAGCCACGATCATCTACAACGACCGGATCGTAACCTGGAAACAAATGAAGCAGCTCGACGAACAGCTGGATAAGAAACCGACTACACAAGCGGTCATTGATATGGCCGAACTACGTATTCGTAATCTTCTGGCGTTTGAAGAGCTGCAGTCGTTCAACGATACTGGGAAGTTCCGTTACAAGCATCCGTTCATAGCCCACCAGTCGGAGAGAGCACAACTGGAGGATCTGTTACGGAAAGATCCGCAAGAGTTTCTGCGGCGTCATAAAAATGTACTCGACAACATCCGCAGATACGAATCCTACCTGAAACGGGCCGACCGTGACAGTCGGCGCACTCAGGACAAAGAAAACCTTCGTCGTCATCGTGAGCGCGAAGCACTATTCAAAGCCATTCTCGAATCAACAACAAATAAAAATTAATCATGGAATCATTTGTACAGCGAATTATTGATGAAAAGGAAGAGCTTGATGAACGTATTGGCAAGCTAAAGATTTTTATTGCGTCAGACAGATTTAAAACTCTTAATACTGAAATGAGAGCATTAATGGAAGAGCAATACTTCACGATGGATCACTATTCTCAGATTCTAAGTAAGAGACTTCTGTTACTTGGATAATAACATTTATCGAATAAACAAATAAAAATTGATCATGGAAAAGCTAATAGAAGTATTTAATTTGGGTGGTTTGCCTACCGCCCCGCTGGATTCATTCTTAGAGCTTCAGGAAGACTTCAAAAAGTCGGATCCTGATAAGTTATCGAAACTACAGATGCTCATCATCACTCGTGGTTTCAAGTATGCATTTAAGGCTTGGAAGGACCCGGACGGAAAACTCTGGATCATCGATGCCCATCAACGTCGAAAGGCACTACTTGCACTACGAAAATCCGGCTTTACCATCCCGGAGATTCCGTATGAACCAATATTTGCTTCGGACAAGAAAGAGGCTGTCGAGGAGATTGCAGCCTACAACTCTGAGTTTGCAACTAAGAACCCGGATACCTTACTCTTCAAAAAATACAATATCGATACCGATACTCTTTCCCGGTTCAATCTTGGTTATGAAGTGAAAGCAATAGATTTCGGTCAAGTAACAACTCCGCTATTCGGATCAGAACACGAATCGACCGATATCCAAGAAGATGCCATTGATTTTTCAATTCCGGCTGAAGACGATACAAAGTCTGTATTTGTTCAGCCGGGTGATATTTGGTTACTTGGTGAACATCGTTTAATGTGCGGTGATTGTCGTTTAAAATCAGATGTCATAACACTGATGGATGGTCATTATGCAGACTTAATTGTAACTGATCCACCTTACAATGTCGCTTATGAAGGTGGTACAGAAGATGAACTCACCATTCAAAACGATTCCATGGAGAACGATTTGTTTATAACCTTTTTGAAGCAGGTGTTTACTGTTATGTATTCTATCTTAAAGCCAGGTGGATCCTATTATGTTTTCCATGCTGATATTGAAGGTGAGAATTTTCGTGCCTCTCTTAGGAAAGCAGGATTCAAAATAGCACAATGTTGTATTTGGGTAAAGAACAGTATGGTCATGGGACGCCAAGATTATCAATGGCAACACGAACCATGTTTATATGGATGGAAACCAGGAGCTGGTCACTTTTGGAATTCAGATCGAAAACAGACTACTGTTTGGAACTTCGATAAACCGCAACGTAATGCTATCCATCCGACAATGAAACCTATTGCTCTGATAGCTTATCCTATTTGTAATTCCAGTACATCTGGACAAATTGTAGCAGACTTCTTTTCCGGATCAGGTTCCACTCTAATGGCTTGTCAACAAACCGACCGTATCTGTCGCGCAATGGAGATAGATCCTCGTTACGTTTCAGGCACAGTTCATAGGTATCGTGCAATGTTCCCGGAACAGCCAGTTCGTTTAATTCGTGGTGGTGAACTTCTCACTGTTGAAGATACTTTTAAAATTATTTCATGAAACAAAATCTGACACCCACTTCTGATGTAGATAAAGCCATTCTGATTGGTGACGAATATGTCTCTCAAGTGCGTACGTTTGGCGCACTTGGATACTCTGCAGATCGCATCTGCAATCTCTTGGGTTTGCGTGGAAATGAAAAAATAGCTCTTAGTATCCGGATCACTCTGCCTGGTGATGTCTATAACGATGCTTACAACAATGGGCGTGTTTTGGGGGAGTACAATATTGATGCAGAGTTGGCGAAACGCGCTGAATCTGGAGAGATTGATGCTATTACTGCTTTAGAAACCCGCAAAAATGAACGTATAGAACTTGAACTTCGAAAGAATTTATTCGGCGTATGACACAACTTGATATACTTGATAAGATACATCCAGATATGATATCAGCTTTCCTGGTTTCAGGGAAAAGCGATGGCATACCGGCTGATGTGCAACTCTTCCTCAAGCAGCTGCAATGGGCTGCTGAAATATACGAATACGAACGGAACATTACCCGTGCTGCTAAATTACTAAAGCAGCGCATTAATGCCTTACAGCATCTTAATCTTGATGAACGTACCTGTAAAGCACGTATATATGCTGCCATCAACTACTTTTCGATTGATAATAATGTGTCTATCAAAGTTTGGGAGTCCAATTATGCAGATAAATATGAAGATCTTGCGAAGCTATGTTCCGTTCGCGGTGATTACAAAACACAGAAACAGTGCTATGATGCTGCCGCCGAATGTCGCCGACGGGCATCGGAAATTGCTGAAGCTGATCGTGATCTTGGTGTTGTTTTCTTGATTTCTCCGGATATCACTCCGGAGGAACTCGGGTACTCTAAGAAGTCGTTGAAAGAGATAGCGTCCAAGCATAACGCAGGTTTCTATTTGAACTTGATTGATAAGCTTCCCATCGAGAAAGAAGAGAAAAAACGCCTCTTACGTGATGCTGACATTCAAGAGGCTGAGTTTGAAGAAGTAAACGAAGAATAGTCATGTCAATAGAACTCTATTCCCAATCTCAAACGAAGCTTTCTGCAGGCTGTGATACCTTCGATGCCACTGCCTATTTTGAAAGTTACTACATGAACTCCATGCAGATTCAGGTGAATGTTCTGGATCCTAACAATATCTTTGTTGAAGGTGCTCGTGCTGTTGGTAAGACTGAAGGTGTTATGGGACCGCGTATTATCCGGGTAGCAAATGATATGCCTGGAGAACTTTCTTTCCTGGTACACAAAACTTATATTGCCCTAATGACCAATGTATGGCCTAATATCCAAGCGTACTTTTCCCGCCCTGTCACCGTTGCTGGTCGTGTTCGTCCGATGTTAGAATATGGCATAGACTATGTGGTGGGAGAGGCTAAGATACCATCTCACTTTCGCCGCCCACGTTACCCTATTGCCTATCCTAAACACAGTATTTTGTTTCGTGATGGCCATCACTTGCAGATGGTAAGCTCTGACCAACCAGAGTCTGTCGCCGGTCGTTCAGGTGTGCATGCTTTCATTGAAGAGATGAAACACAATAAAGGTGAGAAGTTAAAGACGCGACTATTTCCGTCACTTCGTGGATCTTCTGCCGAGATCCGTATGTCGCAATATTATCAGGGGGTAACAGGTGTGTCCGATACAGCTCGTGTAGATCTTGGCGAAGATGACTGGTTCGAAGAGTATGAAAACAATATTGACCAGGCACTTCTTGAGGAAATTGCTACAGTTTCTCTGCATGTTAATGCAGCTATGTACAAGCGTTACAAGCTGTTTGCCCAACAGAAACAAACAACGAATCCGGTTATACTCGAAGCTATCCGTCTCGAACTTCAGAAAGTAGAGCGAACTCTTGACTTATGGAAACCTCGTCTTGCTGATATGCGTCGCAATGCTACATTGTATGTGCGTGCCAGTTCGTTTTGTAACAAGGAAGTGTTAGGCCCTAAATTCTTTAAAACTCAGCTTGAAACTCTTGATATAGACGAGTTTCTTACTTCTATCTGTGCTATTCGACACAAAGAAGTTGTAAATAAATTCTTCGCTAATTATAAAAAAGAGTTTCACCAATTTTCCGACAGTTATATTTATGAGTCTATCCTGAAGCTCGACCTCCGGGAACACTTTATTCTAACAGCCCGTTATTTGAAGCATTATAATAAGCGTGATGAACTACTTGTTGGTTATGATCCCGGACACTTCTCCAGTCTGGTTGTTGGCCAGGAGAAAGACTATGGTTCAGAACTCAGGATACTGAAGGAGTTCTTCTGTTACTATCCGGATGAACAGCCTGAGCTTGCCCGTCAGTTCTACGAGTTCTTTGGTCAGGATGCTGTCAATAAACATATCATTCTATATCCGGACCGTGCCGGCAACAAGAAGAAAGAGGACTTGGAAAAGATAACTACCGACTCCCGTATTCTCAAGCGAGAGTTGGAGTCTTACGGCTTTACTGTTGAGCTGATGAACGAAGGCCAGGCGACAGTTTACCACTGGCAACAGTTCAAGCTCTTGCTTCTTATCTTTGGCAATCGCAGTAACGCATTACCCCGCGTTCTTATCGACGAAAACGAGTGCAAAAATTTATGTAGTGCTATTATGTTATCTCCCCTTAAAAAAACGGATGGTCGTATTGAATTGGACAAAAATTCAGAAGTGAAAGTACCGCTTAAACTTCAAGCCGGGCTTACAACACAGATACCAAGTGCACTTATTTACTTACTTTTTGGACGTTACGGTGACCGTGTTCAAAGTGAATTATCATCAATCCCGATAGATTTACCGGATAATTTCTCTATAAATTAATTATTAATTCTATGAAAAGTTTGTCTTTATCCATAATAATAGCCCTGTTTGACATTGAGAAATATGCTAATCTATTGAAACCTAATCTAATTACGTTTCAAAAGTTTATTTCTTTTTTTTCGTCAGACTCCTATCTCCACGCCCCGCTGATAATTCGATGTGAGGTGCATCCCTCTTCTTTTTACAGGAAATATGAGGGAGTGCCTCTTCCGGTCCTTTTGGAGGTGTTCTCAAACAAGTATTTTCGAGCATGGAAACTACAATGACAGGACCGCATGCACTGCAATGGGCAAAAGAGATATCGAAGCTTCCTGATGGATGTTTTACTATTGCATTCTTTCCTTATTCAAGGCAAAAGGGAGAGGCTTCTGATAAGCTAACCATCCGGGAGGGGTGTAAGTTCCGGACTCAGTTGCCACATGAAAGGTTTAGTATCGATGGTGAGAACTTGTTCCTCTTCAGTGATGCTGGTGGAGAACCAAAGATGTGCTACAGGATCCTGATTCGATACATGGGTTTTCCACAGGATAATTTTAAACTTCATAAAATCGATTGGTTATGAGTGACGTGAAGATGCTGGGTGACTATGGTTGCTACATCGATGAAAGTAATGTGATATCGTTCCAGGTTGGGGATAATCCTCGTATAGGAATGGAAGATCCTGGTTTTTCAGTGGAAGACTACAATTCGTTCCCTGATTTACAATGGCAGACGATTAACGGTTATCAAGTGTGTAGTCGTGGACACAATAACATGAAGTGTGAAGAGGTAGCTGCAGATCTTAAAAAGAACCGGTTGTTACCTCGCTTAATTACTAAGCAGATGAATATGCTGTATGGAAAGGGACCAGCAGTGTATAAAACAGTGTTTGCTGATGGTAAATTTAAGCGCGAATGGGTTGAGTGTCCGGAAATCATGAATTGGCTGGATTGTTGGAAAGATCGTGGACTTGAAAGTGACTATAAAGAAGTCGCAAAAGCTCTTATTAAAGACTTCTATTATTTTCGTGACTACTTTGTGAAGTGGAGATTTTCGGTCGGTAGAAACTTTGGAGCACTGCCTGTTGCTGGTATTGAGACGATGGAGAACAGGCATTGTAGACTGGCCACAACAAAGAAAGATGCCGCTACTGATTTGGTATACTATCGTGACTTTCGTTTTATAGCTGTTGGGCGTTGGAATTATGGGATATCCAATTTTAAGATTTATCCGAAATTTAATTTGGCTGATGTAGATAACTATAAGTATGCAGCTATTTCGCATCACCGGGAAAAATCAGTAGATGAGTTTTATGGTGTTAATGAGACACACGAAGGTACCAAAGAATATATTAGAGGGTCTAATGCAACTGCACGATATATTAACTCCTTTTTGCGTAATAGCTTGGCCGCAAAGATACATATCATTATTCCTAATGCATGGATCAATGCAAAACGCACTCAAATTCAGAAGCTTTGTGATGAGAATAAAAAACGGAATAAAGATGGAGTGAAATTGTATGTGTTTAATGGAATCGATATAGGTACTGAATTTAAAGAGTCTACACTGATTAAATATATTCAATCTGAACTTCGTAAGATATCTCAATACCTTTCTGGAGCTGACAACCAAGGTAAAGCGTATGCAACGATTAGTTTTAAAAGTGGTGGTACTGAAGAAGAACGTTGGAAGATTGAAACAGTGGATTTGAAATACAAAGAGTATATTGAATCGCTTATTACTTATGATAAGCGTGCTGATGAAGTGTTATTATCGAGTGTTGGTCTCGACTCTTCTATTTCCAGTGTTGGGAAGGATGGTGTGATATCCAAGTCCGGATCGGATGCATATTATAATTATCTGATTTATTTGATGTCTCTCACTCCGGACGAAGAAATCTGTTGTGAACCTTTTAATTGGGCTATTCAAATAAACTTTCCTTTATTATATAAAAAAGGATATAGAATTGGTTTCTACCGGGAAATTCCAAGTCGCCAGGAAGAAGTTAAACCGAACGAACGATTAAATCAGCAAGAGTCATGATTATATTAGAAGAGTTATTTAAAAATTTGACAGAATTTCGCCAATATGCACCTTATTCTGAAACAAATATTGAATTTAAGGACCTCAATAGCTCAGCATCGTCTGCTCGAAAGCAGATATGTATTATTATTTCTAAAAAGGTTTATGATATAATCGTTAAGAGGGAAGGAGAGATACATGATGCTTTACTGACTGCAATGGCCAACTTAACGTTGGCAAAACAGTTAGTTTTTGACGTTGTCAAGCAGCGCAAATCCGACATTGACATATACAAGTATGAAATGGAAGCTATGCGCCGATCTTATATTGAGAACTATTTTAGCGGAATGGATACTTTGATTCAGTTACTTGATCAAGAAAAATTAGAAGATTGGAGTGGATCCCGCTATTGTAAACTGCTTTCTTCTCTTCAGATACAGACTGCAGAGGACTTTGATTTTCTTTATTCAATTGATCTTTCCTATCTCTTTTTCTTCCGGATTATTCCACTTCAGAAAGAAGTACTTGACGAAGTCATGACCGGCTACTTCGAGCGTGTAGGTGATAATCAAGAGATAAAAGGTTTGCTGTTACATGCACTTGCAAAGGCTACAGTTGCTCTTGCATTGCGTCGATTGGATATTCTTGAGTTCCCGGCAACAATACGTAATCTTTTTGATGATTCTAAAACTAACCGATCCGGAAAAGATGAACAGGAACGTATGCTTACGCTTGCCAGTCAGTTAACCGACGAAGTACAATCTTTATTGAGAAGTGTCGATCTCATTTTATCTAACAATGATTCAGGGATAGTGGATACAGAAACTTCTTTTAATTCTCCGGACGATATAATCGTAATGCTGCCATGAAAGATACTATTGAATTTACGCTCCATGGGGACACCTACTTCATCCCTAATTCATGGGATCTCCTTACTCCGTTTTTATTTTCCAGTCTTGTACAAGATTTTAATCGGATGGTCAAAGGTGAACTTTCTCCGGCCATGGTGAGAGTAAACTATGTATGTAATGTCATGGGCTGGAAACCAAAGAAGATCAAAGACGAAGACTCTTTTCAGAATCTGGCTTTTCTTGCAGAGCAAGTAACATTCCCATTCGTTATCTTATATCCGGATAATGATTTGGACCTAAAAGATATGGATCCTGAAACCAGAAAGCTTTGCAAAAAAACTCCTCCTGAGCGACTAACCAGTCTCCCCATCGCACGATATCTCTCACGTTTGGACTATCAATTTACCTTGGATAGTTGCTTTTGCAAACAACTTGTACCGGAGGTGATTGTGAATGACGAAATTTATCCTGCATATTCCATTGATACAAGTTTTAATGTTTTGACCTGTTCATTAACTGCGTTGCAATATATAGAGGCTCGTGCTTTAATGGGAAAGTCTGTAGATATGCTTCCACTTCTGGCTGCTATCTTATATTACCCAGGTACGTATTCTTCCGCAGGTGCTCATCGGTTAGCTTCAGAGTTTGCCAGCTTGACAGAATATGAACTTCAGGCAATAGCTTTCAATTTTCAGGCTTTTAATAATTATCTGTTTTCTCAAACAGAGTTTCGGTTACTCACAGCATCGAAAGAAGGTAAGAATAGTACTATTAGTACCGGTGCTCTTGAATCTCTTTATAACTTGAGCAATGATGGACTTGGGGATATTACAGTCATCGAGCAGATGAATGTTATCAAGTACCTGACTATTCTCCGAAAGAAGATTATTGAAACTGTCCGTAGCATGAGTTCTATGAAAATGGAGAAAGTTGATATTGAGAAAGAAACAGGATTGCCTATTCACATCATTAACCAGATATTATGATACTTGATTTATTCTCTTATTTCGCAAAGTTCCCCTCTAAATCGGGGGTACTTTCCATCTTTAATAATGGTAGTAGTACTTATGCTCAGTATTCTGAACTGCACAATGTAATAACGAATCTTCCAGAACCTTTAGTTCCTGCGATTCAATCATACGTTTTTGGGCAATCATTTGAATCTGTCAAAGCACGTATCGATAACTTAACAGGTACTTATCTTTTTATCGATTACGGTGAGTTTTCTTCCAAGAGCGATTACCGGAATTCTATCGAAGATTCTCAAAAGTTGGCGGCTACTGTTGCAATGAAGCTATCGGATACTTCGGATCTTGTTGAAGAAGCCATTGCTTCGGATGTCTGTTTAGAGCTTCTTACTACTTTACGTACGTATTTTCTTTACGATGCGGAAAGTGGGAATATACCTTGGCTTAATCGCTCAACTATAAAGAATCATGATATTATTCCTTTTGTAGCGAAAGAATTGAAGTCAATTGGATGGACTATGATTTTCGAGGCAAATGCTTCTGATCTGTTTAATGTCAAAAGACGAGCTATGGTTTCTGATATTAAACAGTAATCGTAAATTTGTCAAAAAGAAAATAACGGACCTTTTTTATCTCCTTTTAGCTCAAGCTAAACAAAGCTAACTTGTTGATAATAAGTGAGTAATTGCTACGCTGTTCGCACTTATAGTGTTATCTTAGCTGTATAATAATAAAGGAGATAAAACATTATGAACGAGCAAATTAATAACATTCTTAACCAGCAAATAACGAAGACAGGTAAAATCCAGCAACTTCTTCTTTTAGGACTAACTCGCCGCCAGGTCGCTGACCTTGTAACAAACGGAAATTACGGTTTCGTACAGAACGTATATAAGCGCATGCTTGAAACCGGAGCCTTTCAGCCCACTACCAATAATATCAATACCTTTTCCGAAATAGACTACACTTTCAACCGCCGTTTTGGTGTTGAAATAGAAGCCTACAATTGCACTCGCGAACGCCTTGCTCAAGAACTTAGGGAAGCCGGGATAAACGTAGCTGTTGAAGGATATAACCACGATACCCGTAACCACTGGAAACTGGTAACCGACAGCAGCCTTTCCGGTTCAAATACTTTTGAACTTGTTAGCCCGATTCTCGAAGGCGAAGCTGGTCTTAAAGAGCTTGAAAAGGTATGTTGGGTACTTGATTATTGCGACGTAAAAGTAAACGACTCCTGCGGCCTTCATATCCATATGGATGCCGCCAATTTCACTCTCAATACCTGGAAGAACCTCATACTTACTTATCGGAGAGCAGAACGTGTGATTGACGCTTTTATGCCGGCATCGCGCCGGAACAACCCTTACTGTAGAGGAATACAATCCATAACAGAAAGCAGAATTCAAGAAGCCGCAAGCCTTAACGATTTGCGCATGGCTTTTGGGGGCGACCGCTACCATAAACTTAACCTTGAATCTTACTCCCGCCATCGTACGGTTGAGTTCCGCCAACATTCAGGAACAACGAATTTTACGAAAATGGAAAATTGGATACGCTTTATTGCCAATATGATTACCTTTGCGCAACAGACCAATATTACTACCGGAACAGCCTTGGCAAACTTGCCATTCCTGACTGCCGATCAAAAACATATTTCAAACTTAGAACAAAAAAACTTAGCAGATAATGAATAAGACCTACACATTGCAGGATGGCGGTATAATTACCGCCACCTCCGCCACCGATTTTGTAACTAAACTCCGTCAGAGCAGTCATTTCGATTCAGAATGTACCGACCAGGAATATATGTATCGTTTTGCTGATCGTTTCCACGACCAAACCGGTATTGTTATCCGTGCCGATTCTCCGGAACATTTCTTCTCTGATTTGTTAAAGGCGAAATTTGTTTCAGAAAAAGAATAAAATAAATCCCTAAAAACTTGCATAATAACCAAAAGGTTATTATATTTGCATTGTCATTAAGAATCGCGATCTTTGTATGACTGAAGAAGAAGAGCTAAAGGCTCGGATTGAAGCTGCGGAGAAAGACCTTAGCTTCTTTTCCCTCTATTCCGATCAAGTTCTTGCAGAAGGATTTGCAACGAAAGAGGAGCTTGAAGATAGTATCAATGAAACCTTAGATGACTTAATTGATGCAAAGAACAAGCTGAATGAAAAAAAGTAGCCCTTCCCCCTTCGGGGGGGCTACTTCATTTCACTCACTGTAAAATATATAACTTATGGATGTACAAAAGGAATTAGAAAAATGGAAGCTGAATTTCTTGCTGCAAAAACGCCAGAAGAGCAAACCGACCACAGGAAACGTTTTAATGCATTTCTCCAGTCTCTTTCTCCGGAAGATAAAAAAGCTTTTGCTATTGCTTTTGAAAAAGGTGCGAGAAAATCTATAGGTCAAGCCGAAGAAGTAATCAAGGTTGTTGAAATAAGAAAGAAGCTTGATCGGGTTTTAGATTTTGCTTCGATGTCATATATTGCAAAAAATTACTTCGGAAAAACCCGTCATTGGCTTTATCAGCGTATCAATGGTAATCTGGTAAACGGTAAGCCTGTTGATTTCACTCCGGAGGAACTCGATACACTATCTGTTGCTCTATCCGAGTTGGGCGACATTATGAAAGATACTTCTCGGTCTATCGCGAGACCGTAAGTCTTAATGACAACTTGAGAAGGGTTCTGGAAACAGGACCCTTTTTTTTATGCTGTTGTTTGCGAATGTAGACATTTTAATGTTAAATATTAGTTAATTGTGTGGTGTAATTATTTGATAGTCAAATTGTTATGCTATATTTGTGGCGGTTTTTCAAATAATTAATTAAAACAATTAGCATTATGGAAACAAAAATCTGTATTTTTAAGGAGAATCCGATCACTTTTGTATTGGATAAGAACAATGGTATGATGGTTAATGCAACAGAAATGGCGAAGCATTTGGCCGGAAAGTAGAAGCGTTTATGAGAAATGAAGGTACAATTTCATTTGTTAATGAAGCTTTAAAAAGCGAGAATTCTCGCTTTTTAAAGCTTTTTTCACAGTCTGATTTATATTACTCAAGTCAGAATACAGGAACCTGGATGCATCGTGTTCTGGCATTAAAGTTTGCAGCTTGGTTAAATCCGGCTTTTGAGATCTGGGTATATTCCACTATTGAACGAATCCTTTTCGGAAAGCATGCACAACGTGAAGAATCTTTAGAACGTTCCTTGAAGTTTCAAAATGAATCAAAGCAGTTGAAAGATAAAGCTGATAAAACAGGAGAGGATTTTACGCGCTACTTAGAACTGGAACGTCAGTTGAAATATGAGAAGTCATTTCGTAAATCACTAACTGCAGCAGCTGTTACTGAAATGCGTAGTCTCTTCGAAGAAGATGAAGAGTAATTAAAAGAAAACAGCCGTGAGAGTACAGACTCACGGCTGGATATTAGTTTCCATAAATTCAATATCTATTTCTATTTATAGAGATAGTACTAAAAGTCTTATCCAGTAAAAGGGTAAGACTTTTTATATATGTTCTTTTTAAGTACAAATATTGTACTATAATTGGTTTATAACTATCTTTGGAACATCGATTATTTATAATTAAAATTGGATCAATGAAAAAAGTATTATTGTCTTTGTTATTAATGTTAGTCACTTTGACTGTCTTTTCACAAGAAGAATTGAAATTTTCTAAAGTAATTCAATCCGAATCCGAAGCGGATAAAACTACACTTTATTCTACACTACGCAGTTTTATTTCTACTTATTTCCATGATTCCAAGCAAGTCATTCAAATGGATGATAAAGATGCAGGTATCATTATTTGCAAAGCAACTTCAATATTTAATTCTCCAAGTCTAATGCTTTCAGCTTACGAAGGATGGATTGACTACAACCTGAAGTTACAAGCTCGTGATGGACGCGTTCGCATAGAAGTATTTCACTTCTTTCACCACAACAAGCCTGGTAATCAAGCTAAAGCACAACTGGGTATTCTCACCACCGCTGAAGAATATGCTAATAGTGGTATTCAAAAGAAATACCATAACAAAGTATGGCTGCTGCTTAAAGAACAGGCAGAAGATATTAGTAACAAAGTGTTTGCTGGAATAGAAAAGGCAATGAAAGAAGGCGCTACAATTAATTCTCAGGAAGAGGAGTGGTAAATATGAAGTGACCAAAGCTGAAAAATTATTTTTTATGAAAAAAATAATTTGCTTTTTTGCTATTTCAAATATTATCACCATCTTTGTAGAGCTAAACAGTACAAGGACTGATTCCTTGAAGGAGCATAGGATATGCTCAATTTATATGGGCTTTTTTTATGCCTATACAAGACATATAAATAGGCGGTTGCCTTTCCCAACACATTGTATTACTCTTTCGGGAGTGTCATTGTACTGTTTAGCGACACGGGAAATGGCAGCCGTTTTTTCTGCCTAAATGCTAAACAGTACAATGATATGAAAAAGAAAATCCCTTCCGGTAAAGTTCCGGTATCTAAGCTCCAGGCATTTCTTAGTGAGCTTTCTGGCATGTTATCTCAAGAGAGTAACGAGCTTTTTGTTTGTCATCCCAATGATGGCACTACTTCCATCCGCCTTTCTCAAGGTCAGTATTTAACCATTTCCGTACAGAAAGGTGATCGATCATGACTACTAATATTAATGGAGCTTTTATTACCGCTGAAGCGGTTGAAACCATTAAGTTTCTACAACAGGAAAATTATGTTGATCAAACTCTAAATCAAATTAATGAGGTTATAGATATCGTTATTGCTGAAGATATTCCGGCCGTTTTGGAATCAGATAAGGATTGTCTACGTATTGTGCGCAATCTTCGTTATCTTGCACAACATATATCATCATTTAAAAGACCTGATAACCATGAATAATAATCAAGAAGAGAAAATCACCGATGTCAGCATCTATATTGCTGGATTGCAAGCTACGTATCGTCCTGCACCTGATGCCCGGCATACTACTCATTGGTTCTCCACCGATGAAGTCTATACTGCCATTAAGAATCTGGATCCTTCGGCCTCTATTACTAAAGAGCAAGTCTTTCAGGCTATGATCGATGCCGGTTTTAAGTTCCAAAATCGTCCTGGTGCATCCGGATGCGATTTTCGCTGGATGTTTCAAGAGCGTAATCAATAATAAAAGGTCCGGGAACTACCTTCGTTTAATTCCGTTACACAAAAGATTGGCCGGTAGTTCCCGGCTTTTTTTGTGTCCTTTTCCCTCTATTTTTCCCTCGCTACATTCGCTGAAAATAAGTAGCGAATCATGATCACAGAAGACTTAATCAGAAAAAGATTTGTCCACGATACTATTTCTCAAGGAATTAATCAAATCTATCAAACTCAAGAAAGTGTAGTTAGTACTTATCTGCATACACGTTCTGGCAACTTATTGGCACATCTGCAACGACGTCCGTTTTCCTCTCATGTTTCGGACGCTAAAGCAGAGTATTTTATGCGCATTTTCCCCTATCTGCGATACTTGGACATCTCTTACAGAAAGAGCAATGATCGCATTTCCCGTCGCATCCGTAGTAATCTTGCTCTCTATAATAGAACGGTTTGGGGAGTTCTCTATCATGAAACCTTCCCGGAACTTCGATATGGTTTCAATGATGAAATCCGGAATTCCATCCGTAAAGAACTCGAGCAGGCACTTCAGTACACATCTTCAAATAGTTAAACCATGTCAAAGAAACATTTATCCGAAGACGAGATCAGATACATAGTATCAGCTGAGACAGGAAAAGCTCAACAGGAAATTCATGCTCTTACGAAAGAAACAAAGGATCTCAAGAAAGAAGAAAATGCACGTCGTAAGGCTATGGTCGATCTTGAGTCACAGGGAAAAAAGAATTCCAAAGAGTATAAGAACCTTGAAAAGGAAGTTAAAGAGTATTCTAATCGGATATGCGAAAACACTGATAAGGTCCGTAAGCTTACTCGGCAACTTGATGTTAATGCCATGTCAATGCGTCAGTTAAAGAAACTTGCAAAGGAGCTTACAGGAGAACTTGAAGATATGTCCGAGGCCGCAAATCCGGAAGAATATACAGCATTGAGTAATCAACTCCGTTCAGTTCGGATGCGGATGGATGATCTTCGGAATAAAGGTAGGAATATTAGTACCGAATTTGGTTCGGCAGAATCTATGCTTTCCAAATGGAAAATGGCAGCAAAGGCATTTATTGCTGTAAAACTTGTCGGATACCTCACTCAACTGAATTCAGCCGTTTATCGTACCCGTAAAGAGTTTGCAAAATATGAAGCCGTTTTACGCAATACTTTTCAGTCACAGGAGAAGGCTACTCAGGCAATGAAGATGCTCCAGCAATTGGCTGCTGATACTCCCGCCTCACTTAAGGAGTGGACCGAGGCCTATATAAAACTCGTTAATCGTGGTTTAAAGCCCACATCTCAGGAACTTACTAACATGGGTGACTTAGCTGCCTCTCAGGGTAAAAGTGTCGATCAGCTAATTGAAGCTATTCTTGATGCCATGACCGGAGAAAACGAGCGACTGAAGGAATTTGGTATTAAAGCAGCTAAAAATGGTGAAACCACTAAGTTTACATTTCGTGGGGTGACTACAGAAGTGAGAAATTCAGAACAAGCCATTAAAGATTACTTGCTCTCATTAGGGCAATTAGAGGGTGTAGTGGGTTCTATGGCCGTACAGATGCAAGAGTTGGAGGGGATGCAGTCTAACTTTGGTGATACGGTAGATTCTGTACTTAACAGGATTGGGAAAAAGATGGAACCTTTTTATAAAGGACTATTGCGTAGAGGAATCTCTTTCTTTTCTACAATTGATAAACTCTTTACTTCGCACACTGAAGTATACGAAAGTCATCTGGATCAGATGGTTCAGTTGGAATCTGCTGTACCACAATTGATGTCCCGTTATGAAGAGTTGAGTTCAAAGACGTCACTTAATACTACTGAGCAAAAGGAGTTGGCCGGTGTCATATCTCAGATAACATCTTTAATTCCTGGAGCAGTCTCTGCTTTTGATGATTTGGGAAATGCCATAGCTATTTCCGGAGAAAAAGTAGATGAATATTTAAAGAAGCAAAAAGCTCTCCTGGAGTTTGAAAATGCTCAGGCTATATCTGAGTTGGAAAAGCAGATAGAAGACTACACGAAAAAACGTGATGAGTTACAAAAACAATATAACCAGGGAGGTAAAACTGTTTTTCAGAGCAATGGCATGTTTGGAGGCTATACATCCTACGTAGATAACAGTAAGGAGGCTCTTGAACAGATTGATGCTGAGCTTAAAAAATATACAGCTCTTGTTATTGGTGCTAACGAAAAACTAAAGAAAATAAATGGTCAGACTTTAGAGGATGCCGTTCAACAACACAAAGACAAGGAAACAGCCCAGGAACGTTTCAATAATATGAATAAGTCCATGCTCTCCGCTTGGCTCAAGGACGAAAAGAATGCTGCTGATCAATACCGTGAGATAGCTGAAGAAATCTACAAAAGCCGGTTTCCCGATAAACCGGCAGATCCTAAAGCTGCGCAAAAAGCTCAAGCTGCTGCCGAAAAAGAAAAGAAAGCCGTCCTCGATACTGAGAAGGCTGCTATTCAGTCCATGGAGGCTCTTCGCGAAGAAGATTTGCAAAATCAACAGAAGTGGTATAACACTTCGGTCTCAGCATTAAATGCCGATCTTTCTGAAGAGCTAATTACTAAGGAGCAATATGAGCTTCTCATGATCGAACTCGACAAGCAGAATGCAGAGAACCGCCTGAAGATAGAGAAGTCATACCATCAGGATGCCCAGTCACTTGAGCTGAAGAACGCTGACCTCAAAGAAGATCTTGTCCGTAAATCCAATCAACGTGTACTTGATTCCGAAAAATCGGCTAACGCTGCCCGTGCTGTGGAACAGGCTAAGTTAAATGATCTAATCAAAGATTTTAAATCGCAGTTTAAAGTCACTACGGTAGAAGAGGATTTTCAGGCGCAAATGTCGGTACTTGAGGCTGCTTACCAGGCCCGAAAGGAAATGGCTGAGAAGAACAATCTCGATACCACTGAACTCGATAGAGCCTATTACGCAGCCAAAGAACAACTCGAAGCAGATCATCAGCCAAGATATTGGCTATCCGCAATCAGTATGGCCTTTCTACCCAGCAAGAACGGTTCGATACCGAACTTTTACAACTGAAGACAGCACGTGATCAGCAGCTACTCACCGAAGAAGAATATGAACAAGCTGTTCAGAATCTGAAACGTGATTCCTACAAAAAACAATTCGATTACTATTCCGGCCTTTTTTCCGGTGCTGTTCAGGCACTTCAACAAGCTGAGATGGACAATGTCGATGCTCAATATGACGCTGAGATTGAAGCAGCAAAGGGTAACTCCAAAGAGGTAGAGCGTCTTGAAAACGAAAAGGCACAAAAGAAACTCGACATTCAAAAAAAATATGCTGATGTCAATTTCGCCATCAAAACCTCTCAAATCATTGCCGATACTGCAGTCTCTATAATGAAGGCTTTTTCCGATCTCGGTCCGATAGCCGGTGCCGTTGCAGCTGCACTCATGGGTATTACTGGTGCGGCCCAGATTGCGTCTGCCAATGCCGAGCGTAAAAAAGTCAAGAATATGACTCTTTCAGGAAGTTCCTCTTCTTCCAAAAGCGGTGCCCGTGTTGCTACTGGCCGTGAGTCCGGAGGAAAAATCGATGTCAAACGTGCCCAGGATGGTAAGTTCTTTCCCAATGCTGATTACGATCCCGACGCTCGTGGTTTCATTGATCGTCCTACCGTCATAGTAGGAGAGGGGCCTTCGGGACACTCTAAAGAATGGGTTGCCAGCAATGCTGCTGTATCCAATCCTACCATTGCTCCCATTCTCGATATACTTGATAAGTCCCAACAGGCAGGTACTATCCGCACGCTCGATCTGAATCAGGTTATTCGTGCTCGCATGGCCGGTTACTCCTCAGGGGGTACTATCTCTAAGACTACCGTTTCTTCACCAGATCCCGTATCTTCGGATTCGGGAGTAACACTTACTCCCGAACTTATGAGGCGGTTTGCCAATGCCATCATTAATATTGATGAATATGGAATTCCCGCCTCCGTTTCTCTTACCGAGTTTGAGGCAAAACAAAAACTACGCTCACGTTCTCGAGCAATAGGTTCTAAATAATAATATATAGTATGAAAATAGTCAATCTAAATTCCGGACTTCCATACCATCTTAATCCAGGTACACAACTCGAAGTTGAACGAACTAATTTATTCTTCAATGAATGGGGAGAGCAAACCTTGCCCGTTGATCTCCCGGATACAGATCATAACCGTCGGATGCTTGGATATCCTGATCTTTTGGGTTCTCTAAAGAAACCACTTACTCGAATTCCTGTTACTATTCAAGATGGAGAATATTTCATGTCTTGCCGGCAAGCTATCCTTGGAGCTCAGAGACGCAACAACATTTCTACATCATTCTATATGAACGAAGGCTCTTTCCTTTCACGCCTGTCAGATGTTTCGTTGGCCGATATCTTTGGGGAGGAAACTATACCTGGTATTACTTCTGTGGAACAGGGTATTGAATTTTGTCGCTCCCTGGTTTCAGGTTCTAATCCGCATTATGCTATTTTCCCTGTATTAATAGATTCCGAAGAAACCTATAGTAATGGATATCCCAAATACAAGTACATTAATCGTTGGGGATATGTCGATCAATGGGGGCAGTTTCGTGACTCTCTTCAGGCAGGTAAGGATGTTGATTTCTATAACTCCGTAGTGCGCTCAGAAACGATCAATGGTGAAACTATAACACTTAATCCCGGATTCTATATTACTCCTTTTATCAGAGGAAATTATTTGTTAACTCGTATTTTTAGCTACTTTGGATACACCATGTCCCCGAATTTCTTTACTCGTACAGTTCCTTTTCCCGACTTGGTGTTTGTGAATAATTGTGCCGACTCTTTAGTTAATGGTACTATTCGGGTTTTAGATTTATTGCCGGATAGTATGTGTACCACAATCCTTGAAGTTTATCGAAAAAAATTCTGCTGTGAGTTTATTCCGGATGAAGTCAATCAAACTGTCGATATTCAGCTTTTCTCAGAAGTTTCACAGGCTGATCCTGTTTATGACTTAACTCCACATCTTACTTCATTTCCTAAGATTGATACTCCTGAGCATTATCAGCAATTAATATTATCTTCCGAAGAACAAGTTTCCGACAGTCAAAGCGTAGAGAATATTGATTCCCTTCCCCTTTTGTTTTCAAAATATCCAGGTACACTATTAGATTATTATGAAGGGTATTTTAGTCGGACAGGATATGTCATTTCCAGAAAATCTTCGGGCTCAGATTATTATTTGAAAGCAATTAAAGAGATTGTAGCAAATTCATCCATGAGGTACTATGATGGTGGAAGTCTGAAAACGAAGGAAATTGTTGTTCCTGATAAACAACTTGAGTTTCGTAGGGTATATTTATCCGATTCAAGAGCTATGGACGATACATACGAAGAGTATTTACTTTATATCGGTGCTCCCAATTTTCTGAATTCAAAGATTCTTTCTTATACATCAACAGAAGAAGATGTGACCGAAACAAATCGGTCTGACAATACGAATTTGAAACCAATGGTTGCTTTTTTCTATTCAGTGAGAAATAATCCTCGTGGGACAATATGTAACTATGGTAGAATTGTGCAGAATGACGAAGGGACCTTTGTTAAAGGAGAGCGTCTTTTTGAATACACATTGTGCTATAATGGAGAAGATGGAATATTCGAGCGTTTCTATCGAAGGTACGACGATCTTCATCGTAATTCTTTGTTCGACGTCCAAGCTGATTTACTTTTACCCGATTCTGTCAAACAGTCATTGCCGGCACATTTACCGGTTTTACTTAATGGACAGAAACTTTTTTTAAATACTTTGTCTTATCTTATCGGAGGGAAGCAACAACCGTTTTCCACTAAACTTCTCACAACAAAACTATATGAACCTTTATCCTCTGCCAAACAAATTACCAGCTATTATCCAGATTATAATTTTGATCCGGATAATTGGTATATCTGGGTCTTAAAAAATGTACTTACAGAGATTTCCAAAGCAGAATATGATGATTCTCCTTATAAGGACAAAGGGTTTGATGTCTTTTATCCCGATTATCCATCTGAAAAGTATGTAGGTCAACAGTTGTATAAACAGTACTATTTATGGGAAGCAAGTGGACATTATTATAAACGAACCTTTTGGTTGGAATCAATAAAGTTCATGGATCAATAGTTTTGTCCTTTTATTCCCACCCTCTTATTCCTACTTTCGTTTCAAAATAATAGCTATTGATATGACGATTCTTCAGCAACCAGATGCGTTATCTCTTTCCGGGAATATTAAGGATTTCCGCATTAGTACTTCCGGAAAAATTTCATTCGTACTCCTGCAGGGAGCTACTGAAATCTTGTCGCAAAGTTACGATCCCGGCCAGGATGGTCTTGTTACTATAAGTTTGAAAGATATCATTCATTCATGTCTCTCTTTTCAGCTTCAGGAGTTGTCTCAGGTCTATCTGCAACCAACCCTTGCCGATACGTTTACTGCCCGTTTTTCTGATGAGTATGTTGTCAATCCCGATGTTTCCGGAGATCCGGTTTATACCGATATCACTTTTCGTGCTGTTCGTGCAGGTATAGATCGTTTTGCCGATACAGCAACAAATTTTCTGACTCAGAACTTTCTTACCTGGCAGCCTACTGTTAAGCCGGTTACTTATTATTCACCGGAGTTTCTTACCTATTATGCAGTTGTCCCCTGCATCGTGAAGTTACGTGCATACTTTACCGATGATTCCGGATCCGTCATTACTCAGAAAGATATTACTCTTTCTGACTTCGAAGCTGGAAAAGCATATACCATTCCTTTGCAATATGCTTCTGTTGCAGGGAAACTCGACAATGAGCTTCCTGGTTATTATGACGTATGGATTGAAAATACAGAAGGTGTTCGTCTTACCTATATACAAAGATATTATGCCTCCGATATGTTATCCGAGCAAGAACAATGGATCCTATTCGAGAATTCTCTGGGAGGTATCGATACTTTCCGTGCATATGGTTCATGTGATTTCACTGGCGAACATACCCATAACATAGCGAGATAGAAGACAACTCTTTGGAATATCGTGTTGACACCGAACGCAAATTTCAAAAAAATACCGGTTATCTTAATATCCAGGAACGTCGTTGGCTACTTGACTTTTTCCCCTCTTTGTCAAAGTACATCTATACCGGATCTTATCTTCGTCCGATTGTTGTAACAGAGAGCAACGTCACCTATACAGATCGTGAACTCCCCAGCAATTATACTTTCACTTACAAGTATGCCGATGCCCGACCCTTTCTTAACATTCCGCGAACCGAACCTGCCGGAGATTTAAATATCACCGTTCCCGGTGTCGGGTCTTTTACGGTGCCCCCTCGGCTTGTTGAATTTCCCCGCCTTCCACTCACCGAGGGGGCACTTTTTCCCGTGCAGGATCCTTATTCCGAAAAGTGGTATACCGCCACTTCAGGATCCTTAAGTGACTTTATCGCCGAACGCATCGCTAAGAACTATGTTGGGGGTGGTGGTATTGGTCACCAACACAATAATTTTAATCTTCTGGAATTACTTTCATATGGCGAAGAATACTTGCTTGTTTCCGGAAAGAAAATCAAATCTGGAATAGCTGACGAAGCTCATTCTTTTCATAAAGATACTGCCAGAAATCAGATATCTTTTCTTAAAGGCTTATCCTCAGAGAAGTTGATCGAAGCAAAAGAGGGGATACGTATTGGCGACGGACTTATAGAATGGGACCCTGAGTACAACATTCTTAGAATTTCAAAATCTGATGGTAGTGCTGCTGGTATAGCAGCTTCCGGTAGTGTATCTGCAAAAGGTTATTCGCCTGGTTCCGCGGGAGGAGTTGGCGGTGCTTCAGCTCTTTATCAATTGGTGGATGTCATTGCAAATTCTACTGGCACAGGAGTCGAAGGGGCCGTAGATGGCTCTATTCTGAAATATGATGCCTTAGCTGATAGATGGAAAGCAGGAGAAGCCGGATTGAATGAAAACCAACTTGCTGCTTACTTGTCTAAAAACAACTATGCCAAGAAATCGGATATTCCCTCCTTGGCCGGATATGCTACAGAGAAATGGGTTGCGGACAAAGGCTATCTCGCAGCTACTGCATCCGATAAAGCGAACTGGAATGCGGCCTACGGCTGGGGCAATCATGCTTTATCTGGCTATGCAAAACAGACAGATCTAAAGACTGTTTCGGATAAGCTAAACAGTTTCTTGTCCGGAGAAAGTATATCGGATACTATCGACAACTGGAAAGAGTTTCAGAAGGTATTCGAGAACTTCCCCGATTCTGCCAACATGGTTGAACTCCTTCGGGGAAAAGTAGATATCACAACCTCCGTCAAAGCTGGTACAGGTCTTACCGGTGGTGGAATACTATCTAAAGATATCACACTCTCATTAGGTGAGACTGGTGTTTCTGTCGGAACATATACAAAACTAACGGTTGATAAGTATGGCCGTGTTACTTCCGGCACATCTTTGATTGCATCTGATATTCCGTCTTTGGCAATCAGTAAGATCACAGGTCTGCAAGACGCTTTAAATAGTAAACTAAACTCTAATGATTTTCAGAGCAAATTTGACGCAGCCATAGCAGCCTGGTTTGTACGCGATGAAGATAATAAGGGTATCCGCCCTGCTACATATAAAGGTGAAGAGGTCGGGTTCTACAGTAACACTTATCTTTCTGCAAAAGGTCGTGCAGCCGGTTCCGGTGGTGGCGGAGGAGGTGCTTCTGCGTTATACCAGTTGTTAGATGTTATTCCTAATGCATCCGGTACGGGAGTTGAAGGGGTAGCAGATGGATATGTTCTGGCATACGATGCCTTGGCCGGTAAGTGGAAAGCTGCACAGCGACTTGATGAAACTGCTTTGAAGGCTTATCTTACCACTAACAAGTATGCAACGCAAGGTTGGGTATCAGGACAAGGATACCTTACTCAACATCAATCTTTAGCTAATTATGTTACACTTAATACTGCTCAGGAAATAACAGGAGATAAGACTTTTTTCAGCAGTAATGGTAATCTTAGGACTGTTATTAATGGTAGAGATATAATAACTGTTCACAATAGTAATTACGTCGGGGGCTGGACGAGAGGATTAATCTTTAGAAAAGCTGATGGCGCGACAAACTATGGAACCTTTGGCGCTTATGGCAGCGACCAAGCATTAAATTATTTATATATCGGACAGAATTATACAAATCCGTGGATTACCTTTAATGATACTCTTGTTAAGAGTAATGTTGCTTTTGAAGCTTCATCTATTAGAAAGACTGGCGGTACTTCTGCTCAGTTCTTAAAGGCTGATGGTAGTGTGGATAGCAGTACTTATTTGACTACTGTTTCTGCATCTTCTACTTATGTACGTAAAGTAGGAGATATCATGACCGGTGCTTTGACTGTTCCCAATCTTGTTATAAGTAGTACTGATGGAGTGAAACATATTGCTTTCAGTAGAGGTAGTTATAATTATATAACAACTCCTGCAAATTCTTTATTAGCTTTTGTAATGAATAATAAGGTTACTGATCCTAATAATGCAGATTTCATCATTACAAACAACGGGATATATTCCGGAGGCACGGGAATTGTTACCAATGGAACTAATGCCCACAGATGGTCTAACGTATTTTCTGTTTTAGGAAACTTTAGTGGTGTTATTACAGCAGGAAGTAGTATCAATGCAGCTGGTACCATTAATTCTGGTGGAAATGTTAATGCTGAGAATTATATTGTCACCAAAAAGGGTTGGTTTCAGAATGATTTAGTCGGAGGCGGATTGTATAACAAAGGTGGTGATGCACGTTGGTTCTATGACGGCTTTCAGTGGTACGCTGATAAAGCAGTTCTTTCCATATCAACAATCACTGGGACAAGGTTAGTATCTAATATTGCTAATGGAACTGCACCTCTTATTGTTAGTTCTTCCACAATGGTTAATAATTTGAATAGCCAGTATTTAGGTGGATACGATAGAGGTAGATATGTATATCATAATGCTTATAGTAATACTAATGGTTGTCTTGTTAGATTAACTGCCCGTGCCACAGAAGCATGTATGATAACTGTACATATTATTGGCAATTCGTATAATGCAAAAAATGTACCTATTGATACAACTATTCAGTTCTACAATTACCCACCGGAAAATAAGATAGTTAATCCATCTGCCGTTCACAATGGATATAATTTTGGCAGCATAGACGTTTTTAATTACGACGGGCAAGTATATCTCTGGTTTAAACAGACGGGGCTTTATCAATCTTTCAGTATAATTGCCAGATATACAAATGGTAATGGTAATTATTATGGAGTTAATGTAGTAGAAAGTATTACAAACGCTGCTAAGCCTACAGCGGAAGTTACAAGATCAGTAACTATAACTCCTTCTGTTTCTGCGTTGCTTACTGATAATGTCGCTTCTGCTACTAAATTAGCTAACAGTAGGAGAATATTCGGACAGTTATTCGATGGTACTACTGATGTATCTGGAGAAGCGTCTGGGATTACGAGAGTTAGTAATACTTCTGGTTCTAATTTATTCTTAGGTAATAGTGACGGTACAGGATGGGTACAAGCAGGAAATATGTGTGCCAGTTCTGGTACTACATATTGGTCTCTAAGAACAACAGGAGTTGGACATCTTAGAAGATTAAATTTAGGAGATTCAGAAAATGATGATTCAAATTATAGATTAGCAGTAGCAGGTAATCAGTATATAAATGGTAGTATAGTATCTCCTTATTATCGTATTAATTATAGTAATACTAATCCGTATTATAGCCTTACTAAAGGTGATTTAACAGCGCATTTCCAAATATCTGGTGAAAAAGCGTATGTAGGATTTGGAATTAATGGAGCAATTAATATAACTCAGGATGGTAAGGTCGGTATCGGTCTTGGTGCTACTACGCCCTCATATAGATTGCATGTAAACGGCGACTCATATTTTAATGGAAGTTTGATCATCAGTGCCAACAATGGAAAGAAATATCGAATCTCTGTGAACGAAGATTATAATGGGTTGGTAATATCAAGAGAAGATGGTACAGTTGCTAATCTTGTATCAACTGGTGGTATGTCTGCTAAGGGATATGCTTCAGGCTCAGGCGGCTCAGGCGGTGGACTTATTCAAAATGTGTATGGGTATGATGATCTTGGCAAATCATATAGTAGTACTGATTACACCAACACTTTCAATGCAGATACAACTAATAGACTTGCTGCTCGAATAGCTTCATTAGAGGGAGGAAGTGCCTTAAACTTTGTGACTGCCGGCACAGGGGAATTTTTAAAATCGGTTAGTAAAAGCGGAACTACTGTTACTTTTACTAAGGGAACGCCTAATTATATCAATTCTTCTACAACAGAACGTGGCGTAAAGCTAATGCCACAGGAAATGGTCTACTTAAATTGTATTTTTTAAATGGTACACAATCAGGCATAGGCACAGGTACTTATTATGATGCTTTATACCTAAGTAGTTATGTAGATAATTCTGGTGGTGGTAGTAATCTTATTACTTTTAATAAAAGTAACGGTGAAATGGCTATTCACTATCAAGCGTTCGGGGCTACTGCATGGGGTACCCGTCGTGTCGTTCTTGACAGTGGTAATTTTGCTAATTATGCTCCTACGAAAACTGGTGGCGGTGCATCCGGTAGTTGGGGTATTAATATTACTGGTAATGCTGCTACTGCCAGTTCTGCTACGACAGCTAATAGTTCCAATGTCTTAACTGTTACCACAAACTTTGATCCTGCAAATTTAGCAGTAGACGCATTGAAAGTAAAGGCATACGATAGTTATACTATTGCCAACACTCCTTCTACTTATGGAAATGTACTTGAAATAAATGGTATTTCGGGGCATTGGAAACCTCAATTGTGGTTTGATGGAAGTTCTACCGGTAGTGTCAGACATAGAAACAGAAACTATAACGCTACTTCATGGGGAGCCTGGTATACATTATTAGATACCAATAATTACGCTGTTACTCTTGATCCTATATATTTGAAAAAAGCCGGTGGCATAATGACCGGAGCGTTGTCTGTACCTACTTTAACTATAACAAGTCAAAATCAAGAAGGTCATATAAAGTTCTCAAGGGCCGGCGTTAACTATATAACTTGTCCTGCTTCTGGTTATATGGCATTCGTATCCAATGGTAAAGCTGTAAGTGCTGCAAATTCGGATGTCATTATAAGTGGTGACAGAATATATCCCGGAACTCATAACTTAGTTGCTAATGGTACGGATGCCAATAGGTGGAAAAATGTTTATTCGGTATTAGGTAACTTCAGTGGCGCAGTAACAATGAGCGCAGGATTAAATGTTACTGGAAGTATTGTTTTAGCAACAGATTGGGTTAGATTTAGTAAAATCAACATTGGGTTATATAATACACAAGGTGACGCAAGATTTGTTTATGACGGAACTTATTGGAGAGCAGACAAGCATATTTATAGTACTAATAATATGTTGGCCAATCAATTTGTTTCAAATGTCGCCACAGGTGCTGCTCCGCTTATAATATCTTCTACTACTAAGGTAACAAATCTTCATGCTGACTTATTAGATGGTTATCATGCAACTACAAGTTCTTCTGCAAGTACTATTGTGGCAAGAGATAGCAGTAAATATGTTTATCTAAATTATATTAATAGTGATACTGGTAGAGGTGAAAATGGTGTATTAGATCAATTCATATGTACTAATAGTTCTGATAATTTCTATCGTAAATATAGTAGAGATTATGTAAGAGTACGATTAAATGATTTTATTAATAATTGCAAGACATTAGATTTAACTTCATTGGATCAGAACACTTATTACCCGTGTAGTGTCACTATTAGTGCCAAAGAACCTACTACCATTAATATCTTTGTTTCTCTTAACAGTGGTAGTAAACCATCATGGTCTACACATACGAACGGTTTTACCATGAATTTAAGTTGGCAAGTGTTTGGCGGTGGATGGGGAACTACTGCAATTCAGAGAAAAATATTTAATTACTATGTTTCCAGTGTTACTACCGGTGTTCAACCTTGTGGTGGAATTGAACAAAACGCATATGCATCTACTGAGATTGTTTACTTAAGAGGTGGGGCTAAATATCTATATACGATAAGCAACTCAACTTCTGCTATCGCTATAAATACAAACGGATACAGTTGGTCAAGCGGCAATTATAGTTATTCTGCACCATTAATATCTGCACCTAAGAAACACCCTTCATTATGCTATGAATCAAGTTCTATGTTAGGGTCTTATAATATTTATTGTGCATACTTACAAGTTGATGATATTAAGGTTAATGGTACTGTTACGGCTGCAACGTATAAGTCTGGAAAAAGCATGTTTCAGGACGGGCAACTGGAATTATCTGGTCCAACTCCTTATATTGATTTTCACTACAACAACTCTACGGCTGACTATACACACAGAATTATTGCTGCCACAGCTAATAGGATGGATATCACAACCAACTTGCAGGTCAATGGAGTTCTTTCTACCAATGCAGCTTATTTAGAAACGTCTAATCCCGGATTTAAGACGGGTAATGTTATATTCAGAGCTACCAATACTAATATTGCAGAGATATCTTCTTATAATGCTGAACTGATATTTAGTGGTGGTGGGACAATGGCAGTCAATGTTAGAGCGAGTGGATCCGGGAGAACTATTCCGACAAAATGGAATTGGCATAGAGGTGCTGCTAATACATGGGCTGATTTTGAGATAGGTCTGCTTACAACCCATGCATCTGCGCATTTAGGTGGGGATGTTACTATAACAGATGATCTTAACGTTAGTGGTAGTACTACATTTGCAGGACATGTAATAGCTGGAATGGGATTAGATGTAATTGATCTCACATACTTGCAGGATGATTTACAAGTTGATGGCTATTCTTCTTTTAATAGTGATGTTACTATTAATGCTAATTTAGGCATGAGGGGTACTATTGATTTAATAGGCGGAACAATCCGGGGTGATTCAAAAAGTAAAATAATATGTGATGGTATCGGTATTTCAACCGGAAATAAAGAATCCGGTTGCATAATCTCCGGTAACCCTTCTTCCTGGAACATCGCTTTCGACCACAACGATATTCAGGCCCGTAACAACGGTATCATGTCTGTATTGTATCTTAACGATTACGGTGGTGACGTGTCTATCACGAATGCATCCTCCGCCTATGGTGTGAAGATCTTGTCTACTAAAGCATCCACAAGTTATAGTAATGGAGCATTGACCGTAGGCGGCGGCATCGGTGTAGGTGGAAGTATCTATACACGTGGAAACGTAATTGCTGACGGTGGCATAAGTGCTAAATCAGCATCTGATCAACGTCTGAAAACAAACTTTGATAGGAATGTTCGATACGACGAAAGGCTGTTGTCTTTAGGCTGTGTACTTGATTATAGTTATAATGATCTCGCCTTGCAACGTGGCGAAGGTGGGGTTGACAGAAAAAGGCATACAGGACTCATATATCAAAATGTAGAGAAAATCATGCCTCATATTACATATAAGTCAGCAGATGGCTACGGCTCGATCAACTATATATCACCTGACTTTATAGCCACGATTGCCGGTGCTACACAACTCAATAC
Organism: Bacteroides nordii WAL 11050 = JCM 12987; assembly: GCA_000613465.1. Lineage (GTDB taxonomy): Bacteria > Bacteroidota > Bacteroidia > Bacteroidales > Bacteroidaceae > Bacteroides > Bacteroides nordii. The sequence continues at coordinate 51,527 of BAJA01000017.1, forward strand.
ATTAGGACTAAGATCAGTCGTAAGAAATGCCGCAAGTCTTGAAAGCAGAATCAATGCATTAGAGAAAGAGAATGAGAAACTTAAATCAGAAATAAAGAGATTGGGAGGTAGGATATGATAAAGAGGGCATTAGTCGTATATGGCAATCTATATATAGATGTTATAGATACAGAGAATATATACGCCCAGGGAGGAAGTATCATCAAGACTTCTAAAGAGATGATACAAGGTTTTCTCAAAGACTTTAATTCTTGTGATGTGAAGATTGCCTATGGTAATGTAAGGTACACCAATCTTATCATTGAGAATAATGTACAGCTTTTCATCTATGCAACTGGAAGTATCAACATGGGAGAAGTTGTTGCCGCCCGTATGAGATCTGTTAATTTGCAGGAAGAGCATATAGAACAATATACTGCTTTCTATGCACTTTCCTACAATGTCATCAATGCCCCCATTAATCTCTCAGAACCATACCAGGTTATTGGATTAGGGCAATACAACGGTTTTTGGGATACAGTATATGTAGCTAATTCAATTAAAGTAAATATACTTAGCAAGCATAAGCCTGTCGAAAGTAATAACCCTGCCATGGATATTGGGGTAGGAAACAATTACCGGGGAGAAAGCGGGCGATTGGGAATGTTACCAATATATACCGGATTACCAGCTTCCGGAGAAATCAATTCCGGTTTGATAGATACCATAACCCACGTTTGGCAAAAGAACACCCTTTTGCCATGGGGACGTTTAACGGATTTTGAAGGCTACTGTCATAGCGACGATTATACTTCTATAGCCGGACACAGACACCTGATATCGGTAGATGGTTTTGACCCTAAGTTCCAGATTACGTTAGAAGATGTTGTTGTTCCTCCTAAGATTGCCTTGTCTTGTTACCAGGGCACTAATGATGCATTATTAAGTATTAAGGATATATTAGGAGAGTATTACGATGCAGCTTACCTGACTTGTGTCGTCTACAATAAAACGAAGAACATAATACATAATTATAAGGATTCAGTACTACTGAAGAACAGACCGGAGACATTTGCTTTCTATCCTAATATAAGTTCCGATCACAAATGGATTGACTTTAACGACGAAGTCCTTATTGCCGTATGTATTACTTCCACCAACAGAGTGTATTCCATAAAGGCATATAATGTATCCGGCTACGAGGTGAAGAAGGAATACACTTCAGAGGTTTATCGAGCTTTAGACCTTCCGGGGCTGTATGTAGATTATACTGAGAGCTCCCAAGTCAGAACCTTAGAAATGGATAGTGTCCGCGAGTTGGTTTTCAATTTCTACAACAACAGCGATGTTGCAATATCTTCTCCGGCAAAAGTCAAAATAGTCGTTCAATCAACTGCAATTGTAACGCAGTTATCCTACTATAATACTCAGATCATAGAACTTAATAATCAAGGTACCATACAACCTTATGATTTCCGATATCAAACGGCTAAGATCTCAACAGCCGGCTTTGGCATATACTTCGCAAATACAACCTTGCAGAATCCTCGGTCCTGGACCATGTTCATCTACACGGTCGATTCAAACAACAATGAAGATAAACTGATAGGTGTGTACAATAGAGACGATTACAGAGGCGAGTTGTATCCAAGCCTGAATCATGCTACCTTCTTAAACGACGACAGCTTGACTTATAGAAAGTCATTGCAATACAGTAATAACACTTGGTACTGGCAGTTTACGGTTCTTCCCAATACGACCCATGAGAATTATAAAGTATGGTTTAAACTTAATGATCAAAAGACAGGAGAGGACTTCTTGCAATGGCAGGAAACAATAACCGTAATAAAAGGCAAGACTCAAACTTTCGGGGGTTCTTTTACCCAGACAGAACATTATATGAACCCTGCAACAGCTGTTATAAATGTTCAGGTTCAGGTATAAGCAAGGAAAAGATATTAACGTAGATATATTATATTATTAACTCATTAAACTAAAGAAACAATGAATGTAACAAAAGGTAAGACCATTAGCGCAAAGTATAGTTTTAGTGGTCAAGAAGGCGGATTTAAACTGAGTGCTGACTGTGAAAGTAGAGAAGGTGTATTAGCAGTCGTTGAAAACGGAACAATAGTCAATGCTGCAAATGTCCAGATTGGATCGTTTAACCAGCGTGATCAAACACTGAGCACAAATTTCTACGATTCCTCTCAGGCAGTTCCTGCTATTAGTGCAATAACAGGGTTTATTACCGCTGTCGAAGAACAGTTCGCAGCTGAATTGGCAACAAAGTAATTAACCGGGGCGGTTCTGTATCGTCCCACTTTAAAAAGAAGAATTAATCAATTAAAATATAAAGTTATGAAATACGCAGAAATTTTCAACAAAGCAGCTATCGTTAGAAACATTCCTCTGATATGTGAAGGAAGAGAGTTACCTTCCGGCATGAATGCCATTGTGGTTTTAACCCGTGTACAGTATGATAAGCATATGCATGCTTTTGAAGAAGAGATGAAGGATGTTCTGGAAAGCTTGAAAAAAGAAGGATTCGACGAGCGTTCAGAAAGACAGGAACGCCTGAAAGACATTGATTCCCGTGCAGAAGCCGCGAAGAAATGGAAAAAGGGCGATAAAGATGAAAATGGAAATCTTATCGAGAAACCGGCTGCACCAACTCCGGAAGAGCTTAAAGAAGCTGAAGAAATTCGTAAAGAGAAAGATGCCTATGACGAGGAGCTGGAAAAACTGAACTCAGACTACGGTGAAGCTCATGATAAGAAAATGGAGGAAGAGATCAAATTTGATGAACGTAAATTCACTGCTGAACAATTTGAGTCGATCATTAAAATGATCGGTATTGAAGGTGATATCGAGGTTAATGGAAATAAAATACCTAAAACTCACTTCATTAACATGATTGGAGCCTTGTTCGTAGAATAATCTTTCGTTGCCTGGTCTTATGACCGGGCAACAATTAATACAATAAGCGATGGGATTAAATGACTGGCTGGCAATTATCGGGGCTATAGGAGGTAGTTCTACGATCACATGGTTAATCACTTTCTGGGTGAATCGTAAGACGAATGCCCGGAAAGAAGACGCTTCTGCTGATGGGATGGAGATACAGAATCTATTGAATATTATCAATGCTCAGTCATCGCAGATTGATAATCAGGAGAAACGGATGGCTACCAGAGACGCTAAGGTTGATTTCCTTTATTCTGAGAATAATAAGTTGCGTTCTGAACAACTTGAATTGATAAAGGAAAGGCATGAACTTGAACTACGATTAAAAGAGGCCGAGATAAAGAAGTGTGATGTGAGAGGGTGTGCTAACCGGCAACCACCGAGTGATTACTAATTAATAAGAAAATAGAGACATGAATAAAATAGACTCCATTATTATCCACTGCTCGGCCACACGTGCCGGTCAGGATCTGCGTGCAAAGGACATTGATCGTATGCACAGACAGAGAGGCTTTTCCCAGATTGGTTATAACTTCGTAATTGATCTCGATGGTACTGTAGAGAACGGTCGCCCACTCTCTATTGATGGTGCACACTGCAATACGAAAGGATTCTCCGGGGTGTCATACAACAAACACTCAATCGGTATCTGCTACATTGGCGGACTTGATGTGAATGGCCACCCGGCAGACACTCGTACCGAAGCACAAAAGCGCGCCCTTCGTAATGTGGTAGCAAAACTATGCAAGGAATATGATATAGTTGAACTATTGGGCCACCGGGATACATCTCCTGATCTTAATGGAAATGGTGAGGTAGAACCGGCAGAATATATCAAGGTTTGCCCGTGTTTCGATGTACGTAGTGAATTTTGCAATTTTCTTCGTAATACAGTAGTGAAACCATGAAAGCGTTACCCTGGGTTTTAGTAACATTGTTGCTGATTGTTTGTGTGGCGGCTTGGTTCCGTCCACACAAGTCTGTTCCGGTAGAAGTGATTCGGGATACAGTAGAGTATTGGGATACAGTGAAAGAACCTGTTCCGTATCCGGTATATATTACTGAGGTTGATTCATATCCGGTATTAGTACCTGTATATATCAACCAATATGGTGATACTGTACACGATACGGTAACGGTGTTTGTTCCTATTTCGCAGTCAGTATACGAGACTGAACTTTACAAAGCATGGGTATCTGGATATAGGGCAAAGTTAGACAGTATTGATATATATAATAAAGTGCAGACAATCTATGTTCGGGAGCAGGCTAAAAAGAAACGATGGGGATTGGGTATACAAACCGGATATGGGTTGTGTCCTGGACAAACGGGCTTTTATGGAGGAATTGGAGTGAGTTATAACTTATTTATGTGGTAATTGTTATATATGTGTAGAAGCTTACTTGTAGAGACAAGTGGTAGCCTCGGTTCTTCGGAATCGAGGTTTTTAATTTGATTATTTTAAAGAATACTTTTTTAATATCCAAATAGTGATTATATTTGAAGACTGACAATATAATTCTTTATTGAAATATTGGATTTTGATTTATGGTAAAAATAAAAAGATATGTAAAAGATTGGCTCATTTTGGGAAGTGTTATTTTCGGATTAATCGCAGTAATTATTATGGTTGTCTATTTTTATCAAACGGGAAGTGATTTTGCAGATAAAAAATATCGACTGGGGAGAGTTTGGTAGTGTAGTAGGAGCGATTAGTGGATTTATAGCATTCATTGGAGTTCTTTTTACATTAAGACAGAATAAACAGCAATTTTTGAATAGCGAGGACAGATCCGTCTTTTTTGAGTTACTTAGGATTTTTATTTCATATCGGGATACCTTACGAGTGAAAAGAATAGATTGGAAATACGATTCAGAGAAATTTCAATGGAAAATAACTCCATACAATGAGTTTGTTACACCTGAGAAAACTTACCGACAGATTTATGTAGAATTATACCATACTTTTTATTTGGAAATAAGAAGAGGTATTCCAAAGAATTTTTCCAAAGAGGAGTTCGCAGGTAGGATTATTCCCAAAAATATGTCAGAAAAGCAATGGATCTTGAGGTATAGCCATTTGGCGGTTGCCATTGATAACATTTATGCAGAACATAGATTTGAGATGTACGGTGGGAGGGTTACTATACAGCCCGTACATTTAAATTCCTATGATTACCTATGTTTGAATGCTATTAAAATTTATTTAGAACAGAAAAACTTTAAATCTATAGCTGAAGCTTGTACTAAAGCTGCAGACCATTGTTTTGCTCCATATAAAAATCAACTTGGTACATATTTTAGGAATGCTTACTATATTTTGGAAATGGCTTCGGAGTTCAACTCACCTAAAAATTACTCAAAGATATTTCGGGCACAACTATCAAAAGATGAACTAACTCTACTATTTTTCAATTCATTTAGTTCGCTATCAACTCCCAAGACACGAGAATTATACTTGAGTGCTGATCTATTCAATAACCTTGAATTAAAAGATATACGATTGCGGGAGGGGATAAATGATGAGTCTGTATCCCGTATGGAGTATCTAAACTTTCCATCCATTTTGTCTCAAACTGTGGTTGAAAATGAATATGTTTCCTGTGACCTTCTAAAGAAACTATACAATTCGGTTCAGATAGAAAACAATAAGAATGTTATAAAGCAGATTTAAAGGGAGGGCTGAACTTTCCCTTCATTATTACAAAAAATATGTTTCACACAGGCAATTTAATAGGGAAGTATAACAGAAGGTATATTTTAGTTTATAAATGGTACACTGTGGATTGAGAATAAGATAATAGTAGAAGCTTACTTGTAGCGACAAGTGACATTTCCCGGTTCTTAATGGATCGGGGATTTTTATTATATTTGCCGGAAAATTAAAAATCATGGCACATAATTACGACTACGAATCAGTACAAGAACTGCTCTCTTGGGCAAAGAATATGCTTGAAAATAAGACATATCCTGAAGCCCCCTATCAACTTAACAAGTGCACAAAGATACTTGATTGTGAAATCTATCTTAATAGTGCAATAGCCACAATTTCGTCTCATTGGGAGAATCCTACGTTCCATCCTACGATTGAACATCTGTGGGAGTTTAGAGAGAAGGTAGAAGGAAAGACTGAGTAATTACCTGGTCTATATAAACCAGGTAATTACTCAGCCATTTATATCTTGTAGGATGGTAGGACAGTAGATTCCATTTTAATATAACCAGATAATTTTTTTTATTAGAATGAACCATTAAAATGTTTTGTTTCCTCGTGCACTTTTAAATCAGTTCCTTTCAAATATTTATTTGTCGTTGATATATCCGAATGTCGTGCCTGATCTCTTGCTATTACAATCCCTTCCGCATTTGCCAAATCTCTAATTCCTGAATCTTTTAATGAATAAAACTGGTAACTTTTAGGAAATTTTAGAGGTATACGTATTTTGGTAAAATACTCTCTAAAAACTCGTGCATCAGTTTTCTTCTCTGCAGGTTGAAAGTTTCTACCAAATAGATAATAATGAGAAGGTGAATCGAAGGTCTTGAGATCAAGCATTAGTCTTATGAGTTCATCGTTGAGTCCCACCATTCCGTCTCTACGATTTTTAGAAATTGTTGAAGAGACGAAAACTTTCTGTTCCTTAATGTTGATATCACACAACCGAATGTTCGATAATTCGTCTGGACGAATTAGTGTATAGTATTCCATTCTGCAGGCAAGTAGAAAATATTTGTTTGTTTCCTCAAGATAATCCTTCATTCGTTTCAGATCCTCTTTTGTAATAGCAGATCTCTTTTTTTGCTCAGCAGATAAACTTTTTATTTTTTCTACAGGATTGTTTTCTAAGTATTGTTTTTCAAGTAACCAACCACAGAAAGAGGAGGCCCATATTCGATAATTGTTGCGTGTTCTTGCTGATGAGTCACGATCAAGAAGTATGTAATCCAAGAAATCGCTAATGAAAGATTGATTAAGTTGGTATATATATATAATAGGTGTTACTAAACTATTGTTGTATTCGACTAATACATTTAGTCGTGACTTATAATCTGTATTGGTTTTCTCTTTAATAGCCTTAGATATCATTAATTTATCCAAGTACTTTACGTAGATCTCGCAAATATCAGCCAGCTTAGTATACTGCCTGGAACCAGATACGTCTGCCCAGGGATTCCATCCGGATCGAAGTCTAAGAGTACAGTTAGTGATGATTTCAGTTGCACGTCTTTTTCGTTCTGATAATTTGGGAATAGAATCAAGCATATACTTTTTCCTTTTCATTTTTCCTTCAATAGGATCATAACATAAAAAGTCTATATACCAGTTTTTTCCGACATGTAATTTGGGGAGAGTGTAGTTGATTACTTCTGAAATAGAAGCTCCTTTTCTTGTTTTGTTATACATTTTTTTTACATTCTTTCAAATATGAAGAATGTAGCAGTTAGTAATCAATCATTTATATTGTCCGATTCGTGTCCGACTAAATAATAAAAATAACAATTAAATTTCTGATTTATAATATGTTATTTGTTGAATTGTGGAGAGTATCGGACTCGAACCGATCACCTCAACACTGCCAGTGTTGCGCTCTAGCCAGATGAGCTAACCCCCCAATTAAGTTACGTCAACGATTGCAGGCTTTGTTCCGTTTTCGTGGCGCAAATATAATGCATTATTCTGAAATAATTGCTATGTTTGCGGTAAATAATAATCAAAAAAGAAAATATGCTTATCTATAATACAACCTTTCAAGTGGATGATGAGATTCACGATAATTTTTTGATATGGATCAAAGAATGTTATATCCCTGAAATAGAGAAACATGGAGCGTTGAAGTCACCACGTCTTTGTCGGATACTAAGCCATCGGGATGAGGGTACATCTTATTCTTTACAGTGGGAAGTGGAGAGTAGTGGAGTGTTGCATCGCTGGCATTTGGAGCAAGGGGTGAAACTGAATGAAGAATTATCAAAAACATTTAAAGATAAAGCTATTGGATTTCCTACACTGATGGAGGTAATAGAGTGATACAGCCGGTCAAAGAAAAGATAATTCTGGGCATTGATCCTGGTACTACCATTATGGGATATGGGATTTTGCGAGTAACGGGCACAAAGCCTGAAATGGTTGCTATGGGGGTTATCGATTTGCGTAAATTTGGTGATCACTATTTGAAACTTAGACATATACACGAACGTGTATTAAGTATTATTGAGAGTTATTTGCCGGATGAACTGGCCATTGAGGCACCCTTCTTTGGGAAAAATGTACAGTCGATGCTGAAGCTCGGACGTGCGCAGGGAGTGGCAATGGCAGCAGCATTGAGCAGAGATATTCCGATTACGGAGTATGCTCCGCTAAAAATAAAAATGGCAATTACAGGTAATGGTCAAGCGTCTAAAGAGCAGGTGGCGGATATGTTGCAACGGATGCTCCATTTGGCAAAGGAAGAGATGCCTGTCTTTATGGATGCTACAGACGGATTGGCAGCAGCTTATTGCCATTTCCTTCAGATGGGACGCCCTACGATAGAAAAAGGTTACCACGGATGGAAAGATTTTATAGCTAAGAATCCGGACAAGGTAAGGTGAATTGTTTTAAAAACAGGAAATTTGGATTTTAATATATTAAGGATACTATGAAGTTTAATTATCTGGCAATAATTGGAGTGACAACAGTTGTGGCAATGAGTTGTACTCCTGCAAAAAAGGAATATACTTCTTATGAACTGTACCCCGTACGTTCGGGAAATCTGACGGAGATGGAATATACACCTGCTGCTACAAAGTTTTCTCTTTGGGCTCCAACCGCAGATGAAGTACGGTTGATGTTGTTTGAGGCCGGAGAAGGTGGGCATGCTTATGAAACAGTGCCATTAGTATCGGGCGAAGAAGGTATCTGGACGGTTACAGTGGATAAGGATTTACTGGGGAAATTTTATACTTTCAATGTAAAGGTGAATGATAAGTGGTTAGGCGATACCCCCGGAATTAATGCTAAAGCGGTAGGGGTGAATGGAAAGCGTGCTGCAATTATCAATATGAGGGATACCGATCCTGAGGGATGGGATACAGATACCCGTCCAGGATTGAAGTCGCCGGCGGATATTATTCTTTATGAGATGCATCACCGGGACTTTTCGGTAGATTCTGCTTCGGGGATTAAGAATAAAGGAAAATTCCTTGCATTGACAGAGCATGGTACTATGAATCCTGATAAATTGTCGACGGGAGTAGATCATTTGATAGAGTTGGGAGTGACCCATGTACACTTGTTGCCATCTTATGATTATGCTTCCGTGGATGAAACAAAGCTGAACGAGAATAAATATAACTGGGGATATGATCCTCAGAATTATAATGTACCGGATGGTTCATACTCTACTGATCCATACAATCCAGCTGTACGTATTAAGGAATTCAAACAGATGGTGCAGGCTCTTCACAAAGCAGGTATTCGTGTAGTACTTGATGTGGTCTACAATCATACATTCAACACGGCTGACAGTAACTTTGAGCGTACTGTGCCCGGCTATTTTTATCGTCATAAGGAAGATGGAACATTGGCCAATGGTTCCGGTTGCGGGAATGAGACTGCAAGTGACCGTGCCATGATGCGTAAGTATATGATTGAATCGGTATTGTACTGGATTAATGAATATCATATCGATGGTTTTCGTTTTGACCTGATGGGAATTCACGATATAGAGACAATGAACGAGATTCGTAAAGCGGTGGATAAAGTAGATCCTTCTATTTATATATATGGAGAAGGATGGGCGGCTGAGGCTCCTGAATATCCGGCCGATTCGTTGGCTATGAAGGCAAATGTGCATGAGATGCCAGGCATTGCTGCATTCTCAGATGAATTACGCGACGGGTTGAGAGGGCCTTTCAATGATAATCATAAAGGTGCATTCCTTGCTGGGCTACCCGGAGGAGAAGAAAGTCTGAAATTTGGTATCGTGGGAGCTATCCAACATCCGCAAATTAATTATGATTCGGTGAATTATAGTAAAGCACCGTGGGCATTACAGCCTACCCAAATGATTAGCTATGTATCTTGTCACGATGATATGTGTCTGGTAGATCGTTTGAAATCAAGTGTCCCGGAAATCACTCCGGATTTATTGGCACGTTTGGATAAGCTGGCTCAGACAGTAGTATTTACTTCACAAGGTGTGCCTTTTATTCAGGCAGGCGAAGAGGTCATGCGTGATAAAAAGGGAGTACACAATAGTTATGAGAGTCCGGATTCTATTAATGCTATCGACTGGAAACGCAAAACAACAAATAACGATGTGTTTACGTACTACAAACGGTTGATAGACTTACGTAAATCACATCCTGCTTTTCGTATGGGAGATGCTGATCTGGTACGTAAGCATCTGGAATTTATTCCTGTAGAAGGTAGTAACCTGGTGGCATTCCGTTTGAAAGATCATGCTAACGGAGATAAATGGGAAGAGATTGTTGTGGCCTATAATTCACGTAATACTCCGGCGAAGTTGACGGTACCGGAAGGTAAATATACAGTAGTTTGCCGTGACGGAGTGATTGATAGCGTGGTATGGGAATGTTGTACGGACCAGAAGTTACTGTTCCTGCACAGTCGGCATTGATAATGTATAAATAAAACAGATGATACAGAATACTATTAGTATAGCGGGGGGCATAACACGCAACCCGCTTATTCGTTTGGCACAACCGGTAACGGTGGCACTGTCAGCAGGAGAACATATTGCCGTGGTGGGACCTAATGGAGGTGGAAAGAGCTTGTTGGTGGATACGCTTTTGGGAAAGTATCCGCTAAAGGAAGGAAGTTTAGTGTACGACTTCTCTCCGTCTGTTACCAATACGGTATATGACAATGTAAAATATATTGCTTTTCGTGATACTTATGGGGCAGCGGATGCCAATTATTACTATCAGCAGCGTTGGAATGCGCACGATCAGGAGGATGCACCCGAGGTTCGTGAAATGTTGGGAGAGATAAAAGATGAGGTTCTGAAACAGGAATTGTTTGAACTGTTTCGCATTGAACCAATGCTGGATAAGAAGATAATTCTGCTTTCGAGTGGGGAATTAAGAAAGTTTCAGCTGACAAAAGCGTTGCTTACTTCTCCACGGGTACTTGTTATGGATAATCCTTTTATCGGATTGGATGCACCTACGCGTGAACTGCTTTTCAGTCTGCTCGAACGTCTTACGAAGTTGTCGTCTGTACAGATCGTTCTCATACTATCAATGTTGGACGATGTGCCTTCGTTTATAACTCACGTTATTCCTGTAGATCATTTGACTGTGTATGATAAAATACCTCGTGAAGACTATTTGGAGAGATATCGCGAACATGTGATGGAAGAACCGTTCACAGAACTACAGCAACGTATTATCGATTTGCCTTACGAAAGTACGAATTATGATTCGGAAGAGGTCGTAAGATTAAACAAAGTCAGTATTCGTTATGGAGACCGTATTATTCTTAAAGAGCTTGACTGGGTTGTACGTCGGGGTGAAAAATGGGCGCTCAGTGGAGAGAATGGTGCAGGAAAGTCTACCTTGCTCAGTCTTGTTTGTGCCGACAATCCACAGTCGTATGCTTGCGATATTAACTTGTTTGGGCGTAAACGCGGTACGGGAGAAAGTATTTGGGAGATAAAAAAACACATTGGTTATGTGAGCCCTGAAATGCACCGGGCTTATTTGAAAAATCTGCCTACTATTGAGATTGTGGCAAGTGGATTGCATGATAGTATCGGACTTTATAAACGTCCGCAACAGGAGCAGATAGCGATATGTGAATGGTGGATGGATATTTTCGGCATTGTCCGGTTAAAAGATAAACCTTTCCTACAGTTATCGAGTGGTGAACAACGGCTGGCATTATTGGCACGTGCATTTGTTAAGGATCCTGAGTTACTGATTCTGGATGAGCCACTTCATGGACTCGATACATTTAATCGCCGGCGAGTGAAGAAGGTGATTGAAGCTTTTTGCCGTCGACGGGACAAAACGATGATCATGGTGACTCATTATGAATCTGAGTTACCAGATGTAATTTCAGATCGTATTTTCTTGAAAAGAAATAGATAAGAACAAGATTTTCTCTTGGATTCTTCAAGTTATGAATGGAATTTTAGTGGATAGAAGAGCAATAGTTTACTTCTTTCAAATGTGATGAATATTTGCGACTTCTATCCACTAAAATATATCAAAGCGTTATTTAGTTTAACGGGTGAGTGAACCAAAAACAAGAACCTTTACCTGGTTCTGATTCAAGACCAATTTTACCACCTAATTGTGCGACAATGCTTTGACAAATGGAAAGTCCTAAGCCGGTACCCAGGATAAAAGAGTTGAGCTTGACGAAGTGTTCGAATACTTCTTTTTGTTTTTAAATCGGCTTCCCACCAACCCATATTTGCTTTGTTCATCAGTTTAAAGATAAATTCGCTGTCTGACTGTTTGTTTGTCTTCAAAGTGGTATCTTTTTATTCGGTGTTTTAACGCTGTAAAAGTACACATTTGAATTGAGAAAGAAAATAATAAATCGGTATTTTGGGGTATTGACAACTTTATCTGTTATAGTGAACTTTGCTCTTGCTAAAAGTGTTGTATACTAAAACAGAAAGGAGTAATGGCAGATGAAAAAAATAGTTTTGCTTCGCCACGGAGAAAGTGCGTGGAATAAAGAGAATCGTTTCACCGGATGGACAGATGTAGACCTTACGGAAAAAGGCATTGCCGAAGCCAACAGAGCAGGTGAGTTACTGAAAGAAAATGGTTTTAATTTTGATAAAGCCTACACCTCTTATCTTAAGCGGGCAGTGAAGACATTAAATTGTGCATTGGATAAGTTAGATCAGGACTGGATTCCGGTAGAGAAAACTTGGCGTTTGAATGAGAAGCATTATGGTGCATTGCAAGGATTGAATAAAGCAGAAACGGCTGCTAAATACGGTGATGAACAAGTGTTGATCTGGCGTCGTAGCTATGATGTAGCTCCTCATGCATTGGCAGAAGATGATTCGCGCAATCCTCGTTTTGAAAATCGCTATAAGGAAGTTCCTGATACCGAATTACCCCGTACGGAGTCTCTTAAAGAAACCATTGAGCGTATTATGCCTTACTGGAAGTGTATCATTTTTCCAAATCTGAAAACTGCTGATCAGTTACTTGTTGTAGCTCATGGAAACAGTTTACGAGGGATTATCAAACATTTGAAACATATCTCTGATGAAGATATTGTGAATTTAAATCTTCCGACAGCAGTGCCTTATGTTTTCGAGTTCGACGATGATCTCAATTTGGTGAATGATTATTTTCTGGGTGATCCTGAAGAGATAAAAAAACTGATGGAAGCAGTGGCTAACCAGGGCAAGAAAAAGTAGTTGGGATGCTAACTTTCAACTACTGGTTTTATTAATTTTTAAAAAAACAACATTATGAGTAAAATAACAGATTTATTGGGTGACAAGGCCGCATATTACCTTGACCATACTTGCAAGACTATAGATAAATCGATGATTCATATTCCTTCTTCCGAAACGATTGATCGTATTTGGATAGATTCTGACCGTAATATACAGACTTTACGTAGTTTGCAAACAATTCTCGGACATGGTCGTCTGGCCAATACCGGTTATGTTTCTATTCTTCCTGTTGATCAGGATATTGAACATACTGCGGGTGCTTCCTTTGCTCCGAATCCGATTTATTTCGATCCGGAGAATATTGTGAAACTGGCTATTGAAGGAGGGTGCAACGCCGTAGCTTCTACCTTTGGTATATTGGGTGCTGTGGCACGTAAGTATGCACATAAGATTCCTTTTGTGGTGAAGCTGAATCATAACGAGTTGTTAAGCTATCCTACTACGTATGATCAGGTACTGTTTGGCACTGTGAAAGAAGCCTGGGAAATGGGAGCTGTAGCCGTAGGTGCTACTATTTATTTCGGTTCAGAACAGAGCCGGCGTCAATTGGTGGAGATAGCCGAAGCATTTGATTACGCCCATGAATTAGGTATGGCAACTATCTTGTGGTGTTATTTGCGTAATAGCGATTTCAAGAAAGATGGTGTGGATTATCATGCTGCTGCTGACCTTACCGGACAGGCTGACCGCCTTGGTGTGACTATCAAAGCTGATATTGTAAAACAGAAACTTCCTGTAAACAATGGTGGCTTTACTGCTATCGGTTTTGGTAAAACAGACGAACGTATGTATACACAGTTAGCTTCGGAACATCCTATTGATCTTTGTCGCTATCAGGTAGCCAATGGCTATATGGGACGCGTTGGATTAATAAATTCCGGTGGAGAATCTCATGGTTCTTCCGATTTAAGAGATGCCGTAGTTACAGCTGTTGTTAATAAACGCGCCGGAGGTATGGGGCTGATTAGTGGACGTAAAGCTTTCCAAAAGCCTATGAATAAAGGTGTCGAATTATTGAATGCCATTCAGGATGTTTATCTTGATCCGGCGGTGACGATAGCGTGATAAATAGTGGTAAGTGATTAGTGATGAGTGATTAGTGCCATGCGGCATAATAGCGCAGCCACTAATCACTCATCACTAATCACTCATCACTTCATTCATCATTCCCTCCTAATTTTCCCCCTTTCTCCTACAATTTTGTAGCTCTGTCCTTTCTGAGTTTTGAATGAGAGAGTTTGGTCACCATATTTAATAGTACAAGGTGTTCCGGCTTTTGATGTGACAGTTGCTTCTTTTAGTTGGTTATTTTCCCAGGCGATAGAGACCTCAAAATTACCTTTGGCACAAATGCCATTGATTGAACCTTCTTTCCAGGCATCAGGAAGTGCCGGCAACAATTGAATAAATCCCATATGGCTTTGTAACAACATCTCTGTAATGCCTGCTGTTCCTCCGAAGTTTCCATCAATCTGGAAGGGAGCATGGGTATCCCACAGATTATCTAAGGTTCCGTTCTTTAATAAATTTCCGAATAACATATAGGCGTGATTTCCATCTTGTAATCTTGCCCATTGATTTAATTTCCATCCCATACTCCAACCGGTAGCACCGTCACCACGGTGTTGTAATACTACTTTGGCAGCCTGAGCCAATTCCGGAGTCGTAATGGGAGATAGAGTATGTCCCGGGTGTAACCCGAATAAGTGGTTAACGTGGCGGTGTTTGTCGTCGGGATCATCCATATCTACTGACCATTCCATCAGTTGTCCGTATCGGCCAATCTGATAAGGAACCAGGTTCTTTAATATATTTTCCCATTGTTTGCGCTCTTTTGCGTCTACTCCTAATATCTTACTTGCTGAAATAGCATCTGAAAGGATTTCCCGTACGACTGCATGTACGAAGGTAGCACCCTGATCCACCGGACCATGTTCTGGGGAAGTAGAAGGGGCTGCTGTATATGTTCCATCCGGTTTATGCCACAAGTAGTCAGCAGTGAACTGTGCACTACTTTTTATCAGTGGATATCCTATTTCTGAAAGAAATTTTTTGTCGCGCGTATAATCATAATATTCCCAGATGTGTGTAGCCAGCCAGGGGCCGGCCATTGGGTTGAAGTTCCACTCCATCTGTTCACTGGATAGGGGAGCGGTGAATCCAAAGATATTTGCAGAAATAGAAGCCGTCCATCCACGCGCATTAAAATACGCCTTTGCTGTTTTTTCTCCGGGTTTCACTAATCCACGTATAAAGTCGATTAGAGGTAACATACATTCGTCCAGATTGGTAGAACAGGCAGGCCAGTAGTTCATCTGGATGTTAATGTTGTTATGATAATCTACCCTCCATGGGCCATCCAGGTTATTGTGCCATATACCTTGCAGGTTTGCCGGCATATTTCCGGGACGTGAACTGGCTATCAGCAGATAACGTCCGTATTGATAATAAAGTTGTTCTAAATAGTAGTCCGGAGTTCCCTGGCGATAATGCTTCAGCCGTTGATCAGTAGGCAGGTCTGCAATGGGCACTTGAGGGTTCAGACTCAATTTCACACGGTTGAAGAGTGCGGTATAGTCATTTTGGTGGCGAAGGTAAAGTACTTCGTAAGTCTTTGTTTCCGCTTGCTTCATCATGTTCCGGGTAGTTTCTGCCGGGTTATTTCCCACATACGTTTCCGGAGTGTTGAAGTCCGGGTTAAAGTTCATTTTATAATCCGTATCGGCTGTGAGTAGAAAGACAACTTCGTTTGCATCTTTTATCACGAGTTTTCCGTTTTCAACTCTTACTGTTCCTCCTTTGTTTATGGCGCGGAACCGAAGTGCAAACTTCATTTGATTGTTATTTAGCTTTCCGGCGTAGCAAAGACCGTTTGTTCCATCTGCTTCTATCTTTCCTTGTGCCTCAGTATTGGGGCTGTAGCTGAATGTGAGATTTTGCATTCCCGGTTTGTCCGCAGTAAATCTCATCACCATCACACTGTCCGGGTAAGAGATGAAATAGTTTCTTTGATATTTAATTCCGTCTTTAAGGAAGCGGACCGTTGCCGTGGCTGAATCCAATGACAAAATGCGTTTGTAATCACTCATGCCGATTTCACTTAATCCGGTTTCCACATATACCTCTCCCATGGTAGTGAACGAACCGAAGCGGAAGGGAGTCTCGTCCTTTTCTTCATAAGCTGCCAGACCATTAAAATTTTTGCGGGTCAGTGTCTCTGCCCGTTTTTGGTCACCAGCTGTGAATGCCTGGCGTATCTCTTTTAATATTGGTGCCGATTGTTTATTTACATTCCAATAATAGTCTGCTCCGCCGGAAGTATTTGGTCCGCCCTTCCATAGGGTCTTTTCGTTTAATGTAATACGTTCGGCAGCAATGGAACCCATAATGTTGGCTCCAAGACTACCATTTCCCAAAGGTAGTGAACTTGTTTCCCAAGCTTTGTCCGGGTTTTCACCTTTACCATCGGCTCTTTGCCAGATAGCGCGTCCATCAAGGTTGTTGGGGGTATCAAACCAGATGGAAAGAGGGGGGACGTTATCCGGTTTCTCTGCGCGGGCACCTACAATGAATAGGGCAGTCAGAATAGATAAATAGAGCTTTTTCATATAAATATGATTAATAATTTAGCAAAGATGATTATTCAATTGTAATAATAACGTGTGATTTATTTTCTTAGTATCGGATTTTCTTTGAAAAGCGGATAATAAAATTCGGATTGGATGACTTTGGACAAATTCGAACATATCAAAAGACAAAAATGGAAAAGCCTTTTCAAAGAAAACCTTATCTTTGTGACGAAAATCTTAAATATTAGTACATAATGAGAAACAGAATTTTATACGGAAGTGTATTACTTATCGGTTTTTCCGGAATTCAACCGGGCTTTGCACAGAAAAAGAAATCAAAAACTCCCCAACGTCCTAATGTTGTTTTTATTTTGGCTGATGACCTGGGGTACGGTGATCTGAGCTGTTACGGGCAAGAAAAATTTGATACTCCCAATATCGATTTGTTAGCTCAGAATGGAATGCGTTTCACGCAATGTTATTCCGGTACAACGGTCAGTGCTCCTTCACGATCATGCCTGTTGACAGGTACTCATAGCGGTCATACAGCTATCCGGGGAAATAAAGAATTAAATCCCGAAGGGCAGTTTCCTTTACCGGCAGACTCCCGTACTATTTTTCATTTGTTCAAAGATGCAGGTTATGAAACCGGTACGTTTGGTAAGTGGGGATTAGGATTCGTAGGTTCCACAGGTGACCCCAATAAGCAAGGCGTCGATCATTTTTATGGTTATAACTGTCAGTTACTGGCTCATAGTTATTATCCCGATCATTTATGGGAAAACGATCAACGTATTGAACTCAAAGATAATGTACTGGAAGTGGAATATGGCAAAGGAACCTATTCTCAGGACTTGATTCATTCTAAAGCACTTTCTTTTTTAGATAACAGGAAGCAGGAAGAACCTTTCTTCTTATTTTATCCTACTATCATCCACATGCCGAACTGATTGTACCCGAGGATAGTATTATAAATAAATTTCGTGGTAAATTTCCGGAGGTTCCATACAAAGGCTTTGAACCCGGAAGCCCAGCATTTCGTAAGGGAGGGTATTGTACTCAACTCAATCCCCGTGCTACATTTGCTGCAATGGTCTATCGGCTCGATGTATACGTTGGTCAATTGGTACAAAAGCTGAAAGATAAGGGAATATACGATAATACGATTATTATCTTCGCCAGTGATAACGGGCCTCATAGAGAAGGGGGAGCTGATCCGGATTTCTTTAATAGTAATGGTATCTGGCGTGGTTATAAACGCGATTTGTATGAGGGAGGAATTCGTGTGCCTATGATTATTTCCTGGCCGGGACATATCCAGGCGGGTACGGAAACAAATTTTATGTGTTCTTTTTGGGATCTTATGCCTACTTTTGAAGAGCTTTTGAATCCAAAAGCTGCTGTCAAAGAGATGGATGGTGTGAGCATGCTTCCTTTGCTTGAAAATAGAAAAGGGCAGAAAGAACATGAATACCTGTATTTCGAGTTTCAGGAACTGAATGGGCGTCAGGCGGTACGCAAAGGCTCGTGGAAGTTAGTACACATGAATATCCGTGGTGAAAAGCCATATTATGAACTTTATAATCTGGCGGCAGATCCTTCTGAGAAGTATAATCTACTGAATAAATATCCGGAAAAGGCAGAAGAATTGAAAGCTATCATGCTGGAAGCTCATACGGATGATCCGAACTGGCCACTCTTTTAATACTCTTTTTTTGGTAGAAGAGAAAGAAACGTTTATTTTTGCCCTGATCACATACGAATCTTACTTATGAAAATATCTAATAACTTTCGTCTTTTTTGTTTGATAATAGGCTTGTTTCTTTATTCTAATGGTTTGAAAGCCAGTCATTATTATTTCAAACAGATATCCTTAAATGAGGGTTTACCCTCTACGGTTCGGTGTATTTATGCCGAAAAGAAAGGATTTGTATGGATCGGGACAAAAGCTGGTTTGGGGCGTTTCGACGGACATGAGTTAAAACATTATATACATCAGCCTGACAATCCTAATTCGTTGCCTCATAATCATGTTCATCAGATTATGGAGGACAGTCTGCATAATATCTGGATTATGACAGATAAAGGGATAGCCCGTTACCGACGCAGGAGTGATGATTTTGATGTTATTAAAAACCGGAACAATCAGAATATAATAGTTAATGCTTCATGTAGGATAAATCAGGGGATCTTGTTTGGTGCACGGAATAAAATCTACTTTTATAGCTATAAAGATGATTCCTTCACTCTTCTTCAGGATTTTACTTCCGATACTCAATTCTCCATTTCGTTTATTGGTATGTGGGATGCAGAAACACTGCTTTGTGCCAGTCGCTGGCAAGGTGTTTTACTGCTTAATCTCCGTTCCGGGCAAGTAATTTCTCCTCCTTTTGATTGTAGTAAGGAGATTATGGAAATAATGATAGACTCCCGGCAGCGTGTTTGGGTGGCTCCCTATAATAATGGGATTCGGTGTTTCTCAAAAGACGGTACTTTACTGGCCTCTTATACAACTCAGAATTCTCAGCTCAATAATGATGTGGTTCTGTGTATGACCGAAAGAGATGATCATATCTGGATAGGGACCGATGGTGGAGGAATCAATATATTAGATCCCGGATCAAATGAAATGTCTATTCTTGAGCATATTCCCGGTAATAGCTATTCCCTGCCTGTAAATTCAATTTTATGTCTGCACAATGATGTTAATAATAATATGTGGGCAGGTAGTATCCGGGGTGGTCTGATCAATATTCGTGAAATATCGATGAAAACCTATACGGATGTAGTACCAGGGAATGATGACGGGTTAAGTGACAATGCTGTTCTTAGTCTATACCAGGATTCTGTATCCGATGATATATGGATTGGTACGGATGGAGGCGGTCTGAACAGATTAAATCCTGAATCAGAGAAATTCCGGCATTATCCTACTACCTGGAAGGCTAAGGTTGCCTCTGTTACCGGCTATACGCCTAATGAATTGTTACTTTCTCTTTTCTCCAAAGGATTGTTTGTCTTTAACAAATCGACGGGAACTCTCAAACCGTTGGTCATTGACAACGAAGAAATAAACAATCTGCTCCGGTATAGTGGCAAGACAGTAAATGTTTGTCAGGTATCTTCGGGTTCTGTGCTATTGCTTGGCTCTCATATTTACCGGTATGATATCGCTTCCGGAAAGGTTGAAGCAGCTATCGAAGAGGAAGGAAATGATTTGGTCGGAACAATTCTTCCGGTAGCCCATGAAGCAGAGGTAAGTTATTTTTGTGATCTGAGGCGAATTTACGTATTAAATCACTCTACTAATAGGTTACATACGGTGTATACTTGTGGCAGAGATACGCTTATCAATGCCGTATCACGGGACGAACGTGGTGTTTTTTGGATTGGCAGCAACCAGGGGTTGAGCAGTTATAATCCGGAAACCCGTCAGTACAATCATTTACCTACCTCGCTTTTTGGTGAGATCACTTCCATAATGTGTGATCAGAGAGGTAAAATATGGATAGGTGCGGACAATATGTTGTTTGCATGGCTTGTCAATGAAAAGAGGTTTATTCTGTTTGGCGAGTCGGACGGAGTTTTTATAAACGAATATTTGTCTAAACCCAGACTGATTTCTACCCGGGGAGATATTTATATGGGTGGTATCAGAGGACTGTTGAGGATAGACAAGAATTTGCCGGTAGAAAGTTCAGAGTATCCACAAATGCAGTTGACGGATATACTGATTAACGGAGAGTCGGTAAGTGATGCGTTAAGTGCAAATCCCACCGGTATTTCCGTATCCTGGAGCAGTAAGTCTATTGCGGTTCGTGTAATGTCTTGTGAGAAAGATATTTTCCGTCAGAAAATATATCGTTACCAGATTGTCGGATTGAATAACCAGTACATTGATTCCTATAGTTCGGAGTTAGTCATTCGTTCGTTACCTCCCGGAGATTATCGGATTATGGCTTCATGCAGTACAAAAGATGGAAATTGGACTCCTTTACAACAGGTTTTGAGTTTGACCATATTACCACCGTGGTATCAGACGTGGTGGTTTATCCTATGTTGTATATTACTTGTATCCGGTGTCATTATTCAGGTCTTTCTGGTCACTATGCGCCGTAAAGAAAACAAGCTAAAGTGGGCGATGAAAGAGCATGAAAAGCAAATGTATGAAGAAAAAGTACGTTTTCTTATTAATATTAGTCATGAGCTTCGGACACCATTGACATTGATACATGCACCACTCAATCGTATACTGAAATCTTTGGCACCTACAGATTCCAATTATGTTCCGCTTAAAGGAATTTACAGGCAGTCACAGCGTATGAGAGACTTGCTTAATATGGTGTTGGATTTACGAAAAATGGAGGTTGGAGTCAGTAAGTTACAGGTCTACCCACAGCTATTAAATGACTGGGTATTAGAGGTCTCTGCCGATTTTATAAGTGAAGGAGAAGCACGGAACGTACATATACGCTATCAGTTGGATGAACAGATTACAGTGGTTAGTTTTGATAGGGAGAAATGTGAGATCATTCTTACCAATTTATTGATTAATGCCTTAAAACATAGTCCGGAGGGTGGTGAAATTTTGATTCAAACGCAGCTGCTGCCGGATGAGCAGTCGGTTCGCGTTTCCGTAGCCGATCAGGGTTGTGGATTGAAACAGGTAAATATACATAAACTCTTCACCCGATTCTACCAGGGAAGTGGTGAAAGGAATGGTACGGGTATTGGTTTGTCTTATTCCAAAATATTGGCAGAGCTGCATGGAGGTAGTATTGGTGCCAAAGACAATGATACAGCTGGTGCCACTTTTTTCTTTGAACTTCCGCTTCAGGTAGTATCAGAGGAGATTATTTGTCAGCCCAAAGCCTATCTGAACGAATTGATAACGGATGATAACGAAGAAAAAAATACAGAAACAAATACTTTTCAGACGAAGGATTATTCATTGCTTGTAGTAGATGATAATCAGGATTTGATTGATTTCCTGAAAGATACCATGAAAGTACACTTCAAACAAGTATATACTGCTGCAGATGGTGTAGAGGCTTTGGAAATCGTTCGGAGGTACCAGCCCGACATTGTAGTCAGTGATGTAATGATGCCACGTATGAACGGATATGAACTCTGTAAACAGATAAAAGAAAATATTGACATCAGCCATATACCGGTTATTTTGCTCACTGCACGTGATGACGAACAAAGTCAGTTGCACGGATACAAGATTGGGGCAGATGGTTATCTGACCAAACCGTTTGAGGAAGAAATGTTGTTGGAACTGATTCGCAGTCGTTTGCGCAACAGAGAGCAAACTAAAGTACGCTATCTCAATGCAGGGTTATTGCCGGCACCGGAGGAAAGTACTTTCAGTCAGGCAGATGAAACTTTCCTTTTGAAACTGAATAAGATTATTGTAGAAAATTTGGATAGTTCAGTATTGGATATTGCATTTCTTTGTAAAGAGATGTATATGAGTCGTGCTACATTGTACAATAAGCTGAAAGCTCTGACGGATATGGGAGCCAATGATTACATCAATAAGTTCAGATTGGAAAGGGCAATACAGCTTATTACTACTACTGACCTCAACTTTACAGAGATAGCAGAGCGTACGGGGTTCTCCACTTCACGTTATTTTAGTACAGCGTTCAAGCAATACACAGGAGAGACGCCTACTCAGTATAAAGAGAGCCATAAGCGGACCTCTTAATCTGAATATTGATATACTTTGAGTTCAAACTTCGGAACCATTGCGAGCAGATGGTCGAAGATATCAGACTGGATTCGTTCATATTCTTTCCATATCTTGTTGCGGGAAAAGAAATATACCTGGATAGGTACACCATATTCGGTTGCCTCTTTCTGGCTGATGATCAGGTCCAGATCCTGATTGACTACAGGCAGACTGCATAGATAACGTTCTATATAAACACGGTAAACCTGTGAATTGGTAGGTATTACTCCTTCTTCCGGTTGGTAGTCGGCCAATAAAGGAATTTCTTTCCGAAAGTTATCCAGCATTTCCGGGGTACAGAACTTCAGGGTAGTGAGGTCGAGTGTGATATTCTTCATAACACGCCGTCCCCCCGATTCTACCATTCCACGCCAGTTTTGGAACGGGTTACTCACCAAGCTGTATGGAGGAACTGTAGAGATGGTATTGTCGAAATTCTGAATTTTTACGGTATTTAATGTGATTTCCTGCACCACTCCATTGGCATTTCCTGAAGGGAGAGTGATCCAGTCGCCCAAACGTACCATATCATTGGCAGAAAGCTGAATACCTGCTACAAAACCAAGAATTGTATCTTTAAACACCAACATCAGAATGGCTGCCGAAGCACCTAATCCGGCAAACAGGCTGGCAGGAGATTTATTGACGAGGATAGCAATCATGATAATACCACCCACAAAGAAGAGAAGAACCTGTAATACCTGGATGAAGCCTTTCATCGGACGATTTTTCGCTGTCGCTTTCTCTGTATATACATCCAGTATCATTAGCAGGACTCCGTTCAGAGCGAGCAACAAAGACATGATAATGTAAATAGCACATATTTTTTGCGAAATAAGCAGTAACTCTTTTCCTCTGACGAAAGCCATCGGAAGCAGTGCATATATCAATATGCCTGGAATGGTATGTATAAGATTATGGAATACACGGCGTTTCATCAATAATGTATTCCATACATGGGGAGAGTGCTTGGTGTACTTCTTCATCCCGCCAACAAAAATACTTTGGCAGAGATAATCAAGCCCCACAGCAATACAAATCATTAAAACAGCGATAATAGCCTCATCGAAAGTGTTAGCTATCTTTGGGTCTACTCCCCATCCGATGAGAATCTTATTCATCCAATTTCCTAAGTCCATAGTTATATCTTGTTTTTATTAAGTATAACGGCAGACTCAGGAAATTGTTTGGCCCGGATTTTTATCCGTTTACCTTTTTATAGTCCTCCAGAAACTTTTTGAGTCCGGAATCTGTCAATGGATGGTTAAGCAACCCCTTGATGGCGCTTAGCGGACAAGTGGCTACATCTGCACCGGCCTCTACACAGTCCATAATATTTTTTGTACTGCGTATGGAGGCAGCCAGTACCTGAGTTTTATAATTATAAAATCTGTACATTCGTACGATTTCGGCAACTAAGCTACGCCATCTTCACAAATATCATCCAGCCGACCAACAAAGGGAGATACGTAGGTGGCTCCTGCTTTGGCTGCCAATAGTGCCTGTCCGGTAGAGAAAACCAGTGTACAGTTGGTACGGATACCTTTTTCTGTAAAATATTTAATAGCCTTAATACCTTCGGCAATACATGGTACTTTTACTACAATATGCGGATTGAGTGCTGCAAGTTCTTCACCTTCGCGGATCATTCCTTCGTAATCGGTGGCTATCACTTCTGCACTTACATCGCCGCCTACAATGTTGCATATTTCAACATAATGTTTACGTTGATTTTCGGTACCTTTGATTCCCTCCTTTGCCATGAGCGAAGGATTGGTAGTAACTCCGTCGAGCACTCCGAGTGCATATGCCTCGCGTATCTGCTCCAGATTGGCTGTGTCTATAAAAAATTTCATAACTTATATAGTTTTAGTGGTTAACTATCTAACGTCCAAAGATAAGTATTTGTTTATCCATTTCCAAGATTATCAAAAACAACCTTTTTCTGTTTCCAAATTTGTCTATCAATATGTCCATAAACGTCTTTTTTTTTCATTGCACGCAAAAAGTATTGACTGATATAGGATGTAAATCTCTTTGTAAATGACGATATTTGTTTCGGAATCTAATATTAATTAATTATGGAAAAAAGATATTTTGTACTTCCTCTTGTTTTAACTCCTTGTCTGGCTCAACAGATTGTTGCGCAAAATAACGAACCTCAGCGGCCCAATGTAGTTTTTATTTATGCCGATGATATTGGTTTCGGTGATTTCAGTTGTAATGGTGCAAAAACGATCCACACTCCTAATGTAGATCGTGCTGCTGCTCAAGGTGTGCGTTTCACCAATGCACATAGCGCGGCGGCTACGAGTACCCCTTCCCGTTATGCTATGCTTACGGGCGAATATGCCTGGCGTAAAGCCGGAACAGGTATTGCCGATGGTGACGCTGCTTCAATTATCCGGCCGGAACGTTATACTATGCCGGATATGTTTAAGCAAAGCGGCTATGCAACCGGAGTGGTAGGTAAATGGCATCTTGCTGGGAGATAAGGGAGGCGAACAGGATTGGAATAAACCCTTGAAACCGGGTACTAATGATATTGGTTTTGATTATTCGTTTATTATGGCTGCCACCGGTGATCGTGTGCCTTGTGTATTTGTAGAAAATGACCAGGTGATCAATCTTGATCCTACCGATCCTATCCAGGTGAGTTACAAAAAGAACTTCCCGGGTGAACCTACCGGTAAGAATAATCCGGAGTTGTTGGTTATGCACCCTTCGCACGGGCATGATATGAGTATTGTCAACGGAATCTCCCGTATCGGGTTTATGAAAGGTGGAAAGTCGGCACTTTGGAAAGATGATAAAATAGCCGAAACACTGACCGGAAAAGCTGTATCTTTTATTGAAAAGCACAAAAATGCTCCCTTCTTCCTTTATTTTGCCACACAAGATGCTCATGTTCCTCGTGTTCCCGGAGCACAATTCGTAGGTAAGAGTGGCATGGGGCCTCGTGGCGATTGTCTATTGGAATTTGACTGGAGTGTGGGTGAGATCCTGAATACTCTTGAAGAGTTGGGATTGGATAAGAACACATTGGTCATTATTTCCAGTGATAATGGGCCTGTGGTTGACGACGGTTATAAAGATCAGGCCGTAGAACTGTTGGGTGATCATAAACCCGGAGGTGAATATCGGGGTGGTAAATATAGTATTTATGAAGCCGGAACACGTGTTCCCTGTATCTGGAGATGGCCGGGACAGATTAAGCCGGGAGTATCCGATGCATTGCTTTGCCAGATTGACTGGTTTGCTACCTTTTCCCAGATGTTGAATCAGTCTCTTCCCGAAGGTGCAGCACCGGACAGTCGTCCAATGAAAGCTGCCTGGATGGGAAAAGAGAAGAAAGGACGTGACTATCTGGTATTGCAGAATGCACAAAACAACCTTTCTATTACAGACGGGCGTTGGAAATATGTCCGTCCCGGTAAGGGCCCTGCTTATAATAAGACTGTGAATATCGAATTGGGTAACAGTATGGAACCACAATTGTATGATTTGAAAAAGGATGTCGGTGAAAAGAATAATCTGGCAAAAGAGCAGCCCAAACGCATACAACAATTAAGTACTGAATTGGAAAAAGTGGTAGATGGGCGATATGGGTTGCCGCTGTACTGAGATTGCTATTGATTTGAATAAAACACACCTATGAAACATTTTTTTGTTAACCTTATTTCGAAGAAAAGTATTATTTTTCTTTTCTTATATGTTGGTATGGGGCAGCTTGTTGCCCAGAATAATTTGCCGACAGTGAAAACTCCGGTCTCTCCGGTAGCGGCTTCATTCAATGTTTATGGTGAGATTCCCGTATCTAAATATACGGGAATCCCTGATATTTCTATTCCTTTATATACTATTGATTTAGGAAGTCTTCAGATTCCTATTTCACTAAGCTATCATCCGGCAGGAGTAAGAGTTGAGGCGGAGGCATCCTGGGTTGGTCTGGGTTGGACTTTAATGGCTGGAGGTACTATAAGTCGTGAAGTTCGAGGGATAGACGATTTAAACGTGAATGGTTATTGGAATCGTTATCGTGTTGCAAGTAGTGAAGATTATCGGAAGCCTGTTCCTTATAGTGTTCTGGATTGTTATAATGAAAGTGGTGATTGCTCGGAATATTTTGATTATGATAGAAGGTCTGATATTGATTGTACAGGGAAATTGGATTATGTAGCCAAACGCCGTTTACGAATAGATTGTGATCCAGATCTTTTTAGTTATAACTTTATGGGATATAATGGGCGGTTTGTGATGAAAGAGAATGCTAATTCTGCTATTTTGGAAAAACCGGAAGACAATTTGAATATCTATTTTGAAGACAGTAATAATGGGGTGGATATCAATATAATAGTGGTACTTCCAACTGGGGATAAATTTTATTTTACACAAACTGAAAAATCAGCTTCTTATTCTGGTACAACACATATATATGATGCCGGAGAACGGGCAGGAGAGAGTTGTATCGTGACGTGGTATTTGACCGATATAGAGCTTGCTAATGGCAATTATGTTTCTTTTGAATATGTTGTCAAGAAGAATATTGAACGAAATGTGTATCGTACACAAACCCTTTATACCGATCAGTTAAGTAATATGCCGCTTTATAGTCCTAGTGTAAATAAAAGTTTGTCTCAGAGTGAAATTCCTTCTTCAAAATGTGGTGGACTATATGCATTACCTGAATTGTCTCCGTTTAATAATGTAATAGATGTTCATGGAAGTTTTGCTTATACCGAGCCTTATCTGAAGAGTATAAGTTGGAATGGTAATAAAATAAATTTCACTCATGCTCCTCGTACTGATTATGGTTTACCATATGTTGCTAAAGATAAACCGGTATGCTTGACAAATATAGAGATTCGGAATAACAGAAATAAGCAAGTCAAAAAATACGACTTTTATTATTCGTATTCGGCAAGACGACTACAGTTGGATTCACTTTCTGAATCTTATGAAAAAGCCTCTTTACCTCCTTATCGTTTTTATTATGATAATAGGTATACCTTACCTCTCCAGACATCTCTGTGTTTTGATGTGTGGGGATATTACAACGGTAGTAGTTCTCCATTTCCTAATCAAAACTTATACCCGGAGATAGTATTTGATGGTCAGTTCCGTTATTTCGATTGGGAATACCCACAGAGGGGGGGGATAGCTGTTTCTGGTAGAATTTCAGATGTAATCCGGAATATCTCACCACGGGTATGCTGAATAAAATGGTTTATCCCACAGGAGGATATGCTGAGTTTACTTTTGAGCCAAATACTTATATGAGTTATTTACAGATGGGGTTGGAGAAAAAAAGGTGGTGGTGTTCGCATAGCTAAAATAAAAACAGATGCTCAGGAACGTATTTTTAGTTATAATGATGGCGAGAAGAGTAGTGGAGTGCTTTTAGTAGGGCCGGTATATGCTTACAGATTATCAACTGCAGGAGAAGCTCCCCGGGTTGTTTACACTTCCCGAAGCGCAACCCAGCTTCAGGGTAATACATTTGGAAATTGTGTAGGATACACGAAAGTGACTGAAACCATTATAGATGGTGGTAAAACATCTTCAACAGTCGATCATTTTTATAGTAATAGAGAGATTCCTGAAGGTGTTTTGTATACTCGTGATGAATATGGAAAGAACGGGCTGTTATTGAGAAGTGAACTACTTGATGATGGGATATTAGTGCAGAATACATTATATCAATATGAATCAATACCAGATGAATTGCGTCCTAATCAACGGGCTATGAAGTATAATGATGGCATAATGTATTGTTATACGGTTTTCCCTTATCATCCCAGACTTACAGTGAAGACTCAAACATCTTATTTTGATGATGTAGCTGTAACAACTTCTTTATCTTATGCATACAGTGATAAGAATTATTGTGTAAATCAGATAATAGAGAAAACGGCAAACAGCAAAGAGATAATTACTCGTTCTCTTTATTCCGGAGATTTGAATAAAGGAGTCTATGTAGATATGAACAGCCGCCATATTGTGAACAAGCCGGTTGAAGAAACAAGATATGTGAAAGAAGATGGTGTCGAAAAAGTTATTAGTAGCCAGCTGACTCTGTACAATGATATGGCTTTTCCGGCAGCAGTTTATTCTTTGGAAATAGATAGTCCGTTATCCAATTTTACAGCTTTCAATACTACAACCGGAGAGAGTCGGGATGTGCACTATTCGGTAAGTCCTGAACTTCAAATCTCTTATTATAACAGAATAGAAGTGGTACTTCCGTCAGAAACGATTGATTGGAAAGGAGTACATAAAGTATATATTTGGAGCTATAATTATAGTTCATTGGTAGCAACGATTGAGAATGCCACAAGGAATGAGGTTGAAAAGGTGTTTCCTGATATCGAAATGATTTGCGATGGTGATTTAACAGATGATTATATCAAGCAACTAAAGAAACTTCCGGCGGCTTTACCTGGTGCCAGGGTTACTCTTTATGTTTATGATAATCTGATAGGACTCAAGCAGTGTGTAAGTCCGGACGAAACTTCTGTTTCTTACGAATATGATGAATGCAACCGACTAAAGAAAATAAAAGATCATTCGGGAAATGTATTAACGCAGTATCAATATGGATATAAACAATAAAAAATGTTTTCTATTTTTTCTGATTATTATCGGAAATATATGTTTTTGTTATGCACAATATCCTTTGCTGAAAGAGTATGTTTGCATACGTGCCAATGATACTATCATAAAGCAAGAAGTAGCTTATATAAACCCAGGTCGTAGCGGTTCTGATGTATTTTGGAATTTTAGTAAGTTACAGAATTCAAAGGTTCCCTATCGAGTGTGTTACAAAGGTGATGATCGGTTTGTTTCAGGAATGGAACATCAGACGGTCTATAATTATATCTTGAATACGGGCGATTCCTTATTCTTGGCGGCTTATCGGAATCGGACTACTTCTTTTAAAGCTATACTTCCGGGACTGGAATTTAGGTATCCTTTTCAGTATCTTGATTCCATAGAGAATGTCTTTTATGGTGAGGGTAAATATAGTGATAAACTTGCATTTGTTTCGCAGGGAAAAAGTGAAGTCATAGCAGATGCCTGGGGTACAATGTTATTACCTGATAATGATACCTTGAAGAATGTGATGCGTATTTGTTTCCGGAAAGAAATCTATAAACAAGTATCGAACAGTGATTCTATTCTTTTACGGATACATGCCGATTCAGCTGTGTTGAATAGAGAACGTATACTTTCGCATCTTCAGAATGATACGGTTGTACTTAGAGTTAGGAATTATCGGTGGTATGCTGAAGGATACCGTTATCCGGTATTTGAAACGGTTCAATGCGAAACTATCCGATCCGGAGTTCCTATTGCTTACTATACTACGGCCTTTTATTACCCGCCCGAAGAACATTCTTACTTAGACCGTGATACACTAAACCGGCAGTTACAGATGAATTTGAAGGAACAGAGCCTCATTGCAAACAATCAAAATTTTCCGCTGAAAGAAGATGAGAACAAAATGTCGACTGAACTGTCTGTTTATTATAATTTCTATCCGAATCCGGTAGAGGATGGATTGAAATTGGAGTATTATATGTCGGGAAAGGCTCCTGTCTCCATCTGCCTGTTTAATTTAAGCGGGTGTTTACTGGAACAGAGAGCTTGGAATATGCAAGATTTTGGAGTACATATTGAAGTGTTTCCGATGAGTTTTTATCCAAAAGGTAATTATCTTCTTCGGCTGATTGTAGCTAATAAAACATATGTCGAAAAAATAATAAAAGAGTAATCTATGAAACGCTGTTTAATATTTATTTTGTTCATTGGCTTTGCGTTACTTATAACCAATGCTCAGTCACATATGCAGAATTATATCCGGACTTTTACTCCTCGTGTGACAGTGGCGGATGCCACTACTATTTCTCCGGAATATGTTCCGGCTGTTACGAATTATTTTGATGGGTTGGGGCGTCCGATACAAACCATATATGAAGGGATTACTCCTCAGGCAACAAATCTTGTTACCATGATTGAATATGATTCTATCGGACGAGTTTCCAAAGAATGGCTTCCTGTTCCGATATCGGATGGCTTAACTGCTGCTTATAGGGATCCTTCCTACGTGAAGTCTCAATCCGTCTCTTTTTATGATGGGGATGCCTATGCTTATACGCAGATTGCTTATGACTCTTCACCTTTGAAGCGTATTTTGAAGAAAACTGGTCCGGGGGCTTCTTGGCATGTCAACGATAAGTCGGTTCGTCTTGACTATCTTACTAATACTACGACCGGTATTTTGTCTGTCCCTTATTATACGGTAGAAGGTGGTAAACTGAAGAAGAGCGGCAATTATCCGATTGGGACCTTGTATGTAAATGTAACTAAGGACGAAGACGGCATTACCGTTTATGAATTTACCGATACAGAAGGCAAACGTATCCGATATAAAAATGTAGATTATGTTTATGATAACCTCGGACATTTGCGCTATGTACTTCCTCCCCGTCTTCAGCTCAAGGCAGACGGTTTTTATGAAGTTACCCCGGGTAGCGATTTATATAATTTAGCTTTTGTTTACACATATGATAAGCGCGGAAATTGTCTGACTAAAAAACTGCCAGGTATTGCTCCCATCTATTATGTTTATGATCGTGCTGACCGTTTGATTCTTGTACAGACTCCCAATCAACGTCCTCATGCCGAGTGGAGCTTTACCAAGTACGATATTTATTCCCGCCCTGTATTGTCGGGTACGGTTATTTTACAAAATAAGAACCATTCACAGTTACAAGATGAATATTGTAATATCCTTGTTCGCGAATATTTTGTCGGAGTTTCTCAAGCCAATTGTTGGGGATATAGTAACGAAACTTTGCCTACTACCAATCTAACTGTATTGAAAGCAGACTATTACGACGATTATGGTTTTAAGGCGTTGACGAGCTTTGGTTCCATACTCGATTATCAAGTTAGAAGCGGTTTCCTTTCTACTCATTATCCCATTTTGACTGGAGCTCATACAGGAAGTGCTGTCAAAACTTTCGATAATAGTATCACTACATTACTTTACACTGCTTATTATTATGATATTAAAGGTCATTTGATTCAACAACGTGGCAACAATCTGATTGGTGGTTATGATCATTTTTATACTTCTTATGATTTCTCAGGAGAACCTCTTGAGATTTTGCATGAACATTCCAGTAGTCAGATATCATTATTAACCGAACGTTATTCTTATGAATATGATCATAGAGGGCGTTTAATTAATGCTACCCATTCTTTGAACGATCGTTCCACAGTATATATCGGTCATTACAGTTATGATAATTTGGGGCGTTTAATTTCTTCCGGGCTTTTTTATAATCTGTCCGATATCAATTATTCATATAATATTCGTAGCTGGCAAACAGGTATTTCTTCTATTTATTATCGTGAGTCTGTGCATTATGGTAAATGGTTAGGCAGAATTTTACATGAGCCTTACAATGGTAATCCTAGTGGAGTGAGTTACTCTACAAGTTATATAGATCCTGTCAGTCATGCATTAAAAGAATCTGAAACCATTCATCAACATTATAGTTATGGTGAACAAGATGAATTAGTCGGTGCGACTTCTGTAACATTTGATGGTAGTGGTTTCAGTGCAACCAATCAATTAAAAGAAGAGGGCGGTTCATCTCCCTATCTTCGCTTATTGAGATATTATAAGAATAATAGTGAAGATTACGCTTATTTGGAATCTTCATCCAATCGTTTGGAATCCATTCATGAAGACGGGGATGATGATGTGTCTTCTTTACCTATTCAGTTTGTTACGAAATATCCTGATGGTACTCCTACTTTTTTTTATGATGCCAATGGGAATCTTTCTAAAGAACTAAATCGCGGTATTACGGAGATTGATTACAATATTCTTAATCTGCCCAATCGCATTACCTTTGAGAATGGTAGTGACATTCGCTTCACTTATGATGCTGACGGTGTGAAACATCGTGCCGATTATAAAACGGTTTCCAATCAAATCTTAGTTCCGATTGGTGCACCTTCTCTTACCGGTTCTGGCTCTCTACTGGTTCAGCATCATACGGATTATTGTGGTAATTTTATTTATGAAGATGGGGTATTAAAGAAAATTCGTATTGATGGCGGTTATATCAACTATAATGCTTCCACCGGCGGTGGTGAGTACTGCTATTATATCAAAGACCGGATGGGTAATAATCGTGTCGTTCTGAGTGCTGCCCGTGGTGTCATTCAATATGCTGATTACTATCCTTATGGTATTCCTTTTTCAGAGATACCTATGGAAGAAGATAATTTCCTCCATGCCGGTAAAGAACTTGAAAAGATGCATGGGCTTTATTGGTATGATAATGGCAAGCGTTGGTACGATCCGATTTTATGCCGTTTTACGACGATGGACCCGCTTTGCGAGCAATTTTATGATAAAAATCCATATTCATACTGTGCTGAGAATCCTATGAAGTATGGAGATCCAACCGGTGAACTTGCTTCTCCGTATTATGATATTGATGGAAATTTTCTGGGTGTAGACGAAAATGGTTTTTCTGGTAATATTTATATTACAGATTCTAAGACTGTCGATAAGTATTCAAAGGATAATATAATAAACTCAAAAGCCATTCAAGCGGATAAAAATACCACATTTGTGAGATCTGTTTCTCTTACGGTTGCGGCTGAATCCCATATTTATACGGATGTTTTAAAAAAATCTTCAGATCCTAATTTAGATATGTCTCGGCTTTATAATGGGGAGATTTCAGTATTGGAGAAACCTGTAACTAGGGGTAATGATACTTATGGAAAAGGATATAATGATCCTTATCCAGATCGTCGTCAAGCTAAATATACAGAAATTGATGTTGGTGAAGAGATAAAGGTAACTGTGTCAGTAAGGTCATATGTAACAGATCTATACACAGTCGAAAGTATATGGAATCAGTTAGGTATACACGAATATTACGGACATGGTATAAAAGGTTGGAAAGGAGACAAAGATCATTGGCGATGTTATCAAGCTCAAATGAAACACCCATCTTACCGAAAATTACCTCAAGATCAAAAAAAAGAAATATATGGAAGATATAATGAATTTTATAAAAAAAGTCAAGGGTATTAAACTTAGTAATAATAAGTGCTATCTCCTTTTTCCGGTTCTTGTTTGGTTTACCGGTATTAATGCTTTTGCCCAACATGGAGGTATTTCAATAAAATTGGAATTTGCTTCCGTTACGCGAAGTTTAAATCGTCACAACCCTTATAAAGGCGTTGCAGATAAAGATACTGTTCCTTATTTGATAAGTTTTGCATTCTTTGTTCAGAATCATACAGACAAAAAATTATTGTTCGGAACTAATACCAAGGGCTATTATTGGAAGTATGAAAAATATTATTACAAAGATTATAATTATGGAGTTATAGGTCGTTTCTTTATGATAAATGGAGAGGATGTTATTCCTTTGTTTACAGATTATTATAATATCGTACCTTTTCCTGATGGTGAAGAACCAATGTTGTGGGGTGGTATTGAGTATCGTAGTTCATATAAACGTACTTCTGTTTTTAGGGATTTTCTCTGTCGTTTTTCTCGTCCGGGTACTAACACAAAGGAATATATATATGAATACTTACGTCAGGCGCGTATTATTTATGTTCCAGTTGTTTCGGATTATGAACGGTGGTTTAACATGCCACGGAATGAGTTAAAAAAGAATGAGGTTGTATATCCTCAGGATACCATTGAAGTGTACAAAAACGATCCTTTTCAAATATTCTTTTTATGGAGTGATGACCAGGAGTTTTATGAAATATATCCTCGTATTGATTATAACAATAGAGAAATGGAATCGGATGACGATAACTGAATTTAGAAAATTTACCTGGAATTCGGTTATCTCTTTAGGTCTGGGAAATATTTTTAGTTATATATTCTTTTTTCAGACGGGATAGAATGATCAGAAAATTTTTTTTTTATGAAATACTTTATGAGGCAATTGGATCAAAGATTTCCCAATCCGATGAGGTATAGGGATGCTAATGGAGGAAATTATGGTCAGCGGCTTGATTATACTGCTACTTTTATTCCTCCTGCTGTTTTTATTCCTTTTGATGTTCGTTCTCAATCTAATCTCAAAAATGGAATTATGCCTTTTCCTTTAAATTATAAATATATAAAAACAGGATTATGAAAAAAATAATTATTGCTATTTCTGTACTTTTATCTTGTATATTGGATATACATTGTCAAGACTCATGTCGTATATCTGCCATAGTGTATGAAAATGCATACAATTATATAAAAAAGGCAATGCCGGAAAAGTGTTTAGTCTGTGTTTCGAATCATATTATTGATTTAGGTTTTTATGTTGTTAGTGAACTGGACTCTTTTCCTGATTTAAAAAAGGAGTTACAAGATTTAGATGATAAAAAGTCTGTAGAAAAGGGGTATAGTGATTTTTATAGCAAAACACTCGACAAATTATTTGCTAAGCCTGTAAAAGCAAAAGCAATTATTTATTTTTCAAAAATGCAAGGAAGTATATTGAGAGTGGATTTGGTTATTTGTAGTCGTTATATCAAAAGAAGTATTGATTTTGATTCGGCTATTTCTTTAGGTATGGGAAATACTTTTAGCTATATATTCTTTTTCAGAAAAGATGGAACGATAAGAAAAGCGTTTTGTTATGAAATGCTTTATGAGGCAATTGGACCCGTACTGCAATAATCTGATTTATGAGAATAATATTCCTGATGAAAATTCGTGTTGATGGTGGTTATATCAACTATAATCCCTCTACAGATAATGGTGAATATTGTTATTATATTCAAGATCATATTGGCAATAATCGTGTTATTCTGAGTGAAACCCGTGGTGTCATTCAATATGCTGATTACTATCCTTATGGTATTCCTTTTTCAGATATACCTATGGAAGAAGATAACTTCCTTCATGCCGATAAAGAACTTAAAAAGATGCACGGACTCAGATGGGTTTATATAGAATATCCTATAGATTCTCCTTCAGGAATAAATGTTTTGTTTGCGTCATCACCCCTTGGTTTAATGTAAAAAGTGAATTTATTTGATAGGATATACTTATGAGAAACAGTTTGTATTTAATCTTGATATTGCTATTGAGTTCCATCTTTAATAAAAAGGCTTCCATATGTTGGGAGCCTTTTTATTTTTTCTAAAATTTTGTTTCAATGTATCGTTATTAGATTATTGTTGAAAATAATTAGAGAAGTAACTTAGTTGCTAAAAAAAGTAAGTATGAATTTTTATATAAATAAGATATAAAGTGATATTTGAATGTTGTGGCTAGTCTAATTTATTGATTATCAGCTGAAATAAAGGCGCTGTTTCATTGGATTCAAGAGTGTACACTTTTTATTGTGTTAACTGGACACTTTTGCTATGTGAAAGTGTACAAGTTTGTGTAGCAAAAGTGTACATTCTTGCATAACAAAAGCAATTGTTAATATCGAGTGTTAATAATGTGTTTTATTTTAACCGATAATTTATTAAAGAACTATAACTTTAACCAGTGTTTGATAGATAGTTGATTCATCACAAACCATGATTAAATACAAGTAGAAATAAGTATTCTTGCAGTACAGAAGGTTGATTCTGTATCTTCTTAAAACAAAATAGTTGTTAATTTTATTTTAATACCCCGAACTAAAATTAAATATATTATGTTCTTTAATATGAAAACGATATTGAATATTGTTTTAAATATTGAATTAAATAGAAAGTTTAGTCTCTTAATTTGAAACAATGTATCTGCTTGATAATGTTTGGGATACATGAATTATAAATATATGGACTTTACTTTCATAAATAAACTTTCAACATGAAATGTATGATATGTT
The DNA here is from genome assembly GCA_000613465.1 of Bacteroides nordii WAL 11050 = JCM 12987. Classification (GTDB taxonomy): domain Bacteria; phylum Bacteroidota; class Bacteroidia; order Bacteroidales; family Bacteroidaceae; genus Bacteroides; species Bacteroides nordii. The sequence continues at coordinate 88,098 of BAJA01000017.1, forward strand.
TATTTAATAACCAACTTAACTCATTTTAATTATGAAAAAATTTATTATTGTATCTGCTTTTGCACTGGGAGCATTTACAGCAAATGCTCAGACAGGCGAGACTGCTCTTCAGGGAACTAAATTTGGTGATAACTGGTCTATAGGAATTAATGCTGGTGCTGTGACCCCTCTGACTCATAGTTCATTCTTTAAAGATGCTCGTCCAGCTTTCGGATTTGGAATAACTAAGCAACTTACCCCTGTTTTTGGTTTGGGTATTCAGGGTATGGGATATGTGAATACGACCCAAAGTAAGACAGCATTCGATGCTTCTGATGTCAGCTTGTTAGGTAAAGTCAATTTGATGAATTTGTTTGGAGGATACCAGGGAACTCCCCGTTTATTTGAGATTGAAGCTTTGGCTGGTATGGGCTGGCTACATTATTATATGAACGGTCCTGGAGATCAGAATTCCTGGTCAACTCGTTTCGGCATGAATTTAAACTTCAATTTAGGAGAGACTAAGGCATGGACATTAGGAGTAAGACCAGCTATTGTGTATGATATGGAAGGCGATTTTAATGCGGCAAAGAGCCGTTTCAACGTAAATAACGCTGCTTTCGAACTGACAGCTGGAATTACTTATCACTTTATGACAAGTAACGGGACACATCATTTTACGAATGTCAAACCTTATGACCCCGTTGAAATAGCTAACCTGAATTCTGCTGTTAATGATCTCCGTTCGCAGGTAAACAACAAGGATAATCAATTAATTAATGCCAACCAGCAAGTCAACGAGTTACAAAGTGAGCTGAATGAATGTCGCAATAAGGTTGTTCCTGTTGAAACGGTTGTAAAGACCAACCGGATTCCTGAATCTATCATTACTTTCCGACAGGGTAAATCAGTCGTTGATGCATCGCAGTTACCCAATGTAGAACGAGTAGCTTCTTATATGAATAAGCATGTGAATACAACTGTCGTTATCAAAGGATATGCATCTCCTGAGGGAAATCTGGCATTCAATGAGAAACTGGCAAAAGCACGTGCCGAAGCTATTAAGACTATTCTGGTGAAAAAGTATAAGATTGATGCTGCACGAATTACGGCCGAAGGTCAGGGGATTGGTGATATGTTCTCAGAACCGGACTGGAATCGCGTAAGTATCTGTACGATTGATGAATCGAAATAATCTCTGAAAAGGAAGATTACATAAAGCTGTATAAACTTTAGATATACTATTATTTTGCTCGGAATCTATCTATTCTCCTGATAGGTGAATAACGAAAATAGATGCAACAAGAAAATTAATCATGCAAAAGAATGAAAAAATATGCATCTTGTTTCGTATATTTTGATTCCATTTGAATATATATTCTACTTATCCCGGTGTCATATCTCTCTTATGATATCGGGATAAGTTTTTTCCTCTACGAGGAACGATCCGAAGCTCTACGAGGAACGACTCGAAACTCTACGGAGATCACCTCGATGCTCTACGGGAAAAGTTTATTTGTCCTCAAAAGAGGCTATTTTTCGCTGGCTACATCTGACTTTTAACCAAACGATATATAGCAAGATGTATTTAAATGTGTGCTGTATTTAAATAAAATGCAATGCAAATATCTAAAAAATGAACTTCGTGCTGTGAAATAGAAGATAAGGTAAACTATAATGAAGTTACTACTTCAAAAAGAAGAAGATTTTTATATTTCAGTCCGCATTTATCCCCAACGAGGCAATTCTACGAGCTTAGGAATGTCATTTTGACAAAATGATATAAGAGGGGGAGAGCAATATCCTTCAAAGGGGAGTTTAAATAGCTTCCTGTTCGTACTAAGTTTTTTATAAAATCGGACTTATATATTTTAGGAATAAAAGTTTTTTTTGAATGTAATATAGTATCTTTGTTGTTAATTCTAATTTACTATGTTATACTTAAGAGCAACTTGATGGTGGCAGACTTCTTTTCTGTAAAATGTGCAATCGATAAGGGGGGCTTTTATAAAATCGGGCTATATATGAGAAAGTTCAATCATTTCTTTTTTTTTCTATTCCTGCTTTTTTTGTGTTATCGAGTTGATTCTGTAAAAGCTGGTAATTATTATTTTGAGCAAATCTTTTTGCAAGATGGACTATCTTCTACGGTTAATTGTGTTTATGCAGAAAAAGATGGTTTTGTATGGGTTGGAACAAACACCGGTTTAGGTAGATTTGACGGATACGAAATGAAAAAGTATGTTCATTCTCCGGAAGATTCTTATTCATTGCCGCACAATAATATTATTCATATTACGGAAGATAGTCTGCATACCGTTTGGGTATTAACTGAAAAAGGAGTAGTGCGGTATAGACGCCAAAGTGATGATTTTTATCTTCCTAAGGATCAGCATGGAAATGTCGTTATGGCGAATGCTGTTTGTTGGACAAATGAAGGTATTCTTTTTGGGGGAAGAAATAAGGTTTATCAATATAGTTATAAAGATGATGCGATAACACTACTTTATGACTTTAGCTCCAGAGGATTGTTTTCTATTTCGTATATTAACTTCTGGGATGCTAATACTTTATTGTGTTGTAGTCGTTGGCAAGGTATCTTATTATTGAATATGAAGACCGGGGAAATTACTGCTCCGCCTTTTGATTTTGGCAACGATATTAAAGAAGTCCTGACAGATTCTAAAGGTAGAATTTGGTTGGCACCTTACAATGGTGGTATCCGGTGTCTTGCACCGGATGGTATTTTGTTGGCATCTTATACTGTTCAAAACTCAAAGTTGAGTAATAATATAGTGCTTTGCATGGCCGAAAAGGATTCATTGATCTGGATTGGGACAGACGGAGGTGGAATTAATGTATTGAACCCCGAAACCAAGGAGATTTTCGTACTGAAACATGTCTCCGGAGAAAGTAGTTCCTTACCTTGCAACTCTATCGTGAGCCTTTATAATGACAAGAATAACAATATATGGGCCGGTAGTGTCCGTTGTGGGCTTATCAGTGTGAGAGAAGTTTCAATGAAAACTTATACAGAAGTCATTGCCGGTAATAATAAAGGTTTAAGCAGCAATATGGTGTTGAGCCTTTATCAGGATACTTCTTCCGATGAGATATGGATCGGTACAGATGGGGGTGGTATTAATAAGTTGAATCCTGTGACGGAAGAATTTACACATTATCCCAACACTGTAGGAGATAAAGTGGTTTCTATTACCGGTTTTTCTTCGTCAAAGCTGTTGTTGTCTCTTTTCTCAAAGGGGGTGTATGTTTTCGATAAATTAACCGGGCAGTACCGACCTTTGGAAATAAAGGACAAAGAGATAAACAGATTGCTTTTCTATACCGGAAAATCGGTTAATATTTATCAGCATGCGCCCAAGTCGCTCCTGTTGTTGGGCTATCACATCTTCCGCTACGATATTGAAACCGGAAATATAGAAATTGCATCTGAAAAGCAAGGGGTTGAAATTGTAGGAACTTTGACTCCCGTTTGCCATGATGACCGTACTACCTATCTGTTCGATATGCGTAGCATATATGCATATGATAGTAGTTCCAATCAGTTGGAGAGCCTGTACAGCGTAGAAAAAGATACTTTTATAAATTGCGTCTCCAGAGATGAGCACGGGTTATTCTGGCTTGCTACCAATAAGGGAATAGCCTATTATAATATGAAAGAACAAACTGTACGGCAGATACCTACTTCTTTATTTACCGGTGTGAATTCTATACAGAGTGACCAACATGGCAAAATTTGGATTGGAACAGATAATATGCTTTTCGCATGGTTAGCTAACGAAGAGAAATTTGTTCTTTTTGGAAAGTCAGACGGAGTCCTTCCCAATGAATATTTAGGGAAAACCAGATTGATTTCTAATCAAGGGAATGTTTATATGGGAGGAAACAGAGGACTGTTGTATATTGATAAGAATTTGCCTATTGAAAGTTCTGCCACTTCCCGGATGTGCCTTACCAATGTTCTTATCAATGGAGTTTCCATAAACGGGCAGTTAAGCGACGAACCGGCAGGTATATCCGTTCCCTGGAATAGTAAAGCTATTACGATACGTATCATGGCTTGTGAGAAAGATATTTTTCGCCAAAGAGTTTATCGTTATCAGATTGATGGTCTCAATGAGCAGTGCATTGATTCATATGAGCCGGAGATTCTTATCCGGTCATTGCCTCCCGGTACTTACCGGATTATGGCTTCTTGTAGTATGCAGGATGGAAGTTGGTCTCCGTTACAACAAGTCCTGGCATTAACTGTTTTGCCCCCCTGGTATAAGTCCTGGTGGTTTATCCTCTGTTGCGTGTGTGTGCTATTAGGGGTATTTGTCTGGATCTTTTTGCTTACTTTACACCGCAAGGAGAATAAGTTGAAATGGGCCATGAAGGAGCATGAAAAAGAACTATACGAGGAAAAAGTTCGTTTCCTTATTAATATTAGCCACGAGTTACGTACTCCGCTGACATTGATATACGCACCGTTGAACCGCATTTTGCACTCATTGTCTCCTGCCGATGCCCATTTTGTAGCTTTAAAAAGTATCTTTAAGCAGTCAAAGCGTATGAAGAGCTTATTGGACATGGTGCTTGACCTGCGTAAGATGGAGGTAGAGGAAACTAAATTGCAAATGGGTTCTTATCGGTTAAATGATTGGGTAAGGGAAATTGCAGCCGACTTTATCAGCGAAGGTGAAGCAGAAAAAGTGGATATTCGTTGTCAGTTTGATGAACGGGTGGCAGAGGTTTGTTTTGATAAAGATAAATGTGAGATTGTTCTAACCAATTTATTAATAAATGCTTTAAAGCACAGTCCGGAGAATTCAGAAATCATAATTCGGACAGAATTTTTATCTGCCCAGTTTGTACGTATCTCCGTTGTAGACCGGGGATGTGGTTTGAAGCAAGTGGATCCGCAAAAGCTTTTTACCCGGTTTTATCAAGGAAGAGGCGAGCATACGGGCACGGGTATTGGTTTGTCTTACTCTCGTATTTTGGTAGAATTGCATGGAGGTCAGATTGGGGCTGAGGACAATGAAGAGTCCGGAGCTACTTTCTTTTTTGATCTTCCGCTTCAGCCTGTATCGGAAGAGGTGATTAGCCGGCCTAAAGCTTATTTAAATGATTTGGCATCTGATGCGTCTGGTGGGGTGGATGAGAAAAAGGTGGATGAAGATCGGTTTAAGACTGATCAGTATGTATTACTACTGGTGGATGACAATCAGGATCTGATTGATTTTTTGAAAGAGGCATTAAGTGGGAAATTCCGTCGGATACTGACTGCTGCCAATGGGGTAGGTGCATTGGAAATGATAAAAAAATATCAGCCGGATATTATTGTCAGTGACATCATGATGCCACAGATGGATGGATACGATCTTTGCCGGCGGATTAAGGAAGATATTGATATCAGCCATATTCCGGTGATCTTGCTGACGGCTCGTGGTGATGATGCGAGCCGGTTGCATGGGTATAAAATGGGTGCGGATGGATACTTGGGTAAACCTTTCGAAGAAGGCATGTTATTGGAATTGATCCGTAACCGTTTGCGGAATAGAGAACTGACAAAAGCACGTTATCTGAATGTCGGGCTGTTGCCCGCTCCCGAAGAAGTGACCATCAGCCAGGCAGATGAGAGATTTCTTTTTAGTGTAAATGAAGTAATTATTGAGCATATGAGTAATCAGGAATTAGATTTGAATTTGCTTAGTAAAAAATTGGGTTTGAGCCGTGCCACGCTTTACAATAAATTAAAGAAACTGACTGACATGGGAGGAAATGATTATATCAATAAAGTCCGGTTGGAAAGAATTATATATCTTATGATAAATACGGAGCTCAATTTCACAGAAATAGCCGAAAAAACAGGATTCTCTTCCTCCCGGTATTTCAGTACGATGTTTAAGAGATATACAGGGGAGACTCCTACCCAGTATAGAGAAAAACATCGTGTTCGTTGAATGTTTGTATAGCGCGATACATTGTTTTTATGATATGAGGTTGTGCCAAAAGTTAGATAAAGCTATCTGTAATTTTACTAAATGCAGATGAATATTAATTGGGCTTTTGGACACATCCTCATCTTTATATTGAGAGTTCGTTTTTGTTTTTAGTCTGTTATAGATGAGTGAATGCGGTATGTTATACCAGTATACAATTACCCTGCTTTCAATAATTCAAATATACTTTCGTTGATAGAATTAATACTTTATTTATCAGCGAAGGATGTTTTATAATCTGCTTTTTCCTGAGTATTGAGTACTATCCCATTAATACAATGTTTGTTTTTATCAAATAATCTTTCTCTTTTTATATAAGTTCCTTTTCAAAGTACGCAATTTAGCTATTTTGTAGAAATAATAATTTACTATTGAACATCCGTTAGCTTACAATGTGATACGTTTGCAGGCAGAAACACAGTCTGTTATCGCCGGAAGTGTTCATTCAATATGACAAAGACTAAAAGGCAGTAACACTTGATTTTATTAATTAACAACTTTAATTTTATTATTATGAGAAAAAAATTACTTTTCTCGGCAGCTATGTTAATAGTGGCTGCTGGTGCTATGGCACAGTCTGACATTACTCCTTCGCGTTATAAGTTTGCCAACCTGCCCGAAGGACCGTTTACGATAGATAATTGTAGTACAGGTTGGGGACCTGGAAATGTTACCGACGCAAGAGCCTCCGAAAATGGATATGTAAATGCTACAGGTGGTGCCTTTTGGACAGGCAAAGATACAGATGCCTTTAAAAATTTTCAATCGGGATGGCAGATTCTGGATTTGACAGAGGAGGGGATTGGAAAAGTTTTATGTTTCAAAGGTTCTGGGTGTAGCGATGATATTCTTGCTAAAGGTACTAAAGCTACAGGAACTAACGTGCCCTGGCCTCAGTTAGCTTTTTATTCAGACCCTAAAAATACCCCAACTGCATCCGGAGAAGAAGGAGCTGTAGCACCATTTATCCGTCTTTCCATTACCTATAAAGCAATGGAAAATGAGTTGAGTGATACTGGAAGTCCTATTACTGCGTTAGAAGTTAAAGCTGTAGAACCTAATGAGGTGAAAAATTCTTATGGTGGTCCATTTAACACTTCCGATATGATGGTAAAAGATATGGCCACTGAAGAGATGTTTGAATTGAATGAAGGTTGGCAAAAAGTAGAATATGACTTCCAGATAGGTACTCCCACAGGTAATCCGTTTGCTATTTCCATTAAGATGGATGGTGCAAAAATTGGATAAGGGGGCTATCCTGATTAAAGAAATTAAGTTCTTGACTCCGTCAGATGGTACATATGCTAAAGGACAGCCCGCAAATGTACAGACGAAACTGACTTTTAAAGAAGGTGGTTCAGGAATTAATGACGAGATAGTTGAAGGTAATACGATTCAGTGCAGGGTTTTGGATAACGTTTTATCTGTTTCTAATCTGAAAACAGGTGATAAGATTGAATTGTATTCTGCTGCAGGTGCATTGGTCGCTTCTCAGGTCGCTACTTCTAATAAGGAAACTCTTCCTTTAAATGGTAAAGGATTTTATATTGTAAGAGTGGGCACTACATCAGTAAAAGTAACGAATAACTAATCGATAAGTGTTTTTTTGAAGGATATACTTTTATAAAAGAGGTATATCCTTCTTTTGTAATATCATAAATTTAATAGTATGAACAGACTTTTTGTGTTTCTTATGGTTTCTGTTTTTTATCTGGCTTCTGTTGCACAGGTGAAAAACTATGCAGTAGCTTTTGATGGCAACAGTGATATAAATTTTAATAAAATAGACGAATTAAACGGTCTTTCTAAATATACCGTACAATTCTGGATATGTCCTTCGGAGTGGATGCCCAATGCATCCGTATTCAAACGAGGGGCAGCAGCAACTCTTTTCGAAGCTTGCCTGGGTGCAAACGAAGGGACAATCACTTATCGTATAGGTGATAAAAGTATTGATATCCAATCGGATAAAATATCGGTAAACAGTTGGGTGCAGTTGAGTCTTCTTGTAGATGAAAGCAAACTGGCAGTCTATGTGAATGGAGAGGAAGTAGAAATTCCCCTCATAAATGTTCCGTTACCGATTCCGGATAGCGATTCGGAATTTAGAATGGGGCAGGGTTTCAAAGGCCAAATAGACGAATTCCGCATTTGGAGTACATCACTTGATGTTACGGAATATCTAACAAAAGACACCACAGTGAAAGGATATCTTTTATGGGATAATACAATTAACAAGTTCCATCCCGATTATTCTTCTTTGCTGGTTTATTATAAGTTTGATCAGGATCTTTGTGAAAATATTGTCGATTATAAGTTCCGTCATCATGGGATAATGAGTGGGAATACCCATCGGGTAGAGGTCAAAAATAATCCTCTGTTTAAGTATCGCATCATGTCTGCTTATACCGAGTTTTCGCGTTTCACGGATACCGGTACTGATCGTGACAAGTATTTGCTATGCAATGATTTGGTTGCTTTGGCAGCATCTTTAAACGATGATGGATCGGCATCTGTTAGCTTACCGTTTGATGAAGGCAAATTGGTAGGCGGAGCTTCTTACATAGAATCATACGAAGGACGTGATGGAGGAATGTTGGCATTGGATGGTACAGGGAAAATGAATGTGGGTACTACCGCCATGAACTCATCTGGTACTTATTCATTTTTTACCTGGCTTTATATTGACCGTTGGGTGGAGAATGCTTTCCTCTTCAAAAAAGAAAAAGATGAATATACGGGAATCTCTCTTCGGCTGGGTAAAGAAGAAAATACAGAGGTGGTCCTTAGAGTAAATGGAAATGAATATCGATATAAAGCTGCCAAGGAACTTGTGGTGGGTAAATGGATTCATCTTGGATTCTCAACTTATGATGCTACATCATTGGAAAGAACTTTTGTTTTTGCCTGTAACAAGAAAAAGTTGGGTAGTTATCCGTATTCTTATCCTGAAACAATAAAATCCTGGACCCTTCCGCTTACCGATCTGGCAGATGTGGAGGCAACCGTTGGAGAAAATTTCGTAGGCAAGCTTGACGAGACTATGATTTGGAATTCGAGCAATAGCCGTGACGGAATTTATTCATTTGCTGATAACGGTGCAAATATGCCGGGATTCGGAAAAAACGTAGGTACCAATTATGCATTTTATGCAGGCTGTTATTGGAAATATGATAAACCGGATAACCCCGGATACGATTATTTTTCTTATAAAGAGTATCTGAATATTATGCGTTCGGCTTATACGAATTATCGTGGATTTAAGATACGCCTGAGTGTTTCCGGAGGATCCGATTGGAAGAATACCATTGCCAATGCCAAGAAGAGGGAACGTTTTGCTACGGAAATGGCTGATATTATTAATAATGACGATCAGCTGGACGGGGTTGACTTTGATTTGGAATGGCCGGGATATAATGGGCAAGATGCAATATGGACTAATTATGGAAAATTGATGACTTTACTTCGCAGTAAGCTAAAAGAAGATAAAATCCTGACTATTTCTCCGCATACTGTGTCTTATTGGTTTCCGAAAGAAGATATGAAATCTGTTGACTATTTCTTGTTCCAGAATTATGGGCCTGCCAAAGCCCATTTCACATATGAAAGCTTTCCAGCTGCTTATAATAAGTTCTTAGCATGGGGCTATCCGAACGAAAAAATAGTGATGTCATTTGCTGCAAGTACAAGTAGGAAGTCGGTAGATGGCGTAGAAGTGGCCGGGGCGGCAGGTGCACCGGTTCGTATCCATCAGGTGGGAGCCATTGGACCGGATGATGACTTTTCTAACGGCTATTCGTTTACGGGATTCAATCAGACCCGATGGCGTTCAGAACAAGTTAAAAAACAAGGTTTAGGTGGTATTATGTGTTGGTCTTTGAATATAGATTTTCCGGATACCAACCACCCATTGAGCTTATTCAAAGCTTCGGCTTATGCTATATCCTCCAATGTAGATACTCTTGTGACCAGGGTAGATCTGGCTCCTGTAGGTATTGAACAGATGAAAGTGAAAAAATCCGATTTTATGATCTATCCGAATCCTTCGGAAGGGGAAGTAAACCTGCTGATCCCGCAGGGAGAGAAGGGGCAGGAAATATACATCTATTCAAACGTGGGAAAAGTGGTACGTATGGAGAAAGTAGTCGCTGAAAACACATACAATTACAAATATGGAAAAATAGAACCGGGTGTCTATATCTTGAAATTAACAACCATATCCGGAAAACAGTATACTAAAACCATGATAGCGAGATAGTGGGTTATGTTTAATTTAATCTAATATGAAAAATGAAAAAGATTAGCTTTATTTTTATGCTCTTTTGGGCCGCCGGTGGCATATTGGCCGGTTGTGATAATACTTTAGACGGTTCGGGAACCTATGAGCCACTCTATCTGGAAGTGGCTGTAAGCGATTCTTTAGGGAATACTTATACGGGAGATTCGATCGTTATTCCCACAGATAAAAACAAAATAATTTTTGATATTTCTACTAATAGCGGGTGGAGAGCAAGCCGTGAAAACAAGGTGGGACTTAATGGATGGCTATCTATTCCGTCAAAAGCAGCCGGAGGAGGAGATGCGGTCATTACATCTACCGTAGTAGCCAATCTGACTTCCAAAGATAAAAAAGTATACTACTATATTTTGACTACTGATTCCGCTGTTGTGAGAAAAATAGTCATAGTACAACCTCATCCATCTAAACAATGAATTAATATATTTAATAATGAAGTCTATGAGAAGCAGATTAATAATATTTGTGATATGCTTGTTTGTCTTAAATGGCATAGGATATGCACAAAGTATTAAAGTTACCGGACAGGTAATTGACGAGCAGAATATGGAAATGCCGGGAGTAAGTGTTGCTTTAAAAGGAGCATCGGGCGTGGGTACCATTACCGACCTGGACGGAAATTTTACATTGATGGTTACAGGTACAAAACCGGTTTTGGAAATCTCTTTTATCGGATATAAAAAGCAGGATGTAGCCGTTACGAAAGGAAAACCTATGAGAATTGTATTACATGAAGATGCACAGCAACTGGATGAAGTAGTGATTGTTGGGTTTGGTAGTCAGAAAAAAGAGAACCTGACAGGGGCGGTGAAAAGTGTAGATACTAAAGTATTGTCCTCGCGGCCCATAACGAGTGTGGTAGATGGTTTGCAGGGAGCAGTTGCCGGACTGAACATAACGAATGACATGGGAGGAGCGCCCGGTCAGAAGATGCAGTTTAACATTCGAGGCGTGGGACTGGAAGATATAGATAAGGATGGTAGCGGAAGTGCGGCCACACCATTGGTGTTAATTGACGGTATGGAGGGTGATTTGTCAACAATAAACCCCAATGATGTGGAATCAATTTCCGTGTTGAAGGATGCTGCTGCAGCTTCTATCTATGGTTCGCGTGCTCCTTATGGAGTTGTACTTGTCACGTTGAAAAAAGGAGAGCGAGGATTCTCTATGTCTTATTCGGGCAATGTTCGTATTTCTCAACCTATCAATACTCCACATACTGTCGATTCTTATCGCTATGCTTTGGCCGTTAATGATGCTTTTTCAAATTCCGGTGGTAGTAGTCAGATTAATAATCTGAACTTGATACAGGCCTATATGAATGGAACTTCACTTCCGGATGTTGAAAACCTGAATTGGGGAATAAAATCTCAGGAACCAGATAAAGATGGTAACTTGTACTGGATCGGTGATCAGCAGTGTTGGGCCAATACGGATTGGTATGATGTTCATTTGAAGAAATCGACTTATTCACAGGAACACAATCTGAGTATGAGTGGAGGAAGTGATAAATTCAATTACTTTATTTCCGGACGTTATCTCAATCAGAACGGTTTGTTCCGCTATTCGGATGATAAGTATGAGACCTTTTCTTTGAATGGAAATTTTACAATGAAAATTAATAAATACATTACTGCCTACTGGACTACTCGTATGGTTTTGGACCAGAACAGTAAACCCTCTATAATGAATGATCTCTTTTTCCATAATCTGGGACGCATTTATCCGCTCGTTCCACTGACATTGCCCAACGGAGAGTTTCATAGCAGTTCATTAATTAATGCTTTACAAAATGGAGGCGATCAGATTGCAAATGGAAAGAGTTTCAGTAATCAGGGGAAAGTGGTTATAGAACCCATTAAAGATTGGAAAATTTATGCGGATTTCAGTAGCCGGATCGAATCACCGAATGACACCAGGCAATTCAAGAAAATATATTATACACAGCCCGATGGACGGGTACAGGCCGCTGGAGTGATGAAAGATGTGGCAGTGAAACATGAAGTAAAAGAGAACGGTTCTTTCACTGTACAACCTGCTTCCGGTGAGAGCTATTATGAAGTGGGAAACGGGCATGTGAATTATTGGAACTTCAGTGTGCGTACGGATTATGAGAAAAAGTGGAATGACCATTATCTGAAAGTGCTGGTTGGTACACAATCGGAGTATTATTCTACATCAACTTCGAGAGTAGGATGTAGTGTTGTTGTATCGGATGATCATCCGTGGATTGTAAATGACCCTACCAATCTGACCAGTGAGAGTAAGTCCGAATGGGCTACATTAGGAGTCTTTTCACGTATTAACTATAGCTATGCGAACCGATATTTAGTAGAGGTTGATTTCAGAGGTGATGGGGCATCCCGTTTTCCTTCGGATAAGCGCTGGGGATTTTTCCCCTCTTTCTCTGCCGGATGGAATATGGCTGAAGAACCTTTCTTCAGTAATTTAAGAAACTGGGGATGGGATATGTTTAAAATCAGAGGATCATATGGAACATTGGGTAATCAGAATACGAACAGTAATTATCCGTATTTTCAGAAGATGTATACACAACCAATGTCCGATTATGTGTTTGGTGAGAGTGCAGGAGTGAAGTTGAGCGCGCCGGCACCTTTTACGACAAATATCTCTTGGGAGACGGTACAGCACATCAACCTCGGACTGGACTTAGCGATGTTTGCCGGACGTTTGAACTTTACGGGAGAGTTGTACGAGCGTAAAACGAAGAATTTGGTAGGCCCTGCCTTACCGGTACCAGCTGTATATGGAGCAAATGTACCTAAAACAAACAATGCGGAGTTACGTACTCGTGGCTGGGAATTGGAAGTAAGATGGGCCGATCGCATCAATAAAGACCTGAGTTACGAAATTTCGGGTACATTGAGCGATTTTAAATCGGTTATAACTAAATATGACAGTCCGGATAAGAAACTGTCAGGATATTATAGTGGAAAGGTATTGGGAGACATCTGGGGATTGAAAGTGCTTGGTATAGCTCAGAGCGATAAAGAAATGGATGAGTATCGTGCTATACACGACCAGGATAAACTTGGTAACTCAACTTGGGGAGGCGGAGACTTTATGTATGCGAACTTAGATGATGATCCGGCCATATCCAAAGGAGCTGAAACAGTAGATTCACATGGTGACTTGTCTGTAATAGGAAATTCCACTCCACGTTTTTCTTATGGATTCCGTGGCTCTGTCACTTATAAGTCTTTTGATCTGAGTTGTTTCTTTCAGGGAGTCGGTAAAAGGGATATTTTTATAGATAGTTCTACTTTCTTTGGAATTACGGCACCTTATCAGCGGACTATATATGAAGAGCATATGGACTATTTCCGTTATGCGGATCATCCATTGGGCGCTAATAAAGATGCTTATTATGCACGTATCCGTACAGACCGTAATAACACTCAATGTAACGACCGCTATCTTCAAGATGCTTCTTATCTGCGTCTTAAAAATGTGACAATCGGCTATACGCTTCCCCAGATATCCAGATTGAAAGGTCTTATTAAGAAGTTGAGGATATATGCATCAGGTGAAAACCTATTGACATTCACTAACTTATTGATTTTTGATCCGGAGGCTTTTGGCTCTGATGCACAGGCTTATGGAGGTGGTAAAACGTATCCGATGTATCGTACCTTCTCTATTGGATTAAATGTAATGTTTTAATTAAACGAATTCGAGTTATGAAAAAATATATAAGTTTATTTGTGCTTTTGGGAGGATTCATGGTCTCCTCATGCTCTGATTTTCTTGAAAGAAAACCTCTTGATTTTGGTGATCAGGAAGTTTTTCTAAAAACAACGGCTGACCTGAAATATTATGCGAATCAGTTTTACCCTCTTTTCCCTTCCAATAAAGCAAATGCGGATGGAGGTCCTTACCGGGATGATGAAAATAGTGATAATCAGACAAGTTTTTGGTCTAATTCAAACTTCTTTCCCGGAGTAAAAGAGGTTCCTAAATTAGGGGATTCCAGTGAATGGAAGTTTAAGACGATTCGGGCCTGTAACTTTTTTATTAATCTTGTTACGGAAAGAATAGAAGCGAACGAGGTAATAGGCACACCGAGTGAGATCAATCATTATTTAGGTGAAGTTTATTTCTTCAGGGCTTATGATAACTTTCGCCTCTTGAGGAATTACGGAGATGTTCCCATTATTGAAGAGGTATTGCCGGATAAACTGGATATTCTTAAGATAAGTACCCGGCGTGCTCCCCGTAATGAGGTGGCCCGTTTTATCATCCGTGATTTGGAAAGGGCTGATAGCTTGATGCTTGATAAAACACCGGAGGCTGGTAGATTGCATAAAGATTGTGCCAAATTACTGCTTGCACGCGTAGCTCTGTTTGAAGCCACTTGGGAAAAATATCATGCCGGAACGTGTTTTGTGCCTGGCAATGCTAAATGGGTAGGAGCTAAAATGCATCCGGACTTCCGTTTTAAAGCAGGCAGTGCAGAGAAAGAAGTTGAGTTCTTCCTGGATAAGGCCATTGAATATTCTGACCTTGTGGCCGGTACTCGTACGTTGAGCAGTAACTATAAAGCGATGTTCACTTCTGTCAGTGTAGATGCGATTCCGGAAGTGTTGTTGGCTAAGAATTATATTTCAGGCGTAAATGGACATGGGGTTAACCGCATGTTGAGCTTGGCAGGCAAAACGGGATATACCCGTTCTTTGATTGAGTCTTTTTTGATGAAGAATGGGTTGCCTATTTATGATTCGGATTCCGATTATAAAACGGATGTGTATATAGAAACAGTAATATATGGTCGTGATAATCGATTGGTAGAATCACTTAATCCTATTAGCTTGCCACGTATTTATTCCCGTGAAGCCGAGTATACACCAACAGGTTATCAGGTTTCAAAATGGTTAAGTGACCTTCCCGGACAAACAGATTCTGCGACAGGAGGCACAACGGCCAATCCGATATTTCGTGCTGCAGAAGCATATTGCATCTACTTGGAAGCGTATTATGAGAGGCACAAAACGCTGGGTGGGAATTGTGATACTTATTGGAAAGCATTACGAACCAGGGCTCAGGTAGATACTGACTATCAGAAAACGATTGATCATACGGATCTTTCCAAAGAGCGTGATCTGGCTGCGAAGACGAAAGGGATCGATGCAACATTATATAATATCCGTAGGGAACGACGTTGTGAATTTATTGCCGAAGGAATGCGTTTAGATGATTTGAGGAGATGGAGAGCTCTTGATAATATGAGGAATTATGAAATAATGGGAATGAACCTGTGGAAAGAAATGTTTAAGAGGTATGCTATGGCCGGTCTTGATTTAAAACCTACTGTCGTTTCACAATACGATGCCGGTGATCCGGAAAGTACTTATATCAAAGTATTTAAAGTAAATGAATCGGATAAAGCATACAATGGTTATAATTTCCCGAAACCGCATTATCTGGAACCGATACCGTTAAGTGAGATATTATTAACGGCAGATGATGCCAATAATCCGGAGAATTCTAATATTTACCAAAATCCGGGATGGCCAATATCAAGCGGATCATTGGCGGATTATACGTATGATTGCGATTAAAGCTTGTATTACCGGAAAGAGGACGTTTGGAAGGTCCCTAAAATGAGAAATCACCCTGCTACAATACCTTGTTGCGAGGGTGATTCTATTTTGGGACAGCTTCTTTAATCATAAATTATAAAAAAGCTATTGATATGATTTAATAATCAATATTTAGAATTTATATCCGTATCCCAACATGATAACAACATTGTCATCGTGGGCAAACATGAATTTCGCTTCCGCATTTAAATAACTATGCTCCGAGAGTGGAAGCGTTATACCACCACCGAGATTGAAAGCGAGCTTGGTGGTGTTATCTCTACCTATCTTAACATGCTGCCCGTCAATTTCAGCATTTTGTTTCCCATAGAAATTGTTTTGCATGCCAAACCCGGCAAGAGGGTAAACGGAGAATCCTTGTCCGTCTTTGCTGAAATTAAAGACATAATGAAAGTTGATGTTTACATCCAATCCTGTGATCTTATCTTTAGGGAAGAAAAATGTAACATCCGGAGCTATCCGAAGATTTTTTGCTATTACATAACGTCCTTGTACTCCCAAACCAAATCTTTCATAATTAGTTTGATAACCTACATTCCCAAGAAGAGAACCCTCGCCTTTTAGTGTTTGGGCATTTAATCCAATAGCTGCCATTGCTATCATAAATGCTAAAAATAATTTTTTCATAATTTAAGTGTTTAGTTAATACTCTATTTTCTTTGACAAAGAAATTTTTCTTTACTCAATTAAACCAACAATTCTTGATTGAATTTTGTTTTCCGGCAGCAAGATAGGTTTTAGTGGTGTTTGTTTTATTAACAAAGTATAGGGGGGAGTTGTATTTTGCATGTGGAATAATAAATAAAATGGAGGTCTGTAATATGAATAATTCTATATCTGTAATGTCTTTATTGAAAAAGGAATTGGAAATTAGTTTAACTGTATGGTAATGGATGATCTTCTCTTATGTTTAGCTATAAGTTGAAAAATAAAATTTTATTTCCGGAAACCAGATAAAAAAGGATTTTAATTTGGCTTTTTTGTGAAACGATCTGTTAACATTGTTAATGGAGAATTCAAACATCTAAACTTAACAGTGTA
>BAJA01000016.1 GCA_000613465.1 Bacteroides nordii WAL 11050 = JCM 12987
GTGATCTGGGGTTTATTGATGGACCTTATGCGCTGGAAAGTGGCATCACCTTCAAAGGAAATGATTATGCAGTAGATAGGCAGTTTTATTATGCCGAAGATGGTGGCGGTGAAGCTGGTACCCTGAGCTTAATTGGTGGATAGATATGGGAACGTTATATCTGGATTATGGTCCGGATTATCCTCTGTTAGAGATCAGAGGAGTGTATATCACCGGACGTTTCCTTTATGGTGAGCTTTATGCAGATGGAAATTATGAGTTCAGCGTCACGTTGGAAGCAAACTAAAGTTATTATTTATTCTTTGGATAGCATGCTAATATCCAACTACTAATATAGTATTTTAACAGTGACTTAAAATGCATATTAACAGTGTGTTAAGTACGTACTTTTATACCCCAAAAGTACGTACTTTTTTATAGTCTGATTTGCAGTTGTTTTTAGGATGAAATTTATGGTATATGGTTATTGCTTTAGAAACAACTTTTTGAAATTAGGCGGATACGGCGTCTCAAACTCCATTAGTTCGTTTGTCACCGGATGATAGAAACAAAGTTTGAATGCATGCAGAGCCAATCGGCCAATAGGGTTGGGAACACCTTCGCCACCATATCTTCCGTCACCGATAATGGGATGTCCCAAGTCTTGCATATGTACACGAATCTGATTCTTACGTCCTGTTTCCAGATCGAGTTCCATCAATGAGTATCCGTTGGCACGTTTGATGGTGTGATAATGTGTGATTGATTTGGAGCCACCATCATCGTATTGGCTGGAACTTACATACAATGTACGGTCTGTTAACCAGGAGGTTACTGTGCCGTGATCCTTCTCCATTTCGCCTTCCACAACTGCTACATAACGACGGTCTGTAACAATATCATGCCAGTATTCGCGCAAAGTATGCTGGGTCTTTTCGTCTTTAGCAAACATCATTATGCCTGATGTATCGCGGTCCAGACGATGTACTACGTATACGCGGTGGTGTTTGCCCGAGCGTTGTACATATTCATTCAGGATGGTATAGGCTGTACGTTCTTTCTGGCGTTCGGTGTTCACTGAAAGCAAACCTTCCTTTTTCTCTATTACAATGATAAAGGCATCTTCGTACACAATCTTCAGCAGGCGGTTATTGAATTCTTTCCGGCCTTTATCTTTGCTGATCTGTACCTTCATACCCGGCTTTAAAGCAAAGTCAAACTGAGTGGTTATTACATTGTCTACATAAACCACACGTTTGCTTAATAATGATTTCAGCTTTGTACGGCTGGCATCCGGCATTTTAGCAGCGAGGAATCCCATGAGGTCCATTGGTTCCTTCACTAAATAACCGGTATATTGTGCCCGGGCTTTCTCAGCCGGGGTTCTTTTAGGTCTTTTTTCTTTAGCCATTTTTTCTCTTTTATCTGAGTTCAAGCAATACTACATTTTCTACATGGTGCGTATGTGGGAACATATCGACCGGTTGCACGGCTGTCACCTTATATTTCACATCAAGCAGTTGTAAGTCGCGTGCCTGGGTGGCCGGATTACAACTGACATATACAATTCGTTTGGGTTCGGCAAACAAGATAACATCCACTACATCCTGATGCATTCCAGCACGGGGAGGGTCGGTTATAATTACATCCGGACGTCCGTATTCGTTGATGAAATCCTGCGTCAGCATATCTTTCATATCTCCTGCAAAGAACAGTGCATTATGGATGTCATTAATTTCTGCATTTACTTTTGCGTCTTCAATGGCTTCGGGCACATATTCGATACCGATTACTTGGCGAGCCTGACGTGATACGAAGTTAGCGATGGTTCCCGTACCCGTATAAAGGTCATAGACCAGTTCGTTTCCGGTCAATCCAGCAAAGTTACGGGCTATTTTATATAGATTGTATGCTTGCTCCGAGTTTGTCTGGTAGAATGATTTCGGTCCTACTTTGAAGCGCAGTCCTTCCATCTCTTCAAACATATGATCGTTGCCTTTGAATACGTGTACGTCCAGATCATTGATAGTATCGTTACACTTATTATTAATAATGTATAGGAGGGAAGTTATTTCGGGGAATGTATCTGCTACGTATTGCAACAGTTGCTTGAAAAGTTTCATTTCGCTCTCTTCTACAATCTTGCAGATGATAATTACCATCAATTCTCCTGTAGATGATGTGCGGACAATCATGTTGCGAAGCATACCTTCCTGAGAACGCAGGTTGATGAATGAGTAATTGTGTTCGTAGGCATAATCGCGTACTGCATTGCGGATACGATTGGATATATCATCCTGCAACCAGCATTTTTCTATTGCCAATACTTTATCAAATGCTCCGGGAATGTGGAAACCTACAGCATTCATCTGATCGTATTTCACATCTTGTTTTACTTCTTCGTTGGTGAGCCAGCGCTTGTTGGAGAAAGTGAACTCCAGTTTGTTCCGGTAGAATTCGGTTTTGGCAGAACCCAGGATAGGAGATACCTCCGGCAGTTCAATTTTACCAATACGTCTCAGATTATCTTCTACTTGTTTCTGCTTGAATTTTATTTGCTCTGCATAAGGCAACACTTGCCACTTGCAGCCACCGCATACACCATAGTGCTGGCAGAAAGGAACGGCACGTATCGGAGAGAGTTCGTGAAACTTCACTGCTTCTGCTTCGGCATATTTATTCTTTTTACGTTTGATTTGCAGGTCTACTACATCACCCGGTACTACGTAAGGAACAAAAATCACCAGGTCGTTTACTTTTGCTATGGCTTTTCCTTCGGCAGCCACATCCGTAATTGTTATCTTCTCCAGTAGGGGAAGCTCTTTTCTCTTTCTTGCCACTTTTACACCAGTCTAATAAATTATTTCGCAAAAATAGGCATTTTTTCGGGATTTATCTCTATCCTTTGAAATAATAAAGATTGCAATGTCGAAATTGCATTTTAGCAGAAACTTTTTTCGCTAAAAGTTTTTTGGTTTACGAAATATACTTAGATTTGCGAACAGAAAAACCCAATAGACAACTTTAAATACATATTATGGACAAAAAAAGAGTTTATACTTTTGGTAATGGCCAGGCAGAAGGCAAGGCCGACATGAAGAATTTATTAGGTGGCAAAGGTGCCAATCTTGCAGAAATGAACCTTATCGGGGTTCCTGTTCCTCCCGGATTTACTATCACAACAGACGTTTGTACCGAATATTATGAACTGGGACAAGATAAAGTCGTAGCTCTCCTGAAAAATGAAGTAGAAAAAGCAATTGAGAATATTGAAGTCTTGATGAAGTCGAAGTTCGGCGATATTGAGAACCCTTTGCTGGTTTCCGTTCGTTCCGGAGCACGTGCTTCTATGCCGGGTATGATGGATACGATTCTTAATCTGGGGTTGAATGACGAGGTAGTGGAAGGATTGACCCGTAAGACCGGGAATGCCCGTTTTGCATGGGATTCTTATCGCCGTTTTGTACAGATGTACGGTGATGTGGTGTTGGGTATGAAACCTGTGAACAAGGAAGACGTGGATCCGTTTGAAGCTATCATCGAAGACGTGAAACATGCAAAAGGAGTGAAGCTGGACAATGAACTTGAAGTGGCGGATCTTAAAGAACTTGTAAAACGTTTCAAAGCTGCTGTAAAAGAACAGACCGGAAAAGATTTCCCGACTTGTGCCTACGAACAACTTTGGGGTGCCGTATGTGCAGTATTTAATTCATGGATGAACGAACGTGCGATCCTTTACCGTAAGATGGAGGGAATTCCTGATGAATGGGGTACAGCTGTCAGTGTACAGGCTATGGTGTTCGGTAATATGGGTGAAACTTCTGCTACGGGTGTTTGCTTCTCACGTGATGCCGCTACCGGTGAAGATCTCTTCAATGGTGAGTATTTGATTAATGCACAGGGTGAAGACGTTGTAGCAGGTATTCGTACTCCGCAACAGATTACTAAGATTGGTTCTCAACGCTGGGCCGTACTGGCTGGTGTGACCGAAGATATTCGTGCTGCTAAATTCCCTTCAATGGAAGAGGCAATGCCCGAAATTTATAAGCAATTGGATGAATTGCAGACTAAACTGGAAAATCATTATCGCGATATGCAGGACATGGAGTTCACTGTACAGGAAGGTAAATTGTGGTTCCTGCAGACTCGTAACGGAAAACGTACCGGTGCGGCTATGGTGAAAATTGCTATGGACTTGCTCCATCAGGGAATGATTGACGAGAAAACAGCTTTGATGCGTGTTGAACCCAATAAACTGGATGAACTTCTTCACCCGGTATTCGATAAAAATGCTTTGAAACAAGCGAAAGTATTGACTCGTGGTTTGCCGGCTTCTCCGGGAGCTGCAACCGGACAAATCGTTTTCTTTGCTGATGATGCTGCCGAATGGGCTGCAGGGGGTAAGAAAGTGGTTATGGTACGTGTTGAGACTTCTCCTGAAGACCTTGCAGGTATGGCTGTGGCACAGGGTATTCTTACTGCACGTGGTGGAATGACTTCACATGCTGCTGTTGTGGCTCGTGGTATGGGTAAATGTTGCGTCTCAGGTGCAGGTGCATTAAATATTGACTATAAAGCACGCACGGTTGAAGTAGATGGTGTTTTGCTGAAAGAAGGTGATTACATTTCATTGAATGGTAGTACGGGTGAAGTTTATCAGGGTAAGGTAGAAACCAAAGCTGCTGAACTTTCCGGTGACTTTGCCGAATTGATGGCATTGGCCGATAAATATACAAAACTTCAGGTACGTACTAATGCCGATACTCCGCATGATGCGAGAGTAGCCCGTGATTTTGGTGCCGTTGGTATTGGGCTTTGCCGTACGGAGCATATGTTCTTTGAAGGAGAAAAGATTAAGGCAATGCGTGAAATGATTCTGGCAGAAGATGCGAGGGACGTCGTAAGGCATTGGCTAAAATCCTTCCGTACCAGCAGGCTGACTTTAAGGGAATATTCAAGGCAATGGAAGGTTGTCCGGTGACTGTACGTCTGCTTGATCCTCCTTTGCATGAGTTTGTACCGCATGATTTGAAAGGACAGCAGGAAATGGCAAATACAATGGGTGTAAGCCTGCAATATATTCAACAGCGTGTAGAGTCACTTTGTGAGCACAATCCGATGTTGGGCCACCGTGGTTGCCGTTTAGGAAATACATATCCTGAAATTACTCAGATGCAGACACGTGCTATTTTAGGTGCTGCACTTGAATTGAAGAAAGAGGGGGTTGAGACTCATCCTGAAATCATGGTGCCTCTGACCGGTATCCTGTATGAGTTTAAACAACAGGAAGACGTGATTCGTGCGGAAGCTGAAAAACTGTTTGCTGAAGTAGGTGATCGTATCGACTTCAAGGTAGGTACAATGATTGAAATTCCACGTGCTGCCCTGACTGCCGACCGTATCGCTTCTTCTGCCGAGTTCTTCTCATTCGGTACAAATGACCTGACTCAGATGACCTTTGGTTATTCTCGTGATGATATCGCTTCCTTCCTTCCAGTCTATCTGGAAAAGAAGATTCTGAAAGTAGACCCATTCCAGGTACTCGATCAGAAGGGTGTAGGCCAATTGGTACGTATGGCAACAGAAAAAGGCCGTGCTGTTCGTCCGGACTTGAAATGTGGTATTTGTGGTGAACATGGTGGTGAACCATCTTCTGTGAAGTTCTGTCATAGAGTGGGATTGAACTATGTGAGCTGTTCTCCGTTCAGAGTACCTATTGCAAGACTTGCAGCCGCACAAGCAGCGATAGAAGATTGATAATTAGTACTGTATATTAATTTTGAGAGAGGGAAGCCATTCAAACAGGTTTCCCTCTTTTATTTTCCTTGTTTGGGTATTTTATAAAAAACTAACTAAAAAATTGTATAATCAGAACTCTTGTTATACCTTTGCGCCCCGAAAATAAATAGACACCGGATGCTTGCCTATTTTATGTTTAATTTAAAATAAAAAGAAAAATGAAAAAACTATTAGTATTTTTGTTTGTTGTGGTTGCAACTTTGTCTGTGAATGCGCAGGATATTTACATGGGTGGTACATTCAATTTATGGCGTAATACTGATGCCAATAGAACAAATTTTACAATAGCTCCGGAAGTTGGTTATAACCTCAGTGAGAAATGGGCGGTAGGTGTAACTTTCTCGTATGCTCATGACTATTTGAAGGGATTGAAGACAAATAGTGTTGCTATTGCACCTTATGCTCGTTTTTCATATTATGAGAATAAGATTGTAAGACTGTTTGTTGACGGTGGTTTGGGATTTTCTACAAGCCGCGTGAAAGATGCTGATGATGCAATTAACGGTTATGAAATCGGATTACAACCGGGTATCGCTCTTAAACTGAACAAGAGTTTTAGTCTTATTGCTAAATGTGGCTTTGTTGGTTTCAGAGATGATTATACAGTAAAAGAAGATGGCTTTGGTATCAGCTTACGTAGTGAAGATCTGAGCTTTGGTTTCCACTATGAATTTTAATAAACCAATTTTGAAAATTTAGAGCGAAGATTCTTTATTTTCTAATAAAAATAGGGAAGGGAGTTCCGGTAAATAGGGAATTCCCTTTTTTAGTATGTAATATCTATTTGTTTTGTAATTGTTGACTTAATATTTGTTTTGTGTGTAATTAGATTATACATTTGTATATTGTTGTTAGATACAGAGGCTAAAAGACTTTTTATTAATTAAAACACTAAAATCATGAAGAAAAGTATTTTGTTAGTGATGTTTGCTTTATTATCGGTAGCAGGTTTCTCACAGGTTTCATGGAATGCTAAAGTCGGTATGAATATTAGCAACTTTACAGGTGATCTGGATGTGAGTGCAAAAGTTGGTGTTAAATTAGGGGTAGGAATGGAATATGCCTTTAATGATACATGGTTATTACAACCTTCCTTATTCTTATCCCAGAAGGGGGCTAAGTTTAGTGCAACTGTTTCTGGCGATGAAGCTGATGTGAAATTCAACGCTATGTATTTTGAATTACCAATTATGATGGCAGCACGTTTTAATGTGGCTAATAATACAAATATTGTGGTAAGTGCCGGTCCGTATATGGCTTATGGAGTAGGAGGGAAAACCAGAACAAAAATGAGGATTGGAGGAGCGAAGACAGATATAAAAGAAAACACTTTTGGCAGTGATGCTTTTGATCGTTTTGATGCAGGCTTAGGAGTTGGTGTTGCGGCTGAGTTTGGTCGGATTATAGTAGGACTCGACGGGCAGTTTGGTTTGGTGAAGTTGATGGATATGAACATTGACTCCAATCCAAAAAATATAAACTGTGCTATTACTTTAGGATATAAATTTTAAGATAACCCCTGACTGTTTTTATTAATAAACAAAGCTCCCACCTTATTCATCAAGAATGAAGTGGGAGTTTTTTTATAGAATGACTATGCTCTCTTAATCAGCCAGTCTTTTCAGTTTCTTGAAATGCTCTATTACCGCCAGATAATCACGGTCACAACAGGCATCAAATTTATTCCATACATCTCCCAATACTACAGCACCACCGAAGCCGAAATCTTTTATTTCCGGTAAATTATCTTCGTTGATGCCTCCAAGGGCCATGACTTTACAGTCTATAATTTTATCTTTTTGTGCCTGGCGAAGTTCTTCGGCAGTGTATGTAGAGTAATAATTGACTTTTGAAATACTGTCGTAGATAGGGCTCATGAACACATAGTCGTAAAAATGCTTTTTATTTTTTACTTCTTCTACTGAATGACATGAACAACTTACGTGTCCGGCGTAATCATGTGGTTCTTTAGGGTTACGACTATTCAAATGAATTCCCATCAGATTGAATTCTTCTTTCAGATAGAAATGTTCATGTGTTACTATACGATTGTGATATCTTTCCGGTATGAGTGTCAAAAGACGTTCTGAATACATAGCGGGAGTTTCCGGTTTTCTAAGATGTAGAATATCCAGACCCTCTTCAAAAAGAGCAGTAATTATTTTATCCTCTTCAATGAAGAAGGTGGGGGTGGTAACTACAATAAGCTTCATTTTTTATGTTAAACAGTTTGTTTAGCAAAGTTAGTAATTAACTATTTGCGAGACCAACGTTTATAGTGAAAATATGTTAGATTGCCATGTCCGCAAGTCAATTGTCCATAGTTTACCGGCTAAAACCTCTCCAAAACCGCAGATTATCTTTAAAACTTCGGTAGCCTCTACACTTCCGGTAATGGCAGGTGTGACACCTATTACTCCTTTAGGTGGAGGAGGCATACGTAGCATCTCTTCTTCGTTGGGGTATAAATCCCGGTATGTCTTTTTGGTCTTGCCGTAGTTGAATACAGATACCTGACCTTCAAAGCCGCAGATGGCTCCGTAGACATAGGGTTTACCCTGTTCTACACAGACATCATTGATCAGATATCGTGTAGTAAAGTTGTCGCAACCGTCCACAACAATATCATAGTCACTGATAAGGTCTTTAGCATTTTCTTTGCTCAATCGGCCCGGGCAGGAGTTTACTGTAATTTCACTATTGAGTGCTGTAAGGCGCATGGCGGCACATACTGCTTTAAAATCACCTAATTCATCTTCTGTGTATAATACTTGCCGTTGCAGATTGCTGATACTTACTTCATCGTCATCTACGAGTCCCAGTGTACCGACTCCTGCTCCTGCTAAATAAAGGGCGATAGGAGAACCGAGTCCTCCCACACCGACTATCAGAACTTTAGCGGCTTTTAGCTTGGCTTGTCCTTCTTCTCCAATTTCCGGAAGAATTATTTGTCTGTTGTAACGCATGGATATATTTACTATTGGACAATTTACGATTTACGATTGAAATTACTGAATATATTTACTATTGGACGATTTACAATTTACGATTGAAATTAGTCCTCCCACTTATATATATCCAATATAGAAAATCATTTTTCAATCGTAAATCGTAAATTGTCTAATCGTAAATATATTAAATTCTCATTGTTGTTTATAATCAAAAGTCTGATCCCAGTCTTTCCATATCGGTTCGCGCCCCAGCTTTTTCAGAGCCTTTTCTACCTCTGTGGCTTTGCGCTCATCACTGACATGAAATTGCTCGAGCGTTTGTGGATAGCTGTAATATCCGCCCGGCTCTGTTTTGCTTTCGGCACTCATAGTAGTTACACCTAATGTTGCCATATTATTACGGATTTCCGCACTCTCACGGGTGGAGTAGGAGATATCTACATCGTGATCGAAGATACGCATGGCAAAGGTGAGTTGTGCCAGTTCACGGTCGTTCATAACAACGTTTGGCTGAAAACCGCCATTTTCGGAAGGGCGCATACGTGGGAAGTTCACACTATACTTGGTTTTCCAGTAATGCTTTTGCAGATAGCGCAGGTGGTATGCCATCATTGTCACGTCGGTACGCCATTCTTCCAGGCCTATAAGTACACCCATACCTATTTTGTGAACACCTGCCTGTCCCATGCGATCGAAACCATTAACGCGCCATTCAAATTTAGACTTCATGCCACGGATGGTAGGTTTTATAGTTCGCTTTGTTGTAGGTTTCCTGAAAGCAAATAACGCCATTCAGACCGTGATGGGTCAGTTCTTTATATTCCTCTGCCTTCAGTGGCATAACTTCTATTTGCAAATTACTGAAATAGGGTTTTGCCAGATCGAGTGCCCGTGCTATATACGGTACTCCTGCGGCAGCTGGGTTTTCTCCTGTCACCAACAGCAGGTTCTCGAAAGGAGCCAGTTTTTTGATGGCTTTGTACTCATTTACCATCTCTTCTTCTGTTAATATAGTACGCTTCATCGGGTTGCTGATGTGGAAACCGCAATAGACGCATGAGTTGGTACATGAGTTGGTAAGATAGAGAGGCACGAACATGGAAATCGTCTTTCCGAAACGCTCCATTGTATATTTTTGACTAAGCCGTGCCATGACCTCAAGATAAGGGGCTGCGGCTGGTGAGATTAATGCCATGAAGTCATTAACGTCACAATGTTCTTTTCCTAATGCCCGACGTACATCGGCATCTGTCTTGGAATAGATGGCTTTCGTCGTCTCCTCCCAGGATATTTTATCTAATTCATCTGAAAACATTTTATTTTTTTCTTTTTGTAGTCTGATTTATTTTCTTCAGTGTATTCCGGATTGTTGTTGTTACTCCTTTTGAAAAGAATTCTGTTTCAACACTTTCGAGAATGATACGTAATTCACCCAACAGTTCTGGCTCTTTCTGGCAGAGCCGGTAAGCGGTCTTGATGCACAAAGCTTGTACTCCGATACTTTCAGCGGGCGAGAACATACGGTCGAAACAGAAATTCAGCAGAGGAACAGATATAGGTTCCTGTACCGGAAGATTGAAGAGAATGGAAAGAAGCAGACGTTTTGAACCGTCGTGTGTACAACTCAACAAGCGTCCTGTCAGTTCTTCCCGTAACGGGACAAACCAACCGGGATGAACCTCGCTTAGCTTTTCGCAAACCCATAATGCACGCCATGAAACGAGGCGTTTGCTGTCGAAAGTGAGTTTGTACATATCCGGTAATTCCTCCGGATGAAGGCTGAGAGATTTTACTATTGGTTCAATGTTCAATTCAGAGATATGCACCAACAGGGCATTACGAAACTCGTCGATTCTTTCCATATCTGTTTATTCTTCTTTCTTTGTGTTTTTGAGTTCACGACTCAGACGCATGGCACAGAAGTTAGGACCGCACATCGTACAATATTCTCCGTCTGTATGCCGCCCGGCATGGAAATAGGAGAAAGCACGTTCGGGGTCAAGTGAAAGGTCGAACTGGTCTTTCCAACGGAACTCATAACGGGCTTTGCTTAGTGCATTATCACGTACTTGTGCACCGGGATGTCCTTTCGCAAGATCGGCTGCATGAGCAGCAATTTTGTAAGTGATCACTCCCACGCGTACGTCTTCTTTGTCGGGCAGAGCAAGATGTTCTTTCGGAGTGACATAGCAAAGCATTGCTGTGCCCAACCAACCAATCTGTGCAGCACCAATAGCCGATGTGATATGGTCATATCCGGGAGCGATGTCTGTAACCAACGGGCCGAGGGTATAGAAAGGAGCATTGTGACATTTTTCTATCTGACGTTCCATGTTTTCTTTGATTTTATGCATAGGTACATGTCCCGGCCCTTCAATGAATGCCTGCACATTCTTTTCCCAGGCACGTACTACAAGCTCTCCCATGGTGTCGAGCTCGGCAAATTGTGCTTCATCATTAGCATCGTGGATAGACCCGGGGCGAAGGCCGTCTCCCAATGAAACGGCTACATCATATTGTGCTAAAATATCACAGATGTCATCAAAATGCTCGTAGAGGAAACTTTCACGGTCATGTACAAGGCACCATTTACTCATAATACTTCCCCCACGGCTTACAATTCCACAAAGACGTTTTTCTGCAAGATGTACATTGTGGCGGCGAATTCCTGCATGGATGGTAAAATAGTCTACACCCTGTTCGCATTGTTCGATCAAAGTATCGCGGTAAAGTTCCCAGGTAAGGTCTTCTACTTTCCCATTTACTTTCTCCAGAGCCTGATAGATGGGGACAGTACCTACCGGTACCGGACAATTACGAATGATCCACTCGCGTGTTTCATGGATATTTTCTCCTGTTGAGAGATCCATAAGTGTGTCACCGCCCCATTTGCAGCTCCATACGGCTTTTTCCACTTCTTCGTCAATACCGGAGGTTGTGGCAGAGTTTCCGATATTCGTATTGATTTTCACCAGGAAGTTACGTCCGATAATCATAGGTTCTGCTTCCGGGTGATTAATATTAGCAGGTAATACAGCACGTCCTTCGGCTATTTCCTGACGGACAAATTCAGGAGTGATGTATGTTTCTATACCCAATTCTTCGCAGTTCATATTTTCACGGATAGCTACGTATTCCATCTCCGGGGTGATGATACCACGTTTGGCATATGCCATTTGAGTGATGTGTTCACCTTTCTTTGCCCGGTAGTAGAGCGATATGTTCAAAGCGCAGATGATCTAATCCTTTGTCATTCCGGCGCATACGGCCATATTCAGAAGTAATTTCGGGTAATTGTTCTACGTCGTTCCGTTTCAGAATCCATGCTTCACGCAAGCGTGGTAAGCCTTTTTTCAGGTCGATAGATACATTGGTATCACTGAAAGGGCCACTGGTGTCATATACATAAACCTTTGGATTGGGTGTTATAATCTTCTCGTCACCATCGAAAGTTGTGCTTGGCACTTGTTCTACTCTACGCATAGCTACCCGTATTTCGGGGAATAATTTGCCGGGTATATACACTTTCTCAGAGCGTGGGAATTTTATTTTTTGTTCCATATACTTAGTTGTTAAATTACAGTGCGTCGATGTCGCAGGTATTTATTGTATGTTTAGAAATGCTGTAAGCGGAGAGCTTGCTTCTGCTATGAGGTTATCCGCTTGCATGCCTAAACCAGCTTCATAAGCCATACGTCCGGCTTCTACTGCCATCTTGAATGCTTTGGCCATTTCTAACGGATCACTTGCTACCGCAATGGCTGTATTGACCAGACAGGCAGATGCACCTAACTCCATGGCTTCTGCCGCATGACTTGGAGCACCGATACCGGCATCTACTACTACAGGGATATTGGCTTGTTCGATGATAATTTTCAGGAATTCTTTCGTTTGCAACCCCTTGTTTGTTCCGATAGGAGCACCCAGTGGCATTACTGTTGCAGCACCGGCTTCTTCCAGTTGTTTACAAAGCACAGGGTCGGCTTGGCAATAGGGGAGTACAACAAAGCCTAATTTCACTAATTCTTCAGTTGCCTTCAGGGTTTCTACAGAATCGGGAAGGAGATAACGTGGGTCGGGATGAATTTCGAGTTTCAGCCAGTTTGTACCGAATGCTTCACGTGCCATTTGTGCGGCAAATATAGCCTCTTCGGCATTTCTTACTCCCGACGTATTGGGCAATAACTGAATATGCGGATGGATGATATGTTTCAGCATGTCATCTTCTTTGTTATCCATATCAATACGTTTCATAGCTACTGTCACCATTTCAGTGCCCGATGCCAGAAGAGATTGTTCCATCAGTTCATTAGAGTTGAATTTGCCTGTTCCTAAGAAAATACGGGAGTTGAACTCACGTCCCGCAATAATAAGTTTTTCCATATCTGTGATTTGTGAATTATAATTTATGAATTATCGAGAGGAATCTTTTTTAGAAGTTAATTGATAGAATACGGTTGGTTTCCTCTATCGGATTTTCTGCCCGCAAGATGGTACCGGAAAGGGCGATAGCATTTACTCCGGTTTTCATAATGTCGGGGATATCTTCGAAAGTAATTCCTCCGATGGCAACTACCGGCAGCGTGATATCTTCTTTTTCCATCTGTGAAAGAATGGATGTGTATCCTTCCAGCCCTAACACAGGACTCAGATTCTTTTTAGTTGTAGTAAAGCGGAAGGGACCTATCCCTACATAATCAACTCCTGCCTCATATAGCATTTTCACATCTTCAAAGGTATTAGCTGTTCCTCCGATGATGAATTGCTCTCCCATTCGTTGGCGGGCTTCTGCTACTGGCATATCCATTTTACCCAGATGTACTCCGTCTACTTCTAACTTAATTGCCAGTTCTACATGGTCATCCAATATTAGGATGGACTCGTATTCCCGGCACATTTGTTGCAATTGCAGGGCAACGGCTTCTACCTCTTCAAGCGGGGCCTCTTTCATTCGTAGTTGTATCCATTTGCATCCGCCTTCGAGTGCCATACGTGCCGAGTCCAGATACGAATACTTTTCTGTCCGGTGGGTAATAAATTGTAGATTGATCATTTTTTATCCTCCGCAAGCTGCTTTAATAATAACCAGATTGTCACTCTCATGCAGTACAAATTTATCCCACTCTGTGCGTGGAATCATTTTATTGTTTACCGCGATGGCAATGCCTTGCGAAGGAAGTTCCAACTGTTCGGTCAGTTGGGTGATGGTAGAAGCATCGGTGATTTTTACTTCTTTGTTGTTAACTTGTACTTTCATTGCTACAGAATTAAAATTATAATGAAAGTAAATACAAAGAGAGTGCTAATGGTGGAGGCGATAAAAGTAACACAATCCCTACGTCAGTGCTAACTGCATCAGGTTCCAGGGTATAATCTCAGCCCCTTATAGGGCACCCCTTTGTTTTTACAGGGGCAAAGTAAATGAAAAAGATGCAGAAAAACGGCAAAACGGAGGATTATTTTTAATGGATGTATAAAAAAGATTCATCCGGCAAATGTGTAATTTGTTAATATTGTTAATGCTGTTTTTAACGCTTTGGATATGCCATTCTATATTGTACACTTTAGTATATCAAAAGCGTACAATATAGGATGGTAAAAGTGTACAATTCATATTCGGATAAGTGTACACTCTTGTCTGTCTTTATATAAGAGAATCTTATTTCTTGAAAATCAGCTGGTTATATAAGGGCGAATATTTATATTCCATCTCACATCTTTTCTTTCAGAAAGCTTGTAGTTACTTTTTTGATAACTTCGCGTTTATAGGCTGAATCTAAAAAAAAGACTGTCACTCAATATTGAGTGACAGTCTTTTTTACAATGTTGAGGGGTTTATTACATTCGTTTGTCAACTACTTCCCAATCGATAATGTCCCAAAGGCATTTACATGATCTGCACGACGGTTCTGATAATCCAGATAGTAGGAATGTTCCCACACGTCAAAGCCTAAAATCGGTTTCAGTCCGGCACGTACCGGGTTGCTTCCGTTGGCTTCTTTAGTGATGTGCAGTTTGCCATTTTTGTCTACTGACAACCAGGCCCAACCTGAACCGAACAATCCAACTGCAGCTGCATTGAATTCTTTTTTAAAGTTTTCAAAGCTACCAAAGTCACGTTTGATGGCTTCTGCCAATTTATCGGAAGGTTCTTTCTTTGAAGGCTTTCCTGCAAATTGTAAAAAGTAGAGTGTATGATTCAGTACCTGTCCGGCATTATTGAAAATGGCACCATCCGGCGCTTTTGCTACGATCTCTTCTACGGTCTTACCTTCGAACTCGGTTCCCGGAACAAGGCTATTGAGATTATTTACGTAGGTTTGCAGATGTTTACCATAATGAAAATCTATAGTTTGCTGACTGATTACAGGTTCCAGCGCATTATTAGCGTACGGAAGTTTAGGCATCTCGTAAGTCATGGTTATAAATATTAAAGACATTAATAATGTATTCATAATGTTTGGTTATTAACTATACACTATTAACATACGAAAACCCATAAATGTTTATAGAGACAATCAAAAATCTATCTGTTTGTTCTATTTAATTATTATTTGTTCCGTTATCTCCGGATTTCCCTTTGCTGTTTTCCGTATCCATCGTCCGGCCTGATCGTATTCATAATACATGTTGCTATCTATCTGGTTCCCAAATTCATCATACACGAAATACTGTGAGCAGACTCTTTTTTCGTTGTTTACCAGTATTTGTGTAGAAATGATTTTTGCCAGATAACCGTATTTATCATATTCATATACATCTGTCTGTGAACTGATTTGTGTCGGTAGCGGATTTTTAGGGAGCGGCAATACATATTGTGATTTTATTTCATTTCCTTTACTGTCATATTGATGCATTGTGGACGAAAGCATGACATCTTTATTGTACTCCTTTTCTTCTATTAGTTTTCCCTGACGATTGTAGCTGCTCAATACCAGTCTGCCATCGGTATATTTCAGTGAATCACTCTGAATTGTTCCATCGGTATCAAATGTTCTTGTTCTCTTATATATTTCTTTTTTTGTTTTGGTATTTATCTGTATTTCCTGTGTACATCTATCCTGTGCATCGTAAAAGAAAGAGGTATGGAATTGCAGGTTACCGGTAGTAATGTCTATACCCGCCGGCTTTCCGTTTTCCAGATAGGTATATACCTCTGTGGTATTTTTATTATTTTGCTTCTCTTCTGTTTTCGTCAGTATTCCTTTTTTATAATATTTGACCGTAGCAGGAGTAATCCATATCACCGAATCTTCGAACTGCTTGCACAAGTCCTGTGCTTTGTCACGAAACTCCCTGTATTTATGTGTAGTCAGAAAATCTCGAACTAATCTCAGTTTACTGTTGCTATTCACTTCCGGTTTCATTAGTTCATAGTCCACACTGTCTTTTATGTATTCCAGTGCAGAGATATATTTGCGCTGGCCTTCTTCCAAATAAGATGCGTTCTCATAATCACTGATGCATTGTTTCTTAGATACCGGTGCTCCCGCTTGTTGTATCATGGAAAAGAGATAATCATCATATAAATCACGTACCTCCGGAGTGTATTTACGGCCGGACATTCCGTTGAAATAACGGTTCAAAGTTATATTATCGAAAAAGTTCTTGAAATTGGTATGAGTGGGTGTCCGTTTCACGTTGTCGTATAAGAGTTGGTTATATTCGTTCATGAGTTTTACCAGATATTTGCCTTCCGGAAATTCATTAAAGTAATTCTCATATTTGCCGGCGTTATTTTTCTCTTCACAATCTTTCATTAATGCATCTTCTCTCGTTAGGTAGAAGAGATCCATCTGTGCCTGTGAAATAGGATATTTACTGCTTTTAGCTCCTTCTATTAATTGTCTACTTAATGTGAGTTTGTCTTGTGTTGTATTCAAGACTTCGGTTATCACCTTGTTGGTACGTTCCCGCAAAGGAGCAAAATCTATTTCGTTCTCGTTGCAGATAGCGGGCAGACTTCCTTTGACGGCTTTAGCGTAGGTAGGGTAGTAGTCGGCGACACTTTTATTATCCGGTTGGGTCCACAGGTGGCACATGATGTCCATTAGTTCTACTTCGGCTGCAAATGCTGGATTGTTTTCTCATCCAACTTCTCGCGGCCTTTTTGAAATTTCTCGGTTTCATTTTCACTTAGGAGTTTTAGGAGCTTCCCCACACGGTCTTGTTTCTGTGCTATGACTTGTAAGGCTCCTGTTGTCATACTTATGAGAAGAATGGCAACTAAAGAGATACTCTTTTTTATCATACCTGTTTTATTTGATGTTAAGTCACAAAAGTATATAAAATTACATATATTGTCAAATGAATGTTATAATTTTGCCACTATGGAAAGAAACTATATCGAAGAATTGAACGAAAGCCAGCGTGCTGCGGTACTTTATAATGACGGACCATCACTTGTTATAGCCGGTGCTGGTTCCGGAAAAACCCGTGTGCTAACTTATAAAATAGCTTATTTACTTGAAAACGATTATAATCCTGGAATATCCTTGCACTCACTTTTACTAACAAAGCGGCCCGGGAAATGAAAGAACGCATTGCTCGTCAGGTAGGTGAACAGCGCGCCCGTTATCTTTGGATGGGTACATTTCATTCTGTCTTTTCACGTATTCTCCGTGCCGAAGCACAGTCCATAGGGTTTACTTCGCAATTTACCATTTATGACTCGGCCGATAGCAAGAGTCTTTTGCGTTCTATCATTAAAGAAATGGGATTGGATGATAAGACCTATAAGCGGTGTGGTACAGGGACGCATTTCCAAAGCTAAAAACCATCTCGTGCTGCCTTCCGATTATGCTGCAAACAAAGAGGAATACACTGAAGATCAGGCGGTTAAGATGCCTGCCATTCGTGATATATATCGTCGTTATTGGGAACGTTGCCGCCAGGCGGGAGCTATGGATTTTGATGATTTACTGGTATATACTTATATTCTCTTTCGTGATTTTCCTGAGGTGCGTGCGCGTTATAGTGAGCAGTTTCGCTATGTGCTGGTAGATGAGTATCAGGATACTAACTATGCACAACACAGTATTGTACTCCAATTGACAAAGGAGAATCAGCGGGTTTGTGTGGTTGGAGATGATGCTCAAAGTATATACTCTTTCCGGGGAGCGGATATTGATAACATTCTCTATTTCACCAAGATTTATCCTAATACGAAAGTTTTTAAGCTGGAGCAAAATTATCGTTCTACGCAAACCATTGTTTGTGCGGCCAATAGTCTGATTGCAAAGAATGAGTGGCAGATACCCAAAGAGGTCTTTTCCGAAAAGGAGAAAGGAGAGGCCATTGGGGTATTTCAGGCTTATAGTGATGTAGAGGAAGGAGATATTGTGGCCAATAAAATAGCGGAACTACGTCGTGAACACGCTTATGGATATTCTGAATTTGCTATTCTGTATCGTACAAATGCACAGAGCCGTGTTTTTGAAGAAGCACTACGGAAACGCAGTATGCCTTATAAAATTTATGGTGGACTTTCATTCTACCAACGTAAAGAAATTAAGGATGTAACTGCTTACTTCCGGTTGGTGGTGAATCCGAGTGATGAAGAAGCATTCAAACGTATTATTAATTATCCTGCCCGTGGTATTGGTGATACTACGGTGGGGAAGATAATAACCGCAGCTACTGATAATGGGGTCAGCCTTTGGACAGTTCTCTGTGAACCGTTGAGTTACGGACTGACAATTAATAAAGGTACGCATACAAAACTGCAAGGTTTTCGGGAACTGATAGAGGGTTTTATAACCGATCTGCCCGAAAAGAATGCATACGAGATAGGAACGGATATCATTCGTCAGTCCGGTATCATCAATGACGTTTGCCAGGATACTTCACCGGAAAATTTGAGCCGTAAGGAAAATATAGAAGAGTTGGTAAATGGTATGAATGATTTCTGCGCTTTGCGGCAGGAAGAGGGAAACCCCAACATTTCTCTGACTGATTTTCTTTCGGAAATAGCCTTGCTTACTGATCAGGATTCTGATAAAGCCGATGACGGAGAAAAAGTAACTTTAATGACGGTTCATTCGGCAAAGGGATTAGAGTTCAAAAATGTATTTGTTGTGGGATTGGAAGAGAATCTGTTTCCAAGTGGTATGGTAGGAGATTCTCCACGGGCATTGGAAGAAGAGCGCCGTTTATTCTATGTAGCTATTACCCGTGCCGAGGAACATTGTTTCATCTCTTTCGCTAAAACCCGTTTTCGTTATGGAAAGATGGAGTTTGGAAGTCCCAGTCGCTTCTTACGTGATATTGATGTTCATTATTTGCAGTTACCACATGAGGATGGAGTCGGTCGTTCGGTAGATGAAGGTGCCGGCCGTTTTCGTAGGGAAATTGAAGGAGGCTTTGCCCGTTCTGCTTCTCCTTCACGCGCTCCTTTCGGTACAAATACTTCAGATCGTGAGCGGCCGAAAGCACAAGTTATAGCTCCCACTGTGCCGAGAAATCTGAAAAAGGTTAGTGCGGTAAGCGGTAATAGCACTCCGTCGTCTGCTTCTTCCGCCTCGGTTTCTATAGCAGGAATACAGGCAGGCAGATGATAGAACACGAGCGTTTTGGCTTGGGAGAGGTAGTAAAGGTAGAAGGAGCAGGAGACAATGCAAAAGCAACGATTCGCTTTAAAAATGCAGGTGAAAAGCAACTATTACTGCGCTTTGCGCGTTTTAAAATAATAGGATGATTACAATAACCGCTTGTCGTATGTTCTGTGCGGGAAGCACCACAAAAAAAGTGAACTATGAAACGATTAATTGCTTGGATGATTTTACCCGCTTTCCTGTTAAGCGGTTGTGCTACCGGACGAATGTCCGGTAATCCTGGAGCCGTTATGGCAGGAGCTCTATTGGCGGTTCGGTAGGTAGTGCGATAGGTGGTCTTATCGGTGAAAATAATCATGGATGGAGAGGCGGGTATCGTGGCTCTGCCATTGGTACGATTGTAGGAACGGTTGCCGGTGCGGCTATTGGAAATGCGGTATCTACGCCTCGTCAGAAGGAAGATGAGTATGTAGAGGTGATTGAAAGAAAGAAGTTTGTACCTCAACAACGTCCGATAGCGGTAACTAATTTGAAGATACGGAACATACGTTTTATTGATGACAATCGTAATCATGTGATTGATGCCGGTGAAAATAGTAAGGTTATTTTTGAGATAGTCAATGAAGGGCGTACTCCTGTTTATGATGTCGTACCTGCGGTGGAAGAGGTTACCGGAATGAAGCATATATTTATTTCTCCCTCTGTTTTGGTAGAACAGATTGCTCCGGGTGAAGGCATACGTTATACTGCTACGGTATCGGCCGGAG
Organism: Bacteroides nordii WAL 11050 = JCM 12987; assembly: GCA_000613465.1. Lineage (GTDB taxonomy): Bacteria > Bacteroidota > Bacteroidia > Bacteroidales > Bacteroidaceae > Bacteroides > Bacteroides nordii. The sequence continues at coordinate 20,050 of BAJA01000016.1, forward strand.
AGAAACTGAAAGATGGAGAAGTGGTACTGCGTGTAACCGTGGCTGCCGGAGATAATGCGGAGTGTGACTGGCAAGAGTTTTCTTTGCCAACACAGAAGAGAATAAGATGATATCGGGAAGTAGATTCTTTTACTTATAAAAGTACGTATTTAAGTATGACTTAATATGCATTTTAAGTCACACTTAAAAATGCATAGTTTATACTAATAAAGTACGTACTTTTAATTAATAATGTGCCAATGTGTTAATTTGCCAATATGCCAATACCTTTCGGCAACACAGCGCAGCCAATTAGCACATTGGCACATTAACATATTGGCACATTATTCATCACCAGCTATTGCCGGCATTTCCTGTTCCTATCAGAGCTTCTACTGTTTGCCTGTATAGATTTGCTCCTTCCGCTATGTTTTTGGCAGCATCATTTGTACCCATGCCATATGCAATAATAGGGGTTTTCCATACCATTCCGGCGTGAATAGCTCCCACCTGATAAGGTCTTAATAACTCGTCTACTGTAAAACGATTTCTTCCTCCACTGCGATATGCGTTGAATTCTGAGCCTGTGGTAGTTACTACCACGAGTGGTTTACCCGCCACAGCCGGTGTTTTGGCCAAATAGGTGAATACTTCATCTTGCCACTTCTTTAGTAGTGAGGGGGCAGACATCCAGTAGAACGGGAACTGATAGATAATAGCGGCTGCATGTGAAATAATCTTGCTCCATTCATCTACATTAAAAGTTTGTAACTCATACAGATTGTAAACTGCTACTTCTTCAATATCCTTTACGGCATCCACTAATGCCTTGTTTGTCTGTGACTCTTTCATGTTGGGATGCGCCAGGAGAATCACTACTTTCTTTAAATCTCTGTCCATAACGTTTTCTTAATTTTTAGTGAAGAATCAAATCATTTCGTAAAGGTAGAAAATATTAGAAAACATTCCGTATTTTTGCATCATTATTCTATACTTACTATCTACTAACTACTAAATTCTATATTCTGAAATGATAGACTTTACCCAATTTCCTTCTCCTTGCTACATCATGGAAGAAGAATTGTTGAGAAAGAATTTGAGTCTGATAAAACAGGTTGCAGACAAGGCAGGGGTGGAAATTATCCTTGCTTTTAAGTCATTTGCCATGTGGCGTTCATTTCCCATATTCCGTGAGTATATCGCACACTCTACGGCAAGTTCCGTTTACGAAGCCCGTTTGGCGCTCGAAGAGTTTGGCAGCAAAGCACATACGTATTCGCCTGCTTACACCGAACAGGACTTTCCGGAAATTATGCGTTGCAGCAGTCATATCACATTTAATTCACTGGCACAGTTTCAACGGTTCTATCCAATGGTTTTGGCAGAAGGGAGTGGGATCTCCTGCGGTATTCGTATTAATCCCGAATATTCCGAAGTGGAAACAGAACTTTATAATCCTTGTGCTCCCGGTACCCGTTTTGGCATTACAGCCGATTTGTTGCCCGAAGTTCTTCCGCAGGGTATTGAGGGTTTTCATTGCCATTGTCATTGCGAGTCGTCGTCTTTTGAACTGGAGCATACTTTACAGCACATTGAAGAGAAATTCTCCCATTGGTTTTCACAGATAAAGTGGTTGAATCTGGGAGGCGGACATTTGATGACTCGTAAAGGGTACGATACAGAGCACCTCATTCGTTTGCTTCAGGGATTAAAATCCCGTTATCCTCATCTTCAGATTATTCTTGAACCTGGTTCGGCATTTACTTGGCAAACCGGGGTATTGACTTCTGAGATTGTTGATATAGTGGAGAGCCGTGGCATTAAAACCGCCATTCTCAATGTCAGCTTTACCTGCCATATGCCCGATTGTCTTGAAATGCCCTACCAGCCTGCTGTGCGTGGAGCCGAAATGGGAGACAATGGTACATTTGTTTATCGTCTTGGGGGGAATTCCTGTCTGAGTGGTGATTATATGGGATTTTGGAGTTTTGATCATGAACTTCGGATGGGTGAACGGATTGTGTTTGAAGACATGATACATTATACAATGGTGAAAACAAATATGTTTAATGGGATTCATCATCCTTCTATTGCTTTGTGGACTGAAGGAGGGACAGCTGAAATATATAAACAGTTCTCTTATGAAGATTATCGTGACCGAATGAGTTGATAATCAAACTAATCTTTTTGCGGGTGTAGCAAAGTGACTATTTTTTTACTAAAAAAACAAGCCGAATGTTTGCATGTTTAGAGAAAATGTCTACCTTTGCAACCGCAAACGAAAATTGCGGAAATAGCTCAGTTGGTAGAGCATAACCTTGCCAAGGTTAGGGTCGCGAGTTCGAGTCTCGTTTTCCGCTCATCTTTGAAATATTGGAAGTTCATTTTTTGCCCAGGTGGCGGAATTGGTAGACGCGCACGTTTCAGGTGCGTGTGTCGAGAGGCATGCAGGTTCGAGTCCTGTTCTGGGCACAAAGAAATGAATAAGTTCAGTACTTTAATAAATTTGGAGAGGTGGCGGAATTGGTAGACGCGCTACTTTGAGGGGGTAGTGACAATTATGTCGTGGGAGTTCGAGTCTCCTTCTCTTCACAACTATTAAAGATATGCGGAAATAGCTCAGTTGGTAGAGCATAACCTTGCCAAGGTTAGGGTCGCGAGTTCGAGTCTCGTTTTCCGCTCATTGAAAAGAAGAAAGGCCCAGGTGGCGGAATTGGTAGACGCGCACGTTTCAGGTGCGTGTGTCGAGAGGCATGCAGGTTCGAGTCCTGTTCTGGGCACAGTCTTTCTGATAAACAATTGATGGGAGACTAATTTGCGGAAATAGCTCAGTTGGTAGAGCATAACCTTGCCAAGGTTAGGGTCGCGAGTTCGAGTCTCGTTTTCCGCTCAGAGTTAAAGAGAGTATTTCGGGTAAAACCGGGATACTCTTTTTTTTGTTTATTTTTCTTTGCCTCGAATCAGCATGTACTTTCTTTGCCTATTGAGTGATTATTCTGTTTATAGAAAGCGAAGCTTTAATAAAACTTAAAAATAACACTTCAGTTTTAACCTTCTCATCTTTACGAACTCTAATCTTTAAACGGCGGAACTATTCAACAATAACATCTAATACAAGTCCATTGAATATAAGTAGGTATATAGGTTGCTTTCAGGTTCTTTCAATTTTTTGTGTATTACAACTAACATGCACAACAATGAAGATTAAGGCACAGTCCGGTAAAGTGGTGTTTACCGGACGTGTTCTTGACGAAGAGACCCACGAACCGGTACCTTATGCTGCTGTTCAGATTTATGTATTGCCCGATAGTACGTTTATTACCGGAGGAGCTACTGGAGCTGACGGTCGTTTCTCTCTTTCTGCTACTGCCCGGAAAGCAGTAAAAATATCCATTCATGTATCTTATGTAGGTTATACGGCAATAGACCGTACACTGAATTATAGTGACAGGAAGATCGGTGACATATGTCTGGCTCCCGATGGTTTATGCTCGAAGAAACTGTTATTACGGGCAAGGCTCCGATGGCAGTTACAGAGAATGATACGACAGTATATAACTCTTCGGCTTTTCGTACTCCTGAAGGTTCTATGCTTGAGGAACTTGTGAAACAGTTGCCGGGAGGAGAGATTACTGCGGATGGTAAGCTGATGATTCAGGGAAAGGAAGTGAAAAAGATACTGGTGGATGGTAAGGAATTCTTTTCGGATGACCCACAGGCAGCATTGAAAAATCTTCCGGTGGAAATGGTGGAGAAGTTGAAAGCATACGAACGGAAGTCTGATCTGGCGCGTCTTACAGGAATTGATGATGGTGAGGAAGAGATGATTCTCGATCTCTCTGTGAAAAAGGATATGAAGAAAGGTTGGATGGATAATTTTCTTGGTGGTATGGGAAGTAAAGAACGTTATGAAGTGGCGAATACGATGAACCGTATTCGTGAGAACTCCCAGCTCACAGTGATTGCTAATTGGAACAATACAAATAATCAGGGCTTTTCGGAACTTCAGCAACAGTCATCCAATGCCACTGGAAATACCCGTGGCAGGGCAGGAATGGGGACTTCCCGTTCATTGGGATTTAACTTTAGCAGAGATTGGGGGAATGTTAAATTCAGATCAAATGTACAGTATTCCGGAACGGATCGTGAGGAGGAGAGTAAGACGCTGACCGATAATTTTATGAAAGCGGAAAAGTCCATAACCAACAGTACGAGCAGTAGTCGAAACAGAAATGACGGAGTAACGGGAAATGCCTATCTGGAATGGAAGATAGATACGGTAACCAATCTTATATTCCGTCCTACGTTTCGCTATTCAACGGCCGATCGCAGAGGAGCCAGTTATCAGAAGAGTTGGTCGGGAGAGGAAGAACTGAACGAAAAAGAGTCCTCCAACTGGTCGGAGAGTTCGCAATACAGTCTGGCATTGATGTTGCAGGTGAACCGTAAACTGAATACCAGAGGGCGTAATGTTGCTTTGAAACTGGATTATGGTACAAATGCTTCTACATCAGATCGTTTGAATTATGCCACCACCCGTTATTTTAAAACCGGTACGGAGAAAATATTGAATCAGAAGATTGATAATAAGACGGATGGGGATAATTATCGTATTCAATTGGTATATGTAGAACCGTTACCTTGGGCACACTTTCTGCAACTTCGTTATAGTTATCAGCATCGTACATCGAACTCTGATCGTAAAGCTTATAACTGGAATAAGGAATTGGAAGATTTTACAGAAGATCCGGATACGCTGAATAGTAACTGTTTTGAGAATCAATATTCCAATCACCTCGTTAATCTTTCGGTCCGCACTACACAGAAAATGTATAACTATAACGTAGGGGTTGATCTTGAACCACAAAAGTCCGTTAGTGATAGTTATGTATTGGATGTATTGAAATACAGTCTCCCCCGAAGTGTACTCAATTTCTCACCCACCGTTAGTTTCCGGTATAAGTTTTCCAAACGTACGCATTTGCAAATAACGTATCGTGGAAAGAGCCGTCAACCCTCTGTCCGTGATTTGCAACCTATTTCTGATCAAACTAATCCGTTGAATATCCGTATGGGTAATCCTTCGCTGAAACCATCGTATACCAATACTTTCAATCTTAATTATAATTCTTATAATGTGAAGTATCAACGCAATATGGTGTTGCAACTTACCGCTGAGAATACGCTGAACAGCGTCACTAATCAGGTTACTTATGATAGTGAAACCGGTGGACGTACTACTATACCAGTCAACATGAACGGTAATTGGGAAGCACAAGGCTCTTTTTCACTGAGTACTCCTTTCAAGAATAAGAATTGGTTGGTACGTACGTATTCCCAACTTCGGTTTAGTAATAAAAACGGATATACTACGCTTAATAAAGAAGAGCCGCAAAAGAGTTCTGTCCGCCATCTGACAGTACGCGAGAGACTTAATCTTACTTATCGAACCAAACAGATTGAAATGGGTGCCCGGGGTTCTGTTGTCTACAATAACTCATACAATAATGTGAAAAGTATTCGTACAGAAACCTTTAACTATCAGGCGGGAATGAATGTACAATGCTATCTTCCCTGGGGTTTTGAAGTATATAGTGATGCTGTGTGGAATCTGCGTTCGGGATACGGGCAAAACGAGGGCAATGATTATCTGATGTGGAACGCACAACTCTCCAAATCTTTTTTCAAACGGAAACAGCTGTTGTTGCGATTCAAGATTTATGATATTCTGCAACAAGAGAATGCACTGACACGTACTATCACAGCAACTTCCATACGGGACACTGAGTCCAACGTATTGGGGAGTTACTTAATATTCCATGTTATCGTGAGGATAAATAAGATGGGCGGTAAAGTGAAGCGTAAGTAACTCAGTCCTTTATTTTTCCGTTTCAGTCTCCAATATTCCGTTTCGGTATATCTCTTCCTTTTTTTCAGAAAACTAACTCGTACGTTTGCTCCCAAAATGTGTAATCAATGAATATACCTTATGAGGTACAGATACAGGTAACCGACGTACTTGAAGAGTCTATTCAGTCGTTAGGTGAATTATACTATCCGCATCGCGAACTGGAAAATCAGGCTAAAAATATAAAAACGAAACTGCTTAAAATTAAAAATGTAGCTAAAGTAGAAGTTTTTGGTATTCAAAATCCTGCAATCGAGGTGTTGGTACAGTGTCTTCATTAATGGCTCAGACGAGCATAACAACAGCGGAAATAATTCGTGCGTTCGATAAACAAAACAAGGTTGTGGATGCAGGGGCTGTTGAGAATGGGAATAATCGCTTTCGTATTGAAGCACGTGGTAGTTTCACTAATATGATATAAAATTGAAAGCCTTTGCGACAACACTGCAAAGGCTTTTTTCTTTTTTCCGTTAGCTTTGCCGCTGTGATAAAGTTAATTGAGAATTAAAACTATTTTAGAGAATTGAATGATGAATTCTATTACACGAAAAACACCTGTGCTTTGGTTTGCTTTATGTTGTCTGGGAATGAGTGCACAGGCAGCTTCCGGGCTTACTCCCTGGGTCTTGAAAGCAGATTCTTTATTATTATCTTCCGGAACGACGTACCGATATACAGTAGATACTCCGGAGGGGGAGGGACTGGTTTCTACTTTACCTTCCGTTACTGAATTAGTAGAACTCTTTTCCAAGTCGGAAAAAGCTGTTTGCCGGGTGACGGATCTGCATGGTAATATCAAGGTAGATAGAACGCCCTTGGAAGGTGATCGTATGGAGTTAGTTTCTCCACAGGGAAAAGTTACCCGGCGGTGGATGATTGGAATAAGAAATGCTGCCCTTCCGGCACAATTGTTGTTACATCGCGAACAGCTACAATAAACGCGCCGGGTAACATTGTTCTTGATTTCCGGGCCGGACAGCGAAGTCCGATGGTGAAGGTAGAAATCCGTGTCCCGGCAGGTATCGTCGTGACACTTGATAATACAACCGTGAACGTGATAGGACGTGGGGAGGTATTATTGCGTGATCTGCCTAAACAATCGATAGGGCGTACCGGCACTCACTACTCATATAATAAAGTGGGGAATGTAGCCTTGCGGGATGAAGGTGAGCGGGGAACGGTGATTGTATTTAGTGGTCTTGATTTTCGACCTTCAAATGGTCCGGATCTGCGGATCTGCTTTCGTGGAGTAGCTCCGGTGCGTAAAGGAATAAATCGTTTTGAAGCTATTTATACAACTTCAAAGCCGGAAGTATTGCAGAGTCCTGTTGCTGTGGCAGATTTGGAAGGCATTACCACTGTTGCTGATCTTGTACGTACTCCGTTGCGTGATTTTACGTATCGTCCCGGACAGGAATATACGTATGCCTCTTTTTCCTGGACTCCCCCTCACAACGCTTCTTCCGTAGAACTGCTTCAATCAGCAGACGGTGGGAATACATGGACAACAGCCCGGGCGGAAGTAACTCCTGATAGTCGTGAGACAGCTGCGAACGGATTGGAACCGAATCGCCTGTATGCTTTCAAACTTCGTGTCAAAGGAGGGCAGAATAAAGGAGAATCCAACACTGTATGGTTCTATACCGGACGAAAAGATATCAGAGATTATCGTGTAAAAGGAGATGGAGTAGCTGATGATACGGAAGCTATCAATGAGGCTATTATCAATATGAGCCGTTTGGGAGGTGGTATCCTTCGATTTACCCAAGGAACCTATAATGTACGTACTATCCATTTGCAAAGTAATGTGTGGTTGCATCTGGATAGTGATGCTACGATACAGGCATTGCCCGGTGCCGATGCTCCCGAGGCAACCTGGTTTAGTGATCGTGCTTATCGTTCAGGGCTCTCGCCCACAGACCCGCGTCCTTATGCCGACCCGGAAAATTATCTTACGAAGCAAGATGTAGGACATACTTTCTTTCGCAATTGCATGTTCTTTGGAGAGCGAATTGACAATGTAAAAGTTGTAGGTACGGGGCGTATTACCGGTAATGGTAATATTGTGACTTCGGATAAAGTGATGAATAATTCTCCGGAGAAACGTAGTGATAAAATGTTTTCTTTAAAACTTTGTACGAATGTAGAGATTGGCGGATGGGATGTAAAGAAAGATATGTGGTATGATCCGGAAAAGGACATACCTTATTATATAGAAGGAGATAACAGGTTATATAGTGACAGTACAATGCTGCACATTGATCAGGGAGGGCATTTTGTGTTGTTGGCTACAGGTACGGATGGTATTCATGTACATGATACTTACTTTGCAAAGCATAGTACAAAGAATGCCCGCGATATTTATGATTTTATGGCATGCAATGATGTGACGGTAACAAATATCTACTCTAAGGTAAGTTCGGATGATATTGTAAAACCCGGTTCGGATTGTTCATTGGGCTATACTCGTCCGGCACGCCATTACATGGTGAGAAATATTGTGGGAGATACTAACTGTAATCTCTTTCAGATAGGATCAGAAACAGCAGATGATATTCAGGATCTGTATGTGGATAATATCTATGTGTTGGGTGCTAATAAGGCGGGTTTTTCTATTTCTACCAATGATGGTGGTCATGTGAAGAATGTTTATCTGAATAGCGGTAAAACAGGTCCTATACATTCCCGTTCGGTAATGCGTCGTACGAGAGCCCCCTTCTTTATCTCTATTTCCAATCGTGGGCGTGTATTGGGAGCCGATGTTGCTCCGTTTACTTTCACTGAAAATGGAGTGGTACGTAAGGAACTGCTTGTAACCAATTCTAACATTGGGCAGGTAGAGAATATTGTTATCTGTGGGGTGGATATTGAAGAGGTCTATGGTGGTAGTTCATTTCGTGGCGACCGTTGGAAAGCTTATGACGGTTCACAAAGTAAAGCGACTCCTATTATTGCAGGATTTAAACTGCCTGATTCGGATGTTGTGGAAGGTGGGTTGACATTCCGTCTGCCGGATGGGAACCATACGGGGTACATCAATAATGTGCAATTCCATGATGTGAGTTTGAAAGTAAAGGGAGGACATCCGTCGGAAGATGCAAAAGCATATCCACCGGAGATAGGAGTAGGCCGCTATAATGTAGGAGACCTGAAGATACAGCCGGCGTTCGGATTTTGGGCACGCCATGTCAAGGGCTTCTTATTGAAGAATTTTCGTATTGCTGCCGAACAACCGGATGGACGCTATGCTGTAGTGATGGATGATGTGATAGGAGGTGAGGTAGAAAGTTTGCAGGTGGATAAAGGAATATCAGATAAAGAAGAAGTGAAATTGATAGACTGCGAAGATATAAGACAATGATTTTCTTCTCATCAGAGCGGACCCTTCCTAACAGTATATGTAACGGGGTATAACAATATATGTAATGGAACATAACAATATATGTAACGAAGCACTAAGTATTATTACTTAAGTAATACTTCAAATTTAATTCATACTATGATAGCGTTTTATTAAAACGTAAATGATCGCAGATTATCGCAAATTAGAAGGCTTGCTGTACTACTTGAGAGACGATATTCTTTGCGTGAATTTGTGATAATCTGCTGCGTTTCAATGATACTATCATTTAATTAGGATACAGTACTTATTATAATTAATAGTCAAAGAAAATGATAAAGAAGATATATCTCTATTTCAGGCAGAAAGTTGAGAGTTGTAACAGAGCCAGGTGGTATCATATTTTCCTCTTTTGGGGTTGGGTATCTCTTCTACAGTTTGGTTTCTGGTTCGTGTGGTTCCTAAGCCTTCGCGGGCTACCTATCCTTGTATGCAGGCAGCTGCTCCTATGATGTCTGCTTTCGTCGTCTATCTGTTGTCTTTTACAGGTGCATGGTTCAGCTACCGGAAGATGAAACAGGCATTGCGTGCACGTCATTACCTTTATACAACGTTGTTTTTCTTTTTATTGATATTTTTCGGAGGTATGATGGCGATAAAGAACAGTGGTGAGATGCTGGCGCAAATCGTTCTTCCTGTTAGTGAACCGAAGATGGCATGGGGAAAGAATAACCCTGTGGGTACGGCAAAAGGAATTTATCCCGGTCGTGTTGTCTGGTCACATGCTCCCGGAGCTGCAACATGGGAGAAAGGTACTGGTTTCTGGTATGAAGATCATTACACCAATCAGTCGGATGCAGATTGGTTAGTGGTGCAGTCTCTTCTTTCTTTGACGGGTGAGAAAAGTGAGAAGAAAGCATGGAATGCTCTGTTTGCCTACTTTAATCGCGAACATGGCAAAGGTGGTAAGGGATATCGGAAAGGGGAAAAGATTGCAATTAAAATCAATCAGAACAATACGTTTTCACATGATGACTCCGAAGAACTGAACGCTTCTCCGCATCTTGTGCTTTCCTTGTTGCGTAGCCTGATATACGAGGGAGGGATCCCTCAACAACAGATCACGGTGTTTGATGCGAGTCGCTTTATCACTCATACTTTATTTGAAAAATGTCATACAGAGTTTCCTGATGTAACTTATCTGGATAATGAAGGGGGGAACGGACGGGTGAAATCAACCTATATCTCCGATGCCATTCCATACTCGGTTGATAACGGAAAGCTGGCTCGCGGTCTGGCTTGTTGCGCTATTGAGGCTGATTATCTTATCAATATGGCTTTGTTGAAAGGCCATGGAGGTCAAGGTGTTACGCTTTGTGCAAAAAATTGGTATGGTGTCACTGATATTGATCGCAATTTTCGTAAGAATCAGCATAATAACTTTAATCAGGATCGTGGCGGACGTCCGCGATATATGACGTTTACTGATTATATTGCTCACAAAGATTTAGGGCAAAAGACCATGCTTTTTCTTATTGACGGGCTTTATGGATCAGAAAAGGTGAATGGGGCTCCTTCTGGAAAATGGAAGATGGAGCCTTTTGGAGGCAATTGGCCCTGTTCTTTATTTGCTTCGCAAGATCCTGTAGCAATTGATGCTGTAGGTATTGATTTTCTTAGTACGGAGTTTCCACGGATGGCAGATGTGAATTACTGTGATATGTATCTTGTGGAAGCAGCATTGGCAAATAATCCGCTATCCGGCACTTTCTATGATCCCGAACAGGACGGAACAGGTGTACATAGTCTTGGTGTATTAGAACATTGGAATAATCCTACAGATAAACAGTATAGTCGTAATTTAGGACAAAAGAGCGGAATTGAACTGGTATATAAGAAGAAATAAGTGTTTTTATTGATGTATGAGACGATTTCTATAGTATTTGAATGAATACTTAAAATCGTCTCTTTTTTATATAACTACTTTTGTGACGTAACAAAGTGAGAATTTAATGTATCTGATAATATGAAAAAGATAAAAAACTGTTTTTTAAAACCTGTCCCCGAAGTGGACGAATTGTTGGTATTAATAAAAAGAATGTGGTTCTTAAAATTTGCTTCCCATTAATGGGGTTAACGGCACTAATCTGGTTTCTCATTCGAGTAGTACCTAAACCTTCACGTATTGCTTATCCTTGTCAGCAAGTGGCAGCACCACTGGCTTTTTCTTTTCTGGCTTTTTTCAGTAGTACATTAGTAGGGTGGGGAGCTTGGAAGAAATTTCTTCAACTCCGGAATTCACGACATTTCTATAAGGGGCTTGCCGTACTTTTTGCCGGTGTTTTACTTTCAGGCACATTTTATATAATGTCGGTAGATAATTCTTTGTTCGGACAGGCGGTTGGCAAGCAGATAGACAATGGTTCGGATATGGGGACTTTTACTCCGGCAGATAAACCCAATGCACCAATGGGAGTGGCACGAGGCATTCACCCGGGACGTGTGGCTTGGGCGCATGATCCGCAGGCAGCGGTTTGGATGGTAAACACGGACTATATTCGGATGCGGATAATAATAGTCAGACCCGTGTGTGTGACATGATGGAGGGAGTCATCATCTCTTTGACCCACCAAAAAACAATAGACCGTGCCTGGGATGAACTGTTCCGTACCTTTAATAAGAAAAAAGGTAAGGGAGCTACAGGATATAAAGAAGGAGAAAAAATAGCTATAAAAGTAAATCTGAATGATAATGGCGGAAGTAATATAATAGATGCTACTCCACAGTCTGTCTATGCACTTCTGCATCAGTTGGTCGATATAATGAACGTACCTCAGCACTGTATTACAGTATATGATGCACAGCGTCGTGGTATCTCTGCCATTTATACTTACCTGCAACCGGTTTATCCCGATGTAGTCTATCAGAATTGGGGAGGTTTCGTACCCGATGTAATTCGCTATTCAAGTGAAATAACCGATCCGGGTGCAATGAGTCTGGCACGTGCTGCCTATGAGGCGGATTATATGATTAATATGGCATTAATGAAGCGTCATTCCCGTCCTACCGATAATTGGAAGGACAGTGCAGGGCAGACGGGAATAACAGCTACCGGCAAAAATCATTTTGGTTCCATTGGCAATGTTTCTCCTTTGCATCTGTCTATCCGCGATTGGTCTAAGTTTCGGGGAATGGGAACATATAACAGTATTGTTGATTTGATGGCACATGAACGTTTGGGGGGAAATACACTTGTATACATTGTAGATGCTATGTACGTGAATCCTATTCATAACGGACGTGCTGTTCGTTTCAAACGTGCTCCTTTTAACGATGGATGGACATCAAGTTTTCTGGCTTCTAATGACCAGGTAGCTATAGAGTCGGTAGTACTGGACTTTATACGTTCGGAAATGCCTGTTGCAGCCAATGCGGATAACTTTATGCATGAAGCGGCCAATATAGGCAATCCTCCTTCAGGAATTAGGTATGAAGGCCGGGCACAGAAGAGTTTGGGAGTACATGAACATTGGAATAACCCGGATGATCGTATGTACTCACGTAATCTGAAAACAGGCAAGGGGATTGAGCTTTATCGTGTCCCTCTGGATGCAGAACGTCCCGCTATTGAATATTTTTATTCCGACCGTATTTCTAAAATAGAAGATCAATCTGTTACTCTGTATTGGAAAACATCAAATGGGGAAGAAGTATTGCTAAATGGAGAGGCAGTAGCTGCCAATGATTCTTGCGTGGTGAGACCGGAGACCTCATTAATGTATGAACTGGCTGTGAAGAAAGGCGGTACAGTACAGGCGGTACAGAAACTGGTTGTCAGGAGTTTTACAGATGTGCGTTGTTATGATGTGAAAGAAGCACAAACCGAGGGTTCTGCCATTGTTGAGGCCGAAGGCTTTGCTGAGTTTCGTGGTGAAAAAGGGAGTTCAAAAGGAGCGTTGACATGGCAGATTGATGTTCCTGCAACGGGAGAATATTATTTGCTGTTTTCTTATTCGGGCGGTAGTCCGGTACCTTCCTACCTGTATCTTAACAATCAGCTGGTAAGTGAGAATATCGGTTATTTAGCTACGTCGGGTAGTAAAAAAGGAGAGTTTGCTTTTCCGGTGACATTGACTGCCGGGAAGAATTCTATGAAGTTAGAACATCTGGGAAAGCGTAGCAACCGTATTTATTCGGTAACGGTAGCAAGGGAGAAGAAGCCAACAATTCCATAAACTAAAGAACTTGTAAACTAAAAACTCATAAACTAAAAATTCACAACTTATGACGACAAAAAGACTCTGTATTTTTCTATTCACGATGCTGTTCCTGATTACAGGTGCATCTGCAGAAACTTTTAATGTGAAAAAATACGGTGCCCGTGGTAACGGGAAGAAGCTGGATTCTCCTGCTATTCAAAAGGCAATCGATGCCTGCCATAAGGCTGGAGGTGGCACGGTACTTGTTCCGGCTGGTACCTATCTTTCGGCTACGATTGTATTGAAAGATAATGTAACCCTGCATTTGGAAAAGGATGCTTTGATTTTGGGTACTACGGATTATAAAGCCTATGACAATCTCGATCCTTTTACAGAAGGCTTGGGCATTGATGTCGGCTGGGTATTGTTGGTGGCTGTTGACGCAAAGAATGTCACTCTTGAAGGAGAAGGCAGTATCGACGGTCAGGGCTCTGCATTAAAAGAAAGACACATCAAAGTGGATACACGTCCCGAAGGTAAGCGTTGGGGACTTCGCCCCTTTTTGCTTCGCCTGGTACGTTGCGAAGGAGTAACTGTACGTGATGTTACTTTGAAGTATGCCGGTGCCTGGACTTCTCATTACTTTCAGTGCCGCAATGTGAAGATAGACAATGTGACGATTCGCAGTTTCGGGGTTGCACACAATGATGGAATTAATATCGACGGTTGTCAGCATGTGCGTATCAGCAATTGTGATATTATCAGTGGCGATGATGCACTTTGCTTTAAGACAACTTCCAGTAAAATGGGATGTGATGATATCGTTGTAGAGAATATGAAGCTTAAAAGCAATCAGGCTGGTATTAAGATGGGGACGGAGTCCATGGCCGGTTTCGAGAATATTCGTATCAGTAATTGTCACATTTATGATACTAAGAATGGGGGTATCAAACTTTTCTCGGTAGACGGAGCTCACCTGCGTAATGTCGAAATCTCAGACATTACTATGGAAGAAGTACGTACTCCGATGCTTTTCCGTCTCGGTGCCCGTTTGAGTGTATTTCGTAAAGGACAGGATACACAACAACCGGTGGGGGTATTTGAAAATGTCACGATCCGGAATGTAAAAGCTGTAGCTGCTGATAAAGCACAACTCACTCCTCCTCCGGTATTCTTATTACCGGTATTCCGGGACATTACATCACTAATCTGACACTTGAAAATATACAGATTCGTCTGCTCGGTACGGGAACTTCCGAAGATGCTCTCTCTAAAGTGCCGGAGGCAATAGACCAGTATCCGGAAGTAAAAACCTTTGGCCCGAAGATTCCGGCTTATGGTGTTTGGGCACGTCACGTACGCGGATTGAAACTAAAGAACGTAACCTTTGAACTAAAGAATCCCGATGCACGTCCCGAGATCATTTGCGAGGACGGTGATATGGAAATATACAAATAAAGACAAAATACCATGAAAGCAATTTTTTATTCGCTGATTCTCTTTTGTTGTCTGGGATGCCGGGCTGAGAAAGAGTGGACGTTGACGTCACCCGATGGTGCAGTACGGTTTGTTGCAACACAGGTACCGGAAGGTGAGGAGACAACTATACTTCAATATTCCGTTTATTGTGGTGACTCATTAGTGATCAATCCGTCCCGTCTCGGACTCGTGATGGATGGGATAGAATATGGGAAAGATGCGCGCCCTGCAGGAAAAGCAGTAGTGAAAACAATGAATGAACCTTATGAGCTGAAGGCAGGCAAACAACTTAGGACTGTGAATGCCTGTCGGGAGATGACGATTCCCTTTGAGGGTTTTCAGCTGATTGTACGGGCATACGATGATGGTATCGCCTTCCGCTATGCCTTTACACAAGAGGATGACGGGAAGCAACATACCATAACAGATGAGTTAACAGAATTTTCAGTACCTGCCAACGGTAAAGCATGGATTCATCCGTATGACTGGAATGAGCGTCACAAACCAAGTTACGAGCAGTATTCAAAGAACGGAATTGCTATCAATACCGAAGCTTCTCATGGTCGTGGCTGGGCTTTTCCGATGCTTTTTAATACCAATGACTGCTGGATGATGATTACTGAGGCTTATCTGGATGGTTCTTATCCGGCTACACATATTGATAACTCGGGAAAAAACAAAGCTTATAAAATACGTTTTCCTGAGATAGAAGAACCTGTTGTTCCAGATGCGGTAGAGCCTGTTTCCACCTTCCCCTGGTATACACCCTGGCGTGCTATTATCGTGGGTAAGGAACTGAATACGGTTTTCCGTACACAGATGGTTTCTCATCTGAATCCGCCGTCAGTGATAGGAGATGATTCCTGGGTATTGCCGGGACGTGCTTCCTGGAGTTGGTGGTATGCTGGTGGAACTACCCGTGATTATAAAACACAAATAAAGCATGTAGACTTCAACCATGCGATGGGATGGGAGTATGTATTGATTGATGCCGGATGGCAACGAATGGACAATGGAGGTACGATGGAAGATGTGGTGAAGTATGCCGGAGAAAAAGGAGTCGGTGTCTGGTTGTGGTATCATTCCGGTGCGGGAAGAGAGATGGATAGTATTCCAACGCATCGTCTTATGTCCGATCCTGTATTGCGTCGGGCGGAAATGGAACGTATCAGCAGGCTGGGAGTAAGAGGTATCAAGGTAGACTTCTTCGATACGGATAAACAGCGTATCATACAGCTTTATCCGGCTATACTAAAAGATGCGGCGGAGTTTTATTTACTTGTTGATTTACATGGAGCAACTTTGCCTCGCGGCTTTGAACGGACCTATCCTAACCTGATGACTACCGAAGCAATACGCGGAGCAGAGACGTTAGGACGTCAGGAGCGTTGTGACCGGGCGGCAGAACATAATGCTACAGTACCTTTTACGCGGAATGTAGTGGGGTCAATGGATTATACACCTGTTACTTTTTCAAATAAGATACGGCAGGGAGTACCGGCTATTCGTCAAACAACGGTAGCACATCAGTTAGCACTCGCAGTGGTTTTTGAATCCGGTTTTCAGTGTTATGCAGATAGAATAGAGGCGTATGAAGAATTGCCACGCATGCCCAAACTTTTCTTAAAAGATGTGCCTGCTGTCTGGGATGAAAGTCAGTTGTTGGCTGGTTATCCGTCAGATTTTGCAGTGGTAGCACGTCGTAAAGGAAAAGTCTGGTATGTGGGTGGTATCAACGGGAAGAATGAAGAGCGCGAGTTGGAATTCTCTTTACCGGAGGCTTGTAAGGAGTTGTCCTCTACCTGGATTACTGATGGAAAAGATAAGGATTCTTTTGGAAACGAAGTGATCTCTGTGATAGATGGAAAAGTTAAAGTGAAGTTATTGGCAAACGGTGGGTTTGCGGGAACGATTAGATAACAGTGGACAGTGGACAATTGACAGTTGACAGTTGGCTGCGCTGTCACGCTGCATAGTAACTGTCAATTATCAATTGTCAATTATCAATTGTCAACTGTCCACTGTCAATTGTCCACTGTCAATTGAATTAAATAATTATAAAAATGAAAAGATACATTGTAACCCTTATCCTGTCCATATGGACAGTCGCGCAGCTTGCTGCACAAATAAGCTGGGAGCAGGTGGCGCCCGGTGTTTGGAAAGGAGTTGTAGGAACTCCTGAAAGTTATTCATTGTTGCAAGTGGCAGATGTTACTCCAAAAATGGAAGGTTTCAGCCGTTTGCCGGAGGTAATATTACCTGCATTTGCCTCTGAAATAAAAGGCAATATTCAAGATGGGCAGACAGCTTTGCGTATTCCCTTACAGAGAAAAGAGCAACTGTATGGTTTTGGACTTAACTTCCAAACTGTACATCAACGTGGTAAAATCCTGAATCTGCATGTAGACCATTACGGTGGTAAGGACAATGGACGTACGCATGCTCCGGTTCCTTTTTATGTTTCCAGCCAGGGCTATGGTGTATTTATTAATTCGGCACGTTATATTACCGTATATGCCGGAAGTGGTGCACTGAAAGACAGTCCCAATGCTCCGGTAGCGAAAGATCGTAATACGGATAAATCCTGGTCGTCACGCCCTTATTCGGATGCGGTTTCTATTCTTGTACCTGCACCGGGGACAGAGATATATCTTTTTGCCGGTCCTACTCCAATGGATGTAGTACGTCGTTACAACCTTTTCTGTGGTGGCGGTACGTTACCTCCACGTTGGGGACTCGGTTTTACGCAACGTACACAAAAACTATACACTGCCGAGCAGGTGAAACAAGAAGCGGATGAGTTTGAACGTCAGGGGTATCCGTTAGACTTTATTGGTTTGGAGCCGGGATGGCAGAGCAAAGCATACCCTTGCACCTTTGAATGGGACGCTACACGTTATCCCGATCCTTCGGGTTTTGTAAAGGACATGCTCGACAAAGGCGTGCGTATCAATCTGTGGACAAACCCGTATGTGTCTCCTGATTCAAAGCTATATAAGGATATGTATCCTGTAAGTGGTTCACATACGGTGTGGTGCGGTATTGTTCCCGATTTGGCTGGTGAGAAAGCACGCTCTTTATGGAAAAATAAACTGAATAAAGAGCATGTAGATATAGGTGTAAGTGGTTATAAAGTAGATGAAGTAGACGGATATGATTATTATCTCTGGCCGGATGTGGCTACTTTCCCATCGGGGGTATCTGCCGAGCAGATGAGGCAAACTTATGGGCTTTGGGTACAGCGTACAACAGCTGAACTCTACAAGGCACGCAATCAACGTACATTCGGTTTGGTACGTGCATCAAATGCCGGAGCATCTTCTATGCCTTATGTTATTTATAATGATTATTATAGTCACCCGGACTTCATTACAGCATTGATTAACTCCGGATATTGTGGTGTATTGTGGACTCCGGAAGTACGTAGCTCTAAGTCTGCGGAAGATTGGTTACGCCGTTTCCAGTCGGTTGTTTTTTCCCCGATGGCAATGATTAATGCGTGGAGTAGTGGTACGAAACCCTGGACATTTCCGGAGGTTGCCGAACAAGTGAAAGAGTATGCGTTGCTTCGTATGCAGATGATGCCTTACTGGTATACGGAATTTGCGCGTTATCATTTTGATGGTATTCCTCCTTTCCGTGGTATGAGTTTGGAAGCCGGATTCAATCCGGATGCGGCGGTAACAACAGAACTGAAAGAGAAGAGTTTGGAAGATAATCCCTATCTGGAAGCTGTGACTAAAGAAATAAAAGACCAATATATGGCAGGTGAATATTTACTGGTAGCGCCTATGTTTAAGGGGCAGACGGAGCGTAAAGTCGTACTGCCACAGGGTGATTGGTATGATTTTTATACCGGTGCATATGTTGGTAATGGAGAGACAATAACAGTAACTCCGGGACTGGATCGTATTCCTGTATATGTGAAAGACGGAGCTATCATTCCGATGATGGAGCCGATGCTTCATGCACCGAAACCGGGAGTAAAAGTGAACCTGGAAATTCGTCACTATGGGAAAGCAAATGGCTCTTATCGTCTGTATGATGATGATGGTGAAACATTTGATTATGAGAAGGGAGTATACACATGGAGAGATATTAGTGTAGTACGTCAAAAGAATGGTAAAATGAAGGGCACTATCTCGAAGGCTGAAAAGGGAAAACCTGATTCGGTAGGGAAGGTGACTTGGCGATTTATGACAATTGACAATTGATAGTTGACAATTGACAGTTGCTATGTAGATGATAGTGCAGCACATTCCCCTCTGAGAGGGGGTGCCCGAAGGGCAGGGGAGGTGTATCGGTACAATACAGCTCATTTTCAACTTTCAATTTTCAACTGAATAAACTTTTAATTTTCAACTAAAATGAAGAAATACATCTATCTCTTTTTCCTTTTGTCTTTATGCCTCTGTTAGCCTGGGCAGCAGATGACAATCCTATAGCAAAACAATTATTTAATGTTACCTCCGGTGATCTGAAATTATCTTTTATGGTTGGTACTGACGGCCGCCTTTATCAGCTTGCTTTTGGTGATGTATCTAAAGAGGTAACAGTTCCCGTTAAAATGCCTTCGCGTGAGTGGGAGTTTCTTCCACCTTACGGTAATGGTGTACTGACTGAACCAGCTTTGCAGGCTACTCATGTAGACGGTAATACCTCTACGGAATTGCTCTATACGAATCATAAGACGGAGCAATTGGGTGACGGTATTACACAAACCGTTATTTCTCTGAAAGATCCTGCTTATCCTTTCTCTGTAGATATTTACATCAAGTGTTATGAATCTACCAGTATGATGGAGATATGGAACACAATCACACACAATGAAAAAGGCAAGGTGATACTTTATCGCTATGCTTCTGCATCTCCTGTACTGAAAGCAAAGAATTACCGGCTTACTCAATTCATAGGTAATTATAAACGTGAAGCGACTCTTGCCGAGGAAGAGCTTACTACGGGTATTAAAGTTCTTGATTCCAAGCTTGGTATACGTGCCAATCAGATGCGTATTCCTTCTTTCCTTCTTTCTCTTAATGGTGAAGCAGATGAGAATAAGGGCGAAGTGCTTGCCGGTTCTCTGAAATGGGCGGGTAGTTTTCAGCTTGCCTTTGAGGTTGACTGGAATAATAATCTTCGCGTGTTGACAGGTATCAATCCGGTCGGTTCGCAGTATCATCTGGAACGTGGTGATACTTTCATTACACCTGCTATTCTTTATGCTTACAGTAAACAGGGGAAAGGTGATATTAGTCGTAAATTTCATCGTTGGGCACGTGCTTACGGTATCCGTGATGCGGAAAAAGACCGTCCTGTATTACTCAATAACTGGGAAGCAACTCACTGTACATTTGATGAAGAACGTCTGAAAGGACTTTTTGATGGTGCACGCCAAATTGGTGCCGAACTCTTTTTATTGGATGATGGCTGGTTTGGTAACGGATCCTATTCTCGTGATGACGATAAACACGGTCTGGGTGATTGGGAAGTATCTACAAAAAAACTTCCACGCGGACTCTCTTATATAGCCAAAGAAGCTTTGAAACGTAAAGTTGGTTTTGGTATCTGGCTGGAGCCGGAGATGGTAAACCCACAGAGTGAACTCTATAATAAACATCCTGAATGGATTATTACCCAGCAGAAGCGTGAACCGATTTTGGGGCGTCATCAGGAGATACTCGACCTGACACGTCCTGAAGTGCAACAGTATGAATGGGAGGTGATAGACAAAACACTACGTCCCAATCCAGATATTTCGTATGTGAAGTGGGATTGCAACCGCTATGTGACGCAGCCGGGTTCTACCTATTTGCAGCCGGACAAACAAAGTCATCTGTTGATAGATTATAACTGGGCACTTTACCGGTTGATGGATCGCTTTGCAAAAGGTTTTCCGGATGTGATGGCAATGCTTTGTGCCGGAGGTTCGGGGCGTGTGGATTATGGTTCAATGCAGTATTTTCATAGTTTCTGGCCGAGTGATAATACTGATCCGTTGGGACGTATCAAGATTCAGTGGGGCTTTTCTCACTTCTTCCCGGCAAGTACTATCTCGGCACATGTGACGCGTATGGGTAAACGTCATCTGAAGATGGCGATTGACGTGGCATTAAGTGGCTCTTTCGGTATCGATTTAGCACTGGATAAAGCTACTCCCGAAGAGCGTGAACAACTGGCTGCTGCTGTGAAACTTTATAAAGAAAGTATCCGTCCATTGGTGATGCAGGGTGATTTGTACCGTTTGGTTTCTCCGTATGAACAGCCGGTAGCATCATTGAGCTATGTCTCCGAAGATAAAGAACGTGCGGTTGTTTATATTTATCAGACAGAAGATGGTAATGTTCCGGCCATTCTATTAAATGGATTGGATGCCAATAAACGTTACCGTATTACAGAAGTGAATCTTCCGAAAGGACAGGGCCTTCCCGGCCGGGGAAGTGCCCTTCGGATGGCACCTTCCCGTTTTGCCGCTCATGGTAAACTCTTCACCGGAGCAGAGTTGATGACAACCGGTATCGCAAATCCGCTCAGTAATCAGTTTGAGAGTGCAGTGATTCTGTTGACAGTGGAGAATTGACAGTGGACAATGGGGCTGCGCTGGGGGGCTATATCTTCCCTGGAAAGAGGAGGGCTCAAAAGGGCGGGGAAAGGTATGTCGGCACAAAGCAGTTTGATTGTTACATTATTTATCTTCGACGGAACGCAATTCTTACAAATTTATTTGCGTAATTTGCACAATTGATGTTCCGATTACATTTTGTAAAGTCTGTTTGTAGTTAACGCCTTGCCTGCATGTAGCCTACGCCTATACTGCATGCAGACAAGGCGTAGACTGTAAACAGGTAAAGTGGAGACTGGCAGATTGCCTGTTAAATGATATTTATAACCCATTAAATAATAATTATGATGAACAAAAAACTAATTTCTCTCTCTCTTTTCTTTGTCCTTGTCGGATTAACCCTTTCGGCACAGAATAAAGACCGTTGGGATATCACTCCCGAAGGTTCTATTCGTTGGCAGATTAAAGAAGACATTCCTCATTATGATCATCTTGAAATGAGTGGACAGCGTCTCTCCGTTGTTCTTCGTTACGGAGTAGATGCCGACCGGGCTTTTCACCTCAATCGTAGCCTTGTCTTCCCAATGCTTCGTATGCAACCCAATAAAACACAAAACAACCTCAGGCAGCGTTTTGAAGTCAATATCCCGGCTATGGTTACTATTGGCGATCAGACTTTGTTAAACGAACGTGTCAGTGATATTACTTTCAACGGTATTATGACTGTTCATAGTTCTTTTGGTTATATCCGTAACCGGAAAGAAGTAGAGAATGCCATTCAACTGACCCGTACTCTGTATCCTTCACCCAATAATGACTATTATTGTGAGGAGTATTCTTTTACCAATGCCGGAGAGCACCCTGTTACAATGCGTGTTCCTGAGTGGAAGGTGACGTATAATACTCCCGAAGAGGCTGGAGTTTATGGTGCTTATACCATTGAAGCTTCTCTTTCAAAGAACGGAACTTTCACAGTAGAGCCAGGTGGAAAACTCGAGTTCTATGCCATCTTCTCCGGTCGTAAAGCAGGTGATGCAGCATTGACCCGCATTAATATTGAATCAGAACGTACCGGACGTCAGGCACTGATCAATCAATGGTGGAACAATCTTGTTCTTGATACTCCCGATCCTGTATTAAATCGTATGTTCGCTTTTGCCAAGCTGCGTGGGGCCGAAAGTATCTATCGTACAAAAGGTGGTTTGATGCATGGTCCCGGTGGTGAAGCATACTATGCAGCCATTTGGGCCAATGACCAGGCAGAATATATCAACCCTTTCTTTCCTTATCTGGGATATGAAATAGGTAATGAATCTGCTTTGAACTCTTTCCGCCATTTTGCCCGATTTATGAATGATGAATATCGTCCTATTCCCAGTTCTATTATTTCCGAAGGAGTAGGAACCTGGCATGGAGCCAAAGACCGGGGAGATGGAGCTATGATTGCTTACGGTGCCGCGCGGTATGCGCTTGCCCGTGGTGATAAAGAAGAAGCCCGGGAGTTATGGCCTCTTATCGAATGGTGTCTGGAATACTGTCATCGTAAGTTGACGCCTGCCGGTGTAGTAGCTTCTAATTCTGATGAACTTGAAAATCGCTTTCCTGCGGGAGATGCTAATCTTTGTACTTCTTCACTTTATTATGATGCATTACGTTCAGCTGCCCTTTTGGGGCGTGAATTGGGTATTTCTTCTGCACAGATCAAAACATATACCCGCCAGGCTGATGATTTGAAACAAGCTATTGAGTCGCATTTTGGTTACGAAATAGAAGGTTTCCCCAGTTATCGTTATTATGAAGGTAATGATATTCTTCGT
The DNA here is from genome assembly GCA_000613465.1 of Bacteroides nordii WAL 11050 = JCM 12987. GTDB lineage: Bacteria > Bacteroidota > Bacteroidia > Bacteroidales > Bacteroidaceae > Bacteroides > Bacteroides nordii. The sequence goes on from BAJA01000016.1 coordinate 43,331, forward strand.
TCCTGGATTTGCATGCCGCTTACTGTGGGCATTTATACTCGTGCTAAAGGTACTATCGATGCTCTTTTTTCGCCCCGCCTTTGGACGGACGACGGACTGTTGACTCAGGCTGGTACGGAAACTTTCTGGGATCGTTCCACTCTCTATGCACTTCGTGGTACAATTGCTGCAGGAGAAGTAGGGCGTGGTATGGCATTCCTTAAGAAATATTCTCAACGCCGTCTGTTGGGTGATCATGTTCCGTATGCTATTGAGGCTTGGCCCGAAGGTAATCAGCGTCATCTCTCTGCCGAAAGTGGGCTTTATTGCCGTATTTATACAGAAGGGCTTTTTGGTATTCGTCCCACAGGTTTACGTAGTTTTGAAATAACTCCGCGTCTTCCGCAAGAGTGGGAGTTTGCTAATCTGAATCGTGTGCGTGCGTTTGGTGCTGACTTTGATATACAGGTGAAACGTGCTGGCGGCAGTAAGTTGGCGGTTACAATTGTGAATGGAAAGAAAACTATAAAGAAAACCATTAGTGAAGGACAGACAATAACTGTGAGATTATAGAATCTTCTGTCAGGTTACTTTTCCTTTATCCCGGTAAGATACATTTTCCTACCGGGATATTTTTGTTTTTCGATACTTACTTTGAATAGAAATTGTGCAGTTTTGTCTCTTTTTTCGGAAATAGAGTTATAGTTTCTGTCTCTTTTACTATAACTATCGTCTCTTTTTATTTCTATTCTCGAATATATGGGAATGGAGATTTTCACTATTTATAGGTTTTTATTACATTTGCTATGTATTAATCTATCGAAACTGTAACTATGCTAAGAAAAACACTATTGTTGATATACCTGTTGTTGTCAAGTGTGTCTTATACCCTGGCACAGGATATCCGGAATTCCTTTTATTATAGTCCGCATATAAATGAGGGGCTTTCGCAACTTTCCGTCAGGGTCATTCATCAGGACTCCAGAGGTTATATCTGGTTGGGGACTAAGAATGGATTGAATCGCTATAATGGGAAAGAGTATACAGTATACCAAGAGAACCCATCTGACTCATTGAGTCTTACTAATAGTGATATTCTCTCTTTGGCGGAAGAACCCGGTCATGCTCTTTGGATAGGAACCAGTTATGGCTGAATCGTCTTTGCCAGCATACGAATCGTATTCGTCGCTATCTGGATGATAAGGGTATATTGAGAGATGCAATCCAATCTGTTTTTGTTGACCGCTCCGGACGTGTGTGGGTGGGGAATCGCAGAGGGATCTTTCTTTATCATCGGGAGGAAGATCGTTTTTATCCGGTTGAAATTGCTGGCGATGGTGGTTCAGTCAGTGTTTCTGTTATATTTGAAGACTCATCTGGTAAGTTTTGGATAGGTACCCACGATGATGGGGTTTACGTTTGTGACCAACAGATGCAAGTTATCAGCCATTATTCACAACGGACCAATCTGGCGTTGTCGGATAATGCTGTTTCAAGTATCTATGAAGATCATCTGAAACAGATATGGGTGGGGTGTCATCTTTATGGTTTAAATTGCGTTGACTTGCGTAATAACCGTATTACTCATTATACAAGTAAAAATAGTGGTTTGAAAAATGATTTCGTTCGCTGTCTTGTGGAGTGGGACGGACAGTTGCTTATCGGAACATATGACGGTATTTTTGCTCTTAACCTTACTACACGTGATATAGAGAAGGTGGCCGATTACAGTGGAGACAGACACTCACTGGGACATTTTTCGGTTTATGCCTTTTGTCTTTCCAGTGCTAAGATACTGTGGATTGGTACATATTCCGGTGGTATTACGATGCTTTCAAAACTGATGAACAGGTTTGTACGTCATGATCCTGGATATAGGTTGAATATACCAACCGGTATCTATAGTACGGCTTGTGCTGATAAGGATGGTAGTTTGTGGCTTGCCACAGAAGGACACGGATTGTTGAATTACAATCCGGTTACTCAGAATGCTGAGTTTTATTTGCTTGATCGTACAGGACCCTCTCTCCATAATTCAAATATAATAAAGACTGTATTGCCGGAAGATGATTGTATCTGGTGCGGGACAGCCTTTGGTGAAATTTATCGCTTTGATCTTCGTACCCGAAAATTCTCGTTATTCTATAAATATCCTGAATCGGTAGTGATTTATTCGCTACTTCGTGATGGTAAGGGGAATCTTTGGGCGTCTACCATTCGGCGTGAATTTGCATTAACTTGCTTTACCACGGATGGAAAGGTGTTAGATACCTTTGAAGATGCACAAGGGCGGAAAGTAAGTATGTCTGGTATTCGTTGCCTTTTTGAAGAGCGTGAAGGAGTAATGTTAATCGGTACCCGTTCTACGGGAATCTATCGTTACGATATGAATACCGGTGTAGTGGATAACTATCGGAAAGATACTTTTCCCAGTAGTAAAGGATTCATACCGGGTAATTATATTTCCAGTATAGATCGTACTAAATCGGGTGATATCTGGGTTTCTACTTATGGTAGTGGCATCTTCCGTTTTGATCCGGAACGTGGCGCTGACCTTTATGTGACGAAACAGGAAGGTTTGTTGGATAATAATATCTGCAAACTTATTATGGGGAGGGATGGTAATTTGTGGATGAGTACGTCTCAGGGAGTAGCCGTATATAATCCTAAGACAGGCAAAGTACACAACTATGAAAGAGGTAATGGTGTTGATGTTCGTGAATTTACATTACACGGAGGAACATCTATGCCTGATGGAACAATTTGCTTTACGGCAAACAATGGGTTTATTACTTTCCAACCATTGAAGATGCAGGTTAACAGTTATATTCCTCCTATTGTATTGGAGCAGTTAAGTGTAAACAATCAACCTATTTCTCCGGGTGATGCTTCCGGCATACTTCCCGGTGTGTTGGATGATATGTCTGAGATACACCTTTCTTATAATGAAAATAATATATCTATTGATTATTGGGCACTGAACTTTGTATTCAATAATATGAATCGATATGCCTATCGTTTGGAAGGATATGATACAGGCTGGAATGAAGCGGGAGGACGTACTTCGGCTTATTATACCAATTTGCGGCCGGGTGAATATACGTTCCATGTGCGTGCGTCCAACAATGACGGACTGTGGAATAACGAAGGCCGTTCCTTGCATATCGTTGTTCATCCGCCTATATGGGCTACGTGGTATGCATATACGTTTTATTTATTATTACTTTCTTGCGTGATATATATTATTTTGTTTTATATGAATGCCCGCCGTCGTTTGCGTGAGAACCTTCGTGTAGAGCAACTTGAAAAACGGCAGCAAGAAGAATTGCATCAGGCCAAACTTCGTTTGTTTACTAATTTCTCACATGAACTTCGTACACCGTTGTTGCTTATCATTACTCCGTTTGAAGAGATGGTAAAACAAGTAGGATTGCCTGGTGAATTACGTGAACGTTTGGGGATTATTTATAAGAATGCCCGAAAGTTGTTATTACTTGTCAATCAGATGATGGATTTACAGAAGAATCAGACAGGTAATATGCAGTTACGTGTCAGTAAAGGAAATGTCTGTGAGTTTATAAAGGAGATCTATTATGCTTTCAGCCAGGTAGCACAAACGAATGAGATAGACTTCCGCCTTGATTGCCAACCAGAGGAAATAGATGCCTGGTATGATAAATCTTTATTGGAAAAACTTGTCTTCAACTTACTTTCCAATGCCTTTAAATATACTCCTGCCGGTAAGGACATAAAAATGCTGGTACGTAGTTACTCCTATGAAGAGTTGAACGAAAGCTACCGGAGTGAGGTTTATCATAAAGGCGATTGTAATGAAATGCGTTATTTGATGTTACGAATTGAAGACTCCGGTAAGGGGATTTCTAAAGAAGAGCGTGATAAAGTATTTATTCCTTTCTATCAGGTTCCGGAGTCTACAGTTGCCAATGTCCCCGGTACAGGTATTGGGTTGAGCCTGGTGTATTCAATCGTGAAGCTATGCCGCGGGGGGATTTTTATAGAAGATATGGATCATCCGGGAGCTTGCTTTGTCGTGGTATTACCCATCAGTCCTATGGCCTTTAAAGAAGAAGAAATAGATACTTCCATTGGTGAAGAGGGTATTATGGATTCTCAAGCTGACTCTTTGGATATGGCTAATGGTGGAACGGAAATGTCAGAATCAATAACGGTGGCACCTGCTGCCCCTCTTGCGTCTGCTTCTGGAGTTTCAGCACCGGAAGATTTTGCACGTCAGAAGTATAAAATCTTGTTGGTGGAAGATGATAAAGATGTTCGTGAATATCTCCATAAATCTCTTGAGAATGATTATGATATTATAGAAGCTTACAATGGAGTGAGAGGATATGAGAAGGCGGTGAGCCACTTTCCTGATTTGGTACTGAGTGATATTATGATGCCTAAACGTAACGGGCTCGAATTGTGTTCTATGATAAAGAATGATGTGCGTATCGGTCATATTCCTGTAATTTTGATGACGGCACGTTCTATGGTGATGCATATCAAAGAAGGTTTCTCTGCCGGGGCAGATGATTATATTATCAAGCCTTTCAATATGGATGTATTACGATTGCGTATTCGTAGTTTATTGGAAAGTAGGGCGCAGCTGAAGAAGTTGTATGGTAAGCGTTTCTCTCTCGATGAAATGGGTATAGAGGTTGTTTCTGCTGATGAACGCTTTTCACAGAAACTGTTTGAGGTGATTGAAAAGAATATTTCCGATCAGAATTTGGGAGTAGAAATGCTTTGCCAGGAAATTGGTATCAGTCGGGCCAATCTGTATCGTAAATTGAAATCTATAACTGAACTTTCACCTACCGAACTGATTCGTAACAAACGTCTTGAAATAGCTGCGAAGATGTTGAAAGAATCGGATATGAGCGTGTCAGAAGTTGCAGCATTACTTGGATTCAACAGTCATTCGTATTTCTCTAACTCTTTCAAGACTTTTACGGATATACTCCTACGGAGTTTATTCAGAAGAAGCAAACGGGAATTTGAAGAGAGGGGAGAGTTGAAAAGAAGGGAGAAGGGAGAATTGAGAGGGGAGAAGTACTATGCAGCGGATAGCGTAGCCTATCTCCCTCTGAGAGGGGATACGCTTCGGGGCGGGAAGAGGTATGCGCAGGCCACTGTTCTTTGTTTTACATGTACATCTAACGCTGCTTTACATGTACATGTAAAACAACTCTGTATATCGGCCGTGGATATCTTTTTTCCCGACTTAGCCAATGAATGCCACCGTGTAATAGTAAGGAGGTCACTATTAAGTTTTGCCTTCTCCTCTCTCAATTCTCCCTTCTCCCTTTTTCTGTTACTATTGTCTCATTTCATTGTCACTATTGTCTCACTCTCATATATGATATGTTTCTGATAGTATCTGAAATAATAGTTATCCTGTGTTTCTGTTAGATCGGCTTTCTTTGTACACAAACCAATGTAGTCCTGTTGATATGAAAAACAAGGTAATTATTCTTATATCTTTTTTATTATTAAACTTGCCAGCTGTATTGTATGCTGGAAATATAGATGTTAAACAATCTGTATGGAATGGGCATGTCCGATATGATTTTACGTTTGATGGAAGCCATGCTACAATTGTGTGTCCCGATTCTGTAATAAGCGGTAAACCTTGGATATGGCGTCCTGCTTTTTTTGGTGCTTTCCCATCAGTAGACAAAGCATTGTTGAAGAAAGGTTTTCATGTGGTATTTTATGATATGACTCACCGTTATGGTAGTCCTCAGGCAGTGGAGCAGGGAAGAAAGTTTTATGATTATCTGCTTTCTGCCTGGCATTTTTCTCCCAAAGTAACTCTTGAAGGTTTTAGTCGTGGCGGATATTATGCTTGAACTGGGCAATAGCCAATCCGGATAAGGTAGCTTGTCTCTATCTTGACAATCCGGTTTGTGATATGTTCAGCTGGCCGGGTGAGAAGAGTAAACTTTGGAATGATTTTCTTAAAGAATGGGGAATGACTTCTGTGGATAAAGACAATTTCAAAGGAAATCCTCTTGATAATCTGGCTCCTTTGGCTTCTCAGCAGGTCCCTGTTATTGCCGTTTGTGGTGATAGCGATCGTGTCGTGCCTTTCAGGGATAATATGAAGTTGATACGTGACCGTTATCAACAGTTGGGGGCTCCTGTAGAGTTAATTATTAAACCGGGAGCAGATCATCATCCCCATAGTTTGGAAAATCCTGAACCTGTAGTTGATTTTATCTGCCGTAATCAACCCGATTATCAAGAAAAGCAATATCTGAATGAACGGGGTACATTGAAAAATTCCTTCATCCGTTTTGAAAAAGAACGTAAAGGACGGGTCGCTTTTCTAGGTGGATCTATTACTGAGATGCGTGGTTGGCGTGAGTTGACTAAAGACTATCTCCGGCGGCGTTTCCCTTTCACTGAGTTCGAGTTTATAGATGCCGGCATATCTTCTACAGGAACGACTCCGCATTCTTATAGATTCGAGCAGGATGTACTCCGGCATGGTGATATTGATCTTTTGTTTGTAGAAGCAGCAGTGAATGACCATGGCAATTATTTTTGTGCTATTGATCAGGTACGTGGTATGGAGGGGATAGTACGACATGCTTTATTGGCAAATCCATCTACGGATATCGTTATGCTTCACTTTATTCATACTCTTTTTCTGGAAATGTACCCGAAAGGACGTGTACCGGATGTAATTCTGAACCATGAACGCGTGGCTAATTATTATTTGATTCCCTCTGTTCATCTGGCACATGAAGTGTCCGATCGTATTGCTGCCGGTGAATTCGATTGGGAACAGTTTGGTGGTATTCATCCGGCAGAACCGGGACATAAGATTTATGCAGCCTCTCTGGCACATCTGTTAGATAAAATGTGGAGTCGTGTGTCTGTCTCTGATGCAGTTGAAGCACATTCTGTACCCGAACCTCCATTGGATGTGAACAGTTATTATAATGCTTCATTTGCTGATATCAGTCAGGTTAAGCTTTCTAAAGGATGGGAGCATATTGCTTCGTGGAAACCGGATAATGGAGCCCATACCCGTAAGGGATTTGTTAATGTGCCGATGCTTTACTCAAATACCATAAATTCTACTTTTAGTTTTTCATTTAAGGGTAGGGCCGTAGGTCTGTTTTGCGTCTGCGGCCCTTTTTCAGGGACATTGGAGTACAGTGTGGACAATGCCCCATATAAAAAGCTTGACACATATACCGAGTGGAGTAAGAACCTTTATATTCCCTGGGCATATGTGTTAGAGGCGGAGTTAGATCCGGAGCGGGAACATAAACTGACGGTTCGTATCTCCAAAGAGAAGAATAAGAATAGTAAAGGACACGAATGTGTCATCCGAAATATACTAATTAATCAATAAACAATAAGAACTATGAAAACATTGAAGTTATTTGTTTGTGCTACTCTGTTATTATTATCCGCCTGTGTGGATTTTGAAGAGGAGGGCCCTGATGTATCCGGTATTGATACCGGTGCTTATCTCACTGCTGTAAAAATGACTGATGCCAAAGGAAATGATGTGGTTGTCAGTACAAATATTCCGGTACTTATAACCGATGCTAATAAACAAGAACATCTTAAAGATCCCTCGAATACAGAGATCTTGGTTACAGTAAAACCGGAAGCAGATGTGACTAATCTGAAATTGGTCGGTACGCTTTCTAACACCTCTTCCGCAGCAACTATCAGTCCGAAGATGGGAGTATTAGCGGATTTCAGTAACCCGCGTACCTATACAGTCACCTCTTATAATAAAAAGAATATAGTAGCTTATTCAGTTCGAGTTATTAAAGGACAGTAACCATGAAACGGAATCTCTTTATCCTCATCATTGTACTAACAGCAATATGCGGAGATACGGCAGCACAAGATTTGAAGGAAAAAGTAAGCAATTACTTTCAGTTACATACAGCCTATCCACAGGAGAAGTTGTACTTGCATCTTGATAAGCCATATTATGCTGCCGGTGAGAGAATTTACTGGAAGGGTTATTTGGTAGATGCAGTATCTCATATTCCGTATACAAAGAGCAATTTTGTATATGTAGAATTAATAAACCGGGATGACAAGGTTATCAGTAAACATAAGGTAAGGAGAGAACAAGGAGGCTTTCATGGCAGTATTCTGCTTCCGGCTGATATTCCGGCAGGAGAATACTACATGAGAGCATTTACGCAGTGGATGCTGAATGCCGGTGAGGAGTACTTTTATTACCGCCGTTTGCGTATTGGTAATGCACTCGACAGAAGTATTCAGTCGGCTGTTCGTTATGAAGATTCTTCGAGAGAGGGATATTGTACGGCTATTATCCGTTTCACGGATGAGACGAACAAACCCTTGTCTGGTATTCAGGTACAAAGCTGGCTTACCGTGATGCGTAAAAAGGCCGAACGCTATTCGCGTCGCACCAATGCACAGGGAGAAATCAGTTTTGACATACCGCTTGCCGAAAAACAGGACCGTGAACGGGCCATTGAGATTACTTTTAAGGATGATCTTTACAATTATGATAAGACATTTTACGTACCCCTGTTGGGAGACAGGAAGAAAGAGTTTGCTCTGAGTTTCTTTCCCGAAGGAGGTGATCTGCTGGATGGAAGCCGCCAACGGGTAGCTTTTAAGGCTCAGCGAAAAGATGGGCATAGCTGTGAAATACACGGCTTCTTATTGGATGAAGCCGGAGATACGATTACCCGTATCCGGACGGAACATGACGGGATGGGTGTTTTTACACTTCTTCCGGCTGCCGGGCAGAAATATCGCGTAAAAGCTTCATTGGATAGTGTAATATATCGTGAGTTTACATTGCCGGAGGTGAAAACCGAAGGGCGTCAGTTAAGTGTGACTCACCGGAAAGGGATTATACAGTATAATATTTTGAAGGCATCGCAGGAACAATGGAACGATACACTTTATCTGGTAGGGCATACTCGTGGACATTTAACTGTTTTTCTTCCTCTGACCTCTGATCGTGCTTCCGGTCGTTTCCGTGAAACGGAACTGTCCGAGGGGTTGACAGAGTTACTGTTGGCCAATAGTAGCGGTACTGTATTGAGTCGGCGCCTTGTCTTTGTGGTTCCCGAAGAGTTGGTGAATCTTGATATGAATCCGTTCCCTGAACTCCCGGAACGACGTAAGTTAGTAGAGATTCCGCTTCGTTTCACAGATCTGCAAGGAACGCCGGTTCAAGGTGTTTTCTCTGTTAGCCTGACAGATAAAAGCCTGGTCATTCCGGATACATTATCCGGTAATATTCGTTCCGATATTTTGTTAACTTCTGATCTGAAAGGATATATAGAAAATCCCGGTTACTATTTTCTAAAGAGAGATGCCCGTACGGAATACAATACCGATTTATTAATGCTTACTCATGGTTGGACTCGCTTCCATCACGATAATATAGCAGAGTTGCCTACTATTCAAATTGATTACTTTATGGAGGGAGGGCAAACCGTCACCGGAAAGGCGACTACCATGTTCGGTGGAAAGGCCAAGGGATGCCCTGTTGCACTGATGGCTCCTTCGCAGGGAATTTCTGCTACTACCTATACTGACGAGGAGGGAAACTTTGTATTTGACGGAATTGAATATCGTGACACGGTTACGTTCGTAGCACAAGCACGAAGCCAGGCCGGACTTTCTACTGTGTTTCTGCGCGTAGATTCGCTTCCTTATTTCTCACCTCATAACCCATTTCCGGTAATTGCTGAGGAGGACCGTAAATTTCAGGAATACGATAATATGGTTCGTAATGCTTATCTGAGTGAAGGAGGCATGCAGGTAGTACGCTTGAACGAGGTTACTATCACTGCTTCAAAGCGCGATGCAAATGCTTTTTCCAGCGTATATGGCGGATTGGCAGATTATCGGGCTACGGGTGAAGAACTAAGACGTTTTGGCGGTTCCACCGGATACGATATATTGATGCGTGTCCCCAGTGTAAGGGTATCAGGTGATCTTATTACGCTATCCGGACAAACCCGTGCACCCCTGTTCCTGATAGACGAAATGCGCTTTGAAGGGGAGGATGCAGTAGAATCACTTAGAGGACTGGATGCTAATGATATCAAATCTATTGAAATTGTAAAAAGTGTTTCTGCCGGTTTTTTAGGTCCTGAAGCTTCTGCCGGTGCTATTCTTATTATGTTGAACACGGGTGCTGAGGTAAAAGCAAAAGCTTCACCGGGTCTGACCGTGTTTACCACACAAGGATACAACAAAGCTGTTGAATTTTATCATCCGGTGTATGAAACCCTTGAACAGATAAGTAATCAAAAGTCGGATGTTCGAAGTACTATTTATTGGAATCCGGCACTAAATACAGATGCTGACGGGAAAGCGGTTATCCGTTTTTATACTCCTGATAATTTGGTAAAACCACACCTGATAATGGAAGGAATTACAGCCGGTGGGTATCTGATGAGATTTGAAAGATAGACTTAAAATAATATTGTTTCACTAAAAAAATAACATTATGAAAAAGATTACATTATTGGCAAGTATTTTATTTGTGGGATTTGCGTCCGTTCAGGCACAAGATGAAGAACCTTTGACAAATTTGGCTTTGAATAAAACAGCTACGGCAAGTTCCCAATTCCGGGATAACTTGGGGCCAAGTTATGCTTTTGATGGAATTGCAAATAGCACAGGTTCGCGTTGGAGTGCAGCAGATCATAAAGGCACTGGTGACGGTGAGATAAATACAGGTGAAAATTCCTGGCTACAAGTTGATTTGGGAGAAGCTCTTGAGTTTAATAAGATACTTATTACAGAGTACTCTAATAAGATTAATAAATATCGTATTGAAGTAACAGATGATGCAACGGATGACTTAAGTTGGGAATCAATTTTAGGGGATGTAGAACAAACTTTTGAAGGTATAAAAGGTAAAGTGAATCCATGGCCGGAAATCACATTCCCTGCTGTTACCAAACGTTATGTGCGTCTTTGGATTATTGAATCTTTCACTTTTAGAGGAAGTGGTGTACTTGATGAACCCAGTATCTGTGAAATGGAAATCTACAATGATCCCAGCCTTAGTACAGGTCTTACATCTACCGATGCCGATAAACTTCTTTCGTTGAATGTAGATGGCGAGCAACTTCAGATTAAAACTGCACAAGCTGTGAATTCTGTAAAAGTAATCGATTTGAGCGGACGTACCGTTATCGAGCAACCTTTCAATTCAACAATTTCTGTAGCTAATCTTTCATCAGGAGTTTATTTGGTTCAGTTAGAAACATCAGAAGGAACTCTTATTACCCGTAAAATCGTGAAAAAGTAATTTAATGGTCAGCTTACCGTCCGTATAATCGGGCTCTTTTGTCTATCGGGAGCATTTAACAGACGGTAAGCTGGCCTTTTCTTTTTTTAATTTAATATCTACTATCATGAGAAAACCTTTACTACTATCGTTGATATTCTTTGTATTATCTGTTACAACCTATGCTCAGAGCAATGTGATCAATCTGGCGCTCAATAAACCATCCGAAGCAAGTACAATATATGACAGCCGTTTTCCGGCATCCAAAGCTTTTGACGGAGACAACACAGACAACTCCCGTTGGTCCGCAGCAAAGAATGCTGCCACCGATCAATGGTTACAGGTAGATTTACAGGAAGCTACTTTGTTTGATCGTATTCTTGTGACGGAATATAAAAATGAAAAACGTATCAGTTCTTTTAAAGTACAGGTTTCTGATGATACAGTGCTATGGACGGATGTGGCTGTGGTGAATAGTTCAATTCCCGACGGTGGAATTATTTCTTTTGAACCGGTAACCAGTCGTTATGTCCGTCTTTTTATTGTTTTGGCCACAAGAGAACCTACTATTAATGAAATGGGAGTTTATTATCAAAAGACTCCCTTGCCAGACCTGGGCGTAACTATGAAGTTTGAAGATATGAGAGGACCACTTACTGATGTGGAACTAACTTATTATAAAGCTTACCTGAAAGGGCTTTCACCTGCCACTAATAATATTGGAAATACGCTGGTGTATGGTCGTATCGGACTGGCTGCTGAAGGTATGGCATTTATGTATGCTGCTACAAGAGACCGGGAAATTCTTGATATTCTGATTCGCCATTGTGATTATATGTTGTATTGCCGCAATGACCAACCTGGTGGAGATAAGCGTACTATTTGGACCGGAATCGTTGAGAAATGCTGGCCTAATAAGGCTATGGGGGAACTTGATCAACCCTATTCCGGATCGGAAAACGGAGATATTCTGGGGCATATCTACTTCTGTGCATACCTTATTTTATTAAGTCCCGAACTGCACGCTCTTGAAGCTCCGGCAAGTGATAAACTGACAGATTGGGGTACTACTTATCTGGACAGAGCAAAGAAGTTCATTGCCATGTGCGATGAAGGAATGGAGTTTGTTGAAAAACTTATTGCAAAAGATGGTAGAATGTACTATCCCAATACTCCTGCGTGGAGAGCTATGGGAACTTTCTATGCAGATCGCAATGGACGTGGTATTCCGGTGAATCAGCAGATGATGCTTTTAAATGGATTCCAGAAAGCTGTGGAATGTTATGAAGTGCTTGGCATCAATCCGGAGAAGAAGGAAGAATATATGAAAGTGATACAGAATTCTATTGATTGGCAAAACGAAACACTGGAAACGCGAAGGATTACTGTGAATGGAGTTTCACAGGAATATTGCCGGTGGTATTACCATATGGCAGGCAACACTGTAGAAGATTACGGACATGCTGCATTCACAATGCAAACTTATTATAAACTATTGGATAGCGGGTTGTTTACTAACTTAGATACCGCGAAGCTTATTCGCTTTTCAAATACTTTTAAGTATGTGATGTATGATAAAGCTACGCATACGGTATCTCATAAAGTAGATGGAACTACCCCCAGTTCGGAAAGCCGCTCTTCTGCAGCAAAAGCAGGTTGGGTACTTCTTTCTATTGTAGATCCCGAATTATATGACTATTTACTCACTATGCCCGGAAAGACAGCAACCGACCCGGGATTGATGGCTCATTTTCTATATGCTAAAAGTAAAATGTTTGGTATAAAAGGATTTACGGCTTCTCCAATAGATTTATCCAATTATGGTAAAGGTACTGGAATAGAATCTGCTAACACAGCTTCAGAGAATATCTACATATCCGGCTTGGTGAAGGACCGGTTGTTCATAGAGACCGGATTACCATTGAAATCCGTGAAGGTTATTGCTATGGATGGCCAGGTATTGATTAATCAATCTTTTGAGTCGGAAGTGTCGGTAGCTCATTTATCATCCGGTATTTATCTGGTACGGCTTGAGGCGATGGATGGTAGTGTTATTATTAAAAAGATTATCAAACAATAATTGAAGATAAAATAAACAGTATGAAACGATTTGCAATTTCATTTATTTTCCTTTTAGGATTGACAATTTTTGTAGTACAAGGGCAGGCAGTGAATCTTGCTTTAAATAAAACATATTCAGCAAGTTCGATCTGGGGTAGTACATATACGGCCAAGAATGCTTTTGACGGAAATGCTGCGTCGCGTTGGTCGGCAGAGAAAGGTTCCATAAATAATCAGTGGGTACAAGTAGATTTCGGAACTTCTGTAGAATTTGACCGGGTAGTAATAAAAGAGTATGGTACTCGTGTGTCCAGTTACCAGATCCGGGTTTCCGATAACGGTGAAAAGTGGCTTATTGCTGCTCAGGGAACAATTATTGAGTCGGATGAAGTGTTAGAGTTATTGGCTCCCCAAAACAAACGCTATTTGCGACTTTATATTATTTCAGCCCTTTCAGAACCCAGTATTTATGAAATAGGTGTATTTAATAAGGTGGCAGAAGTATCTAAACCTATTTTAGGAGAGGGCATGTATTTTGAAGATCCCAGAGGGCCACTGACCAAATCAGAGGTGGATTATTTTAAGGCTTATGTTGCTAAAACAAACAAATTTCCATTACCGACTTCAAATATTGGAAATCAATTGGTTTATGGTAAACAAGGGATTGGTGCGGAAGGACTTGCTTGGATGTACAAGACAACAGGTGACAAAGAAATTTTGGATGTTTTCATAAGGCATTGCGATTATATGCTTAATTGTCGTAATGATCAGCAGGGAGGCGAAAAGCGTATTCTTTGGACCGGGCGTGTAGAAAAGTGTTGGCCTAATAAAGACAAAACAGAGGGAGAGCAATTGGAGAAGTATTCTGCTTCTGAAAATGGAGATATCTTAGGACATATTTACTTCTGTGCCTATTTGATTTTACTTAGTCCGGATTTACTGGATCAGCAAGCACCGGTAAGTGATAAGAAGAATTACATTGATTTTGGTACTACCTATCGGGATCGTGCCATGAAATATATTCAAATGTGTGATGAGGTGATGGATGAGTTTTATGTACCTCGTTTTGTCACTGATACCTATACGCTCAACTGGCCCAATTGTCCGGAATGGAACTGGTTAGGACAAGCCATTGGATATAGATTTCCTGTCAACCAGCAAGCGATGGCTCTGAATGCTTTCCATAAAGCATTGGAATGTTATGCTGTGTTAGGTATCAATCCCGAGAAACAAGCTCTTTATAAGAAGGTGGTGCAGGTTTCTATAGATGGACAGGCTGAAACCTTAAAGCCTGTAAAGGTGACGGTAAACGGAGAGACCAAGAACTGTTATCTTTGGTATTATCATATGAATGGAGGAACTAAAGTAGAAGATTTCGATCATTCTTCCTATGCTATGTTGCAATATTATAAAGCTTACGAAAGTGATTTATTTGAAAATGTAACGCTTGACAAAATGCAGACATTTATTAATACGGTGAAATATATCATGTGGGATGAAACCACTCGTACGGTTTCCGATCACGTGAATGGTCAAGAGACAGCACTTAAAGATAGGAGAGACAATACTCTACCGGGATGGATACAGATGTCATACTTCGATCCGGAATTTTGGGAATATAACTTGAAAATGAGAGGAAACGTGACAGGCGAAGTAGGTCGTATGGGGCATTTTCTATATATGAAGAGCCGTCTTTTCGGCTATGCAGATGATTTGGATGCTCACCCCATCAACATTACCCGTTATGGAGGATATGACCCCACGGCCATTACACCATCAACTACTGTAGGAAAGGATAATATTCTTATTTCCGGTCCTGTTAAAGATATACTGAACATCGTAGTAGAACGGGAACTTAAAACTGTACGGATTGCTGATCTTAGTGGACGCATCATGTTAAATCAACCTTATGAGGAAAATATTTCCGTCTCTCATTTACCTGCCGGTATCTATGTTGTACTGATGGAGACGATAGATGGTCAAGGTTGTGTGGTGAAGATAGTAAAAGAATAATAACATTTTATCAATTTATATATTTCATGAAATTTGGTATTTATAGAAATTTGAAGTATTAATTGATAAAATATATGATGAGATGCAGATAAACGGAAGAATCCCTGTGATGTTATTATGCGTAATGGACAAAGAGTAATAAATGATACGATATGAATAGACATTGTTAAATGACCAATATGAAATACTTTATTTTATTACTATTGATGTGTTTTTCTCATTCAATACTGGGACAAACAAGTGAAAAAAATGACACTGCCTTACAAGGACGAACGGGAACTTTGTTGATTGTATTTCCACTTGTTACCGATATTCATTTGAAAAAGACCATATACCCTATTGTTTATCCTCTTTTAGTGATAAATAATGTGCCAATAAAAGATGAAAAAATGGTAGATTGTTTTCGTAATCATTTTGATAGAACGAAAATAAAAAGATAAAGAAAATTTCGAAAGTTGAAGCTGAGAAAAAAGGTATTCCTAATGTTCCGGAAGATGGAGCATTGTTAGTAACCACTAAGAAAGGATACTATTTTGATTTTTTTTGTGAATAAACAGGCTTTGTGCATTATTGAATTGATTTTTTAAACGCTGAAACAGTATGAAGAAATTATTTTTAATAGTATGTTTGGGAATGTTGGCATTTGCTTGTTCCTCTATTTATAAATACGCTTCTGATGGAGTGAATGAATCTGGACAAAGGTACGAATTACAAGTGCGTAGTTTTTCAGAAATACCCAAAAGTTTACTGGAAAATATGAACAAAATGGGAATGGATAGTGCTTTAGTACTCAATGAGTATGAGGGAAGATATTTAAATTTTATTTTTAAAGTAGATACGTTAGATTTTAATCTTGTTGGGAAAAAGGTTGGTTTTTCAGAAAGTAAAATAGAATATTTTAGAGACACTCGTAGGCGTTTTGACCATAACTACTCCACTTTGAGTAGTTTATATATTTTTGATGCTGCTCAAAGAGTAGAAAGTGGCGGTTATGATGCTGCTATTACTGATGGGGATATATTTGTAATACCAATAGAGAAAGTTGTTAAAAGATTAAAGAAGAAGCATTAGTGAAAAAGTATGAAATGATTGATGTTTCTTATATGATATGGAATTTTGATAATGATCTGTTGGCAACAATTGAATATTTTGAATGACTGTCAATTTTAGATGTTTTCCGAAGTATTGGTGTAATTAAACAAATAAAAATGTTCAAATGATAAGGATATGTTTTGTTCTATTCTTTTTAGTGGTTGGTGTTGCAAATAGCATATGCCAAAATAATAATAAGTTGCAAACTATTTCTCAGATTGCTTCTGATGACAGTATAGTAGTTTCAGCTATTGACGCTCTTCTTGTTTATCCATTAACAAGCGATAAAAGTATTGAAGAATATAAGAAAAGGGCCGGTGTAAATAATCATTTTATTTTCCCTTTATTGATTTTAAATGATATAATAATCAGGGAGGAGAAAAAAGTGAATTGCTTTAGAAACCGGTTTGATTTTACGAATATGAAAAATACAAAACTAATTTCAAAAGCAAAAGCAGAGAAAAAAGGGATTCCCAATGTGCCGAAAGATGGAGTATTGTTTGTAACTACTAAGAAAGGGTATTATTTTGATTTTTCTTGTGAATAAATAATACTTGCATGTACTGATGTTTTTTTATGAGATTTGGAATGATACACTTTTTCTTAAAGATAAAAATATGAAATTCCTAAAGGTTACTATATTGGCGTTTATAGTTGTAGCTTTTACTTCTTGTGATTGTTTACAACATATACAAGGTGTTGTGGTTGATTCTGAAACCCGATTGCCAATAAATAAGGTAATGGTAAAAAGAGTAATGGCAAAAGAAGACAGCAGAAACAGGGCTATATATACGGATAGTCTTGGAAATTTTGAAATTACCTCAATGACAGGTGGTATATTGGGTTGTCCTAAAATCTCACTCTCTCTTGAAAAAGAGGGATATAATAAAGTGAAAAAAAAATACAAGTGTTGCACAGGTAATGTCGTTATTGCTTTAAAAAGGCAAGCGGAAGGAAAAACGGAAAAACGTTAACTAATTAAACAGTATAAAACTATTTATATCATTAAAGATGAGAAAGGCATTCATATTTATTCTGTTGAGTATATATTTTCTCTCGTGGAGCAATGAAGTTGCTTCGCAAGAGCGTATAAACTTGAATAGAGACTGGCGATATCAGGAGAATGATCCGGACGGAACTGATAGTACCTTGCACTATTCACGTTTGAAACCCTATTTACTGCCTTGTGCCAATGATTTTATCAAATCGGGGCAGAAACATATTCGTCCGGCAGGAAACCCGGGAGGCGAGGTGGCTTACGTGAAACCGGATTTTGACGATAGTAGCTGGAGGCAGTTGAACCTTCCGCATGACTGGGCTATTGAAGGACCTTTCAATATAGATTATGTAGGAGCTACCGGTAAATTGCCTTATTGGGGAATACGCTGGTATCGTAAATCCTTTGAGTTGAGTCCCAAAGATACCGGAAAACAAATTTATCTGGATATAGATGGGGCGATGTCTTTCTCTTCTGTCTGGTGTAATGGGCAATTCGTCGGCGGATGGCCGTATGGTTATGCTTCTTACCGTCTTGATCTGACTCCTTATGTGAAAGCCGGAAAGAAAAATATGCTGGCTATCCGTTTGGATAATCCGGATGATGCTTCCCGCTGGTATCCGGGATCGGGAATCTACCGGAATGTATGGTTGGTGAAAACGTCTCCTGTACATGTAGCACAATGGGGTACATTTATCCGTAATAAAGAGATCTCTACTGATAAAGTCGTGATGGATATGACCCTCCAACTGGAAAATAATACGGGGAAGAGTGTGCAGGCAAGCGTGAAGACTGATATATATGAACAGGACGAGACAGGAAATCCTAAAGGCACTAAGGTGGCTTCCTGCCCTGCGATGAAAGTGAAAATAGAGCAACAAGCTACCACCGAGTTACAGTCGGGTTTTGTTGTGCCTAATCCTAAATTGTGGGAAATTGAATCTCCCGCCTGTTATGTGGCAGTGACCCGCATTGAAGTAGACGGTCGTGAGGTAGAACGTTATCAAACTCCTTTCGGCATACGTGAGATTGAATTTACTCACGATCAGGGATTTATGCTGAATGGCCGTAAAGTACCTATCAAAGGAGTTTGCATGCACCATGATCTCGGAGCATTGGGGGCAGCCTTCAATGAAGTGGCAGCCGAGCGCCAGTTGCGCATAATGAAAGAGATGGGAGCCAATGCAATTCGTACTTCACATAATCCACCTGCACCTGAATTGGTAGCTCTTTGTGACCGTATGGGCTTGATGATGCAATTGGAGTTTGTGGATAGTTGGCATAAAGGGAAACGGAAAAATGATTATAATATCCTGTTTGATGATTGGAATGAAGCAGATATGCGTTCGTTGGTTCGTCATTACCGGAATCATCCGTCAGTGATCATGTGGAGTATCGGTAATGAGGTGCACGATCAGGTAACAGATCTGGGTATAGAGATTGCCCGTAATCTTACTGCTTACAGTCATGATGAAGATCCTACGCGTCCTACTTCTTTGGGATGCAACAAACGGGATGCGATTTATCGTGATATTGTCAATCAGGTGGATATATTCGGGCTGAATTATTATCATAAGACATATCCTTTGTTTAAAGAGCAGAATCCTACACGCCGCTATCACGCCAGCGAGACCTCTTCGGCTACCAGTTCCCGTGGAGAATATTTCTTCCCGGTGACGAAGAATGTGAACGACAGCCGTTCCGGTTTTCAACTCTCTTCTTATGATATGACAACTATCGGATGGGGATGCACGCCGGAAGAACAGTTCAAAATGAATGAGGCATATCCGTTTATGAGTGGAGAATTTGTGTGGACGGGATTCGATTATTTAGGAGAACCTACGCCTTATAACAAAGACTTGACCAATCTGCTGAATTTCTCTGATCCTGTAGAGTTGGAGGCGGCTAAAAAAGAGTTGGAAGAGTTAGGCAAAATAAAAACTCCATCCCGTAGCTCTTATTTTGGAATTGTGGATTTATGCGGATTCCCTAAAGACCGTTACTATAATTATCAGAGTTATTGGCGTAAAGAACTTCCGTTGGTTCACATTCTTCCGCATTGGAACTGGCCGGAGCGGGTAGGAGAGGTTACACCGGTTCATATTTATACTTCGGGTGACGAAGTGGAACTTTCCTTGAACGGGAAGTCGCAAGGCAGACGGAAGAAAGAGCATTCTTATGATCGTCTCACCTGGGATGACGTTCGGTATGAATCGGGAGAACTGAAGGCGATAGCTTATAAAGAGGGGAAACAGTGGGCGGAACAACAGGTAAAGACAACAGGCCAGCCTGCTGCGTTATCTGTCAATCCGGAGAAGAAGACTCTTCGAAATACTGGTACGGACCTGTCTTTTGTGCGTATTGATGTTGTAGATAAAGAAGGGTTGATCGTTCCCCGTACAAAGAACCTGTTAAAGTTCTCGGTTAGTGGTCCGGTTGAGATTGTAGCTACCGATAATGGTGATGCTACCAGTTTTGTTCCCTTCCAGTCTCATGAACGTGAGGCATACAATGGGCTTTGCCTGGTCATTCTTCGTTCTGTATCCGGTAAAACGGGTGAGGCTGTTCTGACGGTAGAGTCAGAGGGACTTCCAACGAAGAAGGTCAGTCTGCAAGTGGTGGCCGATGTTAAGTGAGTTGTGTATGGGAAGTATAATAAAGACAATAAGATTGCTGGCAGGCATGTGCTTGCTGGCAATCAGTGTATCTGCGCAAAATATTGATGTAAAGGGCACTCCGTGGGAAGGTGATGAGATTCTGAAGACTCCTGCTTATCGGGTAGTTGCCGAAGATTCCATCCGGTCCATTCAGTTTGAAGGGTTGTCGTATAAGGGGCATACGAAACAGGTTTTTGCTTTTTATGCTACACCCGGTATGTTGAAAGGCGATCGTTCTATAGACAAACAGCTCCCCGGTGTTGTATTGGTGCATGGTGGGGGTGGAAGAGCCTTTCGCGAATGGGTGTTACTATGGGCACGTCGTGGATATGCTGCCATAGCTATTGACACCCGCGGTAATGGAGCGAATAAGGAACATATTGAGAACGGTTTTGAAGAAAACGGTAAAGATACCCCTTATTTTGATGTGACATTACCATTGAAAGAACAGTGGATGTATCAGGCTGTAGGAGATGTAATACTATCTCATTCTTTGTTGCTTAGCTTTCCTGAAGTAGACAAGAAGCGTACGGCACTTACCGGTATCAGTTGGGGAGGAGTTCTGACCAGTGTTGCTACCTCATTAGATCATCGTTTTCGTGCGGCTGTTCCTGTTTACGGATGTGGCTTTCTTGCTGAAAGCGGACGGATGAAACAGCAGTTAGATAAGCTTTCTCTATTGGAACGTGAAACGTGGATAAAGCAATATGATCCTTCTGTCTATCTGTCGCGTGCCAAATGTCCAGTTCTCTTTTTGAATGGTACGAATGATGTACATTTCTATCTGCCGAGTATGACGCAGAGTGCTGTATTGGTTTCCAAGGGGCAGGTATTGATAAAGTATAAATTAAGGCATGGTCATGGTCATGGTTGGAATAACCAGGAAATCGGTACTTTTATAGATCATTATCTGTGTAATGGCCCTGCATTACCGAAAATAAAGTCATTGCGGTTACAGGATAATATACTTTCTGTAAAGGCTGTTTCATCATCACCTGTCCAAAAAGTAGTTCTCTATTATACTACAGATACAAATGTAGAGCAGGAGAAGTGTGAGTGGCATTTTGTAGAAGCTGTTCCTTCGGGTAAAGAGTGGAAAGTTGAATTACCTCAAAAGGTTGTTCGTTGGTTTGTAAATGTTACGGATAACTCTGGTAATCAATTATCCGGAGATTTGCAGGAATAGATAATGTTGATTTTTCATTACGCAGCATAGGGCTTTTCTTTTCCGTACAGTAACTCTTTGTAATATCTTATAGTTCTTTTGTTTATTTGTCGTAGAGAATCGCTCCGTTTCTCTACGACAAACAGAGTGTTCCTCCTAGAGGAACGGGATGATTCTCTACGAGGAAAAAAATAACAGATGTAATTGGTTGATATATAATGATTTATCGTGTAATGCCATTTGTCCTCTTTTTTTGTCTGTCATTTTCTTTTTTAAGTGTATTTGTGGTTTTTAAATGATTACAAACTTCAGTCGGATATACTAAAATTGTATTACAATAGGATAAAATATATTCATAAGCGACATATAAATACTTCTTTTTGTTGCAGTGCATTTTCTTTTCGTTACTTTTGCGGTTATACTCCCGAAGTATCGCTTTTAGAGTAATCAGTTTAAGTGTTTTTCGGAAAACAGCGAAACTTTCAAAAGACACATTTAAGCTGAATGGGGAGCTGTATGTTGTAAATCAACGATATACGCACCTTTTCAGTATATAGATGTGGTCTGGGTTGTTTGTTGTACCTTCGAAAAACTTATATATTGGAATTGGGTACGTTTTTGTACCCAATTTTAGTTGTACAATAATATAAAGAGTATGAGCATATTGAGGTACAGATTTTGTTTATCTGGTAGGCAGCAAGAGTCTGATACTGATTCTCCTTGTCCTTGCCTGATGAAAACGGATATGGAAGAATCTGAAAATATATATGATTTTTTGAAGGATTACTTTTGGGAAATAGAATCTGAAAAAGACTGGAGAAAGCTTTCTCTTTCAAACCTGAAATGTAGTCGTTGTTTGCTGTGTGCAGCACTGAAACTTGTAAAAAAGGAGAAAGATAAATACGGAAAAGAAAGTGTTGCCAGATTGGCTACTGCAAAATCCATTGTGTCAAAGAGGTACTTCAAGTATAAATTGCTAAAATGGTTTGTGTGGATGAAGAAATCATAATACCGGAGCCATGTGAAACCTTATTATTCTTTATGTAACGGATAAATACCTGTTTTTCCCGTTAACATCTTTAACGGACTATTTCAATATCTATTTTTGTGGATACAAAAGTATATACTTTTGGGGTATTAAAGTACGTACTTTTAGGGTATAAGAGTACGTATTTAACACAGACTTAAATACGTACTCTTGTAATATAAAGTATCGATGTTGATAATTGTTTGATATAGAATGATATAAATAGTGATATAATACAAAGAGGATACCCATCACGGTACCCTCTTCTCTACATTATTCACCAAATAAATAGTGTGATTGACTTATTCTATTCTAAAACTAAATTCGGATCTGATAGAGTATACGTCTCATAACTGGTTATAAACTCATCAATACAGTTGGATTCCGGATGATATACCGTACGAAGTTGGATTTCCATTGTATCATCTCCTCCTTCGAGCATGATCGGATAAATCATGTTGTCGTTTTCATCACATAAGTCTGCAATGTTATATCTTAAATCTGTCACCTTTGTACCGTCTATTTTAGTATAGCATACTTCATAAGCTACAGCATTTTCATACCTCGTCTTTATTTTGAAACTATACTTATCAGGCATTTGATGATAAGTGAAATCAGTAGGGCTGGTATTAATAATTGCGTTCTGATAAGAATCTCCGTAGCTAATAGCTGTTACACTATATTTGATAGAGCGGAGATCATGTTCTGCATTATTGTTATAGAAGTTGAAACTGTAACTTCCTTCATCCAAACCTGTGATAATGAAACTACCCGGATTGTTCGGAGTTGTTTTATGTACTTCGTATTCACCGCTTTCCCTGTCCATATTCCACATAGCCGTAGTTGTTGCTACCTTTGGATCTGAAAGCCAATAGAGCACTTTTACTCTTTCTTTTCCGGGATAGATCTTCACAGAATCGAAGCGGGCCAGATAGATCGTTTCACCATCCGCCAAGTATTTATCATGCAAAGAGTTCATATCTGAGCAAGCGCATAAAGCGGATACAGCAGCGATCAGTATATAATTTATCTTTTTCATTCTTTTAATCGTTTAATAGTTACTTTTTTCTTTCCTTATTTACTCGGCAGGAGTTTCAGGTTCCGGTTCAGGTTCCGGTTCCGGGGTAGATTCTTTATTCGGGTCTTGTCCCCAGAATTCCAACTCGGAAATATGTATCATCTCAGTACCTCCCCAGGTTTTGTCAATCTGGAACATGAGATAACGTACTTCGTAGGCAGAACCATAAGTAAAGTCATAATCTTCACCTCCGGCACCTTTTTCGATATCTTCATCCGTACAACTCTTTTTACCTACCGGCAATCCTGATGGTTTAATTGATTCATATTCGCCCAGCAGTGTCCATGGATGTTCGCCTTCGTTGATCGGATTTACGCGTGCTTTATCATCAGGTGAACCGTATACTTTGAATATTCTTGGATTACCGTGATTGTAAACCCAGTCGGCAGTACCGCGCTGATAGAGTTTGAAACGGCTCAGACGGAAAGTACGTCCCATATCGAATGTGAAACATACCGGGAATGGGTATCCGGCAGGTGTATGGAAGAAATTACCGCTGCTGGTACCGTGCATTGTTTTACCATCCCATAATTTTTCGATAGGATACTTGCTACTATACTGTCTGTAAGGTATATCCGGGTCATCATTCCATTTTTTGAAATACTGTTGTGTTTCATCTTTCGGTTTGATAAATTCTTCGTAAAGAGGTACCAGAGTCACCGATTTAACATCTGTTTTGTTTCCCCAGCGGTCTCTAACTTGTACGTAGAAAGTATGGGACACAGCTTCATATCCGCGTATATATGCTGAACCGTCTTTGGAACTTGAGTAAAAATTGCCCACACTTTGCTGCACATCCGAACCTTCCATGATATCTTCCGATACCATTATCACGATATTTCCTCCTGTCGGGTTTTCCCAGCTAACTTGCATTCCACCGAAAGTTGGTATCAACTCCATTGAGTTTTCTACGTCATAAATAGCGGATTGTGCCGGGTTGACGGTAAATTCTACCGGAGTGGAGAAATTATGGCTACGGTCTACAGCATACAATGTCACCTTACGTGGTTCGGCTTTGGCGAAACCGTCTATTTTGATTTGGGTTCCGTACATAGACGATTTTACTATCATTTTTTCGCCAGTATCCAGTGTGTATTCGGCTTGTACATATAGTAAATCGCGATCATCCGGCAGTACATAACTCAATATGGCACCTCCCGATACTTGTTCCACCTGTTCCACATTGGTTATTGGTTTGGGTGGAATGTTATCCACCGGATATTGTCCGATGAATTCTTCCTGGCAGGAAAACAGAGCTCCTGCGGCGAGCAGTAATAAGAATATTTTTTTCATGATTACGTTTTGTTTTAATATTGTAAAAGATATAGGTTAATTACCAGCCCGGATTTTGCACCAAATTAGTGTTAATCATCATTTCACTTTCAGCAATAGGCCATAACATATCTCTCTGAGTGAACTTCGGTGAATAGTAAATTTTTATTTTATTGAAATCTTCTACAGTTTCTCCTTCTACATTCCAGCCACGAATCTTTTTATTGAATTGTTCGAAAATGTCGAATTTACTTTTCTTTGTACCGTTAGCCCAGCGGCGCAGATCATAGAAGTAATGACCTTCAAATGCAAGTTCGAGGATACGTTCTTGTTGAATGATATCACGCATACCATCTTTGGTCAGATATTTATCCGGGTTGATAGAATGATTTGCCCATGCTTCTTCAACGGGTGGAAGGAAGGCGCGTTCACGTACCAGGTTGATGTATTTGTATACCTCTTCATTAGGAGCGCTTAATGACTCATTCAATGCTTCTGCATAGAGCAGATAAAGGTCTGCCAGACGGATAATAGGGAAAGCATAGTTTGTTCCCTTAAACTCTGTCTTTGTATCTTCCGTAACATAAGTAGTATAAGGTGTCAACTTACGTATGAAGTATCCGGTTGTTGAATAGTATTGGTTACCATTACGTCCGGCAGGATAGTTTGTCGGGTCACCGGCAAGCACCTTGACTGTTTGGGATTTAGATTCATCTGTTCTACCGGCTCCGAACCATACTGAACCGTCGAAAGCAACGTCACCATAGAAACGTGGCTCACGGTAAGTATTCAGGCGGGCTGTCGGGTAGTTCTTTTCAATGTATTTCTCCTGTACAGCGTCACCACGTGTTACTTCATAACGTGATTTGTACCATCCGTTTTCATTCCATGTCTTATCTTCTTCGATAGGTACACCGTTGGATGAATAGAAATTCTCAACAAATTCTAATGTTGGATTCCAGTGTGAATTCAAACGTGCCGTACGGCAATAAGCATTGAGTGCAGG
Organism: Bacteroides nordii WAL 11050 = JCM 12987; assembly: GCA_000613465.1. Taxonomy (GTDB): domain Bacteria; phylum Bacteroidota; class Bacteroidia; order Bacteroidales; family Bacteroidaceae; genus Bacteroides; species Bacteroides nordii. Next base: position 68,968 of record BAJA01000016.1, read on the forward strand.
CATCATGTTGAACTGATAATCTTTCGTACTCAGGTTGATTCTGTTTGACCAGATGTATTCTCCCTGATTGTTGGCATGATCTGTGATAAGCTGGCTGAAAGTTAAGATTTTGCGTGTATCTTCTGAAATTTTCAACGTACCCAGGTTCGTGTAATGGTAAAGTTCGTGATTTCCCTTATCACAATATTTGATTGCTTCTTTACATGCTTGGGCTGCACGAGTCCATTTTGCAGGGTCGTAAGTAGTAGGCCACAATGCTTTACCGTCTTTATCTTTGAATCCGGCATAGTTATTGTTGTTACCATTAAAGAAAGGACTGGCCATATGTACCAGGATTTTTGCTTTTAATGCGGCAGCGATAGGGCGGGTGATACGGCCATATTCAGTCATTGCCATTTCTATCTTATCCGGCAAATGAATTCCCGAGTCTTCTTCTTCGTCAAGATCGCTTCCGATACATTCGTCAAGTAGACTGATAATATATTCGATACAGTCATCCAGCGGTTCTCTCGGCAGACGTACTTCTTCCGGTTGACTGGTGATAGGAAGATTGTCACGTACTACAACGATAGGACCATACTTCTGTACCAGCATCCAGTGGTAATATGCTTTCAGGAATTTCACTTCGAGTACCCAACGAACTTTATCGTATTCTTCAAGATCGCGTACCTGATCTACATTTTCAAGGAAAATGTTACAATGGCGTATAGCCTGATAGAAATTGTTCCATGATCCCATACTGACAGAAGTGACACTATTTCCGTTTAATAATAGTTTCATACCATTAGTCTGAACATTATTATAAGCGGTTATTTCGTTACCATACATATAGACGTCATTTGTAGCAAACTGGCTTGGTATGTATGAGTAACATGTGGCCAAATATTTTTCTGCACTCACCTGATCACGGAATGCATATTCAATGGTTCCCAATTTGTCGGGCATGACATCAAGAAAATTGCAACTTGTAGTCAGCGCCATTGAGAGGGCCAATATAGATAAATATTTCTTTTTCATTTTGATCTGTTTATTGTATGATTAGAATGAGAAGTTAACACCAATATTATTTACGCGTTGGAGTGGATATTTAAATCCTTTATCCATACTTGTCATTTCAGGATCCCATGTGTCAAATTTACTGAAGCACAATAAATTAGTTCCGCTATAGTAAATACGGATGGTGTTCATATGGAGCTTCTTTAATATCTTTTTCGGGAGTGTATATCCAATTTCCACTGATTTCAAGCGAAGGAATGAACCGTCACGCATAAACCAGGTACTGGTCTGAGAGTTATTTGAAGATACAGTAGAAGACAAACGAGGCCAGAAAGCGTATACATCTTGATTACGTTCGCTCCAGTAACTGTCGGCAATAGCTTGCATTACTTGAGTTCCACTACCTGATCCGGTAAATGGATGCATTACATTATAGTCCATCCAGAATGATTCACGGGCAGAACCTTGGAAGAAACAAGAAATATCAAGACCTTTCCAACCATATGTCAAACCAAAACCATAAACAATTTCCGGGCTTTCGTCAGGATATCCCAAAGGTACTTTATCAAGAGCGGTAATTTGTCCGTCACCATTGATATCTACGTATTTGATGTCACCACCACGGCATTCTCCGAATTGAGTCGGGCTGTTGTAAACCTCATTATCATCGATGAAAAGACGTTCGGCTACATATCCCCATGTTTGTTTCAGTTTTTGATCGATACGTGATAACCACGGTGTTTTGCTGTAATCAGGTTCTTCGTATACTTTGTATTTACCTCCTGCCCAAGTCAGGTTGGCACGTGCCTGCATATAAGAACCATTTTTGAACGCATGATTATAGTCTAAAGAGATATCAATACCTTGGCTAATTGCTTCACCCAAATTGGATTTAATACTAGCCTGTAATCCCATAGAACCTGGGAGAGAAGCACGAGACATCAAGATATTATAACGGTAGTCGCGATAAACATCCACCTGCAATTCGAGGTCATTGAAAAGGCCGATTTCCACACCTAAATTGGTTTTACGTGAAGTTTCCCAGGTGATATCATCGTTGGCATAACGATTGATACTAACACCGTTTACAGAATGTAGACCGGTATAGTCATTTCCCCATGTATATCCATAGCTACCGTTGTTCAGATTAACTTCCGAGCGATAATAGAAACGGTCTTCTTTCGCACCGATCTGGTCATTTCCTACTAAACCGAAGGTTGCTTTCAGTTTCAGTTTGCTTACTACTTTCTTCAATGATTCCGGATAGAACGGCTCATTACTGATAATGTATCCTAAACCGGCTGAAGGGAAGAATCCGTAGCGTTCTTTCTCAGAAAAACGCTCAGAACCATTGTAACCGAAGTTACCTTCGAAGAAGTAACGGTCGTCAAAAGCATAAGTTACACGTCCTGAGAGACCCATATTACGGTAAGGAAGGGATAACTGTATGGTACTGGTTTTCTTAGAGTTCTTTTCATCACGCAAATAATATACCAACAAACCACTAATAGCATGCTTCTTATTGAAGGTGTGGTTATAAGTCAGTGTTCCCTGGAAATAAGTGGAGTTGATAACTTCTTTGTTTTCATTTCCAACAGACAGATAGTCTGTACCGGCAGAGGGATTAAGACAGGTCAGGAAGTAAGTATTCTGAGCCGGGTTGTAACCTCCTGCAGTGAAGTAGTAAGGCTTATATGTACGGTCAATACTGTAGTTGGTTTTTCGGTTGGTATTAAACATACCTCTCAGTTTCAGTCCTTTCAATATGAAACCTAAATCCTGCTCCAATTCCATTTGAGCAAAAATTGTAGAATTCTGTCTGTCCTGGTAACCTTTCATCAATTCAGCATAGGGATTGATAAAAGTATTTTCACTACCACCATAGAGAATGTATGGAGTTGTTTCGTTGGCTTTATCCGGTTGGTAATAAGCCGGATATTCTACCGGACTTGATTGAGAAATCATTTTGTACAGGTCACTTCCTGAATGTACCGGACCGGTATAATCGTCCATTGTAGCTTGCAAGCGTACTTTTACCAATGTTGATTTACTAACATTGATATCTACGTTACTACGAAGCAAATATTTGAATAGACTGATGTTATTGTCGAATCCGTTTGCTTTGGCATTTTTAAAGATACCGGCATCGTGTGACAGTGATCCGGCTACATAGTATCTGGCTACTTTACCACCACCGCTTAGATTCAGATTACCACGTAAGTTGGTTGTGTGGTTCTTCAGCAACATATCATACCAGTCAACCGCAGGGAACACATTGGGGTTCAAGCCGGCAATTGTATTGTCTATCTTCTGTTGGCTATAACGCGCAGGAGAAGACGGGTCACGTGTAGTGATAGCCTCGTTATACATATTCATATAAGTGATAGGATCCGTCCATTTCACCTCTTTTGTCGGAGCAGAAATAGAAGTTTCAAAACGGGCTGAAATCTTACTTGGACCTTCAGAACCTTGCTTTGTAGTTACCAGAATTACACCATTGGCACCACGTGCACCATAGAGAGCAGTGGCCGTAGCGTCTTTCATGATAGAGAAACTGGCAATGTCATCTACTTGCAGACGTGCTAAGTCTTCTGACTCCATTTCCACATCATCTACCAGGATAAGTGGAGACTTTGCATATCCGAAGGTTGTTACACCACGTACAAAGAAGTCTGCATTGTCTGCACCCGGTTCACCACTACGCTGGTAGGAGATAAGACCTGCTACACGTCCGGCAAGTGCTGTGGTAAGGTTACTTGTAGGTGCTTTCAACTCTGCTGGTTTGATAGTTGATACGGAGGCAAGCACACTTTCTTTCTTCTGCTTGGCAAAAGCAACAACTGTAACTTCATCCAGCTCGTCTACTTTCTGTTTTAGTATGATTCTAAGGTTATTCTTATCACCTACTGTGATTGTCTGAGGTTCCATACCCAAATACGTAATTTCGAGTTTGGCTCCTTTGGGTACATCAATTGAGAATGTACCATCCATATCTGTAGTTACTCCTCTTGGTGTACCTACTACCTGGATAGCAGCTCCGGGAACAGTTTCTCCGGTTTCGTCAATAATGGTACCTTTCAATGTAATGTTTCGGGATTGTGTGACGCCCGGAACGGATGGAGAGGTGGCAAAAGCGGTTACTCCATAATTTGGAAAGGAACCTAACATGCCCAACAATAGTAGCATTGCGCTACACCTTTTGGTTAGAAAAGGAAAATTGTTTTTCATCTTCTTTAATTAGATTAATTAATAAAAAGTATAATTTCACAAATGTTATCGATGTGTGCGTTAACACTTGGTTCTGCAAAGGTATGGAATTGTGAAAAGATGTTTTTATGTATTGTTTCAAATGTTGCTTGATTTGTCTCTAAATCGTTTTTGGGACGCTATTGATAGTAAAATGAGATAAAATTTCAAATGGACTGAGTTTTGGCTGGTAAATCGGAGGGTTGGATAGGTGAATATAGAAAACAGATCAAGATGAATATATTTATCCGTGTTTTATCATATTATAGTTATTGCTTTTTAAGAAATAAGTATCGCGTAGTATTCTTTCTCATCCTGAAAATATAGTTGTTAGCCCCGTCTCATATCCTGTTATATAAATATTTTCTATGATAGTTGATACGCTATTATAAGTCTATGAGATTATAGTGATAATGGTGATGGCTGTTAACGGCTAACTTTGTGGGTGAATAAAAAATAATCGACCATGAGAAAGCATACACATATTGGAATAAAGTCTTTTTCTGCACTATTGGCTTCTGCTGTTTTGTTGGGGTTTACTTTCCGTCAGCCGGTTCAATCAGAAGGAGATCCTTTGTTTATAACAGGGTTAACTCCGTATAAAGCAGGTGTCATTACATCGCAAAAAGGGACGAAACAATTAGTCCTTTATTCGTCTGACTGGAAGGAGAGTTTGCAAAAGTGGGATTTGGATGCCGTACCCAGTGGGGTAACTGTAGCTGGGGATAAAATCTATGCTACAGTTACTGGAGATAAGAATGGAGTGTATGTTCTTTCTGTAACGGGAGATTCAAAGGAATATATACCAACCGGTTCGGGGGCTTGTTTTCCTTTGGCAGATGAGAAAACAAATAAATTATATGTTTGTAATCAGTTCTCAACAACCGTTTCTGAAATCGATTTAGGGAGTAATAAAGTGATGCGTGAAGTAAAAGTACTTCGTGAGCCTAAATCATCTATACTTGATCCGAATGGAAAGTATTTGTTCGTTACCAATTATCTTCCTCAACAACGTGCCGATATAGATACGGTGGCAGCATGTGTTTCGGTCATTGATTTGAACAGTTTTCATAAGGTACGCGATATCCAGTTGGCTAACGGGAGTAATGCTCTACGTGGTATGACGCTTTCTCCCGATAGTCGTTATTTATTGATAACGCATAATCTGGGACGCTTTCAGGTGCCTACTTCACAGTTACAACAAGGTTGGATGAATACCAGTGCTATCAGTATTGTTAATCTGGAAAGTCTGAGATTTGAGGGTGCCGTATTGCTGGATGAACCCGAACGTGGTGCAGCTGGTATATGGGATGTGAAATGTGCGGATAATAAGATCGTTATCAGCCACTCCGGTACACATGATATTAGTGTGATTGATTATCCCGGTTTTATTCAGAAGTTTAATGCTTATCCGCAAAAAGATGCATTGACGTATGATCTTCGTTTTTTGTATGGTCTTCGGGATCGGATAGCATTGGCAGGGAACGGTCCGCGCAGTTTGATACTAAAAGATGGAAAGGCGATTGTCCCTACTTATTTTTCGGATACATTGAATATTGTTGATTTGAATACGCATCAGATAGATGCTGTGCCTTTGGTACAGAATCGGGTAGAGAGTCGTATACAACGTGGTGAGAAGTACTTTAATGATGCAGAGCACTGTTTTCAGAACTGGCAGTCGTGCAACGGATGTCATCCGGGAGATGCCCGTACAGATGGCATGAATTGGGATTTGATGAATGATGGTATCGGTAATCCGAAAAACTGCAAAAGCTTACTATTCTCGCATGTCACACCTCCTAATATGATTTCGGGTATCCGTGCTTCTGCTAATGTAGCTGTGCGTGCCGGGTATAAATTGATTCAGTTTACTGATCTTCCGAAAGATTTTGCAGATTGTGTAGATGAATATTTGATGGATCTTAAACCTGTTCCCAGCCCATATCTGGTGAATGGAGAACTTTCGGAGAAAGCACAGCGCGGTCGTAAGGTATATGAAAAACTAAAGTGTGACGAATGTCATTCGGGACCCTATTATACCGATATGAAAATGCATCGTATTGGAGAAGATGTTGAATTTGAAAATGGATGGGATACACCGACTCTTCGGGAAGTATGGCGTACGGCTCCTTACTTATTTGACGGAAGGGCTGCTACGATGAAAGATGTTTTTACGGTTCATAAGCATGGTATTGATAAAAAAGTATCTGATAAGGAAATAGATGAACTCGTAGAATATGTGAATTCTCTATAAAAATGAAAAATATGATATTGGAAGCAAATATAGAAATTGTCCATAGGCTTTATCAAACGGGAAAAGGGTCTTTTAAGGAAATGCTTTTTCAGTTGATGGCTTTGTATGAGGCAGTCTATACACCGGTACGCATTGTAGTATTCGGTGCACCCCAAAATAATGAAGAATACTGCGAACGTTTCAGTCAGATTCGTAATGTTATTGCTGAACGATTTGGAAACACGGCTCCTACAGTGAGTTATGTTGCCCAACCTCCATGTCCGCAAGGCCTCGTGATGGAAGTACATGAAGTGGTGTTGACGGATGCTGACCGTATCTGTTATAAAACATTGGATGATGTGCCTTATATTACGGTTGAGCGTGAAGGATGCAAGCGTCTGTTTATGAGTGGGATTATTGGTAATGTTCTTCAAGCTACTATTCGCAGGCAGGCGGATGATGTGTTCAGAACAATTTCTCATATAATGATTGCTGAGCAGATGCCGGTCTCTTCTATTGTGCGTCAATGGAATTACATTGAGAAGATAACAGATTGTGATGTCACGGGACATCAGCATTATCAGGACTTCAATGATGCCCGTTCTTTATTTTATCAGTCTGCACAGTGGTTAGACGGTTATCCGGCAGCTACTGGTATAGGTACCAGTGGGGAGGAGTAATGATTGATATTGATGCTTTGTTTTGCCAGGATAAAACGGTTTGTGTGAAAGCGGTGGATAATCCGTTACAGGTCTCTGCTCATGCTTATTCACAAAATGTGTTGTTAGGTGAGAAGGATGAGAAGCTCAATAAGAAAACTACGCCAAAGTTTGAACGTGCCAAGGCTATATGGAAGAAAGATCATGGGTTTGTTTATATCTCCGGTACTGCTGCCATCCGAGGTGAACAAAGTCTGGAAGGAGTGGGGATTGAAGAACAAACACTTGCAACACTGGAGAATATAAAATATCTTGTTTCTGCCGAAAATCTTGGGGAATCGGGCATTCCAGTGACGAAAGATGCATCCTATATCTGCTTTCGTGTTTACGTCAAAAGATGGGAGGATATGGCGAAGGCCCGTGAGGTTATCACCCGTCAGTATCCTGATCTTCCGGCTGTATATACTCTTACGGATGTTTGTCGCTCTGAACTTCTGATTGAGATTGAAGGAATGGGGGTTATTTGAGAATGGAGAAGGGAGAGGGGAGAAAGAGGCTGCGCTATCATGTTGCACAGTTAATTTTCAACTTTCAATTAATTAAATAATTATATTAAAACGATGAAAACAACAAAAGTATTAATTGCGGCATTTATTGCCTGCTGTGGGGTAGGGATGACCTCTTGCTCTACAGAATCTAAAAAGACAGAATCAGTTATGACACAAGAAAAGACAACGTATCAGAAGAAGTTTACAAATGCTGACTTCTACAAAGATGGAAAGTTTGATCAGGAAGCTGCTAAGAAAGCATTTCTGGATATGTTTGAGTTTTATGACGTACCTTTCACTGCATTGATGGAAAAGGACATCTGGTTTACCGATTTCGGACTGGGTGACTTTGAGAATACAGGTATGGGGGGATCTTCTGGATTAACGATGCCGAACATGGCTATTTTGCTCATAGTATTTACTTGTTGCCTGGGCAGATGATTCCGGAACATGCTCATGTAAAAACTTCATTTCCTGCCAAACATGAATCATGGATGGTAAACCATGGGTGGGTATATAATTTCTCTGAGGTAGGAGACGAAACTCCTAATCCGCCTGCTATTCCTGCCGGTCACGGTCCGGTTAAGAGTAAAAACTTTGTAGTACAGCAGGTAGGTGACGTTCTTCGTTTGAAAGAACCTGAGACTTTCCATTTTATGATGGCTGGTCCCGAAGGAGCTATTGTTGAAGAGTGGGCCTGCTACCATGATAACGATGGTTTGCGTTTCACAAATAAAAAAGCAGCTTTATAACTAATACCTAAGATACCATGAGAAAAATAAATCATATTGGAATACCTACTCAGACACCGCAACCGGGTGAATCTTATGCAGAAGGTTTGAAAGTGTGGCTGACTAACTTTAATGAAAGCCCTAATAAAATAGAATTTCTTCGTTTTGAAGAAGGAAGCTGGATGCCGGAACTGATTCAGAAAACGGCTCATATAGCCTATGAAGTAGATAATCTGGAAGAAGAATTAAAAGGTGCCAAAGTACTTGTTGAACCGATGCCGGGAGGTGAAAATCTTACCATTGCTTTTATTGAGGAAGAAGGTATTGCACTCGAACTTATGTATTTTGAAAAGTAACTCTTAAATTAAAAAATATGGATAAGTTTATAAATAACCCTGATAATCTCACAGAAGAGTTGTTGGAAGGCTATGTGATGGCTTACAGTGATCAGGTAGCTATTGGAGGTGAGAATATTATTGTGCGTGCCAATGCTAAACCGGAAGATAAGGTTGCTATTATCACGCTTGGAGGTTCGGGTCATGAACCTGCATTGAGTGGTTTTGTAGGTGAAGGTATGCTCGACTGCTCTGTGGTTGGAGATATTTTTGCAGCTCCGGGCGCACAACGCGTTTTTCAGGCTTTGCAAATGTTCAAACGCGAAGCGGGGATCTTGTTGGTAGTACTCAATCATTCCGGTGATATTATGAGTGCAAACATGGCTTGTCAGTTGGCTGAACGGGTGGGTATCAAAGTGAAGAGTATCATTACCCATGATGATATCAGTGCCGGGCTGGATGCTCCCGATGAAGATCGTCGCGGATTGGCAGGTTGTGTGCCTTTGATTAAAGTGGTTGGTGCCGCTGCCGAAGAAGGTAAATCTCTGGACGAGATACTTGAAATAGGTGAACGTATGAATGCGAAGATAGCCACGCTTGCTGTAGCAATGAAAGCATGTACGCATCCACAAAATGGTATGAGCATTTCCGATCTTCCGGACGGTATTATGGAGATTGGTATGGGACAACATGGCGAAGGTGGTGGTGGACGTAAACCATTGGTTTCTGCCGATGATACTGCCGAGGAAATGGTAGGTCTGCTAATGAAAAAATTACAGCCTAAACCTGGAGATAAGGCGTTGCTTATCATTAACGGCGTGGGGGCAACTACTCATATGGAGATGAGTATTGTTTACCGTAAGGCTCATTTTATATTAGAAAATAACGGTGTTGAAGTGGTGTCCGGACGTATTGGTGAATTACTGACAGTACAGGAACAGGCCGGTTTTCAAATGATTCTGGCATTGCTGGACAATGATCATGTAGATTATTTGAAGAACCATATGTCTAATGCACCTTACTGGACTACTTTAGGAAAATAAGAATGGATAAATTAACTGTAAATGACTTTAAGAAAATGATTCAGAACGCTCTGAAAAATATAACAGAGCGTTCTGATGAGTTCTCTAAACTGGATGCTGTATTGGGGGACGGTGATCACGGTACAGCTATCGTACAAGCTATGTCGGCCATTGTACAATCGGCTGATAAAGGTACGGAATTCAAGAAAATGCTTGGAGATATGGGTTTCGACGTAATGTTGCAGATCAGTGGCTCTACCAGTACACTACTTGGAGGATTTTTTCTCGGAATGAGCGATGCACTGGCAGATGGAGTAACTGAGCTGGATGCTGAAGGTGTAAAAAGCATGTTTGCCGGTGGACTTGCCGGTGTGAAAAAGCAGACTAAAGCCCAACGCGGAGATAAGACGATGATGGACGCTTTGATACCTGCTGTAGAAGCTATACAAGCCACAAATTCGTCTGATATAAAAATGTTGATGGCAGCGGGAGCAGAAGCTGCATTGAAGGGAGCAGCGGAAACTGTAGATATGAAAGCTAACTTTGGGCGTGCCCGTAATTATGGCGAACGTTCCATTGGATATGCCGATTCCGGAGCAAGCTCCTGGTCATGCATGTTTGATGCTTTTGCAAAAGCACTACTTTAAAGATATATAAAAACAGAATAAGAGAAAATGGCAGATTTAGATGATTTAAGAGATGGCTGCAACTTTGGGTTGGACCAGGCTGTGGCAAATCAGACTTTCCACGTAAAAGGCGCAGGAAATCTTCCCTGGGGAATGAAAGACCGGTTATCACGTATATTTAATCCTGCGACAGGACGTACAGTGATGTTGGCTTGTGACCATGGTTTTATAATGGGGCCTACTTCCGGACTGGAACGTATCGACCTGAACATTGTACCACTTATTGAGTATGCAGATTGTCTGATGTGTACCCGTGGTGTTTTGCAGTCTGTTATTCCACCCACCACAAACAAATCAATTTGCTTGCGTTCGGATGCCGGTACCTCCATTTTGACAGAATTGAATGACAATGTATTGATTGATATCGAAGATGCAGTACGCATGAACGTTTCGGCTATGGCAGTGATGCTGGCTATCGGTGATAAAGAACATGAAGCTAAAACGGTGGCTAATCTCTACAAGGCAGTAGATAAAGGTACACGTTATGGCATTCCTGTAATGGGAGTTACGGCCGTTGGTAAAGAAATGGCTCGTGATGCACGTTATTTTGGTTTAGCTTCACGTATTGCAGCCGAGAATGGCGCTAACATTGTAAAAACTTACTATTGCGACGGTTTTGAGAAAGTGGCAGCTGCCTGCCCGGTTCCCGTAGTGATTGCCGGTGGTAAGAAACTTCCGGAGAGGGAAGCGCTTGAGCTTTGTTATATGGCTATCAATGACGGTGCTTCCGGGGTAGATATGGGACGTAACGTATTCCAGTCAGAAGCTCCCGCCGCAATGATTCAGGCAGTTTATGCAGTAGTACACCAGAACTATAGTGTAGATCAGGCTTTTGAACTGTTTAACGAATTAAAAGCTAAATAGTGATGATACGCCTGCGTTTATTAGCTCTGTTATTTCTTAGTTGTTCGTTGCATTTGTCTGCACAGGAAAAACTGGTACTTGCCGGTTCGGGAAATCCTGCGGTAATGATAGTAGATAAGCAATCGGGGGCTGTAGAATGGAAACATGCATTAGAAAAAGGAGAGGAGTGTAATACTGTAGCTGTTACCCGACAGGGCAATATTCTCTATTCTTACAAAAAAGGAGCAAAGCTGATAGGGACAGATCACCGTGTGATCTGGGATTATAAAGCCCCGGAAGGAACGGAACTTCAATCAGCAACTCTCTTGAAGGATGGCGGATTTCTTCTTGGCATCTGTGGCAATCCGGCACGGCTCATTGAACTGGATAAGAACGGAAAGGAGCGTAACCGTGTGGAGATTGACCTGCAAATAGAAAAACCACATGGTCAGTTCCGACAGGTTTTCCAGTTGCGCAACAAGAATTATCTGCTTCCTGTCATGGGAAAACAGAAAATGATGGAAATAAACCGGAAAGGTGCAGTAGTGGCAGAGTTTCCGACAGGAGGCCGGGCTTTTTCTTCACTCGAATTGAGAGACGGGAATATATTGCTTCCTTGTGGAGACGGGCACTTTTTTCAGGTTATTGACCGTAAAACAGGGAAGGAACTCAAACGGGTAACGTCTGAAGATGTACAAGGTGCTTCGCTGCTTTTTGTGGGACAGATATTGGATGCGGGCAAAGGAAATTTGCTGATCTGTAACTGGTATGGACACACAAAAGATGCTACAGTAGATGAACCTCAACTCATTGAAGTGGATGCAAACGGAAAAGTATTATGGAGCTTGAATGATAAAGAAAATATCGGTAAAGTTTCGGCAGCTTGTCTGGTGAGTAATCCCAAATTTAAGATAAATGTAGTAGAGTAATCCTCAAACTAATACATAACTGATATGAATAAGAAAATAGTAATAATGTCCGTTTGCATGGCATTGTCCCTTTCTGTTTTTGCACAGAAGAAAAGGGCAAAGGTAGCCGAACCTGCTACTTGGGCAGAAAGTATTGCCCGGGCAAAGAGTCAGGCTGATGCACAGATGCAAAAAACGCTTCGTCCGGTCGCTTCTAAAGTGATTAAGTCGAAAGCGGCAGCAGAGCCATTCTCTGCTGACATCAGCGGACTGGACGAAATGGTACTTTACACCTGGAGTACGGTGGACGGTACTTCCGATGATCAGCCAGTGTGGGCAAATGCCCGGCTGGTTGCTGCCGACGGTTCATCCGTGTGGTTAAATGATTTGAAGAATACCTTTAAAAAAGGTACCAGTGGCGGTTTGCGTTACAATGTAAATGCTAAGAATGCTGCTGTAACGATGAAAGGAAAAACCTATAATCGTACTATTATGACGGGGGGAAATGCACAGATTATTGTTCCGTTAGACAAAAAGTATATGCGTTTTGAAGCAGAAATAGGATTGGAGAATCGTTCTTCAAATGGTTCGGTTATTTTCCGTGTACAAGGTATTACGGGTAGCGAAGCTGCCGGTAAACTTGTGAATGACTATCCTGGGGAAGCTGCTCTGTTCCTGCCCTTTGCCGGTGGAGATATGAAAGCGTTGGTGACTACGTATGATGCAAGTATTGAGAAACACGTTGCAGAATCTGTTATCAGGCTCTTGAAGGAACCGAAACATTTTAATGCTTTGTTGCAACAGGTATCTCAAAAAACTGCATTGGACGAACAGGTTATTGGCTATCTGAATCTGGCTCAGGATGCAATGAATGTTTATCAATTGCAGGAGGCTCTGGCATGGATCAATATCCGCGCTATTGAGGAAGCTGTAAATGATATGAATCAGTATAAAGGTTTTGATCAGACAACTAACCAAACCCGGTTGGCAGAATTGAAAATGCTTACCGGAAGAGGTTTCAATGATATTTATACCAATCAACCCGCTGCATTGGAGACTGCCAATAAAGCGCTGAAACTAAAACGGGATATCTTGCTGGCTAATCCTGAACTGGATGTTGACAAACTGATTGTAGGTCGTTATAAGATAGGTACTACTGCTCGTCAGGCCACACCTCGTGCATTGGGAACACAAAATAACAACTGGTCTAATCAGACTTCTGCTTCCCGTGGGGGCTTTGATGCTGAGATTACTGAGTTGTCAAATCTTCGTGGCGATATTAAGTCGAGAACGATTTTTAAACCAACTAACGGTTCGTCTCTTCCTGACCTTAAATTGCATTGGGACGCTGACCGTATTTTGTTCTCTATGGTGGATACCGACAAACGCTGGCAAGTGTTTGAGGTAGGTGTAGATGGTAAAGGGCTGAAAAAGATGATTCCCGATCTGGAACCTGATCTTGAGTTTTTTGACGCTACTTATCTGCCTTCCGGCAAGATGATTGCAGTCTCCAATATAGGTTACAATGGTGTACCTTGTGTAAATGGTAACGATGAAGTCGGTAATATGTGTCTGTATGATCCGAAAGACAATTCTTTGCGTCGCCTCACTTTTGACCAGGATGCTAACTGGGCACCGACAGTGATGAATAATGGCCGTGTCATGTATACCCGTTGGGAATATACTGACTTAACGCATTATTTTTCACGTTTTGTGATGCATATGAATCCGGATGGTACTGAGCAGAAGTCACTTTACGGTAGTGGCTCTTACTTCCCGAACAGTACTTTCGATGCAAAGCCGCTTCCGGGTAATACCTCTAAGTTTGTAGGCGTTATCTCCGGTCACCATGGTGTAACCCGTTCCGGTCGCCTGATGATCTTTGATCCGGCTAAGAGCCGCAAATCGGAGAAAGGCATGTTACAGGAACTTCCTTTCAGAGATCGCAAGATTGAACCGATTGTAAAAGATCGTCTGGTAGACGGTGTATGGCCTCAGTTTATTAAGCCTTATCCGTTGAATGATAAATACTTCCTGGTTGCAGCTAAGTTGAATGAGAATGCATTATGGGGTATTTATCTGATAGACGTATTTGATAATTTGACTCTGATTGCCGAATATGAAGGTGAAGGATTAATTTGTCCGATACCTGTGAAGAAGACTCCGACTCCTCCTATAATTCCGGAAAAGATTAAGCCGGGTGATAAGGAAGCCACAGTATTTATTCAGGATATTTACGAAGGTGAAGGTTTAAAAGGTGTACCCCGTGGTACAGTGAAGGCATTCCGTGTACTTTCTTATGAGTATGCTTACAACAAAACCCCGTCCGATCATTGGGCACAGGGTGTACAGAGCGGTTGGGATATCAAACGTTTGTTGGGTACGGTTCCAGTAGAAGAAGATGGTTCTGCTATGTTTAAAATACCTGCCAATACGCCTATTTCACTTCAGCCGTTGGATAGTGAAGGACGTGCTATTCAGTGGATGCGTAGCTGGTTGACCGGTATGCCGGGTGAAACGGTTTCATGTATCGGTTGCCATGAGGATCAGAATCAGATTCCTATTCCTAAACGTGTGATAGCCTCACAGATTGCTCCTCATACCATAACGAAGCCTGAAGGTGGACAGCGTTCCTTTACTTTTGATCTGGAAGTACAGCCGGTACTTGACCGTGCCTGCGTAGCTTGCCACAATAGCGATAGTAAACTGGCCGACTTCACCGGAGGACGTATTGATAAGTTTACCGGATTTGGTGAAAGTTATCTGAATCTTCATCCGTTTGTGTACCGTCAGGGACCGGAAGCCGAAATAGAAGTACTGAATCCGTATGAATATCATGCTTCTGTAAGTCCGCTTATAAAGCTACTGAAGAAAGGACATCATGGTGTGGAACTGACAGATAAAGAATGGCAGACCTTGTACAACTGGATTGACTTCAATGCGCCTTATCATGGCAAGTTCAAAGCCAATGTATTTAAAGGGGTAGAGCAGATCAGCCGTCGTACGGAACTGACAGAGAAATATGCAGGTTCGGGTGTAGACTGGAAAGCCGAAATCCGTTCGTATGCCGACTATCTGAGCAAACAGGAAAAACCTGCTGCTGTGAAGCCTGAACGTAAGGAATATAAAGACAAAGAGGTGAAACTGAAAGGCTGGCCCTTTGATGCTGCTACTGCCAAGGCGATGTTGAGCAAAGAAACAGAAACGCAGAAGAGCATTGAACTTGCTCCTGGTATCCGGATGAACTTTGTACGAGTTCCGGCTGGTTCCTTCGTAATGGGTAGTAACCGCGGACATTCCGACTATTCTCCTGTAAGCAAACAGGTCGTGAAGAAAGCTTTCTGGATGGGTGAAATAGAGGTAAGCAATGAACAATTCCGTACCATCTTCCCTGAGCATAACAGCCGTTTTATTGGTCAACTTTGGAAAGACCACGTACACGAAGGTTATCCGGCTAATAATCCGGAACAACCGGCTATCCGTGTAAGCTGGCAAGAAGCTATGGACTTCTGTAAGAAGTTGAGTGAGAAGACCGGATTGAATGTAACCCTGCCTACAGAGGTACAGTGGGAGTGGGCTTGCCGGGCTGGTAGTGATGATGACTTCTGGTATGGTTCCCTGAATACGGACTTTGCCAAGTTTGAGAATCTGGCCGATGTACAATTGAATAAAGCGGCCGTGCGTGGTGTGAATCCACAACCGATGAATCCGAATGACAGTTGGTATAAGTATTACACATACCAGCCGAAAGAGAACGGAGTGGATGATGGTAATATGCTGATGGTAAAAGGGGGTAGTTATCAGGCCAATCCATGGGGATTGTATGATATGCAGGGTAATGTAGCCGAATGGACCCGTTCAGACTATATGCCTTATCCGTATAATGAGAAAGCACAAGACGGTACCGGTACAGAAAAGGTAGCCCGCGGTGGATCATGGACGGAACATCCCAAAACTTGTACATCTTATTACCGGAAAGCTTATCTGCCCTGGCAGAAGGTTTATAATGTTGGCTTCCGTGTGATTATAGAAGACTAAGAGTTCATCACAAAGTAATGCAGAGTTTCACAGAGTTTATTATTATTGAGAATCATAAGTAGTACTCTGTGAAACTTTGTGTTATTGTGTGGTGAAATAAAATGAAGACCGAATGGATAAAATAGAACTTATTGCGGGTCCCTGTAGTGCTGAGACTCGCGAACAAATGATGAAGACTGCAACCCAACTACGGGCCGTAGGTATCCGGACATTGCGTGCAGGATTGTGGAAACCTCGTTCACACTACGGAACATTTGAAGGAGTGGGCGAGAAGGGACTGGCATGGATGGAAGAGATACAGCAAACTTTAGGTATGCGGGTGATGACTGAAGTGGCACTGCCCTCACATGTAGAAGCTGCCTTAAATGCCGGGTTGGATATGCTTTGGATTGGAGCTCGTACTACAGTGAATCCTTTTATGATGCATGAACTTGCCGAGGCATTACGTGGAACAGATATTCCAATATGGGTAAAGAATCCTGTCTCTCCCGATCTGGAACTATGGATAGGAGCTATCGAACGCCTGCAACACGCAGGGGTAAAGCGCATTGGTGCCATACATAGAGGCTTTTGCCTGGTAGACAATGCGCCTTATCGCAATTCTCCGTTGTGGGATCAGATAAAAGAACTCCGTAATCGCGTTCCTGGTATACCTGTTTATTGTGATCCCAGTCATATTGCAGGAAAACGTGAGTTGTTGCTTCAGATTTGTCAGGAGGCACTATCTCTGAAAGTGGACGGATTGTTTATTGAATCCCACTGTTGCCCGCAGGAAGCTTTGTCTGATGCTGCACAACAATTGACCCCCGCGGCTTTGTCGGATATGTTACATACGCTGAATATAGATTGATCAGGATTGAAAAATGGTATGTTTTCTTGTCTCAAACCTAAGATTGGGATAATAGTGCAAGTCTATGGAATAATAATATAAACCCGAGTCAGGCTAATAGCCTATTTTTGCATTGGACAAAATAAATTATAAAATAACCATGAAAATCAAAACAGGACTGCTATCACTAATGATAGTATGCGGCGCATGTAGCCGAACTACCCAACCAGCGGATGTGTTAAAAGATAACTTCGATTTTGCTTCCGGGCAATTGAATTTCGCCTTTTCGGAAATAGACCAGGTGAAGTCTGCATTTACAGAAGAGCAAAAAGAGAAGATGTTAGTCAGCCCTCGTAATATTGAACCGGATGGTTCACTGCATCTCGTCGCTTCACGGGATTGGTGCAGCGGATTCTTTCCGGGAGAATTGTGGTATATGTATGAATATACCGGCAATGAGTATTGGCGACAGAAAGCTGAAGAGTTTACCGCACCTATTGAGCGTGAAAAGACCAATGGCCGTACCCATGATATGGGCTTTAAAGTATTTTGTAGTTTTGGTAACGGATACCGTTTGACGCATAATTCTGATTATAAAGGAATACTTATCGAATCGGCAGAAACGCTGATTACCCGGTATAAACAATGTGGGTTGTATCCGTTCATGGGATCACAATAAAGATAAATGGCAGTGTCCTGTTATTATAGATAATATGATGAATCTGGAGTTACTGTTCTGGGCTTACAAACAAACCAACCGGGAAGAATTTTATGACATCGCTGTAAACCATGCACGTACAACAATGAAGAATCATTTCCGCGACGATTATAGTTCGTATCATGTAATTGATTATGATACAATCAGCGGAGAGGTTCTGAAAAAGAACACACATCAGGGATATGCGCATGAATCAGCATGGTCACGTGGACAGGCGTGGGGATTATATGGTTATACTATGTGTTACCGTGAAACGAATCTTCCGGAATTTCTGGAACAGGCCAAACATATTGCCAACTATATCTTTACCAGTAAAACACTTCCTGAAGACTTGATTCCTTATTGGGATTTCAACGCTCCTAATATTCCTGACGAACCGAGAGATGTGTCGGCAGCAGCTGTTATAGCTTGTGCGCTGTATGAGCTTTCTATGTACGACAAGGACAATGCTGTGCAGTATAAAGAATGGGCCGATACAATTGTCAGTAATTTGAGTAAGAACTATCGTGCAGCGTTGAATGGTGATCGTGGTTTCCTTTTACTTCACAGTACGGGTTCTGCTCCTCATAAGTCCGAGATAGATGTTCCTATCGTCTATGCAGACTATTATTTCCTTGAGGCTTTACTCAGAAAATCAAAACTGGAAAAAGAAGGAAACGCTGTATTGTAAAAGCGGTGTAAATATGAAAAATACAATTGTTGGTTTATTAGTTAGTTTGATGCTGCTGAGCGGGAATCTTGGTGCAAAGGTTCCTGTGACGCAGTCACAAAAACTTCGTTTAACGGATAACTGGGAATTTCTTCGACAGGATGTTGGTAATATATGGGAACTTGTCAGACCCATGAAAGTCGGACAACCGGAAGGATCACCCATTTGGACAAAAGTAACTCTTCCACATTGCTTTAATGCAGAAGATGCAGTAGATCCGGATGTGAATTACTATCAGGGACCGGGCTGGTATAAAACACAACTCACGATAGACAATCCCTATAAAAACGGTCGTATCCTGCTCGAATTTGAAGGAGCAGGACAAAAGACAGATGTTTATATCTATATGACTAAAGTGGCTGGTCACACAGGTGGTTATGATAGTTGGAATGTGGATATAACAGATGCCGTAAACACATTCCTTTCCAGTAAAGAGGCTGAGCGTTTTGGAGGACGTGTCCCTTTGAGTATTCGTTGCGACAATACGCGTGATGCCGAAATGATACCTTCAGATCTTTCCGATTTTAATCTTTATGGAGGTATTTACCGTTATCTCAATCTGGTTTATCTTCCGGAGGTTTCTATAGCTTCGCTGAAGATAGAGCCGGTATTAGATCAGAAACTGAAGCAGGCAACCCTGAAAATAAATTCTTTCTTTTATAATCCTTCGGATGTGAGAAAAGCCACTGTTGAATGGCGCGTGAAAGACTCTCAAGGGAACGTGTACTATCCGGCAGGCAGGATGAAGTCACTCCTCTCGGCGAATTCTGCCTTGCCGACGTCCCGTTAAAAAAGCCTCAGGTATGGGATGTGGATAACCCGCTGCTTTATACGTGTGAGGTTACTGTGCGTGCCAATGGACAGGCAGTTACTGCTTCCGAACGTTTTGGTTTCCGAACGTTTGAATTTATAGAAAAAGGTCCGTTCCATTTGAATGGGCGTCGGTTGTTATTACGTGGTACACACCGGCATGAAGATCATGCGGGGGTAGCTGCTGCCATGACCGAAGATCAGATGCGACAAGAGATGCAGATGATGAAAGAGATGGGTGTTAACTTCATTCGTCTGGGACATTATCAGCAGTCAGAAATAATCCTTAACCTTTGTGACAGCCTGGGTATCCTGGTATGGGAGGAGATTCCCTGGTGCCGTGGAGGGGTAGGTGGAGAAAAGTACCGTTCACAAGCCAAACACATGTTGACAGACATGATAGAACAACACCGCAATCATCCTGCCGTGATCATTTGGGGACTCGGAAACGAGAATGACTGGCCGAATGATTTTGAAACATTTAACCAAGGAGAGATCCGCTCGTTGATGAGTGAGCTTCACACCCTTTCGCATCAGCTGGATGATAGTCGTAAGACAGCTATTCGCCGTTGCGCCTTCTGTAGTGATATTGTTGATGTTTATTCGCCTTCTATCTGGCAGGCTGGTATCGGGGTAATTATACCGATTATCAGGAAATGTCTCTTGCTGAGATGGAAAAGGTGAAACATTTCCTACACGTAGAGTGGGGAGGTGACAGCCATGCCGGACGTCATGCCGAGGTGGTGGCAGCCATTCGTAAAGCAGGTGAGAGCGATGCTGATGCAGCACTGAATGGTTCGGCACAAGTGCTTAAGAAAGGGGATTGGAGCGAAACATATATCGTAAAGCTGATTGATTGGCACTTGAAAGAACAGGAGAATATGCCTTGGTTGACAGGAGCAGCTTATTGGCCTTTCAAAGATTTCTCTACTCCGATACGTCACCGAAATCCGGTACCTATATGAATCAGAAAGGGGTTGTAGAGCGTGACTTTACGAAGAAAGAAAGTTACTATGTATTCCAGTCTTATTGGACAGAGAAGCCCATGATACATATATATGGGCACAGCTGGCCAGTGCGTTGGGGAAATGCGGGTGAGGAGAAAGAGATACTGGTTTATTCAAACTGCCCTTCAGTAGAACTTTTCGTCAATGGAGTGAGCCGGGGAATAAAGAAACGTAATAGTCAGGACTTTCCTGCTGCCGGACTACGTTGGAATGTACCTTTGAATGTCGGAAAGAATACGGTTAAGGCTGTTTCTACTGGTAAGGAAAGCATCACAGACGAAATATCTTTTGAGTATCAAACGGAGAAGTGGGGGGCAGAGGCTACTATACAACTTACTGCGACACCTTGTGGAGATAATATGTTTGAGGTATCAGCACAGTTATTGGATACCAATGGAGTTCGCTGCCTGGACTCCCGTATGTTCGTTCATTTTGAAATAGCAGGCGATGGTGAGTTGATACAAAATCAAGGTACTGCCATGGGATCGCGCAAAGTGCAGGCATGTAATGGACGTGCAGGTATCCGCGTTCGCCAACCCAAAGGAAAATCCGTTGTTGCGGTGAAAGCCGAAGGTATTCCTACAGTAACGTTGTTAATTGAAAATTGAAAGTTGAAAGTTGAAAGTTGCTGCGCTGTCATGCTGTATAGTAACTTTCAACTCTATAAGACTTTCAATTAAACGACAACGCGCTGCATAGTAATTTTCAATTTTCAATTCAATGAGTAAATTTCAGAACCTAATTTGTGGAGGGGCCTTTATTGTCTTCTTTGTTACAGGGGCATTGGCACAAACCAAACTCCCGCCTGCCTGGCAATCCAGCCTGGTAAAGATAACCGATGCGGGAGAACTTACATATTATCCTGATAAAGAAGGAAATACAATCCCGGATTTCAGCCGTGTAGGTTATCATCACGGAGATAAGAGCATTCCGGCTTATCCGGCTACGATAATCGTTTCGCCGGTAGCGAACGGAGATAGCCATAACGTTATCCAAAAGGCAATTGATAAAGTTTCGCAAATGAAGCCCGATAAGGATGGACACCGGGGGACGGTTTTACTCAAACGAGGTATTTATAAGATCTCTGAGAGTATTCTTATTACCGCCAGTGGTGTTGTATTAGAGGGAGAGGGAGAAAATGTGAATGAAACCCGTCTTTTGGCTACAGGGAAAAAGCGGTATTCGTTAATAAAAGTATCCGGTACGGGAAGAGCGAAAGAAGTGCCGGGTACACGGGCAAAGATTACAGATACATTCGTTCCTGTTGGTACCCATTCTTTCCGGGTTTCTTCGGGTAAAGGTTTTCGTCCGGGAGATCGCATTATGCTTTATCGCCCCGGTACTTCACAGTGGATACACGACCTTAAAATGGATCAAATTGTAGAACGTAAAGGTACCCGTCAATGGACTCCCGAAGAGTATAATCTTGCTTTTGAACGTGAGATAACCAAAGTAGAAGGCGACCGTATTTATATTGATAATCCTGTTGTAATGCAGATGGATGCCAAATATGGTGGCGGTGAGATTTATAAGTATACATTTGACGGACGTATCAGTGAAGTAGGAGTCAGCAATCTTTGTCTTGAGTCTGAGTTTGAAAACTATGAGGATAATCAGCATGGTTGGATAGGTGTGGAGTTTGATAAAGTAGAAAACTGCTGGGCACGCAATATTACTTGTCGTTACCTGGGGTATGCAGCTGTTAGTTGTGAGGCGATGGCTAAGAACGTAACGGTTTCTAACAGCCGTTGTCTTGAAGCAAAATCACTTATTACAGGTGGTTTCCGTTATGGTTTCAATAATTGGGGGCAACAGAATCTTTTCATGAATTGCCAGAGTTCCGAAGGGCGTCATGACTATGTGACCGGGGCGCGTGTGTGCGGGCCGAATGTATTTTATAATTGTTCCGCTTCCCAGACATTTGCAGATATAGGTCCGCATCACCGTTGGGCAGTGGGTACTCTTTATGACAATATAATCACCGACGGAGAAATTAATGTTCAGGATCGGGGACAGATGGGAAGCGGACATGGTTGGGCCGGCGTTACACAAGTCTTATGGAACTGCCGGGTGCGCCGTGCTGCTATACAAAATCCTTGGGTTTCCGGAAACAATTATAGTATCGGAACGAAGGGAGAGAAGGTGCCCGGACATTTCAAAGACCGTCCCGAAGGCATTTGGGAAGGACAGAATGAGATTAATATTTTCCCTCGCTCTTTGTATGTGGCCCAGCTTATGGCAAGACAAAAAGGAGCAGACTTGCAGATATTGACTAAGTAAAAACTCACCACAGAGTATACAGAGGTTACAGAGTTTTATTACTTTTGTAATCGAATATGCAACCCCTTGGTGGTCTTTGTGTACTCTGTGGTGAATTTGAACAAATTGTTCTGTTAACATCTTACTTTCGAACCTTATGAATAAACAAACTTTTCTATCTTTTATCATTCTGTGTGGGATTACTGTGACTCTTGGTGCCCAGACTACTGCTTATCGTTTGGAGAACCCCTTTCTGGTACGTACGCTTGAAGTAAACAACGGTGTCCTGGCTACTCAATCTATTTACAATAAACTTTCTGGTAAAACGCTGACGCCTCTTTCATGTGAAGAGTTTGCCTTGCGCATTTCTGAGGGTACCGACAAAGAAGGTACCGACCGTATCTTGACTGCTAAAGATTTTACAGTACTTTCTGTTTCCGACTACAATCTTACATCAAACAAGAAAGGCCGTGGTTACAGGTTTGTACTTAATAATAAAAAAGAAGAACTTTCGGTGACGGTCAGCTATGAATTGACGGATGATGATTCTTTTTGCCACAAGTACTTGCAGATTCGCTCTGGTAAGGATGTTACATTGGAACGCGTTGATGTGGAGTCTATCTCTTTCGCTGATGCCCGGCAAAACTATACTACAAAAGAAATTACGGCTCAGGGGGGTGCCCGTTGGAAACCGGGTCTGGGACAACCTCTTTATACAACAGAAACGGCTACCTATTGGGGAATCGAATTTCCTGCGGCAACCAATCTGGTAACGGATCAGAAAATGTCCTGTGGCTATCTTCGTGGTTGCGGACTTTCTAAAGGCGAAGAGTATACAACCTATAAGAGCGTGGTTGGCGTGGCCGATGATCCGGCTTATCTTGATGATGCCTTTTACGCTTATATCAATAAAATAAGAAAACGTCCGCTTCGCTTGCAGATTCAGTACAACAGTTGGTTTGATTTTGGAAAGAGTGTTTCGGCCCGAACGTTTACAGCCAGTGTGCGTAAAGTGAACAATGAACTGGTGCTTGAACGGGGGTGTACACCTTTGAATGCCTATGTTATTGATGATGGGTGGCAACATGCCGACCCGGCGACTGCCGATTGGTCGGGAAAGGTTTGGACGGTGAATTCCAAGTTCTCTTCCGATTTTTCCGAAAGCCGGCAAGTAGTGAAGGAAGCTAATTCTAATCTTGGGCTTTGGCTAAGTCCGGCTTCCATTTTAGGTGGATTGAAAATGGTTCCTAAAATGCGTGAATATGGTTATGAATCTCTCTCTTATGGTATGTCCATGACGGGAGCTGTATATATGCAGAAGCTTGAAGACCGGGTTGTGGAGCTTGCTTCCGGAGGTGTTTCTTATTTTAAATTTGACGGACTGTTCGGACATCTTAATATCCGTGATTTTTAGTTACAGGGAAGAGGCACGGCAGCTATGCCACAGCTTGGGCTTGAAGGCTTTTCTTCCAATGACGAGCGCTTGAATGACTCCCGGTATGACGAACTGAAACTTTATTACCTGACTGCCGGAACAGAACGTCTGATGAAGATCTTTAATCGTTTGGGAGAAGTGAATCCGGATATTTTTATTGCTATTACAAACGGGGCTTATCTTAGTCCATGGTGGTTGCAATACGTCGATGTGGTTTGGCTGATTAATGCCGGAGATGCTGCGAAAGGAAATAATCGTAACGGGGAGTTGGTATATCGTGATAATGTTTATCATCAGATATGGAAAGAAGAGAATACGAAGTTTCCGATGAACTCAGTTTTCAATCATGAACCGAAGAAAACAGGTCCGGATGAAACACCGGAGGCTTTCCGTGATTATTTGTATATGAATCTTAGCCGGGGTACTGGTTTTATTGAGCTGTATATCAAGACAGAAAAATTGTCTTATTCTGATTGGGACATTTTGGCCGATGGCTTGAAATGGGCTCAAAAAGTATTTCCGCTTTTCCATAATGTCCGTATGCACGGTGGTTCGCCTCGTGACAATGAGGTGTACGGCTACAGTGCCTGGAATAAGACTCAGGGATATCTTTCTTTTCACAATCCTTCGGAAAAGGAGCAAACTTATAATGTGATGTTTGACCGTAGTTTAGGATTATTGCCCGAAACGGATATGGTTTATCATGTTTCATCTCCTTTAGGAAGTGTGGGCAGTAGAGTGAAAGCCTCGTATCGTTATGGTGATATGCTATCGCTGACTTTGAAACCCGGAGAGATTACAGTGCTTGATTTTACTAACCTTGCCTCCAGCTTTTCCAGTTTGGGAAATGAAGGCATATCTTCAATTTGTGACTGATGAATAAAATTAAAAGTTTTTTTGTATTGTTGTTTTTTCTATGTTCTTTATCTGTTTCGGGTAAGGACAAGCGTGTCAAAGCCGTTTATGATCTGATAGAGCGGGTAACTCCCGGTTACTCTTCGCAATACCGGTTGGAGTTGATAGCTCCCGATAATGGTTCTGATGTCTACGAGGTAGACGGCAACGGCAAACAAGTGATTCTTCGAGGTAACACGTCCGTTGCGCTGGCTACTGCCTTTAACTGGTATTTGAAGTATACTTGTCAGGCGCATGTTTCCTGGTTTGGTAATCAGCTCCAGCTTCCTAAAAAATTGCCTCAGCCTCTTGCAAAGGAGCGCCGTCTCATCAACGGCCGTTATCGTGTGTACATGAACTATTGTACTGTGAGCTATACTGCTGCCTGGTGGAATTGGGAACGTTGGCAAAGGGAACTTGACTTTATGGCGATGAACTCCATCAATATGCCTCTTTTTACTATTGGGTTGGATGCTGTGTGGTATAACACCCTGTTGCGTTTCAATTTCACTGATAAAGAAGCGCGTGCTTTCCTGGCTGGTCCCGGACATGCAGCTTGGCAATGGATGCAAAACCTTCAAAGTTATGGTGGACCCCTTCCGAAAACTGTGATTGATAAACATGCCGCATTGGGTAAAAAAATTATTTCACGGCAGCTGGAGTTGGGAATGCAACCTATTCAGCAGGGCTTCTCCGGTTACGTACCTCGTGAGTTGAAAGAGAAGTATCCCACAGCGAATATTAACCAGCAACGCTCCTGGTGTGGTTTCAAAGGAGCTGCCCAGTTGGACCCTACTGATTCGTTGTTTACCCGTATGGGACGTGCTTTCCTTGAAGAACAGGCCCGATTGTTTGGTGCACACGGAGTTTATGCTGCCGATCCGTTCCACGAAAGTGCTCCTCCGATAGATACTCCTGAATATTTGAAAGCCGTAGGAGAAAGAATTCATCATCTTTTCCGTGATTTCGATCCGCATAGTACTTGGGCCATGCAATCGTGGAGTTTGCGTGAAGATATTGTAAAGGCCGTTCCAAAAGACGCTTTGTTGATTCTTGACCTGAACGGTAAAAGTACTTCAAAAGCCCTGTTTTGGGGATATTCTACGGTAGTAGGCAATCTGCATAATTTTGGTGGACGTATCAATATGCACGGTGATTTGAAACTTTTGGCCTCCAACCAATACAGTAAGGCAAAACGGTTGAATCCTGCTGTTTGCGGATCAGGTTTATTTATGGAAGCCATTGAGCAGAATCCGGTATATTATGAACTGGCTTTTGAAATGCCCTGTCATGCTGATAGTATCAACCTGCAAGCATGGCTGAAACAGTATGCTACCCGTCGTTATGGTGCCTTTTCGCCGGCGGCACAGGAGGCGTGGTTGTTGTTGCTTAACGGTCCGTATCGCCGGGGTACGAATGGTACTGAAAAGAGTTCAATCGTAGCTGCCCGTCCTGCGTTGGACGTAAAGAAATCTGGTCCGAATGCTGCTCTTGAGATACCTTATGATCCCACATTGGTGATTCGTGCCCAAAGCCTGTTGCTCAAAGATATAGATAAGTTGTCTGTTTCCCGACCTTATCGTTTCGATATCGTGGATGTGCAACGGCAGCTGATGACTAATCTCGGTCAGCTTATACATCGTCAAGCGGCAGAAGCTTTCAGGAAGAAAGATCAGTGTGCTTTTACACTTCATTCCGGGCGATTCCTTGAAATGTTGGCTGATATGGATAAGTTGCTTCGTACCCGCAGTGAGTATAGCTTTGATCGTTGGCTGACGGAAGCCCGTAGTTGGGGAGATACTGACGAGGAGAAGAATTTGATGGAACGTGATGCCACTTCTTTGGTCACTATTTGGGGGGCTGACGGTGATCCGCGTATCTTTGATTATTCCTGGCGAGAGTGGTCGGGTTTAATCAGTGGCTATTATCTCCCGCGTTGGCAGAAATTCTATGCCATGCTGCAACAACATCTTGATGTGGGTACTTCATATGAAGAAGCCGGTTTACCATTGATTTATGGTCGGGAGGCTTTCCGGGCCAATGATTTCTATAACGGTCTGGCAGAGTGGGAGCTTGCATATGTTGATACTTATGGTAAGGCACGTACTCCGATTACTGAAGGTGATGAAATTATCATGGTAAAACAGCTTTTTGACAAGTATCTCAAACTCTCTCAGGAGTATTATGCCGGAGGAGTGAAGGTTGCGGAAAAATCTTCGGGAGAAAAGACTTACGAAAATCTGGGAGAAGATTGACATTTTGACAAACTGACAAAGTGTATTTTCTATATCCTTTTTATAACGTTGTAGCAGAGCAGAATTCTGGTTTATAGAATTGAAGGCATTGTAGGTGCGTTGTGAGAACGCATAAAGTTTGTACTTGGATTATTTCAGTGTTAGAATGAAATGCTTTCTTTTTTGTAGCTGTCTTTATGATTGTAGATAGTTAAAGCCGGGTTTGTTCTGCTACTTTCTTTTTGTTGCTTACCTGTGTTCTATGCCTTAAAACAATGTATTTTGTTGTAACTATCTGAAGATAAAGTAAATATAGAGAGTTTAAAAGATGCAGGTAACGATTTGGTGATGGAAGTCCTGCTTCGGGTTACACTGCTTTGCATAGTTTCAAATAACTCATATACAAATGTAGGCAATATTTGGAATATAGCAAAATATACTGCTATTTATTTTTGTATAAATCTGATTATTAACATATTAGTAATTTAAGGCATAACTTATTGATGCCTACTTGTTATAGAATAGCCGGAGACAATGTCTCTCGGCTATTTTTTTGTCCCAAATTGGCGTTTTCTGTCTTTTTTTGGCGGTTGCTCAACGGTTGAGTAACCAATGGCCTTATAATATCTCCGTAATATTGCACCATAAACAATAAAAATAAGGTCATTATGAATAACAGAAGAACTGCACCGGGTGGACAGACAACCCACATGCTTAGTGCCATACTCGCCAAAGTTACCAACATTGAAAAGTTATTGGCTCCTGCCGTACATAATTTGCCGGACAGCGAGATACTGGACTCAAAAGGTGTGCGCTTGCTCACCAAGATGTCGGACAGGACACTTTTAAGACGACGCAATGACGGGACACTCCCCTTTCATAGAGACAAGGGGAAGATATATTACCGTCGTTCGGACGTACTCCGTGCCATGTTGCTGGAAAAAGAAGAACACTCTAAAAAATAAGCGTTATGAAGAAAATGATTAAAATTGAAAGCAGTTCATTCGCTGCGCTCGTGAGAAGTTATAAGAAGTCGTTGAATATGCTGGCCGTCCTGCAACATATCTGTCAGGAAAATGACGTGGCGCTTTCCATGCTGCCTGATGAAGTCTGCGAACTGATAAATCTCGATCCGGCAGAGATTGAGAAACAGCGTTTGAGCGGACGGCTACGTTTTGCAGAAGAAGAGAACGGGACAAAGCATTATTCGATTGTAGATATTATTAATCTGAAAGACTCGATAGATTGGAAGATTATTAATAAACAGGTAGAAAACTTTTCCTTATAGGAAAGTACGTATTTTTTATAAGTGATTGAGAATGAGATAAGTCTTTATCTCATAAAAAGAAGAGGTTACGAATTAGAAATAAACAGAATGTAGCATCCTGCTGTGATTTGCATAACCATCCAAAGAACTCTTTCGGTTGCAAAGGTACGATATTTAATCGGGGATAAAGAATGTTTTAAGATTTTTTATCCTCGATTTTTTGCTTGGATAAATCTGTTTTCATTAAACCATATTCTTCTCTATTCTTTGCTATATCCATTTCAATCCATTCAAACTTATGTGGCAATGGTTTCTGTTTTTTGAATGATCTATTTCGTTTGCATATTCTCATCCTTTCGTGTGTTTTGTATAAAAGTCAGCCGTCGTCGCAGAAAGACAGTCCTCGTACCTCAGACTAACTTCCTCCGACTATGGCACGGCAAGAAAAATCCTTGACAGTATGCCTTGAAATGCTTCAAGACTATACTGCCAAGGACTTTTCTTTGTTTGCCGTGCTGACAACGGCTGATTTTTATAGCCACAACTCGCAGTTCCATTTTTTATCGCACAATCCAAACGACATGAAACAGTGGCACGCCACCCTTTCATGTCTTAGTAGTACGGCATGAGGAAAAGTGCATCTTTTTGTCGGTTGCAGGCTAACCGATCAAAAGAAACACCATTCCTTGATTTGCCGTACCATTTTGTTTGCATACTCCACCGCAAAAAAGAAGTCATTGATGTAAACCTCAACGACCACTTTCATGCTTGGCTGCACAGCCTTGGAGAAAACCCGATGCAAGAAGCATGGACAAGCCATACTCTTCTTTCATCAGAATTTCTCTGATGCTGTGCCATTTTTGTATGCGATTTCCATTTTTCAAGACGTTTGTAAGACGACGTTGTATCCATTTCTCAGAAATGAGTATGCGATAATCGTACAGTCCAAAAACTTCCGTGAAGTTTCTTTTTTCATTTGCCGCTTTGATTTTCTTTCCTCCACATGGTCTTTCCTTTTGGCATCAACCGTTATCGTGCAGGTGCAAAGGTATGGCAGCGGGCTTTGGAAATAAAAGGTTGAGCCTTCGGTTTTCGAAAAAATCTCCACACCGTTGGGTAGTATTTACTTGAAAAATGTGGTAGGGCTTGCGCAGTCCTCCATTTGGATTTACTCCATACCTCTGAAACATATCGTTATGGCGGCACACTACAACGGCAAGATACCGAGAAATCCGTTTGCCATGTACCACGTTGATCCAGACCATAAGGAACGTGAGTTCTTGACCTAGGACGAGCTTACCGCCATGACTGAGATAAAGTTGGAAGACCCCAACATGGCATTTGCGAGAGACATTTTTATCTTTGGCAGTTGGACAGGTATAGCTTTCATCGACATCAAGAACTTGACGGAAGATAACATCAGCATGGTAAACGGTGCTCCTTGGATAGTGTCCAAGCGTCAGAAGACAGGCGTACCGTTCCAAATCAAGCTGATGGATATTCCCATGCAGATTGTTGAGAGATACAAGTCTTTCAGAAAAGACAACCACTTGTTCAATATCGGTAATCTTGACAGCATTAACAAGCGCATCAAGAAAGTTGCTGCAATGTGTGGTATAAAGAAGCGTGTATCATTTCATGTCTCACGTCATAGTTGGGCAGTTTTAGCCTTGGAGTATGGTATGCCGATAGAGAGCGTGAGCAAGATTCTTGGTCACACGAATATCACCACAACACAGATATACGCCAAGGTGACAAGCACAAAACTTAACCATGACATATCTGTCTTTGAAAGTCGAATCAAGGGGCATTTGCCTGTAATGGGAGGAATGGCATGAAAAGGACAACTATCACTATGGACGGAAATGGAAGGCTTTCCATTCCGTCCAACTTGGAGGACTTGTGGATGAGTGAGGGAGAGTTGGTGGATATGCTTCATGTTATCGCCCCGAAACTCAACTCTGTGATACGAGCTATATATAAAGAAGGTATGTTGTCTATGTCGGAAGTCCAATACAAGGACGAAACTTCCGTTAGTGTTTGGCAAACGCTGTATAATTTTCCTATGATAGTTGCCATTTGCTTTCGTCTCCACTCTTTTGGCGCAGCACAACTTCGTGAAGTTATCCTCAAGAGATTGTACGAAGCAAAAGAGAAAACAACTATTGTCCTGCAACTCTACGGAGAGACGAATGCCTTTTGTTGAAAATGGTCGTATCTTTGACGCTTCGGTTGTTCACTGTCGTATTGACTTATTGACGCACTGATTCACTGTCGTATAGAAATGTGCTTGTAATTTGATAAAGAAGTATCCATGCAAAGAATAGTGTAAGCATATATACATTGATGTCATACGTTTTACATGTTTATCGTATGACATATAAAACGTATGACATGCAGGAATACATTTTTGTTCATCCCGAGGAATGGTATTCTATGTCCCCAATTCTTCGGGATTTATTTGTTTCATCCTTTGGACATAGCGAAAAACGAGTCGTTCCTTGGAGGCTTTGCGCCTCCAGCCACTTGGGCGAACCACCGCAGTGTTTTCAATGGTATCAGGTTTTATTCTTTCCAAAACATTATGTCCTCAAAGACATAGCAAGGTATGTTTTGAGTTACTCAAAACCTTTGGAGTTACTCTCCAAAGACCTTGCCCTGCCGGGTTGGTAGCATCTCCGAAGTCGGGCTTCCCATGTTCCAATCTGACGATAGTTAGCACAGCTCCATCATTGCCGTATGTACCACTTAATCCATTTTATATGAACACAGAAAGAAAACGAGGGGGACGAATCCCCAAACTGAATCCGAAGTCGCACCATGTGATGCTTCGGTTCGATGATGACGAGTGGATGAAATTCCTCGTCATGTATGAGCAGACTGACGTGAAGGCGAAGGCTGTTTTTGCCAAGGCACGCATCTTCGGCGAACCGTTCAAGGTGTTGCGTGAAGACAAGACTTTGGTGGAATACTACACCAAGCTTTCTTCTTTTCACTCGCAGTACCGAATGATTGGCAACAACTACAACCAGGTTGTCAAGGAACTCCGTTGTCATTTCTCCGAGAAAAAGGCAATGGCTTTACTCTATAAGTTGGAGAACTGCACCAGGGAACTGGTCTCTCTTACCCGTGAGATAGTTGAACTAAACCGTAAGTTTGAGGAAAGATGGTCGCAAAGATAAGTTTCGGAAGTTCATTGTATGGGGCTCTGGCATACAATGGTGAGAAGATTAACAAGGAAGAAGGAAAGCTCTTGGCTACGAACAATATCTTCGATGATTGTTCGGGAAAGACGAGCATCGCCAATGCCTTGCGTGATTTCCAGCGAAACCTTTCTCCGCATATCAGAACAGAGAAGCCTGTCGTGCATATCTCCCTGAATCCGCATCCTGATGATGTGCTGACGGATATGGAGATGGAGAATATTGCCCGTGAATACTTGGAGCGCATGGGATATGGCAACCAGCCATACATGGTTTACAAGCATGAGGACATCGACCGTCATCACATGCACATCGTGACCATCCGAGTGGATGAAAACGGCAAGTGTTTGGATAGCCGATACAACTACCATAGGAGCAAGGCTATCACCCGTGACTTGGAGGAGAAGTACAATCTCCACAAGGCAGACCGCAAGCAACGCCAGGCAGACAATCCACTCCGCAAGGTGGATATAAGCCAAGGCAATGTGAAAAAGCAGGTTGCCAACACCGTAAAATCTCTCTGCGCTACCTACAGGTTCCAGTCCTTGGGCGAGTACCGTGCACTTCTTTCCTTATATAATATATCCTTGGAGGAGGTCAGAGGCGAAGTTGGCGGTCGAGAGTATCATGGTTTTGTCTATTCTGCCACGGACGGACAGGGCAACAAGGTATGTTTGTCGGCTCTGTTTCCGACAACTTCACCGAGCGCATAGAGCAGAAGATATTTCATGCCGAGATAGTAGTTGATACCGAAAAGGTGAAACGGGAGGAAAGTCGTTATCAGAAACTCCCCATCATCAACGATTTCTTGGATGCGGGTGGCAACGACTGCATGAAACAAGCCATTCAGGACAACTACAACCGAATCAAGGAGGACGCCAAGCAGATTGTCAAGGATGAGCTGGGGCGTATCGCCAACGATGAGAACTTGAAGCACTTGATACAGAAGGCATAAATGCGCTTTTCACAGTTGAATATAAATAGGTCTGTCCTATTGCTTTTTTCCGCAAGTGCCAAGAATAACAGTTAAAAATGATTATAATATAGTTAATAATCAATTATCAATTTTGATAATCAAAATATTTATCGTAATTTTGCACACAAATAAAAATAACATGGCTGAATAATATATGAACATAACAAGTGAAGACGAGGCTTTGTTGGAACTGTTCGAAAATGGAAAGACATCTGACAAGAAGTATAAAAGACTTCCTATAGCCGCAATCAAGGGTTATGTTAAGGCTGTCAACAAAATGAGAGCTGCAACAAGAATTGAAGACATTATGCGTGATCATGGCTTGCGCTACGAAAGATTGCACGGAGACAGAAAAGATCAAGAATCCGTAAGATGCAATGATGTCTGGCGATTGATTTTCCAAAGCTCTCCTGCCGATGGCAGTATTATCATTACCGAAATAGAATTAATTGAAATATCACATCATTATGACTAAGTTTAGTTTCAATCAGGCAGTCCCATTTGAGGCAACTCATGTGGGCGAGGTGATTAAGGACGAATTGTCTGCTCGTAATATGAAGCAGAGCGAATTGTCCGAACTCACTGGCATACAGAAATCCATTCTGAATGATGTCATAAAAGGTAAACGTTCTCTGACACCTGAAATGGCATTGTTGTTGGAAAACGCTCTCGGCATTTCTGCGACATATCTCATGAACATCCAGACGCAATACGAATTGGATTGCGCCAAACAGAGCGAAAGGGTTGTGTTGCAGACTAAAATGCTTGAGATTTGGAATGTACTCAAAGACCAAGTATCAATACCCTTTTTCAGAAAAGCCGGTATCGTTAGAGGAAATATCATCGAGGATGTAAAACGCATCTTCGAGGTCTTTTCCGTGGATAACTTGGATGATTTCTTTGGTTTGAAGGCAGAAGAGATGGAACTTTCTTATTACCGCAAGTCAGAAAAGGTGAAAACCAATCCCGTGGACATTCTGTCTTGGAAATATTATTGCTATCATCTCTCTAAAAATGATGATTCAACTTTATGCACATTTGACAAGGGGGCAGATACAGAGATGCTGGCAAGAGAGCTGAACAATGTGTTTAAAGAAAACAAGAATACGGTGAACAAAACCCAAGAGGTTCTTAACAAGTATGGTATTCGTTTTCTTGTAGTCAATAAGGTTGGGCAAGTTCCTGTTGATGGAATGTCCTTTTGGATAGGAGATACACCAACGATTGTCATCACTGAGAGAATAGCTTCCATTGACAATTTTGCTTTCACCATTTTACATGAGGTCGGTCATGTATTCAAGCACCTTACCCAAAATGGTAAGGCAATGATTAATCTCATGGAGGACAAGAAGAACATCGAGGAGTCTGAGGCTGACGAGTTTGCTTTAAATGCGACCCTACCAAATGCGGACTGGAAAAAGTTCATGGCAAGGACTCGTGATGTTGTACCTTATAAAATAGCACCATATATTCAGACAGAAGCAGACAAACACAATGTCAATCCACAACTTCTGTTCGGACGCTATAAGCATGATATAGGTATATACAAGATAAAGAATTTCTTTGAAACGAAAATTCTATAATGATTCACAAAGCACCATTGGTTACACATTTCATAGCCAATGGTGCTTTGCATTTTCATCTCCTCATTCTCTCCAATTCATCATCCCTCCGCATTTTCTCATTCAACTTCTCCTGCATCTTGTCCAGAAAATAGGTGCGACTATAGTTCTTGCGTCTTCTGATGTCGGTGTAGAAACGATAGCAGTCCTTGGCTTTGATACCAAAGAACTGGTACATGGCTTGCGCCAAGTCCTTGAATTTCACATCGCCATCATTCACGCTTCCCATGACGCAGATGCCATATACCATTTCTACAAGGTCAACGGCATTGCCAGTCCATTTCACAAATGGCTTTGATTCTGGTGATACTGGCGGGGAGGCTTCTGAAGTGGATGTGGTCACATGAAGATGATATGTTGCTGCCACATGCTCTTGCATCCTGCGGACAAATGCAATAGCTTTGCGCACATACAAGCCTACGGTTCCCAAACATCAGCCACTTTATCTTTTGTAGCTCCCAATGGTCGGTAGCTCTTGGATTGCAACACACGCAGCAGCATTGCCTGTACGTCTTTCGGCAGGTTGCCTATCTCATCCAAGAACAGCTTACCTCCAGCAGCCAATTCAAAGTAACCTTTTCTTGCTGCCTCCGCACTTGTGAATGCCCCTTTCTCATGTCCGAAGAGAGCAGAAACGGCAAGTTCCGCAGAAAGCGTACCGCAATCTACTACCTCAAAAGGCTTGTCGGCTCTTTTGCTTTGCAGATGTATCTTTTCCGCTATATGTTCTTTGCCTGTTCCGTTGTCTCCCAATATCATAACAGCCATGTCGCTTTTGGCAAACAAATTTTTCCGATTTTGTTATTCATAAATCAACTCCAAAAGAAAATTATAAGTAGGCACATCTGTTTTCATTTTAACAGAATATAGTGATATGCAAGATAAAGAGGGAAAGAGTCACTGTAAATCATGCAAAAAACAACGGAATTTCTAATTAGACAAATTATTTTCCGCTTTTTATAATGATTTTCGGATTTAACAAACGATATTTGGAGAAGAATGTGTATCTTTACAACCGAAAACAATAATAATATACGCAATGGCTGAGAAAAATCTTAATCGTATAAAAGTTATGCTTGCAGAAAAGGGGAAAACGAACAAATGGCTTGCAGAGAAACTTGGCAGAGACCAAGCAACCATTTCCAAATGGTGTACCAATGCTTGTCAACCACCTTTAGAAGCATTAATACAGATAGCTCAATGTCTGGAAGTTGATATAAAAGAACTCATTAGGGTTCCTGAACATAATCCTTATAAAGAATTGTAATGAAAAAAAATACTTCATTCACATTATTTGATTTTAATAAGAAACGTGCAGATAAGGTATAAATATTTGGCAAAGAGTCGCTTGATAAAAATGGTAACCTTATACCATTTATCGAGCAAGTTTGCATTGGTGACTCATTATTTACAATTGAAAGACTCAAAAGTAAATATACCATATGCAAATAAAGCGCAAGATATACTGAATTTATGGTATGAATCGTTCATGGAGAGAAGGAGCAACGACCTAATGATTTCTTCCCAAAATTAATGTAATTTGTGACTTAGAGCACGTTGATGCAAGATCTTAGGTGAGTCGGTCTTGACATTTTAACTCAAGCAGCGAGCACTCGGAGATATTTCTGTTTTTTATCCCAACTGGCTTATAATTCGGAAATTTATCAAAATTTGTATCAAAACTAAATAAGCATAACAATGGAACCATCTATATACAGTTTTTCACTTTGTACCGCACTGCCGTTAATGTTATTCTTCGGCTTTTATTTTTTGTTTGCAAAGACTCCTGAAAAGAAAATTTTCACGAATTATCTCCGCTCCCGACAGATTATGGGTATAGCTATGTTGCTGCTTTCTGCAAACTATTCGGTACATTTCTTCTTTGGTATCCGATTCAAAAATGCGGATTCTGCCATATTGATGAACATGTCCACATACTTT
>BAJA01000015.1 GCA_000613465.1 Bacteroides nordii WAL 11050 = JCM 12987
GTTTGTAGCATATTCTATATTTATGTTGCCGCTTGTTAAAGGTTACCCTTTCTTTATCTTGTTGTTAATTCCTCTATTAATGATATATAAAAAGGATAAATTTCGGTGGATAAATAAAATAAAACATCAAGGTAAAAATCTTTTCTTTCTTTTAAAATTTGCAATCTTGATGATACCTATTGGGGGGATTACAGGATTTTTTTCTATCTTGATAAATGATAATGATATTATAAATACAGGTAATATTAGATATTTTTTCTTAGACTTTTTAAAGTTAAGTATTTATAGTCTGCTTGTAATTTATTTCTCATATTGTGTTGTTCAGAAAGATACTTATATACGCTTTAAAAGAATGATGTTTTCCATTTTGGTAGGAGTAATTTTTTCGGCATTTATATCTATAATAATAGGTAAACGCGGATATTATGGAGATGAGGAAATTGTTTTGATGCCTTTAGTTTTTTTCTTTTTCGCCGTTAATTATTCTTTTTTTCTTTTATAAGGAATATAGAAAGAGATTGTTGTTATTTATCTGTTCTGTTTTAGCTTTGTGGTTACAATTAACTACTTCCAATGCTTTGGGGGGAAAGTCTTGGTTAGCATTGATATATATAATTTTTTCTATAGTTATTATTTTAAATCAGCGGAAGAAGAAATTAGTTCTATTATCAATATTTGTATTTTTCGTTCCTTTCTTAATAGGATTAGGTAGTTTGTTTGAAACACAAAAAAATATGGATAAATTATCTTCTACTAAATTGATACAGGCAACAATGTTGATTTCAGTATTTGATCTTGATTGGTATGAGAATATGCCATTGTCTCCTAAATATAGGATTGAAGAGTTTTTTAATATTGCAGCAGAATATATCAAGAAACCTTATTATGCATTGTTGGGTAAAGGTTTTGGAGGAAGTATAAAAGATCATCGAAATACAATGGGATTTTATAATGATGCTGCATTTAGCCCGGATCAATATCAGAATGGGACTTTTATTCTAATGCATGAAGCATTTAATGTTCTTTTTCTTAAATTTGGTCTTTGGGGCCTTTTTTGTTTTTTTTTATGTATAAGAAGAGGGATAAGGTGTTTCTTTCTAACTCCATGGGTAATTATTGGTGTTTTGTGGCTATTTTTATTTTGGGGATATTCTTTTAATTTAGCTTTCTTTGGGATTCCCTCCTTAGTATTGGGATTTTATGAATCAAATAAATTCTGTTTCAATGAAAAATAGAATTAGCATATCTCGTAAAGATATTATTTGGAATTATTTGGGATATGGTTTTTCATTTGGTACTAATATTTTATTGTTGCCGATTGTTCTATATTATTTGCCTACGGAAGAATTGGGCTTATGGTATATATTTTTGAGTGTAGGGGCTTTTGTTGCTATGTTTGACTTTGGGTTTTCACCACAAATTGCGAGAGTTATAACTTATTCTTATGCGGGTGCGGATGAAATACAAAAAGTTGGAGTTGTTTCAGCTACATTGGGGGATAGAAAAAATTCGAATATATATCTTTTAAAAAAAGTAATTTGTACGGCTAAGAGTATATATTTAATTATTGCATTATTGGCTTTTATACTTCTTTCGACAGGAGGTACTTATTACATCTATACCGTATCTGACAGACATTTGTCAGCGTATATTCTATATGCTTGGGGTGTTTTTGTAATAGCTAGTTTTGTAAATGTTTTATACTTGTATTATACGGCTATTTTTAGAGGAATTGGAAACTTTGTCGATTTAAATAAAGCTCTTGCTTTATCAAAATTGATTCAGATAATCGCATCTGTTATTCTTTTAGTGTTATGTAGAAATATAATGGCTGTTACTATTGCTTATTTGCTTAGTGGAATTATGTTTCGTTTCTATTTGTCTCATGCTTTTCGGAAAAAAACGGAAGTGGGTAAAGAATACTATAAATCTAAAAATAATTTTACTATTAATGAAAGGTATGAGAATTTTAAGCTTATTTGGAGTAATGCAAGAAAAGATGGGTTAGTAATGATCTCCAGGTATTTTGTTACACAATCAAATACTGTACTATGTTCTCTCTATTTGGGATTAACAGAGACGGCAGGGTATGCTCTTTCTGTACAGATACTGACAATCGTTTCATCCATTTCATCTATTTATTATACAACACAACAACCTTTATTGAACGCAGCAAGTGTTGAAAAGAATCATTCTCTGAAGTATAATATATTTTCGAAATCGTGGGTTATTTTTATTGTGATGTATGTACTATTTATATTGGTAATGATTACTATTGGTATTCCTTTGGTTAATCTAATTAAGCACGATACTCTTTTGAATATAAATATGTTTTTATTTCTGGCTATATATATGTTTTTGGAAGCTAATCAATCCTTGTTTACTTCATATATATCTACATCTAATTATATTCCTTATTCTAATACTTATTGTGTGTCTGCATTATTGGCT
This sequence comes from Bacteroides nordii WAL 11050 = JCM 12987, assembly GCA_000613465.1. Classification (GTDB taxonomy): domain Bacteria; phylum Bacteroidota; class Bacteroidia; order Bacteroidales; family Bacteroidaceae; genus Bacteroides; species Bacteroides nordii. The sequence goes on from BAJA01000015.1 coordinate 2,452, forward strand.
ACTATTTTAGCTATATTGCTGATTACTCTTACTAGCTGGGGAGTTATGAGTCTTATTCTTGCTCATTTTATTGTTCAATTATCATATAATAATTGGAGATGGCCGCAATTTGTTTTACGCGAATTTAATGTAAGTTTGTTTACTTTATTTGAGGATGGAATAGCTAAGCTTATATCTCAATTGAAGACATTATCTTTTAGAATATTTTTATAGCTATATAATATTTATCTTTAAATTATTTTATAGATAATCTTGTTTTTTCAATGGTTAAATTCCCCCGTTTTGGACTAATATATAATGTTTTAGGTTATACAATATGAGTACAAAAATTTCCCAATTTAATAATTCTGATTTATTGAGATTGGTTGCCGCACCCCAAGTGGTATATGGCATACAGCTGAGTCTCTTGAGATTGATTTATTTTATTTTCTGGAAATAATAAAGTATTTCCCTGGTGTTACTGTTTTATTTATAATTAGTGGGGCTTTTGATATATGGTTCGCTTAGTAGAAACGCAAATTTGAAGCAATATTTCAAGAATAGATTTTTTAGAATATATCCTGCGTTGTGGGTCTGTATAACTGTTACAGTAGTATTACTTTTTGTGTTTAACACTATAAATACAAGTAGTTTACTTAATAAACAATTTTGTATGGGTTATAGGACAATTAATTATATTTCAATTCTAATGGTTAAGTTGATAAATATATCTGTATTACCTTATCTGTATTGTCTATTTTTTTTGAGTTTGAAAAATAAATAAAATTTGTAGGAATACCTATACTTGTCTTTTAATATTTTGAAAATCTCAAAGAATGATTGAACGCAATATAAAAAATACAGGATATAATATTTGTTGATTTCTATTGAATACATAGTAAAACTTGAGTTATGGTTTTCTTAGCGATTTATTAAATATAAGTTATATGCGTATAGAACTTTGGGGAACCTATCCTCCTCCCATTGGAGGGGTCTCCATTCATATTTATAGATTAATTCATTATTTACATGAAAAGGATGATTCCATTATTCTTAGAAATTTTGGAAAGACTTTACCTCCATTTACCTATATAAAGCCTTTAAATAATTTCTGGGTTGAATTTGTTAAATTATTGTTTGGATCCAGAAGAGTAATCCATTTACATTCTAATAATGTATTGGCGTTCTTCTTATTTATTTTGTTTGGTTTTAGACATAGGGTTGGGGTTACTATCCATAATAAAAACTTAATAAAAGAGACTTCTTTTGTTAAAAAGAAAGTAATAAAAAGGTTTCTACGAAGTTCTGCTTTTATTATTTTAAATGATCAAGATTATAAGGATAAATTGATTGAATCATTTCAATGTGAGTCAAAACATATTTTTATATTGCCTGCCTTTTTCCCTCCTATGAAAATGGAATATAAAGGTTTGAGTGCTGATATACATAATTTCAGAAATAATCATGCTTTTGTATTGTCTGCAAATGCCTATAAATTACGTTTGGAGAATAATATTGATGTATATGGATTGGATTTACTAATAAGGCTTGTTAAAGAGTTGAAAGATGAGAAAGTCGATGTAGGTTTAATTTTCTGTTTACCAGCTATTGGTGATGTAGAATATTATAATAGATGTTTATCTAAAATTGTAGATTGGGGTTTAGAAAATAATATTTTAATAGTACAAAAAGAGTTATCTAATGGTTTTGAAGTTTGGAAATTGTCAGATTTGTTTATTCGACCTACTTCTACTGATATAGAGGGTATATCAGTGAAAGAAGCTCTATTTTGCGGTACATTGGCAATAGCAAGTGATGTTTGTGTTAGACCTAAAGAAGCTATTTTATTTGGAAATAGAAATTTTGAAGATTTGAAACAGAAAGTTTGGGATTGTTATATGAATCGAAATATTTTAGTAAAGGATAAGATTTATATTAGTGATAATACAGTGGACGAAATTTTAAATATTTATAAATCAGTAATGTAATAATGAAACAAATCATTCAAGATATGAAATCCGGGCAAACTATGCTCGAAGAAGTTCCGTCACCACAAGTGAAGTCGGGCAGTGTATTAATTAAGACTTCAAGATCTTTGGTATCTTTAGGTACTGAACGAATGCTTGTAGAGTTTGGTAAAGCCAATTTGATAGAGAAAGCTCGTCAACAGCCGGACAAAGTAAAGCAAGTGTTAGATAAAATAAAAACGGATGGTTTGCAACCTACTTTGGAAGCCGTGTTTAATAAACTTGGGCAACCTTTACCTTTAGGTTATTGCAATGTAGGTACAGTTGTGGCTATTGGAAAAGGGGTTACAGAGCTAAAGGTTGGAGATAGGGTAGCCTCTAATGGCCAACATGCCGAATTTGTTTGTGTTCCTAAAAATTTGGTGGCAAAAGTTCCCGATAATGTATCGGATGAAGAAGCTGCATTTACAGTGATAGGTTCGATAGGATTACAAGGTATCCGATTGTTAAATCCGCAATTAGGAGAAACGGTAGTTGTAACAGGATTGGGACTGATTGGACTGATAGCTGCACAATTATTGAAAGCAAATGGTTGTAAGGTTATCGGAATAGATTTTGATGAAGAGAAAATACAATTGGCACGGGCAAAGGGGATTGTTGCTATAAATCCGGCTAAAGGGACAGATCCTGTAAAGTTTGTAATGGAAGAGACTGATCAGATAGGTGCAGATGCTGTTCTGATAACTGCTTCTGCCAAAACGAATGATGTCATTCATCAGGCCGCTGAGATGTCTCGTAAGAGAGGACGTATAGTACTTGTCGGGGTGATAGGTCTCGATATACGCAGAGATGATTTTTATAAGAAAGAGCTCACTTTTCAGGTGTCATGTTCATATGGTCCCGGACGTTATGATGAGAATTATGAAAATAAGGGAATTGATTATCCGTTGCCTTTTGTGAGATGGACGGAGAAGAGAAATTTTGATACGATATTGCAAGCTATCTCAATGGGTAATTTGGACGTAAAGTCGTTGGTTACGGAAGAGGTAGAATTGAAAGATTATAATTTGATTTATGGTGATATGCGTAAGCATGGCTCCATTGCTTCTATTATTAAATATCCGGAAGATACGGTAGCAGATTCTGTTATTGATGTGAACTCTTCTACTTTTTCGGCTTCTGCAGGTCAGATAGGGATAATAGGGGCAGGTAACTTTACTTCTGCAACAATGATTCCTGCTTTGATGAAAGCCAAAGCGAGGATAAGATACATTGCCAGCGCTCAAGGGTTATCTGCTAAAATATTGGCAAAGAAATCAGGTGCTTTGAAAGCGACTTCTGATTATAAAGAGATTTTGTCAGATAAGGAGGTAGATTTAGTAATGATTACAACCCGGCACAACTTGCATGCTTCTATGGTATTGGAGTCATTACAAGCCGGCAAAAGTGTTTTTGTTGAGAAACCTTTGTGCTTGACAGATCAGGAGTTGCAGGAAATTACAAATGCTTATAAAAAGGTTAGTGGAAAGGGTATTACATTAACTGTTGGGTTTAATCGTCGCTTTTCTCCTTTTGCTCAGAAAATGAAACAGTTATCTGGACAAGGAGTCAAAAATATAATAGCCACTATGAATGCTGGTTTTATTCCATCAGATGTGTGGGTGCATGATTTGGAAGTTGGAGGAGGGCGTATTATTGGAGAGGCTTGCCACTTTATTGATTTGTGTTCGTACCTGGCTGATAGTAAAGTTGTATCTGTTTGTATGAATTCGATGGGGGTAACTCCTGCTGAAAATACGGATAATGTAAGTATCATATTGAGATATGAGAACGGATCAAATGCCGTGATAAACTATTTTGCCAATGGTAGTAAAGCTTATTCGAAAGAAAGAATAGAAGTGTACTCACAAGAAAAAACGTTGGTTCTGGATAACTGGAGAGAGTTAAGAGGATATGGGTTTAAGGAGTTCAGTAAAATGAAAAGCACGATGGATAAAGGACACACTGCTCAGTTTGCTTTGCTGAACGAAAGAATCATTAAAGGTGGAGAGGAACTGATTAGTTTCGATTCTATTCTTAATACTACTAAAGCTTCGTTTGCTTGTATCGAAAGTTTGAAGCAGAATAGCTGGATAGAGGTCAAGTGATGAATCGACTCAATCTCTACTCCCAAATATTGAAAAATATGGAGGAAGATATTTTTTATTTCGTGCCTCTTATGAAATGCAACGTAAATCGGGTTTATTACGGTTTAGATATCCGGTGAACTATACGTTGCAGAAGTTTTTTTCATTGGAGGAATGGAAAGAGAAAGCACTACCGTTCTTCTTTGATTCGTCAAAAGAGGTCTCATTCAGTAGCGTACATATAAATAATTTGGCTTCTGATTTCCATCGGGTTGTAAAAGGGGAGTGCTGTTTTTTTTCATCTGCATGGTATGATTTGGGTACTGATTATGATTGGGTGACTAATCCTGATACAAATTATAAATATGACGTATCCAAGCATTGGACAGAGGTGGAAGACATTGTACAAGAAGCCGGAGATATCAAGTATGTATGGGAGAAGTCAAGATTCTCATATCTCTATACGGTGATAAGATATGACCACTCAACCGGCGAAGATCATAGTCAGTTCGTATTTGATCAGATACAGGACTGGATTGATAAAAATCCTCTGAATTGCGGACCGAATTATAAGTGTAGTCAAGAGATTTCGTTAAGGGTTCTCAATTGGATTTTTGCTCTGTATTATTACAAATCATCTCCTCTTTTAACAGAAAGTTGTTTTCAGAAGATCATAAATTCCATATACTGGCAGATAAAGCACGTCTATGGTAATATTAATTTCTCAAGAATAGCAGTTCGTAATAATCATGCTATAACAGAGACATTAACATTGTATATTGTAGGTTTACTTTTTCCATGGTTTCCGGATGCGAAGTTATGGAAATCGAAGGGAAAAAAAGTGGTTCGAAAAAGAAATCGAATATCAGATAGCAGAAGATGGGACTTACCTCCAGTTTAGTATGAATTATCACAGGGTGGTGATTCAATTACTGACATGGGGCATTGCTCTTGCTCAAAGGAATGGAGAATGTTTTAGCGAACATGTCTATCAGCGCGCTTATCAATCTGTCAATTTTCTATATCAGTGCCAGGAATTATCAAATGGATATTTACCTAATTATGGTTCGAATGATGGAGCTCTGTTTTTTAAATTAAATGATTCGGATTATAGAGATTACCGTCCTCAGCTTGATGCACTTCATTACCTGCTTACCGGTGAAAATCTTTATGATGATGTATATGAGGATAGAGGTTGGTATGCAAATAATCGGAATTGTATACATGCTGAATTTGCTCCTCTCAAGCAGAAGATAGGATGTATCTCTTTTGATGTAGGAGGGTACTATTTGATACGTGAACAGGATACATTGACTTTTATTCGTTGCGGTAAATATAAGGATCGTCCGGCACATGCAGATAATTTGCATATGGATGTTTGGTATAAAGGAGAAAATATATTGATGGATGGAGGTAGTTATAAGTATAATACGGATGCTTCGGATATCAATTACTTTATGGGGACCCAATCTCACAACACAATCATGTTGGGCAATAATAACCAAATGTTGAAAGGGGCAAGATTTATGTGGTTTTATTGGTCGCAAGCTTTAAAGGCCTCTATACAGGAGTTGGATGATTCTTATTGTTTTTCGGGAGTAGTAAGTTGTTTCAGGCAATTAGGACACGATATAGCTCATTCAAGAAAGATTATAAAGAAGAAAAATGCTCCGGAATGGATGGTTGAGGATATTGTTTTGAATAAACCTCAAGGGAGCAAAATACGCCAACTGTGGCATACCCAATCTTCAAGAATAGACTTTAAATCTGTAGAGCATAATTATATTTCGTCTAAGGGTATGTGCTCTGAATATTATGGACAAAAAAAAGAGAATAAAGAAATCGAATTTATAAGTGATTCAGAATCTATAACAACAATTATTCAAGTGATTTAAAATGAAAGTTCTTTATTTTCATCAACATTTTACGGTTCCTACTCAGGCTGGAGGTACACGATCTTATGAATTGGCAAAACGGCTCGTTGAACGTGGACATTCGGTTTGCATGGTATGTGGTGAAACTGCAAAGTTGGACTTACCGCGCACTCAAATGAAAAATGTGCACAGAGGGATGGTAGATGGAATTGACGTGATACAAATAGCTTTGCCCTATTCGAATAAGGATGGGATAGCTAAAAGAGCATTAACGTTTATAAAGTTTGGCTGGAAAGGAGTACAAATCGCATTAAAAGAAGAGTACGATTTATTGTTTGCCACTTCAACGCCATTGACGGCTGGTATTCCGGGAATTGTGATGAAACTGTTCCGAAGGAAGAAATTTATATTCGAGGTACGCGATTTATGGCCGGAACTTCCTAAAGCATTGGGGATGAAGAATCCGCTACTTTTATGGGGAATGAGTGTTCTGGAATGGTTAAGTTATCATTATTCGGATGCTTGTGTGGGACTTTCACCGGGGATTTGTGAAGGTATTCGAAAGCGTAGTCAATCAGGAAAACGCATAGCTATGATACCCAACGGGTGCGATTTGGATATATTTAAACCCGCTCCAAGAGAGTTTTTGAAGTTAAAGGGTATAAAATCAACAGACAAAGTTGCTGTATTTACAGGAGCACATGGAATTGCTAATGGGTTGGATGCGATATTGGATGCTGCAAATGAATTAAAAAATAGAGGCAGAAATGATATTGTATTGGCGTTTATCGGGGATGGAAAAATGAAACCTCATCTACAGGAACGGGTGGAAAGAGAAAAACTGGATAATTGTCGGTTTTATGCCCCGATACCTAAGAAAGAATTAAATGCAATTGTTGCATCGGCAGATGTGGGGTTAATGGTATTGGCGAATGTTCCTGCATTTTACTATGGAACTTCACCTAATAAATTTTTTGATTATATCTCATCGGGATTAGCTGTTTTGAATAATTATCCCGGTTGGTTGGCCGATATGATTGAAGAAAATGAATTGGGAGTAGTGGTACCACCGAATAATGCAAAAGCTTTTGCGGATGGTTTGATTAAGCTGGTAGATAATGATAATTATAGAATGAATGCCGGACAAAATGCAAGGAGATTTGCAGAAGCTAATTTCTCAAGAATAAAACTGGCTGATGATTTTGTATCGTTTCTTGAAGAAATTTCTTCGACAGATTAAGAGCCTGTTTAAATTTTCCTGAAATAATTTTATATAGGCTTTATCGACCTGTTTTGATTTTCTTTTCGGTCTATTTTCCCGTTTTTATTCGTCACATAGCCCGCTATGCTCCTCATAAAAACTGAAAAATACCCTCGAAAACAAATCTCAAAACAGTATCGAGCAAAATTTAAACAAGCTCTAATTTTTTAATTCTGGCTATAATATATGTATCGTTCTTTTTTGAAACGTTTAATTGACTTTAGTCTTGTTTTTTGTGCTTTGGTGATTTGCTTTCCTGTACTTTTCATTATTACCCTTTGGTTACATTTTGCTAATAAAGGTGCGGGTGTTTTCTTCTTGCAAAATCGTCCCGGCAGAGATGGCAAAATCTTCAAAGTTATAAAATTCAAAACCATGACGGATGAGTGTGATTCAAAAGGTAATCTTTTACCTGATGAACAGCGTCTGACAAAAGTAGGTAAATTTGTCCGTTCTACTTCTATTGACGAATTACCCCAATTGATAAATGTGCTAAAAGGAGATATGGCTTTGATAGGTCCTCGTCCTTTATTACCTCAATATTTACCTTTATACAGTAAAGAGCAAGCCCGACGTCACGAGGTTCGTCCGGTATAACCGGTTGGGCACAGGTGAATGGTCGTAATGCCATCTCTTGGACGAAGAAGTTTGAATTGGATGTGTGGTATGTGGATCATTGTTCTTTTCTGTTGGATTTGAAGATCTTCCTCTTGACTATCAGGAAGGTTTTTGTTCGTGAAGGAATCAGTTCTGATACTTCTGTTACAATGGAACCTTTTACTGGAAATAATTAAACGAATGTATTTATATGGTGCAAGTGGTCATGCCAAAGTGATCATTGATATTTTAAAAGCTAATCATGAATCGATTGAAGCTTTGTTTGATGATGATGAGTCGCTTACTCATCTTCTTGATTATCCCGTACTACGTCCGTCGGAAGTCCGGGGACCGTTGATAATCAGTATCGGAAACAACAGGATACGCTCTAATATTGCGAAGATGTTGTCAGTAGAGTTCGGCCGGGCTATTCATCCGCTTTCTATTGTTTCACAAGTCGCAAACATTCATTTAGGTAGCGTTGTAATGCCGGGTGCCATTATTCAATCTTGTGTCAGTATTGGGAAACATTGTATTATTAATACCGGTGCGTCAGTTGATCATGATTGTACAATAAGTGATTATGTACATATCGCTCCGCACTCTACACTTTGTGGCAATGTATATGTGGGCGAAGGTACGTTGATTGGTGCCGGATCTACAATAGCTCCAGGTGTGAAAATTGGTAGTTGGAGTGTGATAGGCGCTGGCTCTGTTGTAACCAAAGATATTCCGGATCATGTATTGGCGGTGGGTAATCGCTGTAAGATAATAAAGAACTTATAAATATAGAAATAAAATGAACAAGAGAATCTGGCTTTCGCTTGCTCACATGGGTGGCCGTGAGCAAGACTTTATAAAAGAGGCTTTTGATACGAACTGGGTTGTTCCTTTGGGACCTAACGTAGACGCTTTTGAAGAATCGCTAAGGCAATTCTTAGTTGACAATGGACAATTGACAATTGACAGTGATAGAAGGGTTGTAGCATTGAGTGCCGGTACGGCTGCACTTCATTTAGGATTAATACTTCTTGGTGTAAAACCGGGAGATGAAGTGATTTGCCAAAGTTTCACTTTTGCTGCTTCTGCCAATCCCATTTCTTATCTGGAAGCAAGACCTGTGTTTGTGGATAGTGAGACGGATACCTGGAATATGGACCCCGTATTATTGGAGGAGGCTATCAAAGACCGTTTGAGAAAAACAGGAAAACTGCCGAAAGCAATTATTCCCGTGCATCTGTATGGTATGCCTGCCAAGATGGATGAGATTATGAAGATAGCCGGGCGTTATGATATCCCTGTATTAGAAGATGCTGCTGAAGCCTTAGGTTCGGAATTGAACGGGCGGAAATGCGGTACGTTTGGAGAATTGGCTGCACTTTCTTTCAATGGCAATAAGATGATCACTACTTCGGGTGGTGGTGCTTTGGTGTGTAAAACGGAAGAGGAAGCTAAACTTACAAAGTTTTATGCTACACAGGCTCGTGATGCAGCTCCGCATTATCAGCATACACATATTGGTTATAACTATCGTATGAGCAACATTTGTGCGGGTATTGGCCGTGGACAGATGTTTGTGCTGGAGGAACATGTGGCACGCAGACGGGCGATTCATGCTTTGTATACAGAGCTCTTTAAGAATATAGATGGGATAACTGTTATGGAAAACCCAGACAATAATTTCAATTCTAACTTTTGGCTGACTTGTATCCTGGTTGATCCTTCGATAGCAGGTAAAACCCGTGAGGATATTCGTCTGAAGCTGGATACAGAGAATATAGAGACCCGTCCGTTGTGGAAGCCGATGCATCTGCAACCGGTATTTAAGGATGCTCCTTTTTATGGAAACGGTACGAGTGAGCATTTGTTTGATATCGGTTTGTGTCTGCCTTCGGGACCTACGTTGACCGATGATGATATCAGAAGGGTAGTAGAAGTGATTGTAGGGATGTAGTAACTCCATTCTACATTATAGAATAAAGTAATCTCCCGGTAGATCTGTAAAAAGAATCTGCCGGGAGATTTTTTTATTATTTGCAAAAATTAATATAGCCTTTTGGGGACTCTATTGTTGTTGTATTTCTTGTGTGATCGGCATTATACATAGAATTATTACGTGTTCGGACACGAAACTCGTTGTCTATTTTACTTTTTCTCTTTTAACCTAATCTGTTGACTCCGTCGTAGAAAGGAAAAAACTCTTTTATATGAAAACGTTTTTTTTGATGAAATAAATCTCTGAATGATAATTTGATTATAATACTTCTGTTTTACTGTGAATTTAGGTCAAAAAGTAGGATTTTTTAGACTAACGAATGTTATCTAAAACAAAAAAAAAGCAAATCAGAATAATGAGTCACATTTGTTTCTACATTTGCAAAGTTGTTTGTCTAACTACTTGTTTGTGTACGTTAGTGAACAAAAGAAAAACTCAGATGTTATGTTTATAGTAAAGTTGGTAAAAACGCGGCTTACTATACTACGAAGTTTAGAAAATAATATATAAAAAGATTGCTTATGTCACAGATTATCGGACATATCTCTCAGGTAATCGGGCCTGTGGTTGATGTGTACTTTGAAACTACGGAAGCTGAGATTGTGTTGCCAAGTATACACGACGCATTGGAGATAAGAAGACCGAATGGCAAAATTCTGATTGTAGAGGTGCAGCAACACATTGGTGAAAATACGGTAAGAACCGTTGCAATGGATAGCACAGACGGACTGCAACGTGGTATGAAAGTATATCCGACAGGTGGCCCTATTACTATGCCGGTAGGTGAGCAAATTAAAGGACGACTTATGAATGTCGTTGGCGACTCTATTGATGGTATGAGAGAACTCAGCCGTAAAGGAGCCTATTCTATTCACCGTGATCCCCCTAAATTTGAAGATTTAACAACTGTACAGGAAGTACTCTATACAGGTATCAAAGTAATCGACTTGTTGGAGCCTTATTCAAAAGGTGGTAAGATTGGTTTATTTGGTGGTGCCGGTGTGGGTAAAACGGTGCTTATTCAGGAGTTAATTAATAACATTGCTAAAAAGCATAACGGATTCTCTGTTTTTGCCGGAGTAGGAGAGCGTACGCGTGAGGGTAATGACTTGCTTCGTGAAATGATTGAGTCTGGAGTTATACGCTATGGAGAAGCTTTTAAGGAAAGCATGGAGAAGGGGCATTGGGATCTTTCGAAGGTGGACTATGAAGAAGTGGAGAAGTCGCAGGTATCTCTGGTGTTCGGTCAGATGAATGAACCGCCGGGCGCACGTGCTTCAGTAGCTTTATCGGGACTTACAGTAGCTGAGTCTTTCCGTGATATGCATTCGGGAGATGAAGGTCCGAAGGATATTCTGTTCTTTATTGATAATATTTTCCGTTTTACACAAGCAGGTTCTGAAGTATCAGCATTGCTGGGACGTATGCCTTCGGCAGTAGGTTATCAGCCGACTTTGGCTACGGAAATGGGAGCCATGCAGGAACGTATTACTTCAACCCGATATGGTTCTATTACTTCTGTACAGGCTGTATATGTACCGGCTGACGACTTGACTGACCCGGCACCGGCAACAACTTTTACGCATTTGGATGCAACAACCGTACTCGACCGTAAAATTACGGAATTGGGTATTTATCCGGCCGTAGACCCGTTGGCATCTACTTCTCGTATTCTTGATCCGCATATCGTAGGGCAGGAACATTATGAGGTGGCTCAAAGGGTAAAACAGATTCTTCAGCGTAATAAGGAATTACAGGATATTATCTCCATTCTGGGTATGGAGGAACTTTCGGATGAAGACCGTACAATTGTAAACCGTGCGCGTCGTGTGCAGCGATTCCTATCGCAACCTTTTGCTGTGGCTGAGCAGTTTACAGGAGTACCGGGAGTGATGGTCTCTATAGAGGATACGATAAAGGGATTCCGTATGATTCTGGATGGTGAAGTTGATAATTTGCCGGAACAGGCTTTCTTGAATGTAGGTACAATAGAGGAGGCTATTGAGAAGGGTAAGCAGTTGCTTGAACAGGCAAATAAATAATTAAAAAATAATAGTTAATGAAAAGGCTGCATTTGAGTATTGTTTCTCCGGAAAAAGAGATATATAATGGGGAAGTGAATAGCGTGACGCTGCCCGGAGTTATAGGTTCGTTCACTATTCTGCCACAGCATGCTCCGATTGTCTCTTCTTTAAAGGAAGGAAAGTTGAGTTATGTGACGGAGGATAATGAAGAGTGTACGCTTGATATAGAAGGTGGTTTTGTAGAGATGAGTGATGAAACGGTTTCTGTGTGCATCTCCTGACAAGACAAAAATAAGATTAACAGAAAAACACAGCGATATAAGATGAACATTAGTTTAACGAAGCGTAAGTATTTGCTCTATCTTACGATCCTTACTCTCTTATTGAGTGGGGTGGGTGGTGTGACTTACTTCTCTTTGGTGCCCGAACATTATTTTGGAGGATATCCGTTAATTCCGATATACTTCTATATTTTTGGAGTATTTAATATTTATATGTTCGATGCTTGCAGGAGGTTTGCTCCGGACAAGATATTGCTGCTGCATTTGGCTATGAAAGTGCTTAAAATGATTTTATCTGTTATAGTGCTTGTTGTTTATTGTATGGTAGTTAGAGAAGAGGCAGTGGCATTTATGCTTACTTTTATAGTGTACTATCTGCTGTATTTGATATTTGAGACAAGTTTCTTTGCCGGTTATGAACTGAATAAGAAACGACAAAAGAAAAATAAAACAAAAAATGAAACAGTTGCATAACATATTCACAGGATTACTCCTCATACTTGGGTTGCTGATTGCTTCTCCTGCAGTGGCGCAGGAAGATGATATTACCCCTCAGGAGCAAAAGGAGAACACAGTTGATGTGAAGAGCATAGTCTTTGGCCATATCGGAGACTCCTATGAGTGGCATATCACTACGTGGGGGGATACTCACATTACAATTCCATTGCCTGTGATTGTATACAGTTCTAATAGTGGCTGGCATTCATTTTTGTCTTCACGATTAGAAGAGAATGGGGGAACCTACGAAGGATTTTCTATTGCTCCCGCAGGAAGCCGCTATGAGGGCAAAATAATAGAACATGATGCAGCTGGTGAGGAAATACGTCCATGGGATATTTCTATTACTAAAGTTACTTTGTCATTGTTGATAAACAGTGCTCTGTTGTTGATCATTATTTTGGGTGTGGCACATTGGTATCGTAAACGTGAACAGGGTGCAGCGGCACCAGGTGGTTTTGTAGGCTTTATGGAGATGTTTATCATGATGATACATGATGATGTAATAAAGAGTTGTGTAGGTCCTAATTATAAAAAATTTGCTCCTTATTTATTGACAGCTTTCTTCTTTATTTTCATTAATAATATTATGGGATTGATACCTTTCTTTCCCGGAGGAGCAAATGTAACAGGTAATATTGCCATAACAATGGTGCTGGCTATCTGTACTTTCCTTGCTGTAAATATCTTCGGATCCAAACATTACTGGAAAGATATTTTTTGGCCTGATGTACCCTGGTGGTTGAAAGTGCCTATACCGATGATGCCGTTTATTGAGTTTTTCGGTGTATTTACCAAACCATTTGCTTTGATGATCCGTCTGTTTGCAAATATGCTTTCGGGACATATGGCGATGTTGGTATTGACTTGTCTTATCTTTATCTCGGCAAGTATGGGGCCTGCTTTGAACGGTACGTTGACTGTTGCTTCTGTGTTGTTTAATATATTTATGAATGCACTTGAGTTGTTGGTGGCTTTTATTCAGGCTTATGTATTTACCATGTTGTCTGCTGTGTTTATCGGACTGGCGCAAGAGGGTGGAAAGTCGGAAGAAGCTACTGAATAAAAGTGAGTTTGACTAATCTGAATTTTAAATTAATAATATAAACCATTTTAAAACTGAAAATTATGTTACTATCAGTCTTATTACAAGCAGCCGCAGGTGCTGCTATCGGAAAATTGGGAGCAGCAATTGGAGCTGGTCTTGCCGTTATCGGTGCAGGTTTGGGTATTGGTAAAATCGGTGGTTCGGCAATGGAAGCTATTGCCCGTCAACCGGAAGCTTCAGGCGATATTCGTATGAATATGATTATTGCTGCTGCGCTGATAGAAGGTGTGGCTTTGTTGGCAGTAGTTGTTTGTCTGTTGGTATTCTTCTTGTAATTTACAATTAGACAAATTACAATTTACAATTTGCCATGCGGTTATGGCGTTGGCGATTGGTGATTTGTAAGTTGTATCTTGTAAATAGAAGAGTAGAGAGTATTAAATCGTAAATTGTAAATCGTCAACGTACCTATGTGTTAAAGGTCAGATAATGGTCATGACCGTAGGGAATAAATTGTAAATAAATTTATGTCATTGTTATTACCCGATAGTGGCCTGTTATTCTGGATGCTCCTCTCGTTTGGGATTGTGTTCGTTGTATTGGCAAAATATGGCTTTCCTATTATCGTCAAGATGGTGGATGGCCGTAAAACATACATCGACCAGTCTTTGGAGGTGGCAAGGGAAGCGAATGCCCAGTTGGCTAAACTCAAAGAACAGGGTGAAGCACTTGTGGTTGCCGCTAACAAGGAGCAGGGACGTATCTTGAAAGAGGCCATGCAGGAGCGTGATAAAATAATTCACGAGGCCCGCAAAAAAGCAGAAGCCGCAGCTCAGAAAGAATTGGATGAGGTGAAGAAGCAGATTCAGATTGAAAAGGAGGAAGCTATTCGTGATATTCGTCGCCAGGTAGCTTTACTTTCAGTAGATATTGCCGAAAAGGTGATCCGTAAAAATCTGAATGAAGATAGTGAGCAGATGGCTATGATAGACCGGATGCTGGATGAAGTGTTGGACAGTAAGAATTAAGTGAAAGAGTATGGATATAGGAATTGTTTCAATGCGTTATGCCAAAGCACTGATTGAATATGCGAAGGAAAAGCATACGGAAGACGTGCTTTACAAAGAAATGAAAATGTTGTCGAAGAGCCTCAGTGCGGTTCCCCGTCTGAGGGAAGCTTTGGCAAATCCTGTTTTGAACATTCGTGAGAAGTATTCATTGATTTGTACGGCAGCTACCGGTGATAAAAATGTAAGCCGTGAGTTTTCACGTTTCATCACTTTGGTATTGAAAAACAACAGGGAACAGTTTCTGCAGTTTATCTGTTTATCTTTTCTGGATTTATACCGGAAGTTGAAACACATTGGAGTGGGTAGACTTACTACGGCAGTAGCGGTCAACAAAGAGACAGAAGAACGGATACGTAACTCTGCGGGGATGATTCTTCATGCCCGGATGGAACTGGAAACCGTGGTAGACCCGTCTATTGAAGGTGGTTTTATATTCGATGTCAATGATTATCGTCTTGATGCCAGTATAACTACCCAGCTGAAACGAGTGAAACAACAATTTATTGATAAGAACAGAAGAATCGTATAGGGATTTACGATTGGACGATTTACGATTTACGATTGAGAATACTTTGTGTTTAGATTGTAAGATCATGAATCGGACTAATATTAATCGTAAATCGTTAACGTTCCTATGTGTTAAAGATCAGATAATGGTCATGACCGTAGGGAATAAATCGTAAATCAAAGTTATGTCTGAAAATATAAAAGTAAGCGAAGTCTCCGATATCCTGCGCCGTCAGCTTGAAGGCATTGATACACGTGTGCAACTTGATGAGATAGGTACCGTGTTGCAGGTCAGTGATGGTGTGGCGCGTATCTATGGGTTGCGCAATGCCGAAGCGAATGAATTGCTGGAGTTTGACAATGGTATTAAAGCCATTGTGATGAATCTGGAAGAAGACAATGTAGGTGCTGTGTTATTAGGCCCTACAGATAGAATCAAAGAGGGCTATATCGTCAAACGTACCAGACGTATTGCTTCTATCCGTGTAGGAGAAGGCATGTTGGGGCGTGTTATTGATCCGTTGGGGGAACCATTGGATGGTAAAGGTACGATTGGAGGACAGTTGTATGAAATGCCACTGGAGCGTAAAGCGCCGGGAGTTATTTTTCGTCAGCCGGTAAATCAACCGTTGCAGACCGGGCTGAAAGCAGTTGATGCTATGATCCTATCGGTCGTGGGCAACGTGAGTTGATTATTGGAGACCGTCAAACAGGTAAAACAGCCATTGCTATTGATACTATAATCAACCAGCGTGAGAATTATCTGGCCGGTAAACCTGTATATTGTATCTATGTTGCTATTGGACAGAAGGGCTCTACAGTTGCTTCAATCGTAAATACCTTACGTGAATATGGTGCAATGGATTACACGATTGTAGTTGCTGCTACGGCTGGTGATCCTGCTGCTTTGCAATATTTCTCACCATTCTCCGGTGCTGCTATCGGGGAGTATTTCCGTGATACCGGTCGGGATGCATTGGTGGTTTATGATGACCTTTCCAAACAGGCGGTTGCTTATCGTGAAGTTTCTCTGATTCTTCGTCGTCCGTCTGGTCGTGAAGCTTATCCGGGGGATATCTTCTATCTGCATTCACGTTTATTGGAGCGTGCTGCCAAGATTATTAATCAGGAGGAAGTAGCCCGCGAAATGAACGATCTTCCTGATAGTTTGAAAGGATTGGTAAAAGGGGGTGGGTCTTTGACTGCGTTACCGATTATCGAGACGCAAGCCGGTGACGTATCTGCTTATATTCCTACTAATGTGATTTCAATTACCGACGGACAGATTTTCCTTGATACTGATCTGTTTAACCAAGGTAATCGTCCGGCTATCAATGTAGGTATTTCTGTATCGCGTGTAGGAGGTAATGCACAGATTAAAGCCATGAAGAAGGTGGCTGGTACATTGAAGATTGACCAGGCACAATACCGGGAGTTGGAAGCGTTTACGAAGTTTAGTGGCGATATGGATCCTGTGACTGCTCATATTATCGATAAGGGACAGAAGAACACCCGTTTGCTTGTGCAGCCGCAGTATAGTCCGATGCCGGTAGAGAAACAAATTGCGATTTTGTATTGCGGTGTTCATGGGTTGTTGCGTAATGTTCCTCTTGATAAGGTAGAAGATTTTGAACGTAGTTTCAGGAGAGCCTTGCCATTAATCATCAGGCAGATGTACTTGATGTACTCAAAACAGGTGTCATTGATGAAAATGTAGAGAAAGGTATCAGGGAAACAGCAGAGATGGTGGCTAAACAATTTATTCAGTAGTTAAGCAGTTGGTAAAGAGTAGTCAAGTAGTAAGTAGTTAAGTAGTAAGTAGGATACTACTGCTGTATTTAACGCTAAACTATCTGCTACTTACTACTTGACTACTTAACTGCTTGACTACTTACTATTAACTATTTACTACTAACTTCTAACTACTAAAGAATATGGCTTCACTTAAAGAAGTAAAAACCAGAATAAATTCGGTACAGAGTACACGAAAGATCACTTCAGCAATGAAGATGGTGGCTTCTGCCAAATTGCATAAAGCACAGGGGGCCATTGAAAATATGTTGCCTTATCAAAGGCAGATGAATAAGATTTTACGTAACTTTCTTAGTGGCGAACTTTCGATAGAATCGCCTTACATCCAAGGAAGAGAGGTAAAACGCGTAGCTATTGTCATGTTCTCATCCAATAGTTCGTTGTGTGGAGCTTTCAATGCCAATGTTATTAAAATGTTTCTACATACAGTTGGAGAATATCGTAAACTGGGACAAGATAATATTTTTATTTATCCGGTTGGACGCAAGGTAGAAGAGGCTGTGAAGAAGATGGGGTTTGTTCCCAAAGGAAGTTATCAGCAGTTAGCGGATAAACCGACTTATCAGGAAGCAGCTGCACTGGCCGAACACCTGATGGAACTTTTTGTATCCAAAGAGATAGACCGGGTAGAGTTGATCTATCATCATTTTAAGTCGATGGGAGTGCAGGAGTTGCTTCGGGAACGTTATTTGCCTATTGATCTGACGCAAGTAGAGGAAGAGCATGAAGAAGATATAGAGGAAGATAAAGTGGTAAAGGATTATATCGTAGAACCTTCGAGAGAGCAATTTATAGCTGATCTTATTCCGAAGGTATTGAAACAGAAACTCTTTACGGCTGCAATGGACTCTAATGCATCTGAACATGCTGCGCGTACGTTGGCAATGCAGGTGGCTACGGACAATGCAAATGAACTGATTCAGGATCTGACGAAGCAATATAATAAGGGACGCCAGCAGGCTATTACGAATGAACTGCTGGATATAATAGGCGGATCGATGAAATAGTAAAAGAGACTGATTGATAAAAATAAAGAGCAATGTAACACAATCACATTGCTCTTTATTTTTATCAATAGGATTGACTCTGTATTTGTTTATTTACTTCTCTTGTTTCTTATTACTTCAATAACTCCTGGGAGTACGGATACTACAATAATCCCCAGGATGAGTAATTTCAGGTTTTCCTGAACAAAAGGCAGGCCACCAAAGAAATAGCCTGCATAGATGAAGATTACTACCCATATTATACCTCCGGTTACATTAAAGACGGAAAAATGCCTGTAGTTCATATGTCCCATACCTGCCACAAAAGGAGCGAAGGTACGTACTATTGGTACAAAACGGGCTAATATAATTGTTTTTCCTCCGTACTTCTCATAGAAGCCATGTGTCTTTTCCAGATAGCTTTGTTTGAATATTTTAGAGTCCCGGTTACTGAATAATTTCTCTCCGAAGAATCGTCCTATCAGATAGTTGGACGAATCTCCAAGAATGGCTGCCAGTATCAATGCCAGTGCCATTATATGTACATTAATATTGTTTGTTGGGAGTGAGCCCAGTGCACCGGCTACAAATAGTAGTGAGTCACCCGGAAGGAACGGAGTAACAACTAACCCTGTTTCACAAAAGATAATCAGGAATAAGATAGCATATACCATATTCCATATTGAGCTATAAGTTCTGCTAAATGGACATCGATATGTAAAATGAAATCGATAATAAACTGAATAAAGTCCATAAGAATTGTGTTTTATAAATGATGTCTGCAAAGATAGGGATAGCTTTGTGAAATGAAATTGCATACTGTATTACATTCCTGTTTCATTTATATTAATATTTTCTTACTGTAGGGGCAGGGGTACTGTAAATTTCAGTATCTTTGACGGAAAAACTATATACATGGAAACCAATTTCGAAATACAACTTGCCTGGCAGTTTATAGAAAATACTGGTACCCACCTGTTTCTTACCGGAAAGGCCGGAACCGGAAAGACTACTTTTCTCAGAGAGTTGAAAGCAAAATCGCCAAAACGTATGGTAGTTGTAGCACCTACCGGGATTGCTGCTATCAATGCCGGTGGAGTGACAATACACTCTTTCTTCCAACTTCCTTTTGCACCTTATGTGCCGGATACGAAATTTATGTCGGCACAAACTTTTCATAAATTCGGAAAAGAGAAGATCAACATTATACGTAGCCTGGATCTGTTGGTGATTGATGAAGTCAGTATGGTACGTGCTGATCTGCTGGATGCTATCGATGCAGTACTGCGGCAATATCGTGATCGCCATAAACCTTTTGGCGGTGTACAAATCCTGATGATCGGAGACTTACAGCAGTTGGCTCCTGTGGTGAAAGAAGAAGACTGGCAATTGTTGAGTCCGTATTATGACACTGCTTTCTTTTTTGGTAGCCGCACGTTGAAAGAGACAGAATATGTCACGATTGAATTGAAAAAAGTATATCGTCAGAGTGATACCACTTTTTTGAATCTTTTGAATAAGATACGGGAGAATACAGCGGATGAGTCGGTGTTTGCCGAACTCAACAAACGTTACCTTCCCGGTTTTCGTCCCAAAGAAGAAGAGGGTTATATCCGTTTGACTACTCATAATTATCAGGCTCAGCAGTATAATGACCGCCAGCTGACAGCGTTGCCGGGACAGTCTTATCGTTTTCGTGCAAAGACGGAAGGTACATTCCCTGAGTCTGCTTATCCTGCCGATGAAATATTGACGGTGAAGAAAGGGGCCCAGATTATGTTTATCAAGAATGATTCTTCGGGTGAACATCGGTTTTATAATGGTAAGATCGGGTTGGTGACAGACGTATGTAAAGATGGCATTAGGGTGCGTGGTAATGGAGATGCAGAATCCTTTCTTTTAGAGACTGAGGAGTGGACAAATAGTAAATATACCTTGAACCCCGTAACGAAAGAGATAACGGAAGAGGTAGAGGGACGTTTCCGGCAGTATCCTGTTCGTTTGGCATGGGCCATCACTATCCATAAGAGCCAGGGGCTTACTTTTGAGCGGGCTATCATTGATGCGAATGCTTCCTTTGCTCATGGACAAGTGTATGTGGCATTGAGTCGCTGTAAAAGCCTGGAGGGGTTGGTGTTGGGTTCTCCGCTAAGACAAGAGGCAATAATCAGTGATGATACAATTGATCACTTTACCCGTGAGGTAGAAGCGTTGTCTCCGGATCGGCAGAAGTTGAATAAGTTGCAACGCCAGTATTTTTATGAATTACTTTGCGAGCAGTTTGACTTTCATTCGTTGGAACGGCATTTTGCATTGGTGCTTCGCTTGTTGGATGAACATCTTTATCGCCTTTATCCCAAGTTGTTGGAACGATACAAAGGAGCTTATGAGTTATATAAAGCAAACATAACGAAGGTAGGAGATACTTTTCGAATCCAGTATACAGATTTGGTGAATGCGACAGATGATTATGTAGGTGATCGGCAATTACAGAGTCGTTTAATATCCGGTGCCCGTTATTTTAGAGAAAAATTGGAGGAGATAGTCTTTCCTTTGGTCTCTGAAACCAAAATACAGACAGATAATAAAGAGGTAAAGAAGAAAATCATCGAGGCCTTGGGTGTGTTGCGGGTGGCATTGCATGTGAAAAAGGGAACTCTGACCTCAACAGAGGAACATGGCTTTTCCGTATCAACCTATTTGAAACAGAAAGCTATATTGACGATCACAGAAGAGAATGGCGAGGGGAGACGAGAGAGAGGAGAAGGAAAGAGGGAGAGAGGAGGACAGAGGGCCGATAAGATAGAAGTTCCTACCGATATTCTTCATCCTGAACTCTATAAACAATTGATAGTCTGGCGAAATTCAGAAGCCGCACAGGCAGGAGTTCCTGTGTATACAATAATCCAACAGAAAGCCATATTAGGTATTGTCAATTTGTTGCCGGTGGACGTGACCTCTTTGGTTCGTATTCCTTATTTTGGAAAGAAGGGAGCCGAGAAATATGGGGATGTATTACTGAATATGGTGAATAACTATGTGAAAGAGAACAATGTGGAACGTCCTGAGATGCCAGAGGCCCCTAAGAAAAAGATAAAAGAGGAGGTGGTTGCCACAAAGCTGGATGCAACAGTGATAGTAAAAACTCCTAAGCAAGACACGAAAGAGGTGAGCTTCTCTATGTTCCGTCAAGGCATGAACATTGAGGAGATCGCTAAGGCCCGTGAATTGGTAACCGGTACGATAGCCGGACATCTGGAACATTATGTACGTTCGGGAGTAATTAGAATTAATGATCTGGTCCCACAAGAGAAGGTTGATAAAATAACACAGTATCTACAACAACACGCCGATGCCCCAAGCATTACGCTTATAAAAGCAGGCTTAGGAGATGACGTGTCGTATGCAGATATCCGGTTGGTGATGGCCTCGTTGCATTGAGATCTTTACCTTTTGCACAAAGCACGGAAGTCGCAGTATTCGCAGACTTTCGTGTTTTCTGTTTGGGTAAAGGGCGTTTCATTCCCAAAGATTTCTTCCAACAGAGTTTGTAACCGTTCCCGGAATTCGTCTTCAAAGAAGGCAAAGTTATTGACTGGTATCTTTGGCTTCCGAGGTTCGCCCATTTCGATAACTGGAGAATAGTTTTCATTAGCAGCCCGGTGAATATAGAGTAGGGCAGGAGCTACTTTTAGGGATTGCTGCCTGCTCATGATGGCTGCATACAAAAAGGTCTGAAAGATATAATTCGGTCTTCCTTCGGCGGGAGTGAACAGTTGTTCAATGTTTGTTGGTGTTTTGGGGCTTCCTCCTGTTTTGTAATCAACAATACGAAGTGTATCACCTTTGCAATCCATGCGGTCGATCGTTCCGCCTATCCGTATCTTTATCGGGCTTTCAGGAGTATTTACTGTCACTTCTTCCTGTACCTTTTTTTCCATACCTACCATAGAGAAAGGTGCATATTGCAGGTCATTGCGTAACAGTTGCCGAAGATATGAGCCTATTACCTTGGAGTTTATCAGTTGCACTCCATTGTATTCCGGTCGTTCGTTGAGATCAACATGGAAGAATTCTTCTTTGAAGGCACGATCTACGTATCCTTGCAAACGAACGTCATCACGTAGAAGGCGTTCTAAATCTTCTTTTCTTATCTCTTTGCCGTTAGCACTTAAATCACCGTAAGCAAGTTCTGCTGAACGGTGGAAAATGGTACCAAACAGGGCTGAGTCTATTTCCGCACTTACCTCATCGGGAGTTTTTAGTCCGGCTACATAGCGATAATAAAAACGCAGGCGACAATCCAGGTAGCATTGAGCGCCGATGGAGAGAGAGCAAATGCTTTGGAATTAGATTCGAAGTTGTATGTATTGCGGAGGCGATTCAATATTTCCGGTGTTTTTTCAATACAGATATCACGGCTGCTTTGTGGTGACTGACCGGTTCAAGAAATTCCCGGCTGATGTCGTGTGGCCATTCTACAAGGAACTGTAACATAAAACGTGACCATTCTCCGCGGTTCAAGCCGTCTGACGAAGTGTTATATACCAATGTTACATTTTCTGCCCGCTGTATAAGGCGATAGAAGTAATAAGCATATACTGCATTCTTGTGTTCGATGGTTGTCATACCAAAAGCCTTACGGAGATTGTAAGGGATGAAGGAAGACTCACCGCTGGACTTAGGCAATTGCCCTTCGTTGAGTGAAAGCATGATGAGATTACGGAAGTCAAGATTACGGGTTTCGAGTACTCCCATTACCTGCATGCCGATAGCCGGTTCACCGTGGAATGGGATGTTAGCTGCATTCAGGATACGGCTAAGCAGGCGCTTCAAAGTATCGATACGTATTTGTAACTCTCCGTTCTCAATCAGGTTGAGCAGGCGATTTACCATTGTGTAGCTCTTGAACAATGACTCACGATAGAGTTGATTAAAAATATCATCCTGCTCCGATTCCTGGCGATAGAGGTAGATACTTCTTTCAGTAACTCTGTGATGTAAAGACAGATTGCCCGGATACCACTTCTTGGGGTGAAGAGCAGTGATAGGAAATCATCCTGCTTCAGTTCTGTAGGCAGAGGATAGAAGCGGTTGGTCTTTGTCAGTTCACGTTCCAGTGGTTCGGCTTTGAGAGAGATTTGGCGGGTATAGGGATGCTTTAGTACGGCCTGTACGGTATCATAGCTGTAACGACCAGTCTCAGAATGATAACCGGTTGTTTGCAACTCAACGACAGCATTGATAAAACTATAAACCGGGGTCTGTGCCAATGGGAATCCCATGGTGATATTGACGTTTTTTACTTCTGACGGAATAGAGTGCAGGACAGGAAGTAATAAAGATTCATTGCAAAGTACTACTGCGTTTTCTTTTTCTTCGCAAGGCTTTTCTTGAAGGTCTTTGTTTAACAATGTATCTCTGACCCATTCCGGAAGATAACGTGCCTGGGCATTTTCTGTGGGAGAAGAAATGAAACGTACTTTCTTGGGATGACGCAGACAATCGAATACAGTTTCGGGAAGTTCATTCGGAAACTTCTCCAGATTACGGAGAATAAACTCGCCTGCTTCATGTCTTTGCTGGGGCAGACGGGTGTAAAACAAATCATAGTCCCAATAGAAAAGTGCTTTGCCTGCTTCTTGTAGTAGGGAGAAGAAGCGGGTTTCCACTTTGTTGAGCACATTAAAACCTACGAATACATATTTGTCATACCGCAAAGCATTCGTATCAAGTGCTTCAATGACATTGCGGTAGAGCATTCCTTCGTAAGCAATGCCTAAAGAGGCAAGTTGTGAACGATAATTCCGATAAATGTCCCCAAGCTTGTCCCAAAGAGAAATAAATTTCTCTTTCAGTTTGGTATGTTTTTCTATGGAGAAGTTCTGGAAAAATTGACGAATAGCATCCTCCTGTTCTTTATCCAGAAAGTCGAAATCATCCATAATATTTTTCAGATCCTGCAGATTGGTAAAGAGTTTATCTGCATCTACAAGATTTTTGTCTACATCGTCAAAGTCGCTGATAAGTAGTTCACCCCAAAAGTAGAAGTCGTCCAGAGATTCTTCACTTTTTGTCTCTTCACGAAAAATCTTATACAACTCACACACCAACCGGATGGGATCTCCCAGTTTCTGATCGGACAGTTGCTGGAACAATTCGCTAATGCTGACATAAGCAGGAGACCAGATAGGATGATCGGATTGTGAAGCCAAATGTTCGTTGAAGAACAAGCTGGCACGTTTGTTGGGGAAAACGATTGCTACACGCGATAAATCGTTTCCTATTTTACTATGAAGGTCTTGAGCGACCAGTTGGAGAAATGTTTTCATACTTTATGATATAACGATTTTAGTTTCGTACGCAAATAATGCTCAAGGGCCAATGCTTTGCCGACAGCTTTCATTACTCAAATACGGCACTTTAGTAATTATTGCATTCTGAAAACTACCGGAATAGAATATTTCACAGCCACCGGTTTGCCTTGCTGTGTTCCCGGTGTCCACTTAGGCATATGGCTGACAACGCGTAATGCCTCCTTGTCAAGATAAGGATCAACGGACCGGACTACCTTGGGATCAGTGACATTACCTTCTTTGTCGATGATAATTTGAATGATTACCCGGCCGGATATGCCTATGTCTCCTTGTGCTATGGGGCCTTCATATTTTATGTTTCGGGCCAGATATTCCATCAAGGCTTTGGTACCTCCGGGAAATTCCGGCATATTGTCACAGGCGGACACATACGCTTCGTTGTCCTCAGGAACTTCTCCTTCGATGGGCTCTTCGTCTATTACGACCAGTGTATCTATTGCCGTGCTATCTTGTAAATTGCATGGAATTTCTCCCACCATCGGTATAGAAGGCGGTGCTGAAACATCTTTAATATTCGGAGTATCGATTTTTAAGGCTATATCTCCTTCCATCTCCATACAGATTGTTTCCGTTGTATCAGTTTCGGCAATACTGTCGTAAGTAGAAATATGATCCGGTTTCTTCGGACTTGTACATGATGTCAGTGGTGCTGTTGCCACCAATCCTGCAGATATACCTAACACTGTGATTGCTTTTCCTGCCATTCTTTTCCGTTCCAACTGTTGTTCTAGATAACGGACTTCCGCTTCACATTTGGGGCATGTGCCTAAGCACTCGCCTTGATATTGGCATTCGGAAGTGATGAATTCAATATCATTCGCTTCGGCTATTTGCCGGCGGATCTCTTTTAAAATCCTACAAGTCTGTTTTCCTCGTTTCATAAGCATTATCTGTATTTAAGTCCGGTAGGTAAACCGATCGAAATCGGACAATCCGATTTCTTTCAGTTGATGTATACTGTTCTTTATATCTGTTTCCGTATTGTATGACGGGATGTGAGGAACGCGAACAGTGATTTGTTTCGCTTTTCCTTGTATCACCAACCAACGGAGATTCTCGATGACACGCGTATTACTTTTCCCGGTATATGTTTCGTAACGATCATTATTCATATCTTTAATATCGACGATATAACAATCGACCACTGGTAATAATCTTTCTATATTCTCTTGTGGCACGTTCAGAGATGTTTCAATGGTTATTTTCCAGCCGGTGCCGCAGAGTCTCCTGAATTCACTGATAAAGTTACTTTGCAGTGCCGGTTCTCCACCTCCGAATGTAACACCTCCATGGGTAGCAAGGAAGTACAGTTCGTCTATTTTAACTTCTTCATAGAGCTGTTCACAGTCATATTGTTTCCAGACTCCCTCTTGGGCAAATGATTGGGGATTCAGGCAATATTTGCAACGCAGGGGACATCCGTGGAATGCTACGAGTGTTGTCACCCCTTCACCGTCTGTGGTAAGCCGATGTCTGCTAATACCTATTAGAGTTGCTGTTTTCATTTCTCTTGCTATCAATTGCGTACTTTCTCTATTTTACTTTCGTCTACATACCACAGATAACCGCTGATATTGCTATATCCCATCCTCGTTAGTAATTGCATGTATCCCTGCACCTGCTTGTTGTACTTTTTGTTCGGTTTACCAAATTTGAAGTCCACTACCACTACTTGCCCGTTCTGCATCATTACCCTGTCCGGTCGGCGGGTTTGCAATACTCCGTCTTCTTTATATATAATGGCACATTCATTGAACAATTGCCAACGTCCTGAGTACCACTCTTGTATTTCGGGCATGGAGAAAGCCTTATGAGTCACTTCCCGTATCTCTTCTTCCACTTTGCGGCTACCGATAACGCCTTCAAAGATCAATCTTTCTATGGCCGTATCAATGTCTTTTTCCGTTTCAATAGCCGAGAACAGAGTATGTAGCAAGCGTCCACGATTGATAAAACGATCTTCCGACTCTTCTTCCTCAATTCCTTTGATGAAGTCCGCTGAGCGATTGGATTGCCGGAACTCTATCTCATGCCGCATGGACTCCATTCTGACCGGCAGTTTCTCTGCTTTCCGGGTAAGCTTGTTGGCAGATATTTTTTTCTTCTCTTCCGAAGAGGGACAAAGTTCTCCTTGTTCATAGGGCTCTTCTTCGTCCCATTCTGTCCCATTTTTGTGTGCTACTTCTGGTAGGGCTGCAGTGAGCAATTCCGACATTGTATTGCGTTGTCCTTTTCGACTCCATACTATCAGATTTTTTCCGGCACGGGTAAAGGCTACGTAAAGCAGATTCAGATTATCCACCCATAGTTGCAGGCGTTCTTGCAGGTAGTCTTCCCGGTATACGGATTCCGCCATCTGTGTAGAGTAGTTGACGGGGACGATATCAAGCTCGTTGAATGGTGCTGCTGCCGGAGTACACCACACGAGCTGATTATTGGTCTCATTTTCCATTTTCCAATCACAGAAAGGCAGGAGTACTGTGTGAAACTCCAGTCCTTTCGACTTATGGATTGAGAATATACGTATTCCTTCTATCTCTCCACTGGGAATAGTCTTGTTGCATAATGTTTCCTCCCAAAAGCGGATAAAACTATCCAACTCAGAAGAATTACTTTGCAGATAGTCTGTTACAGCATCAAAGAAAGCAAACAGGTAAGCATCCTGAGCACTGATAAGGTTCATTTCGAAGATACTGAATAGCTCTTCCAGCAACTCATAAAGAGGCATTAACCTTAGAGTCTTTATGTTTTCAATAAAAGCTTCCGGTAATAACTCTTTGGGTGCTCCTGTAAGCAATGCATCCAATTCTCCCTCAAAACCTTTAATTTTTAATTGGTAATTCATAATTAGTGAAGCCCTTGCTATCCGGTTTTCCGGATCAGAAAGGTAGCGTAGTGCATCTATCATCATACAGATGGCAAGTGAAGCATCCAGCCGGAAGGCTTCATCAGATACAATTTTGTATTGTAGTGTTTTGTCAAAATAATCTGCAATACGGGGGATACTTTTATTTTTGCGGACAAGAATGGCGATATCGTTCTGCTTCACTCCTGAGTTCAGCAACTGTTCCACTTCTTCACCCAGGCTTATAAGTGTTTTTTCTGTGTAGTCATGCTCTTCATCCGGTTCAAGGAAAGAGACTTTGACGTATCCCATCTGTTTCTCTTTAGGAGATTCTTGTGCTACGTCTGAATAGGCTTTTTGCAATGCTTCACAGTCGGTGCTCAATTCATTCTTATACAGAGTGTTCAGGTACTCTACTGCTGCTGTAAATAGTTCGTTGTTAAACCGTATGACATTCGTTTCGCTTCTTCGGTTGATCTTTAGTGTTTCCACACGAATCGGAAAGTGTTCTATCCGGTCATTCAATCCGTTAAGTATTCCCCAGTCACCATTTCTCCAACGATAAATAGATTGTTTCACATCGCCTACTATCAAACTGTCGGCTCCCTGAGAGAGTCCTTCCAATAATAACAATTTGAAATTTCCCCATTGCATCCGGCTGGTATCCTGAAACTCATCTATCATTACGTTTCGGATATTCGTTCCTATCTTTTCGAATACAAAAGAAGAGTCACCGTCTTTGACCAATTGGTGGAGTAGGGCATTGGTATCTGATAATAGAAAGCGGTTATTTTCCCGGTTCAGTTGGCGTACTTCTTCGTCTATATTGGCCAGTAGCTGCACTTTGTTGAGATGCTGCATGGAGAGCCGGCAACTGTTTACGATCTTGTTATTCCTGGACCGGAATTTCTCTGCTTCGTTCAGCAAAGGCATCAGACTGTCGGCAGCTAAACGAAGTATATCTTCATAACGCGGAGAGGTTTTTGCTGCCCAGTTCTTCTCATCACTCAAACATTTTTCTACCGTTGTATTACGGATATCATCACCAAGTATCCCATTATT
Source organism: Bacteroides nordii WAL 11050 = JCM 12987 (assembly GCA_000613465.1). Taxonomy (GTDB): domain Bacteria; phylum Bacteroidota; class Bacteroidia; order Bacteroidales; family Bacteroidaceae; genus Bacteroides; species Bacteroides nordii. The sequence goes on from BAJA01000015.1 coordinate 30,762, forward strand.
GAGTTTTCGAAAATAGCTTCCTATTCCGCGCGAACCATTCTTCAGATCGTCTGCAGTTAATGCATGTCCGTCCAGTTCTCCTTCAAACTGATCGTAGAAGCCTTTCATTTGTTCAAGGGCTTCCGTCTCCATTTCCTTTAGTTCACGACGGTAGTTTTTTATAATTTCCGGATTTTCAATCAGCTTTTGCCGAAGTCCTTCCCCCTTTTCTATGTATCCTTCGTCGAATATATTGCGGCCAAAACTTTTCACTTCTTCCGACACATTCCAGCGTTTATCATCTGCAATACGTTCATCGATATAATTCAGTAACCAGGCAAGCACGGGAGAGGTAGGGGCCAGTTTTTCAATCATGCTGTCTACTGCATCACTCAGCACTTCGCTGTTGTTCAGTTCGATATTCAGATTGGGGCTTAGCTCAAGTTCGCGTGCCAGGTTACGCATCACAGACTGAAAGAAAGAGTCTATTGTTTCTACACGAAAACGACTGTAATCGTGTAACATATAGCTAAGAGCTATTCCGGCCGATTTTCGTATTTCATCAGTTTGCTTTCCCGTTTCTTCTATGATCCGTTTCAGGTAAGCATCAGAATCCGGATCTTCAGTCCAAATACCATAAAGCTGGCTGAGAATACGTTCTTTCATTTCGGCCGTAGCTTTATTCGTAAAGGTCACAGCAAGTATTTGGCGGTAGGCACGCGGATTAAGAATAAGTAGTTTGATGTATTCTACAGCAAGCGTAAAAGTCTTCCCGGAGCCGGCAGAGGCTTTATATACTAAGAGTTCCATGTAGTTTTGATTTGTAGGCAAAGATAATACAAACTGAGTGCAGAATAAAATGAAAGAGTTTATTTTTTATGTGAAGGTGCAGCTTATTTTTGCTATGGGATGCCTCTAAACGATATTATTGTCCTTACCCGGTGTTGTGCTTTGTCTTTCTCGAAAAGGAACATTCTTTTTCTCGGTGCCCTGTTTTGTTTTACATGTACATGTCATACTGTCCCACATGCACATGTCGTACTGCTTTACATGTACATCTAAAACAACGTTGTCTACCGGGACTTCGTGCGTTACTCTATGAGACAGGACTTTATCAATACAGGAGAAAGTAACGGTAGAGGTTATTAAACCCCAAACTGATTAGGTTAAAATAGAATTTCAATTACTGATACGCATTATTGGCGGATTGATATGTGATATCTCTTCTCTTTTTATATTTCAATTTAGAGAAACTTTGTTAAAGTGTAATAGGGAACAGGATTCATTTGTATGAAAATGCAAGTAAAATTCGTTTTAATTAAGAAAAAAGGTCAAAACTTGTTGCTGATAATAGTTCATATTGATAGTTTTATTATCTTTGTCGTCCCCTTTCTTCTATAGAGTAGAATGAAATAACAGATAATTGATAGATTAACTTGATGAAATTTAGAACAAGCCTGCTGATTACGGTGGCCACAGGTGCTTTCCTGTGCGGTCCTTCCGTTGTATTGTATGCCGGAAATCCGACTCCCGATTCTATGGGATGGTTCCGCAAGAAAAAGAAAAGTGAATCCAACGACAGTATTAAATCCAAAAATGAGTATGAGAAACTGACCGGAGATGGTAGTATCGTTCGTCGTGGTATGTTTAACGTATATCAGAAAAAGAACGACTATTATTTTGAGGTTCCGGCGAGTTTGCTGGGTAGAGATATGTTGGTAGTGAATAAACTGCAACGTGTTCCTGCTGAATTGAATGAAGCGGGAGTGAACCGTGGCGTTAACTACGAAAACCAGATGGTACGTTTCGAACTTGATAAAGCAACCAATAAGTTGCTTATCCGTCAGAGTCGTCCGTTGCCTCTTTCACCTGCCGAAGATGCCATCAGTCAATCGGTACGTGATAACTATATTTCTCCATTGATCGCTGGTTTTAAGATTGAGGCATTTAATAATGACTCAACAATGATGGTTGTTAAGGTGAACGACATTTATGATGGTACGGAAACAAGCATCAATAATGTGTTTACCAATATTAATTTAGGTACATCTTCTATAAAGAACTTATCACGGATCCTTTCTATTAAGTCGTTTGAGAACAATGTGGTAGCTACCTCCGAGTTAACAACGAAAGTAACAGAAGGAACCACTTCCGTATATGTCACTGTAGAAGTAAGCTCTTCACTGATGCTTCTTCCGGAGAAACCAATGACAGGCAGATTGGATAATGCACGTGTAGGCTATTTTACGAATCCGTTATTGAGTTATAGTGACGGGCAACAACGAGTGGATACAAAACGATTTATCACTCGTTGGCGATTGGAACCGAAACCGGAAGATCGTGAACGTTACTTGCGTGGCGAGTTGGTAGAACCTGCTAAACCGATTGTGTTTTATATTGAAAATTCTACTCCTTACCGTTGGCGTAAGTATATCAAACAAGGTATTGAAGACTGGCAGATGGCTTTTGAACGTGCCGGTTTTAAAAATGCCATTATCGCAAAAGAGGTTACAGATAGCATGACGATAGATATGGATGACGTGAATTATTCTGTGCTGACTTATGCTGCTTCTACAAAAGCCAATGCGATGGGACCGTCTATTCTTGATCCGCGTTCGGGAGAAATTCTTGAGGCAGATATCATGTGGTGGCACAATGTATTGGGTATGTTGCAGGAATGGATTACGGTGCAGACGGGTGCTATCCGTCCTGAGGCCCGTGGAGTGAAACTCTCTGATGAACTGATGGGAGATGCTATGCGCTTCGTAGCGTGCCATGAAGTAGGTCACTCTTTGGGACTTCGTCATAACATGATGGGGTCATGGGCATTTCCTACAGACTCATTGCGTTCCAAGTCATTTACAGACCGTATGAATTCCACTTCTTCCTCTATCATGGACTATGCCCGTTTTAACTATGTGGCACAGCCGGGTGATGGGGTGACGGTACTTTCTCCGCATATTGGTCCGTATGATATCTTTGCTATTGAATACGGATATCGTTGGTACGGTAAGGAAACTCCGGAAGCGGAAAAAGAGCTGCTTTATGATTTCTTAGGTCGCCATACTGACCGCCTTTATAAGTATAGCGAAGCGCAGGATGTACGTGATGCTGTAGATCCACGTGCTCAGAACGAAGATTTAGGTGATGATGCAGTGCGTTCTTCTCTTTTGGGTATTGAGAACCTGAAACGTATCGTGCCGCAGATTATCCAGTGGACTACTACCGGCGAGAAAGGACAAACCTACGAAGAAGCTTCACGTTTGTACTATGCTGTTATCAATCAGTGGAACAACTATCTTTATCATGTGATGGCCAACATTGGTGGTATCTATATTGAGAATACGGTTGTTGGTGATGGGCAGAAGACTTATACTTTCGTAGAGAAAGAGAAACAACAAGCTGCATTGAAATTCTTGCTTGATGAAGTTCTGACTTATCCTAAATGGCTGTTTGATACAGAAGTAGGAGAATACACTTATTTGCTCCGCAACACTCCGTTGGGTGTAGTAGAGAATGCTCCTACGCTGATACTAAAGAATGCACAATCATATATTCTATGGGATTTGTTATCAAACAATCGTTTGATGCGTATGCTCGAAAATGAGTCGGTGAATGGTAAGAAGGCTTTTACTGCTGTGGATCTGATGGATGGTTTGCATCGTAGTATTTTTGCTACTACCGAACGTGGTGCAATACCTGACGTTATGACTCGTGCCCTGCAGAAGAATTTCCTGGATGCCTTGATTACTGCTGCTGCCGAAAGTGAAGGTGTAAAGATCAACAAAAAACTGATGGATGATCATTTCTTGTTGAATCATCAGGAGCCTGCGTGTAGTTGTGATGAGTATGCACATCATTCATTAGATAGTGATCGTATGGGGGCTCGTCGCGAATTAAACTTCTACGGTTCGCAGTTGAATCGTATTTCAGATGCAATCTCTGTGAAACGCGGTGAGTTGCTTCGTATAAAAGACTTGTTGCAGAGTCGTCTGGGAACATCAGACACAGCTACAAAGTATCATTATAAAGATATGATTCTGCGCATTAACACTGCGCTGGGTTTGAAATAATCATTGAAATAGTAGCTAATTAAAATTATATTCGTAATTATTGATGAAAAGAATAATCAGTTATTTATTATTTTCTCTTTGCTGCATCATTGCCTTTGGAGCAAATGCAGCGGAAAGGAAGATCACAGGTGTGGTTATTGCTGGTGATTACAAAGAGCCTCTGATTGGAGCCTCGGTATTTGTGTCATCAGAGATCCTAAAGAAAGCAGGGAGTTCCCAGACTACTTTAGGAGTGATAACGGACATGGACGGAAAGTTCACTATCAACGTGCCTGATGGAGTGACCACTCTTCAGTGCAGCTATGTAGGATATGAATCACAAACCATACATCTGGTTGCCGGAAAAAGCAGTTATGAGATTGTTCTGCAACCGTCGGCGCATATGCTCGATGCGGTTGTTGTAACAGGATATCAAACGATTGAACGCCGCAAATTGACAGCTGCGGTTACTAAACTGGATATTACAGATGATAAGATTGGTTCGGTAATGAGTATTGATCAGGCACTTTCCGGCCAGGTAGCCGGCTTGTCTTCTATTGCTTCTTCGGGAGCTCCTGGGGCAGCTCCTAAGATCCGTATTCGTGGTACTGCCTCTTTGAATGGTACGCAAGACCCTCTTTGGGTGCTTGACGGTGTGCCGATGACAGGAACAGAGATTCCGACAATGGAAGACTTGAAAGATATAGACAATATATATCAGTCGGCTATTGCGGGTTTGAATCCTGCGGATATTGAAAGTATTACAGTATTGAAGGATGCTGCAGCAACGGCCATTTATGGTGCACGTGCTGCCAATGGTGTGATCGTGATTACTACGAAAAATGGTAAGGCTGGTAAACCTCAGATTACTTTCTCTACCAAGCTGTCTTACTCTCCTAAATTCAATATTGATCGTTTAAACTTATTAAGTTCGGATGAAAAAGTGAATCTGGAACTTGATCTATTGGGAAGTGACTATACCTATCGTGAAAATAAAGGTGAAGTAGCACGTATCATATCTCGTTATGGCTTGACAGGTGCTTATAAGAATGGCGGATGGAATGCGCTTAGTTCTGATGCACAAAATGATATTAATAAATTGCGGTCAATAAATACAGATTGGAATGATATTTTATTCCGTGGAACTTTTAACCAGGAATACAATGTAAGTCTTTCCGGAGGTTCTGAAAAAGCTACCTATTATACTTCTTTAGGTTATTATGATGAGAAAGGAAACGTACAAGGGGTAGAAGCTAATCGTTTAAATATGGTGTTGAAGACTTCTTATAAGATAAATAAGATGTTAAAGGTCGGGGCATCGTTGTTCGCAAATAGAAGGAAAAGTAAAGCGAATTTAACAGATAAAGACGGTTTTACAAATCTTGTATATTATTCTCGTAGAGCAAATCCTTATCAAACACCTTATGATGAAAATGGTAATTATGTTTATGATATTGACATTCAGGGAAAAGGAGATTCTGATTTGATGTTTAATGTGTTTGAAGAAAGAAATAACACTTCATATGAACAGACTACTAATGCTTTGTCGGCTATATTTGATGTAGAGCTTCGTTTCAATGATAGATTTAAAGCTACTTCGCAAGTTGGAATGCAATTAGATGCAGTATCTAAGGAGTCTATAGCAGATCATGATACATATGCAATGCGTAAGGATAAGGAGTTTACTACAATTGCTTCTTTAGGCAATAAATCTTTCCTCCCTGATGGTGGAAAACATACAGAAGCTGCAAATACTAATTCTCAGATAAATTGGAAAACTCAGGCGGAATATCGTGATTCATATAATGATATTCATGAGTTTGAAATGATGGCGGGAACTGAAATACGTAAAACCTGGTATAATTCTTTGAATAGTACGGGGTACGGATTTGATCGTAAAACTTTAACTACCAAACCTGTGATTTTCCCAAATGAATCATGGGCTCGTTCCTATCCATTGCATACCAAAAACTATGTGGAGAATGCTTATGCTTCTTTCTTTTCAACAGCTTCTTATTCTCTACTACAACGTTATACAGTAGGAGGAAGTGTACGTTTTGATGGCTCTGATATTTTTGGAGTTTCTAAGAAATATCGTTTTTTACCTTTGTATTCATTCAGTGGATTGTGGAGAATCAGTAATGAGCCATTTATGAAAGATTTTAAGAAAATCGATAATTTAGTGATAAGGGCTTCTTATGGTGTACAAGGAAATATAGATAAAAGTACCTCATCGTATGTGATGGGAAACTATATGAATGTCAGTATGTTACCTGGAGTTACTGAAGATCTTATTTCTCTGGGTAATCCTCCGAATAAACGATTGCGTTGGGAGAAAACAAAAACTATGAACTTTGGAACAGACATTGCATTGTTTAACAATGCTCTGAATGTAACTGTAGATTATTATCGTCGTAAAGGTACAGATTTGATAGCTCTGCGCATGTTGCCACTTGAAACAGGGTTTCTATCGACAATGGTTAATTGGGCAAGTATGCGTAATGAAGGTTTTGAGGTAGCTTTGACTACTCGTAATATTAATCGTAATGGATTTACTTGGTTTACAAACTTTAATTTAGGATATAACCAAAATAAGGTTTTACGTGAGACTGTACCAGCCAATCAGACAACTCCTGGGCGCGAAGGCTATCCTGTAGGTGCCCTTTTTGCTTATAAAACCGCTGGACTTGATGAGGAAGGTTATCCGTTATTTTATAATAAGGCCGGTGAGAAAGTGACTGCCGAACAATTGTTGAAACTCAACAGTGCAGGAGCGAGTACTTTGAGTGCTGAAGAGCAACGTAACCTCTATTCGTATATTGGTTCTACTGATCCGTTATTCTCTGGTGGTTTTGTAAATACATTTAATATAAAGCGCTTTGAAGTGGTGGTGAACTTTATTTTTAATCTGAAGATGTATTCTCGTGTTGCACCTTCTTATTCTCCTACTAATTTTGATCGTGGAATGAATACTAACCGGGATATTTTAAATAGATGGTCGCCTACAAATACTAATACAAATTTTCCGGTATTAATGACTGATAGCAAGCGTAAAGCAGAATATACACAGTATTCAGAGTATCCTCTATATCAAATGTTGGATACGTGGGTGAAACGTTCAGACCATGTGAGATTACAAAGTCTTCGTTTCGGTTATAAAATACCTGAATCGGTTCTTCGTACTTTAAATATTGCTTCTGCAACGGTAGCTTTGGAAGGCCGTAACTTATTTGTCTTTGGAGCTAATTATGATAACTTTATGGATCCGGAAACAATGAGTAACCAGTTTGCACAGCCGATTCCAAAATCATTTACGTTCAGTCTTAATGTAAATTTTTAAACAGCTGATGATGATAAAGAATATAAAATTAGTTTGTGTCTTATTATGTATCGCAACTTTATATAGTTGTGACAAGTATTTGGATATCCAGCCTGTTGGACAAGTGATTCCCCGAACTGCTAAAGAATTCAGAGCACTACTCGCAGAGGCTTATAATTATGTACCGGAGGATAGAGGGTTGGCTGCTTTTCGTTCTGATGAAATGTTAATGGACGCTTCTCTTGCCACAGAAGACTTAAATTCATTTAAAGATATATGGATATGGAATGACGTGAGTGCTTCAGAAACTACCACCAGTTTTAAGTGGCGTGAATTTTACCGGGCATTGTTTACTGCCAACTATACGATTGAATCAGAAAATATGATTGAGGAAGGTACTGCTGACGAGGTGAGGCAATTAGTTGGTGAGTCTTATATGTTGCGAGCTTACGTACACTTCCTGTTGGTAAATTTATATGGTGAGCCTTACACTCATTGTGATCCGGCGACCTCTAAGGCTATTCCTCTTAAATTGAATAGTGATACGGAGGCTGTGCTAACTCGTAATACAGTAGGTGAAGTTTATAGCTCTATTTTATCAGATCTTGTAGAAGCCGAAAAATATTTGAACGTAGATAAATGGGAGTTGGGCTATAATTATCGTTTTACTACGCTGGCTGTAAATGCTTTACGCTCTCGTGTCTATTTGTATATGGGAGATTGGGCAAAGTCTCTTGAAGCTTCTGAAGCTGTGTTAAGTGTGAATAATCAGTTAGTTGATATGTCATCGTCGACAATACTGCCTAATGAATATAACTCTTCTGAAAATATTTTAGCATTAGAAGAAGTAATGAATGCTCAATATGTGCGTGCTGCTAAGGTGGCTACCTCGTTATGGAAGTTATATGGAACAGGGGATTTGCGTAAATCGAAATACTTTAAACAAGTTACTGCATCTAACATTCAGGTCATTAAAGGTGGAAGTAATCAGTATCGTTGTTCATTCAGAGTCGGTGAGATATATTTGAATGCTGCTGAGGCTGCTTTGATGACAGGTGAGGCTGCGATAGATGTAGCTCGTGAAAACTTACTTACTCTTATGGAGAAAAGATATACGGCTAATGCTTATGCAACAAAAGAAGCAGCCGTAAATGCCATGGGCCGCGATGAGTTATTGCAGGAGATATATAATGAACGTACCCGTGAATTGGCTTTTGAAGGACATCGTTGGTTTGATCTTCGTAGGACAACACGTCCCCGTCTGGAAAAGACGTTTGGTGGAACAAGTTATGTACTTGAGGAAAATGATTCTCGCTATACCATTCGTATTCCAAGTGAAGCAATAGAAGCCAATCCTGGGTTGGCAAACTAAGTTGGAGGTATCTTTGTTATGGTTGTAATGTTTTTCATTTAGCCATAACAAAGACTTATATATATTTTTTATGTCTAATTTATAACAAAGATTGTTTATGAGAAAAGTATTACTTTTAGCTTTGTGTGTGGCTGCATCAGTTGTAGCGCAAGGACAACCGACCGTGAATAACAGTTGGACAAAGTCTCAGACGGGTATTCTTCCTATTGAGGATGTAAATAACAGTAATCCTGTAGCTCTTTCTGCACAGGGAGATATGTATGTAACGGGTTTATTTGCCGGAGATGGTTTTTCATTTGCAGGTACAGATTTGGCTCCGATTGCCGTGAGTTCCTACTTATTGAAGTATGGCGCAGATGGCACAGAAAAGTGGGGGTAGCTTTAGCTGGTGCTGCTACTATTAAGGCTATAACTACTGATGCGTCTGGAAATGTTTATATTGCAGGTAACTTTGCGGATGTAGTAGAGTTTGGCAGTACAGATGGAAATGCGGTAGAGAAAGAAGGAATGAAAAAGGGCGATGCATATGTTGCTGAACGGGCTGCCGGTTTTGTTGCAAAGTATGATGTGAATGGTGTGTTGAAGGCTGTACAGAGTTTTGTACCACAAGGCTTGCCAGAGTTAGTGGCAGGTGGAATGTATGAACCAGAACCAGGGGCTTTATATTTTGATATTAATAAATTAGAATATAATAATGGAAAATTATATGCTTCAGCACTTTATACCGGATTAACTCAAAATAATGATTTTTCGTTTAAGGGAAATTATTTAGATATTATGGGATGGGGGATATATTCAGACTTATCTTCTGGAGCTGTATTCTCTTTAGATGAAGATTTGAATGTTAGTGGTATTATTGCTTCTATGGCTGTATCAGAGTCTCAAATGGAAAGTCAGATGTTTGTTAAGTCTGCCACATTTACGGTTGCAGGCAATGAACTTTATTCTGGATTTATGGCTGTAGGTAATGTTACATTGACAATAGGTTCAAAAGATGAGAAATTTGAACTAGCTATGTCTGAAGATGGTACTATAGAATATGGACATATTATTTCTGCTATTAATTTGGATAATAATACATCTTCTACCAAAAAATATTCAACCACTCATAGTATAGGTAATTACTGTTTTATAAAATCTATGGAAGTAAAAGGCGATGCTTTATTAATTGCTGGTTCATTTAACACAAAGTTAGCATTTGATTCAAGTAAAGAGTCTGTTTCTACTAATGATTTATACCTTGCTGTCCTAAATAAAAGTTCTTTGGAAGTCACTTCTACAGTAACCTCAAAAGTAAATGAAGGTGAACAGAATCAGAAGAATGAAGAATTCGGAGGTATGACTATTTGTGGTGATTATGCTTATATGATTGGGTATACAGCAGATGCAAAATCTCATGCTGCCGAAACTCCTCTTGCTTTCTGGGTTAATATCTCTAATGGTACCATGACTCAATCAAACCCTGCCAACCTTACTACCGGTGTAGCTGCTTTAGGAACTAAATTGGCTACTGCTCAGACAAAAGTTGCTAATGATAAGTTGGAAAACATCTTCTCATTAAACGAAGTTACAGGTGGCGGTGGTACAGGTATCTCTTCTACTGATCAGGGAACTGGTGTATCTGTTTATCCTAATCCGGTAGTTGATGTATTGAACTTTACAACTCCTTGTAATGTTGCTGTCATTAACTTAATGGGAGTAACAGTAAAACAGGCTGAGAACGTGTCGAACTTAAATGTATCTGATTTGATAAACGGACAGTATATTGTTAAAGTTACTACGGAAGATGGTACAAGTACTGTTAAAGTGATTAAGAAATAAAGGAATCTTCCTTTTTTGGGGAAAAATAGAAGGTTGTCTCAGGTAAAACTGAGATAACCTTTTTTTTATGATTAATGACTCCCAATTTATATAGAACTTATCTTTGAATTGAAGAAGAATAACGAGATTGTACACTTTAGTATAACAGGATTGTACAGTCTTGTCATACAAAAGTATACAATCCTGCTATGCAAAAGTGTACAGTTTTTTAGATGCTGATTATCAGTGTTTTATAAATGTATATTCCTATGCTATTTTATATGATTTATGTGTTAGGATAAAATCAATCAGGTAGTGCCCTGCTATGTGTAGAGTTCTATAGTTGAAAGATCCGAAAAGCTGATCATTACTCCCATAAGATAAACTGATTGCTCCATCAACAAAGTATTTTGGTGAGAATAACTTGTATAGTGTTTGATTCATAATGAAGAATTGATTTTGAATAAAATTAATATCATATTTAATTTTATTCAAAAATATGTTTGATTTATTTAATTATCTATCTATATTTGCAAATATAATGATGAACTTCTAAAAAAAATATCATGAAACGTATCAGTTTAATCTTCGTTAGTTTATTTTCTTGTTGTTGCTTTCTTTGTCAGGCACAATTGATGCCATTGAATGGTGAGACCGTAACTCTGGATACCAAGGAAGGAGATATTAATGGAGAATTGCTTCTTCCCAATGGTGGGAAGACATATCCGGTCGTGTTATTAATTGCTGGTTCCGGTCCGACGGATATGGATGGGAATTCGGCTATTGGTAATATGAAAAACAACTCATTAAAGTTTCTTGCAGAAGGACTGGCTGCCAATGGAATCGCTTCACTGCGCTTTGATAAGCGGGGGATAGCTACCAGTGCGGCTGCCGGAAAAGAAGAATCTCTGCTGCGTTTTGAAGACTATGTAAACGATGTAAAAGGGTGGATTAATTATCTGGCTAAAGATAAAAGGTTTACTGGTATTACTGTGGTAGGGCATAGCGAAGGTTCTTTGATCGGGATGTTGGCTTGTGTGAATCAGCCTGAAGTGAAAGCTTTGGTTTCTCTGGCAGGGGCAGGGCGTCCGGCTTATGAAGTGATTGAAGAGCAGGTTGCTTCTCAGCCGGAAATGATAAAGAAAGAAGTTGCTTCTATCAATGAATCTTTGAAAAGTGGTAAAACAGTAGAGCAAGTGTCTATGTATGTGCAGTCTCTGTTTCGTGCTTCGGTTCAGCCTTATTTAATTTCCTGGTATAAATACAACCCTCAGACGGTTATTGCCTCTCTAAAGATACCGGTATTGATCGTTCAGGGTAAAAAAGATATTCAGGTCTCTGTAAAAGATGCCGAACTGTTGAAGAAATCAAAGCCTACAGCAGAATTACTTTTGATTGACTCTATGAATCACGTATTAAAAGATTGTGAGACAATGGAACCTCAGAAGCAAATGTCTATATATACAAACCCTTCTTTACCAGTCAATGCGACTCTTATATCGTCACTGAATACTTTTATAAGGAAATATAATAAAAAATGAGTGAACTAAAGAAACGTCTACCGTTGAAATGTCCTTCTTGTGAAGCCCCACTGAAAGTAGGACGTATGTTTTGTGAGCAATGTGCCACAGAAGTCTGTGGTAGTTTTGAATTACCTTTATTGGCTCGTTTGCCAGAGAAAGAGCAACAGTTTATTATTGATTTTGTGAAATCCAGTGGAAGCCTGAAAGATATGGCCAAAAGTATGGGAGTGAGTTATCCAACCGTACGCAATATATTGGATGATTTGATTGAAAAACTAACTAAAATGAATATATAAAATGAAGAAAAGAATAGAAATACTTATTAATCCGTTTATTCGGATTGCAGGAATGCAGGCATTAGCCTGGGGGATACTGGGACTGGTAATTTCTACATTATTGAGCTGGGCATCCGGCTACCATTATCACGGCTTGCTTCATTTTGGTCCCGCTCCCAATCCCGCCTGGTGGTGCTATTTGGCAGAACATCTTATTGTGTGGTTAGTTCCGGCTACCTTATTCTATTTGGGTGGTCTTATTTTCTCACACTCTAAAATTCGGATTATAGATGTGTTTGGTACTATATTGTTTGCTCAGCTCCCGATGCTTGTGATGAATTTGATAAATTTCCTACCACCCATGCAAGTATTGTCACAAATAGATCCTACGATGTCACCGGCGGAAATACTCTCTATGCCTTATTTTCACTTGGCAATAGTTTTGTCGCTGATTGGTTTCCCGTTTCTGGTCTTTTCTATTATTTGGATGGTGCAGGCATTGAAAGTGTCTTGTAATCTAAAGAAGTCTCATTTGTGGATAGTAGCTGTTATTGGAATTTTGGGTGGTGATGTACTTTGCCGGATTCTCATCCGGTTATTTTATTAATATAATGGTGGTTATTTACAAATTGGATTATCATTAAAGTACAGATCCATATAGATAAATGTAAAATTTATAAAGAATTTATGTTTTTCAGGTATGGGCATAAAAAAAGGAGCAACGCCTTGCTCCAACCTTTGTTAACCTTAAATCTAATACTATGAAAAACACATTACAAAGGTACGGCCTTTTTGCACATTTGCAAATTAACCAAGAAAAATCTTCTGTTATATAACATGTTTTAATAATTAAATCGTCTATTTTTCTTCTCTTTCACATAATTTTCTTCATTTTCCATCGTCCGGCGTATCTCCCCGTGCGGGAAGCACCTCCCAGTATTTATCGCAAATATCCAGGTAGCTTTGTTTGGGTTCTTCTCCCATAGACAAGGCATATATTTTTGTTTGGTTCTCTTTTATATGTCGGATGTGGACTGATAATTCTTTATCTATTGGCATCATCTCAAAGTCGGATATCATCACCATATCTGCCTCCTGATATCCTTGTGTTTCAATCATCCGGATCGTATGAGCTATGGCAGGAGCAAGATCTGTACCTCCGTGAAAAGATTGGCACAGGAAATCTACCAGACGATCGAAACTGCTTCCTAAGTCAGTTATTTCGATACATTCCACATCGTCAGAGAAGATTATGATATAGCATTTGCGATGTTGTTTTTCCGTTAGTTCGGCTATAGCGAGCAGAGCCGATTTGGCCAGTTTCTCTCTTTTCCCTGCCATTGATCCGGAGGTGTCAATACAGACAATAAATGGACCTTCAGCTTCCTCGGAAACCTGGTTACCCGGCATCTTTTTATCATCCATGGCCCGTAGCTCACGTGAGGCATAATCAATCATTTGAAGCTTTTTCTCGGCATATCGTTCAAAGAAAACAGGTTGCAGGGCTTTTTCTGCCAGATAACAATATTCAATTGGTAACAGACTGTTCAGATCATTGCCTTCACAAATACCGGTAATGTCACTCCGGGTCGAGTGAGTGATGATCTGTTCTTTATGGATTCCGGCTGTCATCTTAAAACGTTTCTGTATACCTTGATGCCGTTTGTCTAATTTCTCAATTAACTCTTGTATGGCAGGAGTTTTTTTGATTGTCTCATCATATCCAGTATCTGTTCCGCTATTTGTTTATGGTTTCGGAGCAACCATACCAACCGGGAACCTCCCCGGACAGGCAGATTCTTAGAGAGCGATAATTGCAGGCGGTAAAACTCTTCGCACAGGCGGTTGATATGCTCCATCTGGTAATTGAACTCATTGTTGGACAACAATTGATGCCATTTGTCGAAGAAAAGTATTCGCAATGCTTTCCACTCTTTAGAACGGGGTTTGAGGGCATGAAATCGTTCCAGATAGTATTTCACATTGAGATCTACCAGATTATACTTCATAGAAAGTGGATAAGCGCTATTCTCCAGAAAACGTAGAAACTTTGTATCTGAAGCTTCATCCGTTTCATGAAAATACTCCCACTGACTGGCATACCTTGAATAAAATTCTTGCAGAGAGGGCAGGGTATGACGAAAGTATTGCCGGATGTCGGTTTCCAGTTCTTCGGGCTTGACGATGAGGTTGTGCAACTGCTCATCATATACCTCGTAGGCAATATCCTGCAAACGGTCATAATACCTGTCTTGCAGTTCTTTCAGCCTAATAGTCCCTGTTCTCTTGTTCATGGGCATGAGCAATGATTCGCAACTCGTTCCGATAATTTTCAATGATATGGGCTGTACCATTCAGGATTCGTTTCAGATCCCCTTTTTGTTTGGCGTTCAGAAAGAGGTGTTCCTTGGCATATTCGTTTTCCCGTTCAGATAGTTTTTTAAATTCTGTTTCCATGTTATGCAGTAAATCTATTACCTCTTGTAACCGGAACTCAAAGGGGGTACTCGCATCTTCATTCTGTTCGGGTAATGGAGCACAATCGTCATAGCAGAGTAGCGGATACTCCTGGTTATTGACAAACACGGAACGGTTTCCTTTTCGCAGGGAATAAATATCTTTCTGAGCGATACTGCGGTTTTTTACAAAATCATATACCTTCAGTACTTTGTTTACCGGACGGAATTTATCCTGCTGGATATAAAACAGGCGGTTGCTGTCTTTCTTCAGATTCTGATAGTCGGACGCAAACATAAGCAGGTTTCCGGCAATGCGATATCCTTCGATGCGATGATAGAAAGTATCTACCACCTGAATAGCAGGGTCGCTGATTTCCCGCAGACTGTGTTCTGCTTTCATATCTTCTTTGAGTGCATCCAGTTTTTGTTCCAGCTGTTTTTCGTCTAACAGATAGGTGTTGATACTATCAGTGATGGCCCGCTGTACAATATCTTCGGCAATGGGAAATTGGCTTACCTCGTCCCAGATGCAATAGGGGATCAGCAGGCAATCGGCAAAGCAGACTGCTGATGATTCGTTCAGATAGGCCGAAGTGCGTAGCAACCCAACCATTTTTTTCCAGCGGCGGTCTGATATATAAATAGGAGGAAGATTCGCCTCCCGTTGTGTATTATATTGTTCTACGGTTCGTTTGATGGTATGTATTAGTTCAAAGAAGGTATAATGTAATGTTACTTTTTCCGCTTCCTCCTGCAGGGCTGAGTATTCTTTAGGACTGATTGTCAGTTTCTCCGGAATGCAAGGTTCGGTGTCCCGTGTAGAAGCAATCATGCGATCAAAAGCAAATTCCTGTTCAATACAGCCCACGAACTGCCGGATCAGAAAGCGGTCATAGAGAGCTTCCAGTCCTTCTCCTTTGGCAGGTAATTCGTTAGAAGCCGCAATCAATACTTTCAGGGGGACTTTTACTGTGAACTGCCCGTTACGGTATATCTTTTCATTGATAACAGTCAGCAAAGAGTTCTGAATTGCCGGACCGGCTTTCCATATTTCATCCAGAAAGACTACCGAGGCCGTAGGCAGATATCCCTCCGTGATTCGTTCATAAGTGTCTTCATCTTTCAGCTTAGAGATGGAAACCGGACCGAATATCTCATCCGGTGTGCTAAACCTGGACATCAGATACTCAAATGCACTGTTTTCTTTGAATGCATATTTAAGTCTTCGGGCTACCAAGCTCTTGGCAACTCCCGGAGGACCTAACAGAAAGATACTTTCTCCGGCAATGGCTGCCAGAAGGGAAAGGGCTATGGTGTGTTCTTTCTCAAACACGCCTTCGTTGAGGGCATTGAGAAGCTTAGTGATACGTGGTTTTATGGAGTTCATGCTTTTTCAATTAAAATGCAAAAATACGAATAAACTTAAATTATCTCATCCAAAAGGTGTATATTCGCAATATCAAATTCATATAAGAAGAGTAGGTTATGAAATCAACAGTAAGAATCACTGTGCCTTATGCTGTGGCAAACTATGTAGAAATGCGCGAACGTGGATTTTACTATGTGGACAAGACAATGTTTATTCCCGATCTGGAACTATATAAAGCTCCTGTCTTTTTGCGTCCGCGCCGTTTCGGAAAGAGCTTGTTAGTGTCTATGTTGGCCGCTTACTATGATTTGAATATGGCAGATCGTTTTACAGAATTGTTTGGAGACACATACGTTGGAAGTAATCCTACAAAAGAGCATAATAAATATCTCGTGCTTCGTTTCGACTTCTCTAAAATGGTAGTAACCGATACACTGGAAGGGTTACAAAAGAACTTTAATGATTTGAATTGCGGAGTCATCTATGATATGGTGAAAGCCGATGCCAGGTATGCACGTTTATTCCCGGATTTTGAATTTAGTGATAAAACCGATGTCACAAAGATGTTGGAGGATATGTTGCGTTACGTATCGTCCCATAATCTTCCTCCGGTATATCTTCTTATTGATGAATATGACAATTTTACCAACCAGTTGTTGACTGCTTACAAAGATCCGCTCTATGAGCAAGTGACTACTGCCGACAGTTTCTTACGTACTTTCTTTAAAATAATAAAGGCAGGTATCGGTGAGGGAAGCATACGTACCTGTTTCTGTACAGGAGTACTTCCCGTCACAATGGACGATTTGACCAGTGGATACAACATTGCGGAGATCTTGACACTCGAACCTGACTTTCTAAATATGCTTGGCTTTACTCATGCAGAGGCAGAAGTGTACCTACGCTATGTACTCCGAAAATATTCCGGTAACGAAGAACAATTCGATGAAATATGGAAACTGATCGTGAGCAACTATGACGGTTACCGGTTTCAGCCTAATGCGGAGCCTTTGTTTAATTCTACCATACTGACTTACTTTCTTAAAAAGTTTGCTGTCAATGGTATTGTTCCCGATGAAATGATTGATGAGAATTTGCGTACAGACATCCATTGGATTCGTCGGCTTGCGTTGAGTCAGGAGAATGCCAAACAGTTGCTCAATACATTGGTGATGGAAGATGAAATAGCTTATGCACAGCCTGATTTACGAAGCAAGTTCAATAAGCAGAAGTTTTTCGACAAGAATTTCTATCCTGTCTCCTTGTTTTATTTGGGCATGACGACATTGAAGAATTCCTTCCGAATGACGTTGCCCAACCTGACCATGCGTAGCATTTATATGGATTATTATAACCAGTTGAATGACATTGATAACTTTGCAAACCGCTACGTTCCTGCCTTTGAACAATTTACTCACGACCGGCGTATGGAAGGTATTTTCCATAACTACTACGATCAATACCTTGGGCAGTTTCCCGCACAGGTATTCGATAAGATGAATGAGAATTTCATTCGTTGTTCGTTCTTTGAACTGTGTTCGCGTTATCTGAGCCAATGCTACACCTTTGCATTAGAACAGAACCATCCTGCCGGACGTTCGGATTTTGAGATGACAGGAATTCCCGGAACGGAATATTATAAGGATCACCGGATTGTAGAGTTCAAGTATTTCAAAGCAAGCGAAGCAAAGAAAGTACTGGCACTCAATGCTCCACGTCGCGAAGATGTGGAACAGGTGAAGCAATATGCGAAAACAATTTGCGTACAATTCCCATACTATAATATACAAATGTATGTGGTGTATGTGGCTGCTAATAAAGGATACAAATTCTTTGAAGTATAAACATACTAAACAAGCATTGTAAAAATACGTACTTTATGGGTGTAAAAGTACGTATTTAAGTCACTATTAATTACCTATTTAACGCATACTTAAAATAGTACTTTTGTATGCAATAAATATCTATATTGAAATGCTTGATTTCTAATAAGATACCTGCCTGATATATCGTTTTTCTGCTCTTACTACTCTATTACTTCATCCATCGAAAACGTTTTAGTGCCTATTTTAGTAACTATAAAAAATATCGTAGTAATAATCCCTTGTTTTCATTTTATCCATCTGATTGAACGTAATGCGTATATAATTTTTGCATGATACACACTAATATAGCATGTATAATCACGCTTTTTGACTCTTTATGTGTATTTTGCTTTTATCGTATTTTGTTATATCTTTTATTTATCATACCTTTATCGCATCTTTAATGTTTGTATATAGTTTTAAATAAAAGTAAACTAATTGTTCTTGTCTCTAAAATCGCCAAATTGAATGAGACTGCACAAGGACAATTTTTAGGCAGCATGTATTTTCTTCTGAATGAATGTGATGATGATTTTCATGCTGCTTTCTTATTTTTTTAGATAAAACAAAGAATTTATTTGTATAATTCTTTTTTTTATTTAATTTTGCGAGCATAGACAAACAAGTTTGAAGGAACTTGTTTTTGTAATAAAAATATTAGTTAACGAGCGTAAGCTGATTCTTGTCTCTAAAATCGCCAAATTGAATGAGACTGCACAAGAAAATAGTAACGGTTGTTTAGCTTGTATTATTATAACCTGTATCTATCTTACCTTTCTTTTTCTATTGAGAATGAAGGGTAACTATGGCTCTTCTTATAATATAACGAAGCGTAGACAAAGTTGTTCATTTGTGCAGTGGGTGTTTGGCGATACCTGGAGACGAATGACGATTGGGTCTGCGCTTTTCGTGTTTTGATTAATCAATATTAAGAAAAAAAGAGTGATGTTTCAATGAAATATCAGATGTTTAATTATTTTATTTGGTCGATAAAAATAATATAATATGAGAACATTAATAAAAAAGATTTCTCACAATAGCTATGGGATACGTACCAAGTGGGTTTTTGAAAATTTGAGAATAATACAGAAACAAAGGTTACTTTTTCCATCCTTTAGTCATTAATAAATATAATAATTAAATAGTGAGTCCGTGGAGTGAAAGATTTATCTATATACAAGACTCTTCATCGGAAACAAAATAATCAAAGTTATGGCAGATATATTTGAAGCTAATAGATTGGTTGGTGATGCTGTTAATCCTTATCAGCAAACATATGCTGATACATGTGCAATTAAGTCACAACAGATTATATTAAATGAATTTGGTATTCCAGCTACGGAAGACCAATTGGTGCAGTATTCTTATGAAAAAGGATGGTATCATGGTGATGGATCAGGTACAACGTTTCAAGATATAGGAAATCTCCTTGAGGATGCCAATATTTCTTGTACTCGTCAGGCAGATGCCAATGTGTTTAATCTTGTTAGTGAGCTTGCACAAGGGCATAAGGTCATTGTTGGCGTTGACTCAGGAGAACTCTGGGGAAATAAATTTAGTGCGTGGTATAATGACTTTTTTAATGGAGATACACCAGACCATGCACTTATTGTTAGTGGAATTGACACGTCTGATCCTAATAATATACAGGTAATTGTTACAGACCCAGGAAGTGGAGATTATCATAAAACATATCCTTTAGATCAATTTATGGATGCATGGTCAGATGCCAATTGCTATATGGTGTCTACAGATGTTGCTGTGCCTGATGTAATTAATGGAATGCAAAACTTTAATTACGATACAGGGCATATCGATTCTGTGGCAGGTATGGGCTATACTGATTTTCAAATATTCAATGACTTGAGTTATGGTTTACCTGTATATGGTCTGAATGGTATGGGTACTTATGACTTTCCTGTGTCTTCTCTAATGGATGCATATTGGGGCGTAGCTAACAATGATATTATGTTTGGCGACATATTCTCTGGCTATGCTTTTAATGACTATTTGGATATAGATTTAGCCACTCAGATGATGCATAATACATATGAAATGGGATTTAGCCAAATTGATTATGATTCATATTGTATGACTGATCCGGGAATGTGTCTTATGGTAGGATCAGATATGACTTTCATTGATCCGATTAGTAATGGAGATTATAATGAATTTTTGAGTGACTCTATTGATTATTTCAATAGTATTGGTGACTATAACTCAGCAGTATATTGTCAGCAACAGCAAATGATGCTGGATTTCTGTGATACTCACGATATGGATTTCTATTCAACTTTTATGTCTTAATGTTATGAATAAGCAGATCAACGATAAGATTACTCGCTTTAATGCTTTATTAAAGAAAGTTGCACCTGTTCTTAAGAATCATCATAAAGAAAGTGACCTTGAGCATTTATCGAAATTGATGGCTCAAGTAACTTCGGATTCTGTATCCGCATTGGTTTGTGGTGAATTTAAGAGAGGTAAATCTTCATTTATCAATGCCTTTTTGGAAGAAGATTTATGTCCTACGGATGCAGGTATTGCAACTGCCGTGGTATCTATTATCAGATATCGAAAGGAGCGTAAGGTGACTAGATATTATGGTGATATCAACAATTTGCAATCTGAAGAGATTTCATTTGATAATATCGAAAAATATGCAAAGGGAACATCTCTGGAGATAGAGAATACCATAATGTTGATTATAGAGATTCCATCTCCGAAATTGGAGGATGGACTATCTCTTATAGATACTCCGGGAGTTGGCGGGCTTGATCCTCGACATTTATTCTTGACATTATATATGTTACCCAAAGCTGATATTACATTTTTTGTTGCTGATGCAGGTGAGCCTCTTTCATCTACAGAACTTGACTTTTATAAAGAAAAGATTGTTCCGCATTCAAAACGTTGTAAGATCATTTTAAATAAGAGTGATTTGAAAACGAAAGATGAATTAGAACAGTTAATCACGGATATAAAGAATAAAGTTTCTCAGTATTGTGGTATTTCAGTACAAGGTGTAGATGTAATTCCAGTTTCATCTGCCCATTGGAATATGTACAACCAATCCAAAAGTGAGAAGATGAAAGTATCTTCAAACTGCGAAATAGTAGATTCCATTTTAGAAAACGCTGTTCCTGAGTATAAGAATTTTATTCTGGAAAGCGTTAAGCAAAATCTAATCAATTCATTGTTTGGCATAAAAGAGATATTAGCATACCAATTTACGCAACTAAAAGAACCAGATGAAGAAGAACAAGAGTTATTCAAGAAACGATTAATGGAGCTGAAGCAGATGAAGGATAATGTATTAAACCCTTCATCCGAAATCAGAAAAAAGATAACTCATATTATTAAGAACTCTCAGACAAAGGTTATCAACGAGCTTACCAAACAAAGTATTCTTTTTTCTACTGAGTGTCTTGGTGCTATTCTTAAGCGTCCAGAGGCTAAAAGCGAGAATGGAGGTGATTGGGTACTTCAGCAAATCAATTTAGGATTGGAATCTATTGCAGCAGAAGTGGATTTGAGGATTGAATCAGGATTTAATGAAGTAAACGAACTGTTAGGTGAAGAGATTCTTATTTCAGAAGGTGGTTTTACAGGACGAATTAATGTGGATCTGACGCCTGCCGAGAAGAGTATTGCAGATAAAGCATGTAATATGACAAGACAAGCACTTCCTGGTCTGGGTGTTGCAGGCTTAGCCGCGGGAGTTCTTTCCATATTCTGTGGCCCTATAATATATGGATTAGGAGGATTAGCAGCAGCGGCAGCTTATGTGTATAAGTCAAGTAAGGATACTAATACAGCAAATCGTATTTATGAACTTAAATCAAAATTGGGTCCTCAGATTACTATTGGCATGAACGATCTGAAGACATATGTCCAGCAGCGCTATGATGAATTCAATGAAGCCATTATAGAAAGCATAGAATGTATGACCAATGAAATTGTTACTGAAATGCAGGATGTAATGGATGTTATTAAGAGCATTGAAAATGATAAGAAAGAGGTTGCGAAGCAATTAGAAGTGATTGAAGGGCAAGTACAGTTTGTTGATACTTATATAAAACAAACCGAATTATTGCTCACTAATCCGTTTGAGAAATAAGATTTATGATTGATATTAGTGTTGCAGATAAGCTGAAAAAGTGTTTGCAGGAATGTTTGCAGATTCTTGTAGACAACAAAGTTTCAATGTCTCTTGTATCGGATAAAATACAAGAGGCATTAGAACGTTTATCTCAACCTATGCAGTTGGCAATAATAGGAAAGATTAGTAGTTCAAAATCCACTCTTGTAAATGCTATCTTAGGTAAGGACGAGGTGGTAAGGACAGGTCAGATGGAAGAGACCTTTAATGTTAGTTGGCTCAAATATGGAGATTCCAATGCTGATGTAAAGGTTGTATTCAAGAATGGCGAAGTAAAGTATGTTCCATATGATAATTGGGATTTCTGGGCTTCTCATCAACATGAAAATGTGCTGAAGGAACAGGTGAAATATATCGAGGTTTTTTTTGATGATAGTATTTTAAAGAAAATAAACATCATTGATACTCCAGGATTAGATGCTTTATCTGAAATTGATTCTAAAAACACCATTGCGTTTCTGAAAGAGGTAAAGCCTGATGCTGTGATAATGCTATTTACCAAAAGCATTGCAGAATCAACTTTCACTATTTTGCAAGATTTCCAAAATTCCGGAACAGATGCGTTCTCGTTAACTCCATTAAATGCTATAGGCGTATTAGCTAAAGTTGATACAATGTGGTCTTCAATGGTACCTCAAAAAAGAATAATAGACGATGCTAAGCGTGTTATTCAAAATACATTATATGATAAGTATCCCGAAGTTAAGCGGGCATTATTTTCGATTTTGCCAGTATCATCATTATTAGGATTAGCTTCATCTACAATAACAGAAGAAGATTATGAATGTGTAAGATGCTTATCAATGACAGAACCGGGTGTTTTATATGAAATGCTATCATCTCCGGATTTGTTTGTTGATAAAGATTATAACGTTAATCTCCCTGTTGAAAGAAGGTTGACGTTATATCGAAAGTTTGGTTTGTATGGTATTTATATATTAATTGATGCTGTTTGGAATAATCCAACTTGTACACTTGATTTATTAAAAGTGGAGTTAAGGGAAAAGAGTGGATTTGAAAAACTGTTGTCAACCATTATTGCGCATTTTGGAGATCGTGCAGCTTTGGTAAAAAGCCAAAGCACGATCGTATCTGTAATAGATGTTTGCAAGCAAGCCATATCATTTTGCAATGATATTTTAGAACTTAAAGTAATAGAAGAAATTAATAGGAAAATAGTTACTGCATTATTGTCTATTCATGAGTTTCAAGAATGGCGCTACTTATCTGAAATATATGAGAATCAGAATTCATATGATGAAACTGAGATAAATGAGTTTATGGCTTTGTGTGGGGAATTTGGTAATTCGGTCATAGAAAGACTGCAATTGCCTTCAGAGGCAAGTGTTAATGAAATGATTGAAAAGGTCAAGAACAGAGCCTTGTATTGGCGGAAACGCTATAATATATACTCTGATATAGAGCCTCATAAAGCAGCCTTTTATAAAGTGATGTCATCTTCATATAATATACTTCAACAACGTATAGAAGATACATATATGGAGATGAAGAGTGCTGAGAATACATTAAATAATGCGAGAATGTTTTTTCTTGGGGGTAAAACAAAATTTACTAATGAAATTGTATGAATTGGGTATCAATAGATTTTGGAACGAGTTATTCATCTGCATCCGTTCTGGTAGATGGAAAACCTGTAAAAGTCCGTCCTTTAGGTGGGCTTTACGATATGTATGGCTTTCCTTCTGTCGCATACGTGGATGAATCAGGTAAAATTAGAGTCTGTAATGACGCGTTACCTTGGCGTTGCCAGTCTCCTGAGTGTTTTATCAAGAATTTCAAGTTGGATATTCATGAGAATAAGATAGCACATCTTGATGCAGCATATAAAGATATTGTTGGAGAGATTTTGGTTACAATAAAAAAATCCGCTGAATATGCTATTGGTGGAGAAGCAATAACTGCTGCTGTTATAACTATTCCAACATCATATTCAGCTGTTGATCCAAGAGTTGATGTAATGCGTGAAGCTACTCAATATGCAGGGTTTGAGAAGGTCGAATTCTTGAGAGAGTCAGAAGCGGCAGCAATCTATTATAATAGTATACAACGGCAACAACAAGATAGTTTAACTCTTGTTTATGATTTAGGTGGAGGCACTTTTGATCCGGCTTTGATACAACATTGCTCAAACGGATATAAAATCCTTGGGCATGTTGCAGGAATAGAATGCGGAGGTAAATATTTTGATGCTATTTTGTATAAGCATTTCAATACATCTAAAACTATTGAGTATAGTAATGATGATCAATTACGGGTGCTTCAGATAGACACTTTGAGCAGGATGTGTCGGAAAATTAAAGAAGCTTTATCTGAAAATGACTCTGTTTCGTATCCAATTCCGATTCTAAAAGGACAAACTTTTGATATTACACAAAAAGAGTTTGAGACTTTAATTACACCATTACTGGAAAAAACCTTTCAGGAGTGTCAAGTCTTGATTCGCTCTGTTAGAAAACAATGGTCAGACATAAATAGAATACTTCTTATCGGAGGCTCTTGTGTAATTCCTTGTGTAAAGAAGCTATTTGAGCGATATCTTATGGGTCAAAATGTAGAGGTGCCTATTATTCAGAATAAATCTGAAGAAGGGATTTTAATAGATTCCCTATTTGCTGTAAGTTTGGGTGGCATAATTTACATTACGAATAAGAACACGAAAGCCTGCCATCAAGATGATGTGAATAACGGTCTGTTTGAACAAGGTTTGGTTTATTACCAAGGAACATCAGTGGCTAAAAATTGGTTGAAAGGTGCATACTATTTTTACAAAGATTATATTCAAACAGAGCGAGAAGATTCTTATAACTATTTGCTTCAAATATATCAGATACTTGTTGATCGACTGCAAATTGATAATGGTAATTTAGTATTCCAGCCTGTAATGGATGTTATTGGGGAAGATGCTGTCGACATGTTGGTTGAACTGTTAATTTGTGTACAAGAGAAGTTGGATTCTGAAGGATATGAAAGGTTTACACAACAGATATTTGATCTCTCTTATTGGGCACAAATAACCAATTCAATAGTAGAAAATAGTACATCGGATGAAAGATTAGAATAACTATGGTATTCATAATATAAAACATTTTAATATGAACAAGATTTTTATTCCAAAAGGAAGATTGGCAGAAGATGATGCCGAGTTGAAGGCTAAGCGTGAGGCTTTGAAGAAGAAGTTGCTTGAAGGTGGTAAAATAACCCTCAAGAATAATGGCTCTGTAACAGATGATAAGGGTACAGACTCTACTATCAGTATCCCCAAAGGAAAGTTGGCAGAGGATGATGCCGCTTTGAAAGCAAAACGTGAGGCTTTGAAAAAAAGTTGCTTGAAGGTGGTAAAATAACCCTCAAGAATAATGGTTCTGTAACAGATGATAAGGGTACAGACTCTACTATTAGTATTCCAAAGGGAAAGTTGGCAGTAAATCAGTGGTATGAAAGAGATCCTGAACTGCTTGAGATGGAGAAAATAGCAATGGCTAAAGCATTTCCTCATTTTAAACTTGACAAACTTGATGATGGCCGTTTGTTTTGGATTGGAGAATTGATTCCAGGTATCTATGAAACAAAATTTAACGAGCGCCTTACATATACCGTTATGGCTGTCTATAATAACAACCATCCTCAGCAGGTAATGGGATCTTCAGTTCGTGTATATCCGGTTTTACCAGATGTGGATGATTTGATCAACAAATGTGGATTCAGACCTTTCCATCTTTTGAGAGATTCATCTGAAAATCTTTACCTCTGTACAAATGAAGCTGATAATGTTTCAACAGGTTCTACGGTTACTAGTGCGGCTTCTGTGCTTGGCTGGTCTGTGAAATGGCTTATGTCTTATGAGTTAGTTCTTACAGGTGACCTTTCTAAAGAAACGTTTAACAGGCATGGTGGTATTTAGTCTATGAGTAATAAATGTCAAATGGTGGTTTTCTCTAATAAGGCATACAATGCTGTTATTAGAGAAAGCTTCGACAAAGATCCTGTCGAGACTGGCGGTATCTTATTAGGACATACCCTTGATAATGGAGTATGGATTGTTATGGAGGTTTTGCCTCCTGGCATAAGATGTATATTTGAAATTGCATATTTTGAGTACGATGATGCCTTTGTCAATTATTTGGCTCAGTCAGTTGCAAATCAGTATAAAATACCTCTGGAATTACTTGGACTATGGCATAGACACCCAGGTTCAATGGATGTATTTTCATCAACTGATGATGGTACAAATACAACTTTTGCACAACAAAATCCCAGTGGTGTAATATCAGGGTTGGTTAATATTGATCCGAAATTTAGATTAACCATGTATCATATGGATAATCCAAGAAATGTGGTACGTCAACATAACCGGCCTAATTATGAGCGTGTAGAAATTGAAGTTGGTGATGACATTATTCCAGAGGAATATTTTCAATTGAAATATTATGATGGAGAAGATAGTAATCTTAACCCTTTTGTTGAACGTTCTCATACGAGAATGTCTCGTAGTGTGAGAACGGATGGAACAGGACAACGACATGCAAATGAGGAACCTCTTGATATTTGTAACACTATAGAAGATAATCTAAACCGGGAGAATAGCAACAGTTTTGAACCTCAGAATGAAAATCCCTCATGGATAAATGATTACAAGAAAATTTGGGAGATTCTAAAAAAAAACAAGATTGTGAACCTAATAGCTTTGATCTTGGTGATTGCCTCTATATTTTCTATCAAAACGGTGATTGACTATGGAAAATCAGCGACAGAAACTGTAATTTCATGGTTTGATGACGATGACGAGAAAGAACCTATAATTTCAGCTACCGAATTGACTTTGAATGTTGGTGATAGTGAAATATTAGAAGCTGGGAATGTAATGAATAAACGAAAAGTTACATGGAGGTCATCTGAAGAGGAAGTTGCGACTGTAAATGAAAAAGGAAAAGTAACTGCTAAAAAAGAAGGAATAGCCAAAGTTATTCTTTTAGTTGATAACAAAGAAATCGGAAAATGTAACGTTGAAGTCAAGGTGAAAAATGAAAATTCGAATTTATCTCTTCTTACTTTATCTGAAACTAAAAGACAATTACGGGTTGGACAAACTTTCACATTAGTAGTTAATGGAACAGAAGGAAATTCAGAGATTAATTGGTCTTCGGATAATAGCGATGTTGCAACCGTCGATGATAAAGGGGGGGTAACTGCTGTTAAAGAAGGTACGACAAATATTGTGGCGACTATCGCTGGGCAAAGTTATGATTGTGTACTAACAGTTGAACCGCAAGATAAAGAGGTGACAGGAAATAATGATGTCACAATTAAAATTAAATCTTGGAAAAATACAGGTACAGGAAGTATTCCGATAACAAAAAAGGATTATTGTGTTCTATTAGAAAAAAGCGGACCGGTAGTTGATGAGCTTATATGTTTCAGCTCAGAAGATTCATCTATAGCTACTATTAATTCTAGTTCGGGTCAAGTTACACCGGTATCTGTTGGAGTTGTTAAAATTATTGTATCATATAATGATCAAGAACAGGATACATTATTGTTAACTATAAATCAAAACTAATATGATTGACGCAAATAAATTTATGAAAGGGAAACGCCGTATACCTACTGTATGTTTCCCGAATAACATTGCTCATGATAATTTATCCTTGTGGGGATATTATCATGAGGAAAGTAATTACTACAATGTAATTGATGTTCAAGAACCATCTGCAGATATGGGAGGGACTAAACCTATATTGTTAGGACACTTTTATACAGAAAAGCCTGAACAGCCTAATACGGAAGATAAACTTATTGGATATTATGAAGACGAGAAAATTGTTTTTAAGACAGCCGAAGATACATTATGTGAACTTACACCCGTAGAACTTAAAATAGACATTTTCTCTCGTAATACCGGTATTCTGGAATCCGATATAATGTTGAAGAAGGGGGCCGTTATCATCGGTTGCGGATCTGTCGGTAGTTTGGTTGCAATGGAGTTGGCTCGTGCCGGTGTTGGAAGATTCTTCTTGATTGATATGGATGTTATGGGCTATCATAATATTTGCCGTCACCAATGCGGAATGCAGGATGTTGGTAAATATAAGGTTCTTGCTGTAAAAGAACGCATTTTGCAAATCAACCCGAATGCACAAGTGATGACATCTACAAAGATGATTCAGGAAGTTGCTTTGGATGTAATAGAGCCATTTTGTGGACCAGATACAATTATCGTTGGTTGCGCAGACAATCGCGAAGGTGACTTATATGCGGATTCTATGCTCGCGAAACCATACAAGATGCCTTTTGTCTCTATCGGTTTCTGGGAAAGAGCATTTGCTGGTGAGATTTTCTATTGCTTGCCGGAGGGTATGCCTGCCTATTCCGATTTTGTTGCTGCATTGGGAGATACATCGGGGCGTGTGAATGCAAATACTCATTTGTATATGGGTGAAGTAGGCTCATTTGAACCGGGCATATCAGCTGACATCAATTTCGTAACAACAGTAGGTGTTAAGATGATTCTTGACCTTTTAAATAGAGATAATGAGAATTATACTCAACGGTTAATTTATCATCTTTCTCAGTATACCTTAATATGTAATACGAACAATCCTAAGATTGGTGGTGAGATGGCTGAGATATTCTCTCATCCATTGCAAGTGACTACAAGCATAGAAGTTGAATATGCAAATCCGGCTCAATAATATATGGATCGTTACCATATTCGTATAGACGGAGAACAATCCACCGATTCCTACACATACCAGGAATTGGTGGATATGGGGTTATTCGAGTTGGACGCAAATGATTTAGATGGTATTGAGGTTAAAAAGATAACAAAACCAAACTTTACCCCTCTTAGATCATATTGTTTTTCGGAAAAGCAGAAAACAGAAGGTTCATATTATGTAGATGAATTTGGCCAGATACATAGAAGAACTACGAGGGAGAACAATAACCTTGATGATGCATACGTGGATGAGTTTGGTCAGATTGTGAGACCGAATAGTAATATTGGTGGCTCATCTTCCGGTACCTCAAGTTCTTATTCTACAAATAGTAGTGCAAGCACTACATCATCGTCAAGTTCGAGCAATTCGTCTAATAGTGATGGTTGGACAATGTTCAGGAGAATTATTGGAACGATAATAGTAATAGGTTTTGTAATCGCTATTGTGGCGTGGACAAATGGATATGGTACCCCGATAGTTTATGGTGGTTATTTGTTGCTTAAGAAAATATGGGATTGGGATTAATTTGAAAAATATGGAATATAAATTTTATGTAAAGATGGATGGGGAAACTTATGGTCCCTATTCAGCAAAAGAGGTTAGAGATCTTCAACTAATGGATGATATCCTGGTAACAGAAGAGAGTATGGATGAATGGTTGCCGGCTAACCATTTCGATTTTGATGATATGGTACAAAAAGAGCTTGGAGCTTCAGTCAATGAGGATGGTACTATCAACAGACCTCGCTATGATACTCCTATGACTCCTGTAACACCTGCTGCTCCACCGAAGCATCAGGTTCAACCTCAATATAACTCAACATATACAAATGGAATACCTGATGAAATAAAAGGCTGGAACTGGGGCGCATTCTTCTTTAATTGGATTTGGGGCGTATGCAATGGAGTGTATTGGCCATTGGTACTTATTATTGTAAATTTTATTCCTTACGTAGGTGCATTAATATCATTAGGAGGATGTATAGCATTAGGTATTAATGGTAACGAATGGGCATGGAAAGCAAAATCATGGTCTAGTGTGTCTGAATTTAAAAGAGTTCAGCATAAATGGGCCATTGCGATTTTGTGGGTACTCGGCATATCATTTGGATTAGGAATTTTAATAGGAATTGCAAGTTCAATGTAACAAAATGAATAAGGACTATAAAATATCTAACGATGGAACCATCTTTGAGATCCGTGAAGATGGTTCTATATCTAAAATAGCGAGAATTGATGATAAGGGAAATATCACAGGGCTCTCTGGAAGTGTAAACCGGCAACAAGGAGGTAAAGGCAAATACTGGTTCTTTATCATCTTTCTTCTTGCTACGATAGCAATATTAGGTGTATTATATCTACGAATATCTGACAATTTGGATTATTACATAGGAAGATATTATGATGTAGACAAGGAACTTTCAGAAGCAAACTCTTTAATTAATGATGTGTCGGAAGCATATCCTATGATTATTACTGATATTGAAATAGGTAATACGTCTAAAGGAGGAGATGTTCAAACTGGTTACGGTGAGCGGATATATGATTATAATACAATGTATCTAAAACCACGAATTTCCTATGTCGGTTTGAAGTCTGGGACAAAGACTTTAAAAGTAAAATGGTATACGCCAAGTGGCTCTATTAGTAGAGGAGACTCATCTCCCGCAGGATTTTCACAATCGGATGACGAATACATAAGTGGAGGAGATGATGTACTATTTCTTAGTGGTTGGGGGAATGAATATAAAGGTAATTGGAGTAGTGGTACTTACAGAATAGAGATTTGGTATGAGAATACTTGTCTCAAAGCCAAAACTTTCAAAATATATTAATACTGATTGTTGGAAATGGATAAAACATATCGCATATCAAATGATGGGACTATCTTTGAAATAAAAGATGATGGTTCTATTGCAAAATTGGCAAAGATAGATGACCAAGGATATATCAGTACTTTGTCTGGAACGATTATGTCCGCTAATGGAGGAAGTAAAGGGAGATATTGGTTCTTCATTATAATATTTGCGATAGTAGCGATTGTATTAGGCTTCTTATATATAGATGCTGGTGATAATTATTCTCGTGCAAACCGTGAGCGAGATGAATATAGAAGTAAATACGAGAATGCATCCTCTGCCACATCATCACTTCGCAGTGAAATTAGTAGTTTGAAACAAGAACGAGATAATGCTAAATCTGAGCTTTCCAGTTTTAAAAGTAAAGTTAGTAATACTTATCCATTGATTATAACTGATATTGAAATCGCAAATGTTACAGATGATGGAGATATACATACAAACTACGGGAATTCTTTGTATGGTAATAGTACAATGTATCTTCAACCACGTATTAAATATGTAGGACTTACATCTGGTGATAAAATCTTGAAAGTTAAATGGTATAATCCTGATGGTTCTATTCGTAGAGGTACATCATCGCCATTTGGATTTTCTCAATCACAATCTGTATACATATATAGTGGAGAGAATAATTCCTACACTCTTTCAGGATGGGGATATTCCAGCAAAGGTTATTGGAGAAGTGGAACATATCGTATTGAAATCTGGTACGATAATTCATGCTTAAAATCTAAAACATTCACAATATATTAGTATGTATAAGTTTTATCAGAAAATGAATAGGGATACATTTATATAGTATTTGCTTGTGGATCTTTTTTTATTGACAAATTGAGGGGATAAATTTAATGATTTTCCGATTACGTATTTTGCCGGACGGTCTTTGATTTATGTATTATAGGTGATTATCCTTATTCTTGAGATAATATTATAGATATCCATGTCTAAATGATTTAATAAAAGATAGAATAGATGGAACAGTATGAAATAATGAAAGAGGATACAATTCTTGGGCCATTTAACATAAATGAGATAGCAGAATTCGTTCATTCGGGACTAATTTTGAAGAGAGATTATGCTTATAACGTTGAGTATCCTGACAGTTTTAGAACTATCGAGTTTTTCTTGCAAAGACATGGCAAGAAGGTGTCTGTAGAACATAAAGGCAATGTGTTTTCACAGATTAAGGAGATTGGCCGGGAATTGATTCTGCCCTCTACTATTTTCACAAAAGAGCCATGGAAAAAGAATAAACAACTTTTTACCTTATCTTTGGTGGGACTTACTTTATCGGGGATAATTGTTATTGCGCCGTTCCTTAATGCATATATTCTATTTTATTGCATATCGCTATATTTCTCAATTATATGGGGATTGTTCTTCTATTATCTGTTCAGAACAGAACAAGTGAAACTTAAAACAACAATTTTCCTGTTTTTTGCAACTCAGATTTTAACGACTGTCGTATTCTTTATTTTGAATATTGGAGAGTTGAATCCATTTAAGGGACTATACGATACGGGAAGTGTAATACTATCATTGGTCTCTTGCATATTAGGGATTGGTGTAGTAGAAGAATTTGTAAAAGTGATGCCTGTATTCTTGATCTTGTATTTTTCGAAGAATGTAATAAAACCGCAAACGGCTGTATTTTATGGATTAATGTCCGGTATTGCATTTGGGGTATACGAAGGCATAAATTATCAGCTCGGTCCTAATTTTCAGATACTCTTAGAAAATGGTATTGCAGATGGATATGTTTTCTCATACCTGTCCAATATCGCACGATTGACCAGTTTACCTTTCCTTCATGCAATATGGTGTGGTATAGCATCATACTTCGTTGCGTTTGCTTTCCTTTATCCTAGATTTAGGATTGCTCTTTATTTATTGGCAATATTAGTACCAGCTACAATTCATGGATTGTATGATTATTTATGCTTTAATGTACCATTTGCTCTTGCTACGGTTCCTGTAGTTCTAATAGGTGTAGTACTACTGATGGTATATTTAAATATTCGATATAATTTTCATTCAAGATTGGCAGATTAAAACCTAACTGAAAAATTAGAGATGGTTGATCTGATTGCTTTTAGATAGAAAAGTATAATTTTTTAGATGACTTCAGTAAGCAAGTGTACCCTACTAATTACTCAAAAGCACGAAATGATATCTGATATGGCGGTATCGACTGAGAGACGAAAGTTTTACATATTGGCAACTTTAATGCTCTTTTTGTCTGTGTTGTTACACGCACAAACAAAAAGAGCATTGGTAATTGGTTTGGGACAGCAGGAAGATACGAGTTGGGGAAAAATAAATGGTGATAAAGACGTACCGTTGGTAAAGGATATATTAACGAAAGCCGGATATAAGAGCATATCTACGTTAGTAAATGACAAAGCAACGAAGGCTGGGATAACGACAGCTTTTGGATTATTGGCACAACAATGTAGGACCGGTGACGTTGTGTATATTCATTTCTCCGGACATGGTCAGCAAATGACAGACAGGGAGGGCGATGAAAGAGATGGATGGGATGAGTGTTGGATACCTTACGATGCATATAGGAGTTATTGCAGTAAGGATAGAGGTGAAAAGCACCTGGCAGATGATGAGATAAACGTATTACTGACAGACATACGTAAAAAGATAGGCAATGCAGGGAAGATGCTTATAGTAGTAGATGCCTGTCATAGCGGGGATTCGTCGCGAGGGAATGATGATGATGAAATAGTCAGAGGTGTGTATGATAGGTTTGAAATACCAATGAAAAAGAAACCAGATGCGATAGCTCCGGCAGCAGAGCAGTGGATAACGCTCAGTGCGTGTAAGAGTTATCAGTTGAATAGTGAGATGAGAAATCCTGCGGTGGGAAAACTTACTTATGGTTTATACTGCATATTGGCAAGTGATATGCCTAAAAATAATGGAGACTTGCAAAAGAAATTGATCGGTTTTATGATAGAAAATCAAGCAGATTGCCTCAGACTCCGATGATGACAGGCGAAATCAGAAAATATGACATAACTGATATATTAAAATAGTAATGGCGAAAAACATAGATTTCAAACCCTTGAAATATGCAGATGCTGTATATGTGGAGGGTGTGTACAAACGTAATCCTATGCTGGAACGTGCGTTGTACAATTATTGCAAACAGTATTTTGACGAAAATTACCGAGGGGTATTCTTTGTGGATGATACGTATAAAATGGAGATATTCCAAGAAGCATTTATTAAATTGTGGGAAAACATTGAGAGTAAGAAAATCTATGCAGAGGACGGGGTACTGAAAGGAAAAGACAGAAACCCTTTCACAAGCTCATTGACCACCTATTTCATGGGTATAGCACGATTGAAATATCTTGAGTGGGTACGTGAAAAGATGCATGTATTCAATTCGGAAGATATAGAAAAAAATGGAAATAAGCTTAAAACAAAGGACGATGAATGTTATCTTGATATGCTATATGACAAAAGTGACAACACTATGCTGGATATTATCGCTGATTGTATCGCCCACATGTCAGAACGTTGTAGTCAGATATTGACCATGTTCTACTATCAGGAAAAGAATCTTGATGCCATTCTCATGGAATTACAGGACACATATACGAGTAAAGATGCGCTGAAGACAGAGAAGTATAAGTGCATGGAGAAATTGCGCAAATCGGCAACTGAAATATATAACAAATACCTTCACGAATAAAAAGATCAAAGACATGAAGATAGAAAATCAAGATAATATAGATCGATATGTACTTGGCGAAATGTCCGTTGAAGAACGTGCCGGTTTTGAAAGGCAAGTTGCGCAGGATGCCAAACTTCAAGAGCAGTTGGAATTTACGCAGCATGTAAATACTGCCATAAAAAGTAGAAATGAGAAATTGGAAAAGATGGAGGCATGGGACGATGATTATATTCCGGTATCGGTACGAGCGTGTTCTGCTAAGCCACAAAAAGGTAGGAAATTATTCCTTTGGTTTTCAAGTATCGCGGGTATTGCTGTTCTGCTTGTGTTCGGATATTTCCTTTGGGCTCCAATAGGATCGTCGTCCGGTGATATCTATAAAGTTCCGCAAATGTCGGTGGACAACTACCGTGGCAATAATAGTTTGCAACAAATAGCCGGGCTTATCAATCAAAAAGATTATGAAGATGCATTGGCGGCAATAGAGGTAGAAGAAAAGTCTTTGAGTGTGAGAGAGGAAGAGTTATCGGACTCTGTTTCATTAGACGCAATGAGTGAGGAAGAAACTGAGGCATTAAGTTACGAGAAAAATCTGTTGGCAAGCATGAAGTATGACCTAAATTGGCTGAAAGCAAATGCTTTGCTCGGTGTTGGACGAAAGAAAGAAGCGATTGTTTTACTTGAAGAACTCAAGACAGAGGAAGGTGAATACCGGGCGCAGGCAGACTCGTTGTATAATGTATTGAAGAGATAAAAACAAATGAGAAAATATTGCATCGCAGTTATTTTAGTTCTATTTTTTACCGTTGTCACTTCTCATGCCCAGGATTTAACCGAAACTGAAGTGGTGGAAACGATGAACAGGGCTTTTGAACTCAACAAGGCTGAGAAATATGATGAAGCACTTGAGGCGTTCCTGCTTGTTGGTAAGAATACTGAGAAACAACGTGCAGAGGAAGAAAGGCAGGTATATGTATGCAGCCAGATAATGGTAGCTATGTGTTGTGAATTAACAGGCAAGTATGAAGAAGGGTATTTGCTTGCCAAGAAGTTACTTCAAGGAAAACTCACAGATGAAGAGAAAGAGAACGCGGCATACCAATATGTTTTAAATGGTTTTATGTTGGCGGCTTCTTATATGCGTATAAATGATGGGCAATTAGGCAAAGCTCGTGAGCTGTTTACAGAACTTTTACCATATGCTGACGAAGATATGAGGCAGCGTATACAGCCAAAGATTCCACTGGCATGGTATTTTGAAGGTGCCCGTTATATGATTTCGCAGCAGTATGATAAAGCCTATCTTTGTATGGAAAATGCACATAATGGATTCAGAGAGATAGGTGACGTGAAAAACGAAGCTGATGTTCTTTGCAACATGGCTGTGATAAAAGGTCATCAGGATGAATACATATCAGTGTTGGAGCTTTATGACGAAGCATATGCAAGAGTTACAACGGTGCAGGATTGGAATCTTATGGCAAATATCAGACATGAACAAAGGGAGATTTATCGTAAGTTGGGTGATAGAAACCATGTGGCAATTGCAACACAGGCAATAGACACTCTTTTGATAAAGGCCAACAACATAGAAGCCATGATAGCAAACAACAATGCATTGGGTGATGACGCTTTCTCTATGAAGGATTACTCATTGGCTGAATCATTTTATTTAAAGAATGAAAAACTGCTTACATTACTGCCGGAAATAAAGCAGCGCAGTGTGGAACATGGAATCTATTCTAAAATGAGGGATTTAAAATACACTGCAGGTGAGTATCAATCCGCTTTGGCATATGGATCAAATTGCATCAGAATGTTTGAGAAGGAATTTGAGGGTGATAGATTGCAACGCTATTTACCTTATAGCAATCAGGCAGATATCTATAGGGAAATGGGTGATAGTGTGAATGCTATGCGTTACGTCGACAGTCTTTTCCTTTGTATGGAAGGTACGGATGCCCCGGCAAGAATGGTGGCACAAGTGTATACTACTCGTGGCAGAGTGTTTGCAAAATTTGGGGAGTATGAGAAAGCAGTCAGTGAGTTTGATATGGCAGATGCTGTTTTGGCAAAGATATGTGAAGCGGATGATGTTAGTCGTACGACCATTCAGGCTTTGAAGGCTGGTGTATTGCACAGACTCAATCGTCATGAGGAGGCAGAAATAGCATACAAACGATATGCTGAGTTGATAAAGAGCAGACAGGGCAACAATTCTATAGCATATGGTGATGCTCTTTATTATCTGGCGAACGCAGAAGCATTTAATGGTCATATAGAGGCTGGTAGAAGGCATTATATAGAGTCTGCAGAAATGCTGCAACAACAGATTAAAGAACAGTTGCGATATGTGTCGTCATCTGAACGGGAAAGCTATTGGGAGTCACTGTCTCAAAAGATGTGGGCAATGACTGCCTTTGGAATTAAAAGCAAGGCCACACAAAACAGTTTTACGGAGGCGAGTTATAATGCGTTATTATTCTCAAAGTCATTACTTTTAGAGTCAGAACGCTCCATGTATGATATCATCCGGAAAGAAGGTACACAAGAGGATGTTGAAGCTTTTACCAATGTGGTTACGCTGAAAGCAAAAATGGCTACGCTAAGCAAAGATTTTGATAAAAACAAAGAAGAATTAGGACGGATTTATGCAAAAATGACTGTAGCAGATAAGCATCTTGCCGCTCGCAGTACATCTTATAAAGATTATACGGCATTCTTGAATGTGAAGTATGCGAATGTTAAGCGTGCGATGAAAGATAGTGATGTTTTGATAGACTTCACTGACTTTAAGGGCGATGATAATAAACGGCATTATGCTGTATATGTAATAAATAATATACAAAAGTATCCTTTGTTGATGGATCTGTTTACGGAGGAATCTGTAGATTCCTTGCTTGGTGGCAAGAGTATTGACCATCTATACAATGAAAGTGTTTCAGAGAAGATGTTCCGTCTATGTTGGCAACCGTTGCAGGAATATGTAAAGGAAGGGGCAAAGGTGTATTATGTGCCATCGGGGGGAATGCACCGGATTTCTTTAGAATCTTTAATGCTGGCAGATGGTAGTTTACTTGGAGAACATTACGATTTTATTCGACTTTCTTCTGCTCGTGAATTGCTTCGTCAATCTGGGACGATAGCAATCAAAAAGAATAGTGAAGCAGTATTGTATGGTGGCTTGCTTTATGATCTCGATACAAATGTACTGGAAGCGGAGAGTAAGAAATATATTCTGTCACCAATGTTTGCCATGCGTAGTGGCGATGCACGTGGTGACAGTATCTTCCATTTTCTTCCTCAAACAAAAGAAGAGGTTCTGGTTGTTGAAAAGATTCTCAAAGAAAAGCAAGTGAAAGTGACATCCTATATGGATGTTAATGGAACAGAGGAGTCTTTTCTTAATATGAGTGGCATGGCTCCAAAATTGCTACTTGTTGCCACACATGGTTTTTATTATTCAGCTGACAACATAGCTAACATAGACTATCTCCAGGGCTATACGGACGCAATGTCGCTCACGGGACTTATTATGTCGGGTGGTAACCTTGCATGGAGGGGTAAGCATCTTCCTGATGGCGTGCTTAGCGGCATACTCACTGCTGCTACTATCTCGCGTATGGATTTGCAAGGGACGGAACTTGCTGTGCTTTCAGCCTGTCAGACAGGGCAAGGCAAGACAACGCCCGAAGGTATTTATGGCTTGCAGCGTGCTTTTAAGAAAGCGGGAGTACAGACGATTATCATGACGCTATGGAATGTCAGTGATTTCGCAACCAAGGAGTTTATGACAACTTTTTTTATAGAACTTGCTAATAATGGATGGAAGAAACGTGAAGCTTTTAATGAGACAAAGCGGATCGTTCGTAAGAAATATCCAGAACCATACTATTGGGCCGGATTCGTTATGTTGGATTAAGTTTCATTGATAATAATACAACCAAAAGCTGCATTAGCACTATGCCGATGCAGCTTTTTTTGTTTACTAATTACGAACCGGCAGGGTTACTTTCTATATTTTTTATCATAAAATAAAGAAACAATGATTAGAGGTTGTGCCCGACACGGATATAGGGTCTAATGGCAATGCGGAATATACAAACAGAAATTACGAATCAGTTACGACAGGTATGTGACGACGTGGAGCTGCTGAAAAACGGATGGTATATTTTTATATATAATGGAGAACATTATATTTATATGCCGGATTCAAAAGAAGCTCTTATTCGATTTAGCATTCCACATCTGACATTGGTTGATAATGATAATGAAAAAAGAATCGCTACTGCAATAAATGAGACAAACAGAGAGGTGAAATTCATTAAGGTAATGCTTTTGGATAATGGTAGTGTTTCTTTGAATTACGATCATAAAATCACTGAAGGTGAACAAATCAATGAAATTGTGGCACATATTATAAAAGCTCTTGATTTCGCTTCTTATTATATCATTAAAAAATTAAAGACTATATGAAACACATTTTTTTTATCCTTATCCTATTTTGTGGCATTACTACGGTGTTTGCTCAAAACGATTATTATCTGAAACAAGCGCAGTCGTATCAGCGTGAAGCAGAGTACTATACTAAGCAAGCGCAGGGCTACGAGCGTGAAGTGGATTATTACAACCGAAAGGCACAAGGTTATCTTCGGGAAGCTGAGTATTACTCCAAGCGTCAGAAGTACGATATGGTACGGAGTTACCAACAATATGCAAAGAATGCTACAGATAGCGCCGAATCGTATCAACGGAAAGCAAAAAGTGCAAGAGAAAACGCACAATCTTATATGAAGAAAGCTGAAGATGCTTTGCGGAAGGCAAAATAAGAAAAAGGATATTTCTATGGTTACTTTTTTGCTCTATATACATAAAGATACAAGATATTTAAAAGTTGCGCCCGACACGAACAAGGTAGAGGAAAATGAAAACAAAAAATTTCAATCTTATCATTTCGGTTGAAAGCGGCTCGATGGGATCTATTAAAGAACAAGCTTGTGTGGTTTTAAATCAAATAATGGTAAAAGTAAAATAGGATGAAAAAGATTATGAAAGTATTTGGAAGAATCTTGGGGCTGATTGCAGTTTTATGTCTTTGTTTTATAACTTTTATGCTCGTTAGGGAGTATTATAAAGAGTGCCGATTCAATGAATTCAGAGGTGAATTATACAGTAGTGAATGTTGTTCTATTCTAAATTCTAATGAGACATATTCTATTAAAAATCTGAGAACCGGTAAAACAACGATCAAGGGGATAACCTGGTTGTTTGCATCAGAAGCTTATACGGATACATTGGTAATTTATTCGAAGAATTATAAAAGAGGGTATTTCAATCGTTATACAGGAGAGGCTACTATTCGGGAGCAGTATTCCCACGCTTGGATATTTTCGGAAGGATTGGCTGCTGTGGTAAAGAATGATAAGGTAGGTTTATAAATCATCAGGGTGAAGTCGTTATTGACTTTCAATATCCGTATTTAAAAGATAATGAGCCGCGTATGGATTTTGTTTTTCACGGAGGATATTGTAACATGTATGACAAGAACGGTAAATGTGGCATCATAAATAATAAAGGCGAATGGGTATTGGAGCCACGATACGATCGTATCCAGAATCCTTTATATGGGAAACGGCTTTTTATGAAAGATAACAAATATGGGGTTTTGAATGATTCGCTTTGTGTGGTGATTCCTGCTGAGTATAGATACATTATACAAACAGCCGATTATGTGACTGTTTCTAAACCGGATGAAACTCTGATGCAAATATCGTATAAAGGTGAAATTCTCAATCCGATGCTGTATGATACCATTGACCGTTTGGATTATTCCACAGGGAAATATTCTGATGATGGCACTGAAATTACACTTCCAACCGGATTATATTGTTATACTGTCGGCAATCGTCGCGGTTTGATGAATGAGGATGGAAAACTTATTACACAACCGATTTATTGTGCCTTTTATGTAGTAAACAGACATTTGTTCAGGGCTACACTGCTTGACAGGCAATCGGATGTACTTTTAAATGAAAAAGGGGAGGTTGTAGAATCTTAGAGTGATATATAACTGACTGGATATATAGGATATGGATAACTGGAATCAACAGAAAAAGAGCATGAAAAGTCTATGCAAGGAAGATAAATTTGAATACTTGACTGATATAGCAAAAGATCAGAATAATATCTTTTTATCTTTCTCGATGACCGGAAATTTACAATTATTACGTTTAGAACATATTGGCTATTTTCATTATAATTCAGGAAATAGGCTGTGGGAAGCCGTTTTATGTAATCAGCGTATTTTGGTTTTGAAGAGGAATACAAACGCGGAACAAATACTGAGTTATCACCCTTATTTGGTTCAAATAAGCCAGTCATTTATTATCAACGTAAGTTATCTGGTCATGATAAAAGGAAACAACTGCATACTGCTTCCACCATTTGATAAAGTGGAGGCATTGCAAATCAGTAAGTCGTATCTGAAGAAACTAATGGAGAAATATCCAACTATCTGATACGAAAGAGAAAAAGTAACTTGTGCTATGAACGATTAAAAAAAAGATAAAAATAATGTTGATCAAAAATGTATTGAGGGGCATTCTTATGATTCGGAAATTTATGGAGATTTATGTCCTTTCTGTCCCACAAGTAAAGAATCTACGATTGAAAAACAGAAGAATAACTGTAATGGCAGTAATGAGAGACCACGAAAAATGAAAGCTTTGTTGGATGAAATTGAAATCTTAGAGAAAGAAGGAGCAGATATCAGTCAACTTTGTATGCAGGTAATTGAACTTGTTGAAGATGCTCATGAAGAATTCTTATATCGTGTACGAAAGAAAGGATATGATCTGCTACATGATACTGCTATAGCTAAGATCGAGATAAAGCAATATTCGGTCATGATACAAACGGCAATACAGGGTGGATTACCTTATGCAAAATATAAAAAAGCGATACGGGATATACAAGTGAGATTCCTTGGAGAAGAATTAGTGAAAAGGCATTTTGACCGATTGGAAAATGAAGGTGAAAAATAATCTATCAAATTGTTTTAAACGAAAAGGATGAAAGAAATTAGTAAAAGAACCATTTATGTGGATCGTTATTCTAATTATAAGTTTTCTTGTTTGGAGGATTTATTATTGCGATTGCCTCAAGGAGAAGCTGTGGAGAAATATTGGCGCGACAAATTCTATATCCGACAATTGATGGTAGATTTATCGCATAGTAGTTATTATCGTCCGATACTAAAAGAGAATAATGCAGAATACGTAATGGAAGTGTTGACGCAGGATGCTCCTTCTTTCAAGCGATTGATAAGTGATCATACTTTGCTGTCTGTTATTGAAAAAGTAAAAGAAAGTATGGGGAGTTATTCCGTTATACGATTATCTTGTGATGCGGAAATTGTAGTGAACAGTCATGTTTATCGGGGCATTTTTGATTTGAAGAGTCAAGGGCGAAATTCGGATTCATCTGTAAGTAGTCGTTGTCAATTATTTCCTTGCTTCGATAGTTCCGACTATATGTATGAGAACCGTTATTATCGTAATTTCTGGTTTTGCATGCAAGATTCGGAAGAATGGAAAACAATCAGTACATTGAAGGAACCTTCGGGTGAATATTGTTTTTTGAATGAAGCATTACCTTCCGAAGCACTTCCAATGGTATACTATAAAGATGAGGATAAAACAATGTTGTTTGCCTTTTATTAGTATATTTGTCTTTCTGTTTTCATTAAGGTTTTAACTGAAACTATTTGAAAGCACAACTGTTTAAAGAAATATGATATAAACAGAAAGGAGAGAAACATTATGATAATAAGAGGAAATGAGATCGATATACGAACCGTTGATGTAATTCGTTATATCATGCCTTTACGTGAGGGAGGTTCGTTGCCAGCTCTTGCCGAAGCTGATGATGGATTTAAGTATGTGGTAAAGTTTCGTGGGGCGGGGCATGGGACAAAAGCTCTTATTGCCGAGCTAATAGGAGGAGAGGTAGCCCATGTGTTGGGTTTGCGTCTTCCGGAAATTGTTTTTCTAAATCTGGATGAAGCTTTCGGGCGTTCGGAAGGAGACGAAGAGATACAAGACCTGTTGCAAGGAAGTCGTGGGTTGAACCTGGGGTTGCATTTCCTGTCGGGAGCATTACCGTTTGATCCTGTGGTGACAAAAGTGGATGCTAAATTAGCCTCACAGATAGTATGGCTGGATGCTTCTTAACTAATGTGGATCGTACAGCCAAGAATACCAATATGTTAATGTGGCATAAAGAACTGTGGCTGATAGACCATGGTGCTTCTCTGTTTTTCCATCATTCGTGGGTAAACTGGAAGAAACATGCGCTGAGTCCTTTTACACAGATAAAGGAGCATGCATTGTTGGCCGAAGCGAGTGACCTGGAGGAAGTGGACCGGGAATACAAAGAGATATTGACTGATGAAATATTGCGGGAAATAGTAGATTTGATACCCGATGACTGGTTGCATTGGCGGGATAAAGAAGAAACACAGCAGGATATACGAGATATTTATTTTCAATTTCTAACAGAAGGATACGTCATTCCGAATTATTTGTAAAAGAAGCACAGGATGCCAGAAAAGCACTTATATGAATATGCAGTAATCCGCATTGTACCGAAGGTGGAACGTGAGGAGTTTATGAATGTTGGAGTTATCTTGTTCTCAAAACAGGCTGACTTTATAAAAATGCGTTATGAGATAAATGAAAACAGGCTTAGAGCCTTTTCTCCGGAACTGGATATAGAGTCGTTTCGCGAGCATATGGAGGCTTTCAGTAAGGTCTGTTTGGGGCATGAGACGGGAGGAACAATTGCTTTGTTGGATATTCCGGAACGTTTCCGATGGCTGACGGCTCTGAGAAGTTCCTGTAT
This sequence comes from Bacteroides nordii WAL 11050 = JCM 12987, assembly GCA_000613465.1. Taxonomy (GTDB): domain Bacteria; phylum Bacteroidota; class Bacteroidia; order Bacteroidales; family Bacteroidaceae; genus Bacteroides; species Bacteroides nordii. Next base: position 74,131 of record BAJA01000015.1, read on the forward strand.
CCAGACTTCAAGGCCACATGTAGGTTTTTCTGCCAATCTGGATCAGACACTAAATGATTTATTTCAAGAATTGGTGGAATAAGTAGTAAAAACCGGAAATCATAGTATGTATTTTAATTGTACCGTAATGGAATAGAAATTAGACTCGTGTGGTTTTTCAGTCGAATAACCGCTCGATTTAATAGCATCGCACTGGTATTGTAATAATAAAGATGTATCAAGAAACGAAAGGGTAATCAACCTTTCGCTTCTTGATACATAAACCGTTTGATACTTTTCTTAGCTGTCTTTTCAAACTCTTCAAAGTGTATTTTTACTTTGCTTATCTGGCTGAATGCAGGTAATTGAAGGTTTAGCTCCAAACGGTTTGCTTCCATTGCTTTTTCAATATCCGGTTGTTGTAAACCGTGTGCAAACGCATCGTCAAAGTCAGGATATATGAGCGCAACAAGTTTATCATTCTGTAATACAATCAATGACTCTGCTACATACGGCATATTGTTCAGTTTACTTTCAATTTCTTCAGGGTAAATGTTTTGCCCGCTTGAATTAAGCAAAAGATTTTTGCTGCGCCCACGTATTGTTACATAACCTTGCTCGTCTATTGTAGCAAGATCACCTGTGTGTAGCCATCCGTCTTTATCAATAATTTGTGCAGTAGCTTCAGCGTTTTTATAATATCCCAGCATGAGATTGTCTCCTCTACAGATGATTTCTCCCGCGTGGGTGTTGGGGTCGGGTGAGTCAATTTTTACTTCCATTCGGTTGGCTGCTTTTCCACATGAAGCTTTTTTGAGGTTTTGCCAACAGTCCGAACAAATAATAGGGCCACATTCGGTCATCCCATAAGCAATTGTATAAGGAAAACTTATCTTTTTTAAGAAATCCTCGATTTCAGCATTAAAAGGAGCACCGCCGATGATAATATCATTAAAGTTACCACCAAAAATCTCCATGGCTGTTTGCCGGGCGGCTGCTTTCAGCTTATCGTTGAGGATAGGAACCCTTAGTAATAGTTTGCCTATCCTGTTGTCCAGCCGGAGCAGTACCTCTTTTTTGATGATCTTTTCTACAATCAGGGGTACGCATGAAATCAATTTCGGTTTGATTTCGGCAAAAGACTGTGCTATAATTTTGGGAGAGGGCATCCGGGTGAGAAAATAGAGATGTGCTCCTGCCGAGAAACCATACAGGAAATCATAGGTCATACCGAATACATGACCTAACGGAAGCATAGATACAATAGTATCTCCGGCTTGTAGAGGACGCGTTTCATAACAGTAGGTTATATTGGACCACATACTACGGGCAGGAAGCATTACTCCTTTGGAATAACCGGTAGTCCCAGAGGTATAGTTGATTATTACTAATTCTTCGGGATCGCTTTTGCGATATGAAATGTGTTCTTTTCGGAAGCATTTGGGATAACGTCGTCCATAAATCTCATTCCGATGCTCAAAGGCATAAGTCAGTTGATCACAACGGGAAACAAGTGCAGAGAAGTCTTTCAAAGAAGCGATTCCTTTTAATAAAGGCATGGCGTCCTCATTCAGGTTTTCCCATGCCTGATCGCCAACGAATAGAAGTTTTGCTTCGGAGTGATTAACAATGTTATGTATATTGTCGGCTTTGAATTCATGGAGAATGGGAACGATAACAGCTCCATAAGTAACTGTTGCCAGAAAGGCAACTGCCCAATGCGCACTGTTGCGTCCGCAAACAGCTATTTTGTCACCGGGCTGAATACCGGCACTCTCAAGTACAATATGAAATTTTGCTATTTTGCGGGCAACATCCTTATATTGAAGGGTGACTCCTTTGTAATCTGTCAGGGCATTGAGATCCCAATTGTTTACAATACTTTGCTCAATATAATCTATGAACCCTTGTTGTTGTTCCATTTTGTTTTTTGCACATTTGTATTAAAATTGCGCAAAAATTAATATTTCATTAACAAAAACCGAATTCTCCTGAAAAGTTTTACAGTAAATTAACGGGAGGCGGAACTGATCGGAAATGAGTAAAACCCACCACAGAGTAACACAGAGTTCCACAGAGTAGTATTTATCTGATGAAACGCGGATTAACACAGATAAACACAGATTAAAAGACTGTAGTTCTCTTAGATGAAAGTCTGCATTAATTCTGCGTTTCAATAAAGATTTAAACTCTGTGTTACTCTGTGGTGAAATATACTCAAAACCGTACGAATTAAAGCAAGAACTGAATGTAATTATAATCAAAAGGTATATCTTTGCATCCGGATACTAAACTTGTCTAATAAAAAGATTACTATGAAAACAATTCTTACATCTCTGCTTGTACTTCTGTTAGGAGTTTTACCTCCCGCTAATATATACGCTGCCAATCGTGTGTATGATGTCTCTGATTTTGGCCTGAAAGCCAATGGGAAGAAAGATGCATCACCTGTCTTGCAAAAGATTTTAGAGAAGATCAAAAGCGACTACCAGGAGGGGGATAACATCATATTACGTTTCCCGACAGGCAGGTATCATTTCTTTGAAAAGAATGCGGCGTCTCGTCAATATTATATTTCCAACCATGATCAGACAAATCCGAAGAAGGTAGGTATTGCTATCGAGAATATGAAAAATCTGACTTTGGATGGACAAGGGTCTGACTTTATCTTCCATGGTCGCATGATTCCGGTTTCTCTATTGTATTCGGAAAACTGTATACTGAAAGATTTTAATATCGACTTTGAGAATCCGCATATAGCACAGATACAAATAGTAGAGAATTCTGTAGAGAATGGTATTACTTTTGAAGTAGCTCCCTGGGTGAACTATCAGATCAGTAAAGATTCAGTTTTTGAGACATTGGGGGAAGGTTGGAAACTTCGTCCTTCTTCTGGCATTGCTTTTGATCCTAAAAGCCGTCATATAGTCTATAACACCAGTGATTTAGCTTATCCGAATAAGGGAGTTATCCAGGTGGCTTCACGTCGTCTCAATATAAAGAACTGGAAGGACAACCGGCTTGTTCCGGGTACGGTAATTGCTCTGCGCACTTATTTTCGGCCTACTCCCGGAATATTTCTTTCGCATGATGTAGATACGCAATTATTAAATGTGAAAGTACATTATGCCGAAGGAATGGGATTATTGGCACAATTGTGTGAGAATATAACCTTAGATGGATTTAACGTCTGTCTTCGTGGGGAGAATGCCCCCCGTTATTTCACTACTCAGGCCGACGCCACTCATTTTTCGGGTTGTAAAGGAAAGATTATATCCCGGAACGGCCTTTATGAAGGCATGATGGACGATGCTATCAATGTGCATGGTACTTACTTGAAAGTTATCAAGCGGATAGACAACCGTACTTTGGTAGGACGGTATATGCACGACCAGACCTGGGGATTTGAGTGGGGACGACCGGAGGATGAAGTGCAGTTTGTACGTTCGTCAACAATGGAGCTCGTGGGAAGCCAGAATAGCATTACGGCGATTGCTCCCTATGATAAAGAGGAAGTTCAGGGGGCGCGTGAGTTTGTTATTTCTTTCCGTGATCCTGTTGAAGCGGTTATTAATGCTGAAAGTGGTTTTGGTATTGAGAACCTCACCTGGACTCCGGAAGTGCTATTTGCTGATAATGTGATCCGTAACAACCGTGCTCGCGGTGCGCTGTTTAGTACTCCTAAGAAAACGATTGCAGAGAATAACCTGTTTGACCATACATCCGGTACAGCCATTCTGCTGTGTGGTGATTGCAATGGTTGGTATGAAACAGGAGCTTGCCGGAATGTAATTATCCGGAAAAATCGTTTTGTGAATGCACTTACAAATATGTTTCAGTTCACAAATGCTGTAATTTCTATCTACCTGAAATTCCTGACCTGAAATCGCAACAAAAGTATTTTCATGGTGGAGTTGAAGAAGGCATTGTGATTGAAGACAATGAATTCGATACCTTTGATGCACCGATTCTTTATGCCAAGTCGGTGGACGGACTTGTATTCCGTAATAATAACATCCGGATGAATACGGAGTATAAGCCGTTTCACTGGAACAAAAGCCGCTTCCTGCTGGAACGGGTAACTAATGCGAAAATAGAGTAATTACGCGATTGCATATAAAAGTAAAATCAGCTATTATTAAAACGCAGATGATCGCTAAGTAACGCAAAGATTAAATTGTATCTGCGTTAATTAGCGATCATCTGCATTTCTAAAGTCACATATTGATAGCTTTATCCGGCTTTTGACACATCCTCATCGAAGAGGGATTTTTATTCTTTACTCTTCTCTGAAATGAGTAGTAGTTTATCATCTACATGTAGTTTCAGACTTCCGTTCGGTATAAGGAATTCGTCTCCACGTTTTACGATCATAACGAGTGTACCTTTGGGGAGATTCATATCTTTCAGCGTATCGGCTTTCTCTATCATTTCTTGTGTTACAGTCATGTCGCGAAGATCGGAGTCTATCTCTTCGGGCAATTCTACTCCAAAGTCATTTCCGGTTTTCTCGAGCGGAGTGGAGAGATGAAGCAAACGTGCTACATAGGAAACAGTAGTTCCCTGTACTACCAGAGAGATGATGGTAATAAAGAATACGATATTGAATATAGCATTTGATCCTTCCACATTGGCTACTACCGGATAGGTGGCAAAGATAATCGGAACAGCTCCGCGCAATCCTACCCATGACACGAATAACCGCGACTTGAATGTTATTTTCCGGAATGGGAGCAGGCAGAGAAACACACTTAGCGGACGACCGATGACAATCATAAATACCCCGATAAGCAATGCTACACAAGCTACTTCGAGCATTTCGTGCGGATTGACAAGCAAGCCGAGCATGAGGAACATGATGATCTGGAAAAGCCAGGTGAGTCCGTCCATGAAGGTAGCAATCTCTTTTCGAAACATGATCTTATTATTACCTACCATTATACCGGCAATGTATACTGCCAGATAACCGTTTCCATGTAGTCTGTCGGTGATAGCAAACGTGAAGAATACAAATGACAGAAGGAGGATGGGGTAGAGTGACTGGTTATCAATGTTGATTTTGTTGAGGATCAATATAGCCAGTTTACCCAGTACATAACCGGCAGCAGCACCTACCAGAAACTGAATAAAAAAAGAGCCTAATATGGCACCGGCTCCCATGCCGGAAGACTGAACGAACTGTATGAGAACAATCGTAAGCATATAAGCCATAGGATCGTTGCTACCACTTTCCAACTCAAGCATCGGACGAAGGTTGTGTTTCAGATTCATTTTCTGTGAGCGGAGAATGGCAAAGACCGAAGCTGAATCTGTTGATGACATAGTAGATGCGAGTAGTAGTGAAGTCGTGATTGGCAGGTAGATATTACTCCAGCTCATGCCGGAGAGCCACCAGATAAATAGCCCTGTGAACAGAGCCGTAAGTAGCACTCCAACGGTGGAGAGCACGATACCCGGAGTTAATATCGGACGTATTTCTGTAAACTTAGTATCCATACCACCGGAAAAGAGGATAATGCTAAGTGCCACCATACCTATGAATTGTGCGGTTTTTGCACTATGGAATTGAAAGCCCAGACCGTCGCTTCCAAAAAGCATACCAACAACAAGGAATAATAACAGGGCGGGCACTCCGAAACGATATCCGGTTTTACCAACAATGATACTGACGAAAAGTAAGATAGAACCTACAAGTAGAATATTTTCTGCAGTGAATAACATGGGCTATATATTATAAGGGTTATAAATAAGTCTTTTTTTGCTTCACCGTGCGAAGTTACGTAATTTAGATAACAAATAAAACCCCCTTTTGGATGTATTTTGTATCCCGGAAGGAGGTTAAATAGTTTAAAAATGTTATATTTCTACCTGTTTTATTATTAAAACACAGATTATCGCAGAGGTCTGGCTTCTGTTGAAAACTGCTGTGTTTTAGAAGTTATCTATTGAGAGGGAGGAAGAGAACGGAGAGGGGAGGTGAGCAAAACGGTGTGCCGGAAACCTTCGCCACCGTATCGTTTGCCGAACCTCCCCGTGCGGGAAGTACCGGTTAGAATAGTCTTCTTTTAGCTCAGAAACTTCATAATATCTTCGTCTGCTGTACTTATTGTGGCTATTCCGAAGTTATCAATCAGTACTTTCCTTATGTTAGGCGAAAGGAAGGCCGGAAGAGTAGGGCCGAGATGTATATTTTTCACTCCTAAAGACAATAAGGCAAGGAGTACGATCACAGCCTTCTGTTCATACCAGGCAATATTGTATATGATTGGTAACTCATTGATATCTTTCAGTCCGAATACTTCTTTCAGTTTCATGGCGATTACTGCCAATGAGTAACTGTCATTACACTGCCCTGCATCCAGAACGCGGGGAATTCCATTAATATCTCCCAATGGCAATTTATTGTAACGGTATTTGGCGCATCCGGCGGTAAGGATTACTGTATCGTGAGGTAATTTCTCAGCAAATTCAGTATAATACTCACGGCTCTTCATACGTCCGTCACAACCTGCCATAACAAAGAATTTGCGGATAGCTCCACTCTTGACAGCTTCTACCACTTTGCCTGCCAGTGCAATAACCTGTGCGTGTGCAAATCCGCCAATGATCTTACCGTTCTCTATGGCTACAGGTGGTTGGCAGCGTTTGGCATGTTCAATGATAGAAGAGAAATCCTTTTGCTCTCCGTCTTTGGCTTCGGGAATATAAGTTGCACCTTCCAGTCCGCAGGCACCGGTAATGTAGATACGGTCTTTGTAGTTTGCATCCGGGCGGGGAGGTACAATACAGTTACTGGTAAACAGTATCGGACCGTTGAAGCTTTCAAACTCTTCTTTCTGCTTCCACCAGGCGTTCCCGTAGTTTCCGGCAAGGTGTTTATACTTTTTAAGTTGCGGATAATAGTGTGCCGGTAACATTTCACTGTGAGTATAGATATCAATGCCCGTACCTTCTGTCTGTTGTAACAACTCTTCCAGGTCTTTCAGGTCGTGTCCGCTGACGAGGATACCCGGGTTATTTCGTACACCGATATTAACTTCCGACAGTTCCGGGTTACCATAGGTTTCTGTATTGGCAGCATCCAGTTGCGCCATAGCTGATACACCTTGTCTTCCGGTTTCAAGAACCAGGCTGGTGAGTTCGTCTACGGTGATGTCGTCACGGGTTAGTTCGGCAAGTGCATGTTGCATGAAAGCGAATATTTCCGGGGATTCATACCCTAAGTTGTGGGCATGTTCTACGTAAGCTGCCATGCCTTTTAACCCGTAATGTACCAGTTCTTTTAAAGAACGAATGTCTTCGTCTGGTGTGCGGAGCACTCCTACGCTTTGGGCTTTTTCTTCAAATTCGTCTTCGCTGCCATTCCAGGTGCATTCATCGGGGGCATGTTCAATCGTTACTTCCTGGGCGAGTTTACTTTTGAGCTTCAATCCTTCCTTGATTTTACGAATGATGGCTTTTTTATCAAAGTTAGCATTGGTGATCGTTATAAAGAGGGCATCAAAGATAAAGCGGTCCGCTTCGTCCGAAGGACGTTTTTCCTCACGTAACTTTTGGTTATACACGGCAATACCTCTTACTACAAAGAGCAGAAGGTCTTGAAGATTAGCAACTTCGGATGTCTTTCCACAAACACCTCTTAGGGTGCAGCCAGTGCCTTTTGCTGTCTCCTGGCATTGATAACAGAACATGTTCATAATTTCTACGTATTTATTGGTTATTAATTGAACGCAAAGGTAGAGGAATGGTTTAAGGCAATTCTGTAACCAATGTTACAAGTTAGTGGAAAATTGAAAATTGAAAGTTGAAAATGGGCTGCGTGGGTGTAGTGCAGGAGTAACTTTATTCCTCCCTGTCATCCGAATGGCACTTTCCCGTGTGGGAAGCACTCACCGTCAATTGAATCAACGCTTGTTTTTGTAGGATTGTTATTTGTTTTCTATCTGCTATTATTAGCTTATCTTCTTGCATGTGAGCTAGTTCCCGTGCCAGTGAGGGGCGGGATACTCCGAAGTAATCACTCAATTGTTGTTGTGAGCGATTGAGTGTGATATGTTCACTTTGCTGCTGATTGGATAGGCGAAGCAGATAGGATGCCAGTTTCTGCCGGATTGTTTTGAAGGACATGAAAAACAGTTTATCCGAGAGGGTATGGGCGTAATTAGCAGAGAGATTCATATAATTTTCCAGAAACTTCTCGTTCTTTCTGAATAACTTTAGTACGCTTGTCTTAGGTATTTCAATCACTTCAGTAGCCTCATTAGCAGTAACTTCTACCGGATAACGATTCTCGTTTCCGAAAAGAAAAAGCGGTGCTATCGCTCTTGGTGCGGCAATGTCTTCTACCTTTATCAACCTTCCGGAGTCGTCAATCATCTCTCCGCGTACACTACCTTTTATGAGAATTACGAGGCGGTTGCATACATCGCCCTGGTGAGCAAGAATTTCTCCTTTCCGATAGATCCGGGTATGAAAATTAATCTCTCTGAGATCTTCGGTGAGTACATTGGGAGCAATACCATTGAATAGTGGGTTGTTGGCAAGTATTATCATGAGTGGTGTTTCTGTTAATTTGCACTTATATAAACAGATGAGCGGACTTTTTTGTTTGAGAAAGTATTGTCACAGAGGTTATTTAAACTTCAGTATGAACCTGGTTTCTTTTCCCGGCAACAGTGTAATACTTCCGCCGGACAACCTCATAATCTGCCTGGATATGCTGAGACCAATGCCGCTTCCCCCTTCTTTGGTGGTAAAGAAAGGGATGAAGATATGTTCTGCTACTTCCGGCGGGATCACAGGACCATTGTTCTTTACTTCTATGATTACTTCTTCTGCCTCGTTGCAACAGGCATGGATGGAGATGCAACCGTCCGTTTGGTCACCTATTGCCTGTATAGCATTCTTCAACAGATTGATAACCACCTGTGAGATGAGGTTTTCGTCTGCATACAGAATCAGGTCGGCGGGTGATACGTCGGTCCGGAAAGAGATGTTACCGTCCGGATTCTGGTGCTTTGCCAGCTCTACCATGCGATCAATAAAAGCCTTGACATAGAATAACGATGGTTCGGGTACGGGGATACGTGTGAAACGGCGGTAGGATTCGACGAAAGAAAGCAATCCTTTTCCGGTAGAACTGATTGTTTGCAAACCGTTGCATATCTCTTCGTCTTTTGTATCGGCAAGAGAGAGCAAGGTATCACTCAGAGAGGTAATAGGAGTAACTGAGTTCATGATTTCGTGAGTCAGTACGCGTGTCAGGCCTATCCAGGAGTCTATTTCCTTATCATCCAGTTCGGTGTTGATATTGTTGAGTGTCAGGATACGCAGGTGCTCTTTCCGTACGGTGATGTCTGATACACGTATGGATAAATTCACTGTTTCCCGTTCGTTGTTGAAAGTGGTTTGCAGTTTATCTCCCGGGCGACAGGAAGAGAGTATTTCTACTAATCCTGTATCTATCTGACTTAGTTGTTGCACGTGGGTGAATACACTCAATCCGAGCAAACGGAGGGCTTCTTCATTTTTCTGATAGACCGCACCGTTATCATTCAGTACCAGCAGTCCGGTACTGATGCAGTTGAGTATGAGTTCGTAGTATTTTTCCTGTTGTGCTGTGTCTGCCTTTACATTATATAATATACGTCCCACACGGTTAAGGGCACGGTTTATTTCCCGGTTATCGGATGTACTTTCTTCTTCGGGAAAATGAAAGGAGTTATCGTTGTTCTCCAGCGCATCAATCATGAAAAGTACCTGACGGGTATGATGACGATAAAGTCGTAACTGCCACCAAAGACTCCATAGCAGGGTACAAAGGCATATGCCCATCCAGACGAAGGTTCCATTTGTGGCAAGCAAGGTTGTGGTGATGCCCAGAGAGAGGCTTAGCAGCACGCGAAACCAGTATTTGTCTGTTAGTTGCCGGAGGAGTGAACTCATAAGCCGAACTTTTTCATCTTGTTGTACAACGTCTGCCGTGTAATGCCCAATTGAGCAGCAACGGCAGAAAGATTTCCTCCGCATTTCTCCAACGCTTTTTGTATCATCTTCATTTCCATCTCTTCAAGAGTGGAAGCGGTTGTTTCAGGCATTTCCGTACGGCGGGAGAGCTGAAATATTTCAGCAGGTATTACTGCTCCGTCACAGATGATAATTGCTTTTTCGATAGCATGTTCCAATTCGCGGATATTACCATACCAGGGATGAGCGGTCAGTTTGTCTTTGGCAGAAGGTCCGAGGCTTATCAAAGCCTTATCATATTGTTTGCAGAATCGGGCGATGAATCGTTCGGCCAGTGGAACAATGTCTTCCTTTCGTTCGCGCAGAGGAGGGATTTCTACATGAATCGTATTGATACGATAGAGCAGGTCCTCACGAAATTCATCCCGGTTTACCATTTCCTGTAAATTACGGTTAGTGGCACAGATAAGACGTATATCTATCGGTAACGGTTCATTACTACCTACCCGGACGATGCTCCGTCGTTGGATAGCAGTCAATAGTTTGGCTTGCAGGTGGTAGGGGAGGTTTCCTATTTCATCCAGAAAAAGTGTACTGTGGTTGGCAGCTTCAAATTTACCGGTACGGTCGGCATATGCATCCGTGAATGAGCCTTTTACATGTCCGAATAGTTCGCTCTCAAACAATGATTCTGTGATAGCACCCATATCCACTACTATCATTTCCTCTTGTTTTCGCTGGGAGAGGGCGTGTATTTCCCTTGCCAGCATCTCTTTACCTGTGCCGTTTTCACCGGTGATGAGGATATTGGCATCGGTGACAGCTACTTTCTCTATAAGCTGGCGCAGTTGTTGCATGGCGCTGCTTTCTCCCCAATACATGGAATTACAAGAATTGTTTTCCTGCTTTGTGTGTTTTTTCTTTCCACCTTTTGCCTGGGTGGCGGCAGATAGCAAGGTTTCTACCAGTTTCTGGTTGTCCCAAGGTTTTACGATAAAGTCTGTAGCACCTTCTTTAATACCTTTTACAGCAAGGTCGATATCAGCATAAGCCGTGAAAAGGATAACGGGTAGTGTCGGACGTAGTTTCTTTATTTCATGTAGCCAGAAAAGTCCCTCATTTCCGCTGTTGATACCAGATGTAAAGTTCATATCAAGAAGAATCACTTCGGGAGCTTCTTCGCGCAATACAGCCGGTAAAGTGACGGGTGAAGGAAGAGTGATAACTTTTGTAAAGTAGTTTTTCAGGAGTAGCTGAACGGCTGTCAGTACTCCTTTATTATCATCGACGATAAGAATAGTTCCTTGTTTACTCATAAATTTGAGAGTTAATATCGGAACAAATATACGTAATAAAATGATTTGTGAGTAGTGATTCGTGATAAATGAATAGTCAACTACCGATTCGTACCCCCTATTAAAACAGTTGTAATTTCAATCCAAATGAAAGACTAAGATAGTCTCTGGGACGAAGATAACTATTTGTTGCAGCACTTATCAGATACAGGTCGCACGTACTTAATTCGTAGAAGAAAGTAATTGATTTTGCTGTATATCGTCGTTGGGGATCTATATCATAAGTAAGCCGTTGGCCCAGGAAGATATGTGAACGTATCTTACTGGAGAAACCGTAATATCCTTTGGGGTACCGGTCTGGTTCGTGAACCCAGAATTCATTACCGAATACCGTGTTGAAATAGATACCGCAAGTCAATGGTTCAGTAGAGAAACCTCTGCCCAGGTTGAGGCTCCAGGGCATATAGTTTTGTTTTAGTGTCATGGTCACCTTTGTACGCTTGGAATCATATTTGGGTATAAATCCTAAAAACACATCCGTTTCCCACTGATTCTTTTTTCCGTAATCCCATCCTGTGCCAAAGGACAGTAATCCCATGTTTCCGGCAAACTGTACTTTGGTGTGTGTGGGTATTAGTTTTTCCCAGTGTCCACGGTAGCGGTGGATACGTTTGTCATATTTATTGGGTTTTACAATTGAATCTTGTTGTGCAAAGCTGCCGGGACTGAATAGCAGAAGCATTAGTCCGGCACAAAGAGCATATTTAAAAGTTGACCAGTTCATAAGTATAATTGTCAGGGGTAATAGTAAATAACATGTAGCTACGGTGTTTCATGCAATCGCTTCCATAGTATATAACGCCATCGTCAAAAAGATCGTCCGTGCTTACTCTATGGTCATGTGCATTCAGGCAAAACTGTAACTGGGGATACTGTGTTATGTAACGTTGAAAGACTTTTGAAACATTGTTATTGAATACGTCGGAACCGGGTCTTGCGTGCATTGCTACTACGGTCTTCTCAAATTCATCTTGTCGCTCCGTCAGTTGGTTCTCAATAAAATTGAAATCAGGTATCGGCTCAGAATAATCAAACTCCAATGCATTTGTGTTGAGGCAAACAAACTTTGTGTTTCCTGCAATGAAAGAGAAATTTGCCGGACCGAATATTTTGGTATATGCTTCTCTTCCCGTTCCTAAGCAATCATGGTTTCCCAATAAAACCACATAGGGAACTTTCAGGCTATTCATGAGATCGCGCTGCCATATAAACTCACTGGTGACACCGAAATCGCTTACATCTCCTCCGTGAATGACAAAGTCTATGTTTTTCAGTTGGTTGATGGAGCTTATACACTTCTCAGTTTCGTCATACCACCGTTGCGAATCGCCCATGGCTACAAAACGGATGGTTGTTTTGTCTTTACAGTTGGCTTCTATTCTTTTGATGTTTTTGGCATTGACCTCTGTTTCTCCTTTGATATGTACATCGTATGGATGATAATCTATCATATCGCATCCTGAAAGTAGAAACAGATAAATCAAGAAGCCGCTAATCTTTTTTTTCTTCATACTCCTAATTCGTTAATTGAAAACTTCGCGCAAAGATAAAGTTTTCTTCTTGGCGAACAATAGATGCTTACTCCGATTCAGTGTTATAGAACAATTTTGGAGAAGTATTGTCTAATAATTAGACGAACGTTGTCTAATAATTAGACAGCTGTACAAAACCTGTTTTCTTGTACTTCTTTGTTTCTCAATGTTTTAATTGCTTTGGCATACTTTCTGCTTTATAAAGAGAAACATAGAATCTGTTTTTATGAAACAAATGCTGATGAATAAAACAATTAATATGATTTCTTTAAGATTAACTGGCTTCATGCATTGCCAGCGGGAGAGGTGACGTTGTGAAACGTTTCTTCTCCGTTTCTGAAAAGAACAATTAACTTTGCAAGATATATGAGACAACTTTATTATGTAATTAGAACATTGCTTCGGGGACGCGGTTCCAATCTTATCAAGATCATCTCTCTTGGACTGGGATTGACGATGAGCATTTTGTTGTTTGCCCGTGTGGCATTCGAACAGAGTTTCGACAAATGTTACAAAGATTATGACAACCTTTATCAGGTTTTCTCTATTTTCACTGTTAACGGTGAGAAGAGCGAACCGCAGGATATGAATTACGGTCCTGTGGCAGGTGCTATCCTTGAGAATTTCCCAGAAGAGGTAGAAGCTGCTACCAGCATTTGTAAATGGGCGGCCTCATTACCTCTATATAACGGAAGCGTCCGGTTTGATGATAATAAGATAATGGCAGATTCGCTCTTCTTTCAGACAATGGGTATCGAGGTGCTTAGCGGTAATCCGAGAGATCTGATGCAGAAGGATGTTATTTTCCTGAGCGATCGTTTGGCTGCAAAGATCTTTGGTGGAGAGAATCCTGTCGGTAAAGTACTCAGCTATAATAAATCCATAGAAATGACGGTAAAAGGCATCTATGCCGCTTTACCCGAAAACACGACCTTACGCCCCGAAGCTGTGATATCTATGCCCAGCATGTGGAGTCGTGATATAGGCAACTATTCCTGGGATGGCGGCGACAGTTATTTTGAATACATCCGTTTCCGCCCCGGGGCAGATAAGGAAGCTGTCATTGCACGTCTGGACGGTATGATACAAAAATATCTTCCCAAAGAAGGTGAGGGAATGTATGGCTATACAGCTGTGGTGAAACCCATCCGTGATGTATACCGTAATTATGACGAGGTAAAACGGATGAAGAGTATAATGAGTATTTTAGGATTTGCGATTCTTTTCATTGCCGGATTGAACTATGTGCTTATTTCTATTTCTTCATTGGCTTACCGTGCCAAGTCCGTGGGTGTACATAAGAGTAGTGGCGCGAGCGGTGGTAAGGTTTTTGGAATGTTCCTGCTGGAGACCGGTATCATTATTCTGCTGGCACTGTTGCTGATGTTACTGATATTAGTGAACTTCCGCGAGTTTTTTGAAGATACAACCGCTGCCAAACTGGAGTCATTGTTTGCTTTTGACAGGCTTTGGGTACCGTTATTTACTGTGTTCCTATTGTTTCTGGTAGGTGGCATATTGCCGGGACGAATGTTTGCGCGGATACCTGTGTCGCAAGTATTCCATCGCTATACGGAGGGAAAAAAGGGTTGGAAACGTCCGTTGCTGTTTATTCAGTTTGCTGGAGTAACTTTTATATGCGGATTGATGTGTGTAGTGATGGTTCAATACAAATATGTATTGAACAAAGATACGGGCTATAATCCGAAACAGGTTGTTTATAGTTATTCCACCTTTGGTGGTACATCAGAAGACAGTAATTATGCCCGTCAGTTCTTCAAAGGATTGCCCTATGTGGAGAGTGTTTCATCAGCTTCATACCCTCCGTGCATTGGTTTTAGCGGTATGATGATACAGAATGAGGGTGGACAGGCACTTTTCTCTTCCCGTTTTTGTGAGGAAGAAGAAAACTATCCCGCTATGATGGGAATGAAGATGAAACAGGGACGTATGGCCCGCGAAAAGGATGAAGTGGTGGTGAATGAGAACTTTGCAGAACGGATGCGTTGGGGAAATGAGATAGTAGGTCGTATCGTTCATGCTGAAGGCAGTACTTACAAAGTTGTGGGAGTATTGAAAGACTTTCGTACCAATAGTTTTTATAACGAACAGGAACCGCTCATTGTCCATTGTTACAAAAACTTTGGCAATTGTATCCACGTTCGTTTGAAAGAACCTTTTGCCGAGAATTTACGTAAGCTGAATGAGGAATCCTCTGAAGCTTTCCCCGATAAAACAGTCAGTTTCCGTAGTCTGGAGCAGAGTATGGCAGAGAATTATAACGCATTACGCGTGTTTCGCAATGCCACACTGATGGCAACTATAGCCATGTTCTTTGTGATGCTGATGGGATTGATAGGTTACACGGCAGATGAGGTGCGCCGACGTAGTAAAGAGATTGCCATCCGCAAAGTGAATGGAGCCGAAGCATCCGGTATTCTGGAACTTCTGTCCAAAGATGTTCTCTATGTGGCATTGCCGGCAACAGTTATCGGCAGCGTAGCATCGTGGTACGTCAATACGATGTGGATGGATATGTTTGCCGAACACGTACCGCTTAACTGGATGGTGTATGTATGGGTGGTTATAGGTGTCCTCATTGTTATTGTTGCCTGTGTTGTCTGGAAGGCATGGCGCATAGCCAATGAAAATCCGGTGAATAGTATAAAGAGTGAATAAACAGAAGATAAATCAATAAAATAAATAGCAGTATGATACAGATTGAAAACATTAGTAAGGTATTTCGCACTTCAGAAGTAGAAACCGTAGCATTGAATCATGTTAACCTAAATGTTAAGGAAGGAGAGTTTGTTGCCATAATGGGACCTTCGGGTTGTGGCAAGTCTACACTATTGAATATTCTTGGGCTATTGGATAACCCTACTGAAGGCTCCTATAAATTGTTAGGAGAAGAAGTAGCCGAGCTGAAAGAAAAAGAACGTACCCGCGTGCGTAAAGGCAAACTGGGATTTGTATTCCAGAGTTTTAACCTGATAGACGAACTGAACGTCTATGAGAATGTGGAACTCCCCCTGACGTACCTCGGCATAAAGGCATCCGAACGTCGCCGCATGGTAGAAGACATCCTGAAACGAATGAATATCAGCCATCGTGCCAAACACTTTCCTCAGCAACTCTCGGGTGGACAGCAACAGCGTGTAGCCATTGCCCGTGCGGTAGTCACTAACCCCAAACTGATTCTTGCCGATGAGCCTACCGGTAATTTGGACTCAAAAAACGGTGCCGAAGTGATGGCTTTACTTACCGAACTTAATAAGGAAGGAACTACTATCATTATGGTAACTCACTCTCAGCACGATGCTTCGTTTGCACATCGTACGGTACACCTCTTCGATGGTAGTGTTGTGGCAAGTGTAACGGCATAAAATAAGAAAAACAATGAGACAAATCTATTATAGTATACGAACTCTATTGCGCGAACGCGGCTCCAATATCATAAGGATTATCTCCCTTTCTCTGGGACTTACCATTGGTATTCTGCTCTTTTCGCAAATAGCTTTCGAACTGAGTTATGAGAAGTGCTACCCGGAGGCAGAGCGTCTGGCAATGGTACGTTGCCAGATGACCAATCTCAGTACAGGTGAGGTAATGGGAGACGATGGAACCAATTACGATTACACCGTCTTTGATCCGGTAGCTGCTGTATTGGCACAAGATATGCCGAAAGAGATTGAGAGTGCCAGTTGTGTTTATCCTTTTGTAGAATATAGTATATATAATGAGGACAAATTATTGTCTGATGTAAATTATATATTTGTGGATACGTGTTTTTTTCAGACTTTTGGCATACCGGTATTGAAAGGTAATCCCAAGGACTTGATTATGCCCGGAAGTGTTTTCGTATCCGAGCACTTTGCCCGTGAAACTTTTGGAGACACAGATCCTATAGGCAGAATTCTTTCGGCAGACAAACAACATAATTTTACCATTCGTGGTATCTATAAGGATGTTCCCGAAAACACACTGCTTACTCATGACTTTGTAGTCTCTGTCCATGACAATGGAGGCTATTTCCGCGGAAACGGCTGGAAAGGGAATGACGTCTTTTATGCATTTTTACGCTTGCGTCATGCTTCGGATGTGGATGAGGTGAATAATAATATCCAACGGGTAATAGAGAAATATACGGAGAGCCAGTTTGATGATTGGAAGATAGACTTTAGCGTTATTCCACTTGTAAAGCGCCACTTGGATTCCTCCGAGGTACAAAAGCGGCTGATTATTTATGGCTTCCTGGGCTTTGCCATTTTCTTTGTGGCTATTATGAATTACATGCTGATCTCAATTGCTACACTGAGTCGCCGTGCCAAAGGCGTAGGAGTGCATAAATGTAGCGGTGCCAGTTCAGCCAACATATTCGGTATGTTTCTGGCAGAGACAGGAATTCTTGTCTTGATTTCAGTCTTGATTAGCATATTGCTGATAGTCAATGCACGCGAGATTATAGAAGACCTGCTTTCCGTTCGTCTTTCCTCTCTTTTTGTATGGGATACGCTTTGGGTTCCGCTACTGACTATTGGGATACTTTTTGTACTGGCTGGATGTATACCGGGACGTTTGTTTTCACGTATTCCCGTTACGCAGGTGTTTCGCCGGCATACTGACGGTAAAAAGAGCTGGAAACGTTCCTTACTGTTTATACAGTTTATAGGAGTCTCTTTTGTACTCGGTTTACTATTGGTCACCTTGTTGCAATATAGCCATCTGATGAATCGTGATATGGGAATTAAGACTCTGGGATTGACAGAGGCCGAAAGTTGGGTTTCCAGAGAAACGGTAGAACACATTAAGGATGAATTGCGTCGTCAGCCAATGGTTGAAGATGTAACAGCTGCAACGCATAGTGTACTGGGACAATACTGGACGCGGGGATTGATGAGTAATGAAGGTAAACGCATCGCCACACTCAATTTTAATATCTGTCACTATAACTATCCCGAGGTGATGGGGATAGAAATACTGCAAGGTTCTACTTTGAAGAAAAAGGGAGATTTGTTGGTAAATGAAGAGTTAGTGCGCTTAATGAAGTGGACAGACGGGGGCGTGGGAAAAAAGCTGAACGATGTGGAAGGAACGATTGTCGGCGTATTCCGTGATATCCGTAACGAAAGTTCTATGCTCCTCAGTCACCTATTGTCCTGATAGGAAATGAAGAACAAGCCAATCATACGTTTAATATTCGCTTGAAAGAACCTTATGATGAGAACCTGAAACGTCTGAATGAGTTTATGGGAAAGACTTTCCCTAATGTGTCCCTCCATTTTGTTCCGGTTGACCGTATGGTGAAGGATGGATATAAAGATGTATATCGTTTCCGCAATTCCGTATGGATTACTTCCGGTTTTATTCTACTCATTGTTATCATGGGGCTGATTGGTTACGTGAATGATGAGACACAACGTCGCAGTAAGGAGATAGCCATCCGGAAAGTAAACGGTGCTGAGGCTTCACAAATACTACGGTTGCTGGCAGGTGATATTCTGTATGTATCGGTGTTGGCTGTAGTACTTGGTACGGTTATTTCTTACTTTATAGGGCGAGCTGGCTTGATCAGTTTGCCGAGCAGATTGATCTGAATCCTTTGCTTTTCGTGGGCATTGCATTTGTAACGTTGCTACTCATCGTTGCCTGTGTGGTACTCAAGGCATGGCACATTGCTAATGAGAATCCGGTAAAGAGTATTAAAAACGAGTGATAAGTGAATAGTGATGAGTGATTAGTGGCTGCGCTATTATGGCGGATGGTACTTATCACTAATCACTACTCACTTATCACTAATCACTAATTTGTGTGATCATGCGACAACTTTATTACACGATACAGACCCTTATTCGTGGGAGAGGTTCCAATCTTATTAAGATAATCTCTCTTACTCTGGGGCTATTTGTTGGTATTCTGCTCTTTGCCAGTGTTGCTTTTCAGTTGAGCTTCCACAACTTCTTTCGCCAGCCGGAACAGTTGTATCTTACTTATATGACCAATATCCAGAATGGAGTAGAAGGGAAAGCATTCTCTTATACTTTTGGTCCGCTTTCTGCTGCGTTGAAAGAGAATTTCCCAAAAGAAGTAGAGAATGCTACGATCTTGCGTGACTGGGGGGACGTAGTATTGTATAATGGAGATACCAGGTTGCAGGAACATATGGCATATGGAGATGAAAACCTGTTTGCTACATTGGGCTTGAAGGTATTGGCAGGTAAACCGGAGGACCTGGTGTCTCCGGATGTTATTTTCATCTCGCATACTTTGGCAAAGAAGATAGGAGCGATGGATGGTGAATTATCTTCCGTCATAGGCAAGAATCTGTATCAGGATCGTAAACAACCCATGATGGTTCGCGGAGTGTTTGAAGACTTGAAGGAGAATACGGATATTTCTTTTGATGTAGTAATGCCTATGGCTTCTCTGTGGAGAGATAACCGTGCTGGCTGGGGATATGATATTAGCTATATGGCTATTATCCGTTTTCGTGATGAGGCCGGTATGAAGACAGTAGAAGCCCGTCTGCCTGATATGTTGAAGAAGTATATGCCGAACTTTAACAAGAGGGAAAATAATCGTTGGGAATGTTCTTTCCGGCCTTTGTCCGATCTCCACTCTACCAATCCTACGGTGAGGACAATGGTGCTTGTTATGTCTGTTCTTGCCATTGTGATTTTGCTGATAGCTGCATTCAACTATGTATTAATATCGGTTGCCTCTCTGGCGAGGCGTGCCAAAGCTGTAGGAGTACATAAGTGTAGCGGGGCTACCGGAGGTGCCGTATTCCGGATGTTTTTCACAGAGACTGTTCTGATTGTTTTGCTTGCTATCCTGTTAACAGTATTGCTCATGTTCCAGTTCCGGGATTTTGTTGAAGAAACTACAGCTGCCCGTTTGGTATCACTCTTTGCATGGCGTACGTTATGGGTACCGGTTCTGGTGGTGCTTGCTGTACTTTTACTGGCTGGTATTATGCCCGCAGGATTGTTCTCTTCTATTCCTGTGACACAGGTATTCCATCGTTATACCGAACGGAGAACCGCATGGAAACGCCCGTTGCTTTTCATCCAGTTTATGGGAATGACGTTTATCTTTGGTTTCCTTATTATAGTACTTGGACAGTATCAAACGGTAATGAATAAAGATTTGGGATATAACCCTGACCGGGTAGTCATGTGTTGGCATCAGTTTGGAAATGAAGAGGGGAATGCAAAGAGTTTCTTTAAGAACCTCCCGATGGTAGAAGACTATGCGGCAGCTGCACAAATGATTTGTTACGGTTACAGTGGCGATACTTTTGATGTGGGTGAGAGTAGAAGGGTAGATGCCCGTATAGATTGGATCGGTGTGGATTTTGTACCTATGATGGGCATTCCTATTCTGGAAGGAAAGAATATTGCGGTTGAAGGTGAAATACTGGTGAATGAAGAATTCGTACGGCAGGCACGCTGGACGGATAGTCCTATAGGGAAGAGGATTCAGTATGGACGGAGAGATTTCATTGTAGTGGGCGTTGTAGGAGATTATGCCATAAGAAGCGCTTATCATCCCCAAGAACCTATATTATTAATGACCAGCCAGAATCCCGGCTTTAATTACCTTCGTCTGAAAGAGCCTTTCGAGCAAAATCTAGCAGATCTCAACCAACAGATGACAGAAGCCTTTCCTACCGATGATGTTGTGTTCTTGTCATTACCCCAGATGTTGGAGGAGCAATATACGGATGTCCGTCGTTTTCGGAATGCAGTTGTCTTGGCTTCCATCTCTATTTTCCTGATAGCATTAATGGGATTGATTGGCTATACCAATGACGAAGTTCGTTACCGCAGTAAAGAGATTGCCATTCGTAAAGTGAATGGGGCCGAAGCTTCGGGGATTTTACGATTACTTTCAGAAAATATCCTATGGACTGCATTGCCGGCTGTAATCATCGGTGCACTGCTTGCTCATCTTATCAGTAACAAATGGTTGGAGCAGTTCAGTGACTCCGTACAATTGGGTATTTGTGCACATATCGGGGTAGCACTCTTTGTATTGGCACTGATTATATGCACCGTTGTCTTTCGTGCATGGAATGTGGCGAATGAGAATCCGGTGAAGAGTATTAAAAATGAGTGATAAGTGAGTAGTGATGAGTGATTAGTGCCATGCGGCATATTAGCGCAGCCACTAATCACTTATCACTACTTACTATTTTTAAACTTTTTCTTCCTTTTGTTTGTTATTCTTCATATAAAACGTACTTTAGCGTTTGCTATCATTTAACTACGTGTTTGTTTATGAAGAATACACTCCTGAATATCTGGAACTTCTATCTTGAGGGCTTTCGTAGCATGACCTTAGGTCGTACTTTGTGGCTTATCATTCTCGTGAAGTTGTTTATCATGTTTTTTATTCTTAAAATATTTTTCTTTCCAAACTTCCTGGGACATCTGTCTTCGGATAAAGAAAAAAGTGAATACGTGGGCGCAGAACTTATTCGGCGGGCTATTCCGCCGGAAGACTGATTACGTTCTCTTTCTCATCACCTTTACTACTTCGAGCTAATAACAACTAACTACAAAATAATATGATTGAAAGTATTGACACCTCATTGATTGATTGGTCGAGAGCCCAATTTGCGATGACAGCCATGTACCATTGGATCTTTGTTCCGCTCACCCTTGGGCTTGCGGTTGTAATGGCTATCATGGAAACACTGTATTACAAGACAGGTAATGAATTCTGGAAGCACACAGCTAAGTTTTGGATGAAACTATTCGGTATTAACTTTGCCGTCGGCGTTGCTACCGGATTAATTCTCGAATTTGAGTTTGGAACCAACTGGAGTAATTATTCCTGGTTTGTAGGGGATATCTTTGGAGCACCGCTTGCCATTGAAGGTATTCTGGCCTTTTTTATGGAAGCCACGTTTATTGCTGTAATGTTCTTTGGATGGGATAAAGTAAGCAAACGATTCCATCTTGCTTCTACCTGGCTCACCGGATTGGGAGCGACAATCTCTGCCTGGTGGATTTTAGTTGCCAATGCTTGGATGCAGCATCCGGTAGGGATGGAGTTCAATCCGGATAGTGTTCGTAATGAGATGGTGGACTTTTGGGCAGTGGCCCTTTCGCCTGTGGCAGTCAATAAATTCTTTCATACGGTGCTGAGTGGATGGGTATTAGGTGCTATCTTTGTGGTAGGTGTCAGTTGCTGGTATCTTTTAAAGAAGCGGAATACGAAGTTTGCCATGTCGAGTATTAAGATCGGAGCGATCTTTGGTTTGACGGCTTCTTTGCTTGCTTTGTGGACGGGCGATGGTTCCGGCTATCAGATTGCACAAACGCAACCCATGAAACTGGCTGCTGTAGAAGGTTATTATGAAGGACAGGAGGGTGCCGGACTGGTAGCTATCGGTATGCTGAACCCTGAGAAGAAGACCTATGATGACGGAGTGAAACCTTTTCTCTTCCGTATTGAAGTACCCAAACTGCTTTCTTTGCTGGCAGAACGCGAGATGAATGCTTTTGTCCCCGGTATCAATAATATTATTGAAGGAGGATATATGCAGAAGGATGGTACGATAGCTCTTTCTGCTGCCGAAAAGATAGAACGTGGACGAAAGGCGGTTGCTGCGTTAGAGACCTATAAAGCGGCAAAGGCGGCAGGCAATGAAGCCGATGCACAGATTGCCTATTCGGTATTAAAAGAGAATGTTCCGTATTTTGGCTATGGATATATCAAGGATGTGAACGAGTTAGTACCCAATGTTCCGTTAAACTTCTATGCGTTCCGCGTGATGGTAATGCTTGGCGGGTATTTTATCCTGTTTTTTATGCTGGTTCTCTTCTTTGTTTATAAGAAAGACTTGTCGAAGATGCGTTGGATGCAATACATCGCTTTGTGGACTATTCCGTTGGGCTATATTGCCGGACAAGCGGGATGGGCAGTAGCAGAATGTGGTCGTCAGCCTTGGGCGATACGCGATATGATGCCTACCTCAGTGGCTATTTCCAAACTGGATGTTGGTTCTGTTCAAGCCACGTTCTTTATCTTTGTAGTGTTGTTCACCGTCATGCTGATCGCAGAGATCGGTATCATGTTGCGTGAGATAAAGAAAGGACCTCAGGTTTCTGAAAAGGATTCTGGCTACTAATTACTAACTTCTAACTCCTTTAAATTATGAGTACATATATATTCCTACAACATTATTGGTGGCTGATAGTCTCTTTATTAGGGGCTATACTCGTATTCCTGCTGTTTGTGCAGGGTGGAAATTCGTTGCTTTTCTGTCTGGGAAAGACAGAAGAACACCGTAAAATGATGGTTAATTCTACCGGGCGCAAGTGGGAGTTCACTTTTACTACCCTGGTAACGTTTGGCGGAGCTTTCTTTGCCTCTTTTCCTTTGTTCTATAGCACAAGCTTTGGTGGTGCATACTGGCTGTGGATGATTATTTTATTCAGCTTTGTGCTGCAAGCTGTCAGTTATGAGTTTCAGAGTAAAGCAGGCAACCTGTTGGGCAAAAAGACATATCAGACGTTTTTAGTGATCAATGGGGTAGTAGGGCCGTTGCTGCTTGGTGGGGCTGTGGCTACTTTCTTTACCGGTTCTGATTTTTATATCAATAAAGCGAATATGGGCAATATAATGATGCCCGTTATCAGTCAGTGGGGCAACGGTTGGCACGGATTGGATGCTTTACTTAATCCGTGGAATGTCGTTCTGGGGTTGGCAGTGTTCTTTTTGGCGCGTGTTTTAGGATTGCTTTATTTTATTAATAATATTGCAGATGATGCATTGATTACTAAATGTCGTCGGGCGCTTTACGCCAATGCAGGGCTTTTCCTTGTTTTTTTCCTGGCTTTCGTTATTCGTACACTATTGGCTGATGGATATGCTGTAAATCCGGATACTAAAGAGATTTATATGGAACCGTATAAGTATCTGAATAACTTCCTGGCGATGCCTGCGGTACTGGTTACTTTCCTGATCGGTGTGGTACTGGTATTATTCGGTATTCTGCGTACCCTTCTGAAAAAGACATTTGATAAAGGAATCTGGTTTGCCGGTGGTGGTACGATACTGACAGTGCTTGCCCTGTTACTTATAGCCGGATATAATAATACTGCTTACTATCCGTCATTCACTGATATCCAAAGTTCACTAACGTTGAGTAACAGTTGCTCCAGCCAGTTTACCCTGAAGACAATGGCATATGTATCTATTCTCGTGCCTTTCGTTATTGCTTATATTTTCTATGCATGGCGTAGCATTGATAAGAAGAAGATAGATGCTGAGGAGATGGATGAAGGGGGGCACGCTTATTGAGTGGACAGTTATTTAATTGACAGTGGACAATTGACAATTGACAGTGTGCTGCGCTATGGGGCAATGCACTTTCCCCGTCTTAAAGGGTATCCCCTCTCAGAGGGGGATGGGCTATGTACTCCCGCTGCATAATTAATCAAATTGTCAATTGAATAACTGTCAATTGTCAACTGTCCACTGTCAATTAAGTAACTGTCAAATTGTATTTCTTATAAGCCAAGGAGTGCTCTATTTCCTGCCCATTGTATGCTGGATAAAAAGAATGGACTGTAGAGCGTTAAACTTTTTGCAGTTTGATAATAAAACAACAGGATGGATGACTAATGGAACGTCATTCATCCTGTTTTATTTTCCAAAGGTTCTTTCTTCTTGTTTTTCGGCTTTATTTTGCTATCAGGAGATATTCTCTCAACGAGAGAGAAATAGAATCGGATAATCCTTTTTTTTCTTCCCCGGAGCCGAACCTATTGCTCCCCGGAGCCGAGCCGTTCCCTCCTCGGAGCCGAGGAAGTGCCTCCCCGGAGCCGAGGAACTTTTTGCACACAAGAAAACTGAACTTTCCATGGCATGAAACGGTGATTATTCCGGTATTATATCCACCTTTTCCAGGTGTATAACGCCCCTTTTTCTGTTTTTTGTGATGCAATGTTCTCTGTTTTCTCTCTACTTTGTCTCTTTTTTAAAAAGAGTGTGTCAGTAAAAAGAATAGTTCTCTGTTATTTTGCTACGTTATTTACTGGTTTACCTGCCATATAGGCTTTCAGGTTTTCCAGCATAATTCCCATTAACCGTTCGCGGGCAGCGGTGGTAGCCCAGGCAATGTGTGGGGTAATATAGCAGTTGCGTGCCGTCAATAACGGATTATCTGCACGAGGCGGTTCAGTAGAAAGTACATCTACGCCGGCTGCATAAATCTTTTTCTCATTGAGGGCATCGGCAAGGTCTTGTTCGTTTACCAACGGGCCGCGTCCGGTATTAATAAGTATGGCTGTGGGTTTCATCAGTGCCAGTCTACGTGCATTTACCAATTCACGTGTCTGCTCAGTTAGCGGGCAGTGCAGACTCACTATATCGCACTCGCGGAAAATCTGGTCAAGTTCCATCTTTTTGATTTCCGGTGGTAGTTGCAGACGCGATTTAGAAGTGTATGCCCATACCTTCATACCGAAACCGATGGCAATACGGGCTGTATTGTATCCGGTTTGTCCCAGACCGATAAGGCCGATTTTCTTTCCAAGCAATTCAATGAGCGGAGTATCCCAGAAGCAGAAGTCAGGGCTGTTGGTCCAGCGTCCTTTATGAACCTCTTCGGAGTGGTGTTGCACCTGTTGAGTGATGTTCAGGATATGTGCAAATACCATTTGTCCCACAGAAGGTGTACTGTATGCGGGGATGTTGGTAACTATGATTCCGCGTGCACGGGCAGCATCAATGTCTATGATATTATATCCGGTAGCCAGTACTCCGATGTACTTCAATTGGGGCAGGGCTGCTATATGTTCTGCGGTAATCACTACTTTATTGGTCAGAATGGCTTCTGCACCGGTAGCACGTTCCAATACTTTTTCGGGAGCAGTGCGATCGTAAATCGTGCATTCACCCAGTGCCTTCAGGCCTTCCCAGCATAAATCGCCGGGGTTGGCAGCATAACCGTCTAATACTACAATTTTCATATTCTTTCGTTTGATTGGTTATTTTCCTTCTTTATATCTCTCACCCCACAACTGCTGCATTCGTTCGGCATGCTTCTGTTCCGCAGCATTGTGTTGCGGCTGCCAGATGCGGCGGTCTTTCAACTCGTCCGGCAGGAATTGCTGCTTCACAAAGTTACCTTCATAGCTGTGGGCATATTTGTATTCTTGTCCGTATCCCAACTGTTTCATCAGTTTGGTTGGTGCATTGCGCAGGTGGAGCGGAACGGGTAAATTGCCGGTTTCGCGTACCATGGCAAGAGCATCATTAATGGCGCTGTATGCAGAGTTACTCTTTGGGCTTGTAGCCAGATAGATGGTGGCTTCTGCTAATGGGATTCTACCTTCGGGCCAGCCCAATTTCATCAGTGCGTCAAAGCAGGCATTGGCTATAAGTAAAGCATTAGGGTTGGCAAGTCCGATATCTTCGGCTGCCGAAATAACAAGGCGGCGGGCTATGAAAGCAGGATCTTCGCCACCTTCTACATGCGTGCCAGCCAGTAGATAGCACCATCGGGGTCACTACCGCGGATAGACTTGATAAAAGCAGAGATAATATCATAATGCATCTCTCCGTCTTTGTCATAAGCAAGCGGGTTTTGTTGCAGGCGTTCGGTTACTATCTCGTCAGTGATGATGACAGTTTCTTCTGTTTCGGATTCTACTACCAGTTCCAGTATGTTCAGTAATTTACGGGCGTCGCCTCCCGAGAAGCGGAGCATGGCGTTGGTCTCTTTTAGTTCGATACGGCGCTCTTTCAGTATCGTATCTGTGGTGATGGCACGTTGCAACAACTCCAGTAAGTCTTCTTTTTCGAGAGACTTCAGTACATAAAGCTGGCAGCGGGAGAGGAGGGGGCGAATCACTTCAAAAGAGGGATTCTCCGTGGTAGCACCGATGAGTGTAACCGTTCCGTGCTCTACAGCCCCTAACAGTGAATCTTGCTGCGACTTGCTGAAACGGTGTATTTCATCAATGAAAAGTATCGGGCTTCCCTGCGAAAAGAAACGGTTACTCTTGGCACGGTCTATCACTTCGCGTACATCCTTTACCCCCGAAGTAACTGCACTCAATGTATAAAACGGAGTTTCCAGCTTGTTGGCGATGATCTGCGCTAACGTTGTTTTCCCCACCCCGGGAGGTCCCCAGAGGATAAAAGAGGAGATTCGTCCTGCATCAATCATCTTGCGCAGGATAGCACCAGGTCCTACTAAATGTTTCTGACCTATATAGTCATCCAGTGTCTTTGGCCGAAGTCGTTCTGCTAATGGTTGCATATTGTTAGTGATAAGTGATTTAGTGATAAGTGATAAATGATTAGTGATAAGTGGGCTACGCTATATCCGCATGGAGCTAATCACTTATCACTACTCCGTTAATCACTATTTAAAATACCATTAATACCATGAACCGTATTCCCCATTTGTTGATACCCGGATTATCACGATATGTCAGGCGGTGTACATATTCAACATGTAACAGCTTAAAAATGTTGTAAACACCTATACTTGCTTCCATATATGGTATTTTAGGGTCCATCACATGACTTGTGTACTGTCCGTCGCGCATCGGGAAAAGGAAGAGGTCGGGGTTGTTACTTTTGAAGGGATTGTTCTTATCTGTCAGTGTACCCCATAAGGTGCGGAAGCGGATCATTTCTCTCCACTTTAGCTTCTTCAATAAGGGGATGCGGTTGAATAGCTTTCCGTTCATGTCATACGACAATGAAAGGGAGGCGAAGCGGTCATTCAGGAATTCCATGTTGTTGATAAGACAGAATGTTTCGCGCTGTGTAATGTACGAAAGATTGGCTTCCGGCAATATCAACAATGGGAAGGGAACCGTATTCCATTCGGCTCCCCCTTTGAGGCTGATATCTACTTTACCCCAGGACGAAGGGAGCCATACACGTTTCCAGATACTTGCTTCGGTACGGTTAAAGTTATATTCGCCACCCAATACTCCTTTGAAACCGGCCGTATGGGTCAGGGTAAAGATAGGAGCGTCCAGTGACACCGGGATACGGCGTTGCTTGGAATTTACAAAAGCTTCTCCCGGCGCATATCGTAAGGTTACACTTGCTTCGGCAGTGGTAATGTCGTGAATTGGTTTTTCATTGGGTAATGGCATCTTGTCTGCGCTACTGTTGTTCGCCCAGTATTTCAGATTACCTGTCGGTTCATCATTACGATGACGGAGCATGCTTTTTACACCAAAACCTGTTGGGGTTTCCAATTCATAGTTAATAGCAACATCACGCATATACGACATCTGGTCTACAGTTGTAGTCTTAAACGACACAAACACGTTATCTTTATCCGTAAATAGGAATTTATCCATTGGAGACATCACGTCGTAGCTGTAAGTGGCAGAGACGAAATGTTTTGGGAATTCCCAAACCACATAATCGCGTTTATTGAACGAATAAGTCAGTGTCCCGCTATACTTCCAGCGATGGTCTTTGAAACCATAAGCCCCATAACCGCTCAGGAACCAGTGTGGGTTGAGATTGGCGGTAGTCATACCACTCAATCGTAGTCGCAGACCGTCCACATAGTTGTTGGATATCGTAGTATTGATAGGTCCGAAGTCAAATTTACTCGGTTTTTTAGGTCCGGTAGTTTCCACAAAGTTTTCAATCAATGCTTTGGCTCCGAAGATGATATACTTGAATCCCGGAATCTGTTCTATCCGGTTCATGAACACATCCATGCTACTCTCTGTTTTGGTGAGTGGCACCTGGCGAACTTCCGCCCAGTATTCATCGCTCTTTGACAGCATATCGGCCTCTTTGATTACCGAACCTTTCAGGCGGAAAAGCCTTTGTTCAATAGGATCGAACTTATAATTGCTGTATTTAGTTGTTCGCTGTACCTGTAGCCCACCCATTGACTTTACCAGAGAGAGGTCTACCAGCATATCGTCATCCATTAAGACCCAGTTTCCGTTGGGCAATTGTTCATACTGCTGTACAATATCCAGCTGATTGACAAAGTTGACCCCTGTTTTCTTGGGCAGGTTCATAACGCACTTTTTTACAGCATATGTTGAATCTTTCAACACATACAGATGACCCGTAAAGCCAAAATCCTGCGAGTTTTGCGGCACAAACGTGAGGTGTACACAAGTATCCCGATCCACTGTCAGCGTATCCATCAGATAGTATTTATAGAAATTCAGCCCCTCTTTGGCTATGGGACTGGTGAAACGTCTTTGCAGCAGACGGATTTCATCGTCATAGATATTGACATTGGTGAATATATCCTGCAAAACAGTTCCAAGCATATCTCCTGTCGAAAAGAATTCATTGATACCATTGGAGTTCATTCCTTTGATAATTGTCTTTTTACTTTCCGGGCTTTTACGGAATACAGTTTGTGAGGATGTCTCCTGAATAGATATAGGGAGAATCAGACTGTTAGTAGTCTCCGATACTTCAATTTGATCTTTAAGGAAGGAATATTTCTTGTAGATACCTTTCTCCAGCTTTTCGGGAGTGATATCGTTGAGAGACATCTTCATCTTCTCGTACTGATCATATTGATAGTAATCGTTTACCTCCAGCTTTTGCGCTTTCTTATGCTCTATTACTTTTCGCATGAAGTCTACAGCCGGATTATTTTTCTTTGAGTACTTCTCTTTCTTTGGTTTCACAACGACCTCAGTCAACATAACATCGTCCGGTACCATTTGTACATTCAATACTTTCTGTCCGGGAGTCAGTCTGATGACTTTAGTACGGTAACCAATAGATGAGAAGGTTACTTCGTTCCAGTTTTTACGGGTTTCTATCTGATATTCACCATTGGCATTGGACACTCCGCCAACGCCTTTTCCTTCATAGTAAACAGAAATATACATCAGTGGCTCGTGTGTAATTGAGTCTGTAATAACCCCCTTTAGCTGCGCAAAAGACTGTGACGCAGCAAATACGAGCAGAAATAAAAGGATAAGTTTTTTATATAGTAGCTTCATATACTTCAACATGAGGTGGCAAAGTTAACAAATTACTCTTGAAAACGTAGTTCTTAATAACCTTTTTTGTATTACTTTTGTCTCCTATAATTGTGATTGATAATGATTTCTATATTGATACCTACGTACAATGCTGTCTGTCTGCCGTTAATAGAGAAAGTACATAGTCAGGCAGTTGCTTTGCAAATCCCTTTTGAGATTTTGCTGGCTGATGATGCCTCCTGTGAAGACATTCGTCAACAGAACCGGAAAATAGCAGAATGGCAAGGTTGCCGCTATCTGCAAAAGGAAGAAAATCAGGGCCCTGCCCGTATTCGTAATTATCTGGCTTCGGAGGCACAATATCCTTATCTGTTGTTTCTAGACTCGGACGTCATGCCAGTATCCGACTTTTTCATTGCTGAGTATCTTAAGGTGGCTCGTCCCGGTCTGGTGGTTTGTGGTGGATTCGTTTATCCGCGTAAAAATATTCCCGCCAATGCCATATTACGTTATAAATATGGAATGGCTGTTGAAGAGCAGAGTGCTGAACAAAGAAATCGGGAGCCTTATAACCGCTTTATCAGCATGAATTTTATGATATGTAGAGATGCTTTTCTGAAGGTCTGTTTTGATGAATCATTCCATTTGGGATACGAAGATACATTGTTCGGAATGCAATTGGAGCAAGCGGGAGTAGAAATATTGCATATAGACAATGCGGTATATCATCTGGTGGAAGAAAACAGTGAACAGTTTCTTATGAAAATACGCAGGGCGGTCCGTAATCTTGACGGACACATTGACCAGATGCATTCGCATGTAAAGTTGTTACGATGGTATACTATTGTAAAACGTCTGCAAATGGTGCCTGTCGTCGTTTTCTTATTCAAGCATAATGAAAAAAGGCTGGTAAGCAATCTTACCAGCCAGCATCCTTCATTGAATCTTTTTGCTTTTTATAAGTTGGGGTATCTCTGTACCTTTCTTTCTGAAAAGAAATCAAGACAATAATATTTGCACAATCCTGTCGGCTGTCCGTCCGTCCCAGCGTTCGGGCAGTCCGCCGTGTTTCCATTCTCCCTTCATCAGTGTATCCATTGCTTTGCCCAGTGCGGCGGGATCTTCACCTACCAGCTCATTGGTTCCGATACGCCATGTTTCCGGATGTTCCGAGTAGTTGTTCAGTGTGATACAGGGAACTCCCAGGAATGTGGATTCCTCAGCCAGATTGCCAGAGTCTGTGATAATACCTTTTGCCTTATTCATAAGATACCCGAAAGAAAGATAACTTTGCGGAGGCATGATATGAAGGTTGGGAGCAGAGATACTCAGCTCTTTGATTGCATCACGTACATAGGTATGCACTGGGGCAACAATTGGCGTGCCGGCCGCTTTCTCTATAATTGTTTCCATCAGTCGGCGCAGGTTCTCCTTTTTGTTCAGCAATACCCGTCTGTTGAGGGTGAGCAGAAGATAATCTCCTTCTTCTACACCGAGTACGGAAAGCCAAAGCGGACGAATAAAGTGATTACGATTATAGCGGATGTTATCAATAAGAATATTTCCTACATAATATACATTGGCTTCCTCCGTTCCGGTCTGGTTTAGATTGCGGTTTGCTACCATGCCTGCCGTAAACAGATAATCGGATAGCCCGTCAGTGATCATCCGGTTTACTTCTTTGGGCATGTTCATGTCAAATGAGCGGGTACCGGCTACAAGATGCGCTACTTTAGTTCCCTGTTTCTTGGCAACGATGGCACAGCTCATTGTAGCTGTAAGATCATCGACCACAAGAACGATATGTGCGGGATTCTCTGTCAGTTCCTTGTCGAAAGCAACCATAATGCCCGAAGCTAATTGAGTGGCATTGCTATCACTAACTCCCAGAAAAACATCCGGTTGCCTCATATGGAGGTCGGCAAATAAAGAAGCGTCCAAACTGGTATCATCGCGTCTTCCGGTGTATACCAACCGGTAAGAGATTCTTCTACCTTGCGCCCGTGCAGCATCAATGGCACGTGTGATAGGCGCTATTTTCATAAAGTTAGGGCGGGCCCCGGCAACAATAGTTATTTTCATATCGCTCTTCTATCTATTTTTCTGAAAACAAAAGTACGCTTTCTTGCGGAATTATTTGTTCCTTTGCAGACAAAAAAAGTAGGATATGCCAACATTCGTTCAAATTCTGGATTTTATAGGTACGTTTGCTTTTGCAATCAGTGGTATTCGTCTGGCTTCTGCCAAACGTTTTGATTGGTTCGGAGCTTATGTGGTGGGTCTGGCTACTGCCATTGGCGGTGGTACTATTCGTGATGTATTGCTTGGGGTTACTCCCGGGTGGATGACAAATCCCGTCTATCTGATCTGTACGGCAATGGCTCTGTTATGGGTGATTTTCTTTGGTAAACATCTGATTCATTTGCATAATACATTCTTTGTATTTGATAGCGTCGGTCTGGCTCTGTTTACTGTAGTAGGTGTGGGAAAGAGTATAGCTTTGGGATACCCATTCTGGGTTGCTATCATGATGG
>BAJA01000014.1 GCA_000613465.1 Bacteroides nordii WAL 11050 = JCM 12987
TTTAGGTTATGCCTTTTTTTTATAGCAGTCCCAAAAGTTTCATTTTCCGGTATAGTTTTAGTTACCATTTAAGTTTCCTCAAGTAACTAAAGAGGTAACATAAAAAACATACCTCTTTTGAGGTATCGGTAAGCCTCATCACGCACGTGTGTAATGATTATTAAAAAATCTTCCGGAACAGGTGTATGTATACTCTTCAGTTTTTTTTGTGATTAGCTTTCAAATTAGTATCTTTAACAGCACTAACTTCGGTCAGTGCTGTTTTTAAGCATTTTACGAGCCTTGTATATAGATTTTTTTGAGTGGAGATAGTTGCTTATCCTTTATTGTAAATAAAAAAGTGGTTCGAATTGTAGAGTTCCAAAGCTATAAAATAGGGGGATGAGGTCAATAACTAATTGCTTACTTTTTTTTATTTGTTTATGAAACGGTGGCCAAATACTAAATATTAAAAGCTGAACACAAAAACATTGTGCTCAGCTTTTAGCCTGAATGTAAGAGATTGTATGATATTGGCTTTATTTTTTAAGTTTCTTTCCGGGGACATCATGTAATTTCGGACGAGTTGGGCGGATATTATAGGTATTCATCCAATTTTCAAGAATATCACGATGCTTTTGTAACTCATTATTGTAAGTATTTTCCATTGTCAGGTTTCTTGTTTCGCCTCTATCTTCTTGCATGTCAAATAGTTGTTCACGATGATTCCCTTTATCGTAAAGTACATATTTATAACGTTTGCTACGTACCATCCAACCTCTGGTTTTGCTGCCATCAAACTGTGTTTCGGTGATGATATAGTCCTGATGCGGACTTTGTAGGTTTCCTTCTTCCACAATTTTACGAAATGATTTTCCGGTTGCACTCTTCGGTATTTCAGCACCTGCCCAATCACAGATAGAAGCAAAGAAATCTACGCCATTGCTGATGAGCTGAGGCAGTATTTTACCTGCATGCTTCTTACCAGGTAATGTGATGATGAGAGGAATATTGACCACTTCTTCATATAAGGCAGATTTCTGATTCCAGTGGTGAGCACCTATACCATCTCCATGATCGCTGGAGAAGATAACGACTGTATTCTTCCAAAGGTTGTTTTTATCGATAGCATCAATAATTTTTCCGATTTCCTTGTCTACCTTTTCTACCAGACGGTAGTAGTTATACCGGTACATGCGCCAGTCTTCGGGGGTATAGTTGGCTGTAGGATATACATTATAGTTATTTGCTCTTTCGTTTTCTATGATATCAGCATCATAAGGACTTTTTGCAAAATTGGCAGGCAGCCCCGGACAATCCCGAATGTCGGGGGTGTCTATATTGCCATAAGGTAAATTCTGACTTCGTGCATATTCACAAATGTTGTGCGGGTTATCGTACGAAGCGACCAAAAAGAATGGCTTCTTGTGCTCGCGTGAAAGGTATTCGGCACAAGCTTCCGCCAATCCGTCATCGCTATGTTTATATATATTGTCGAAGCCATATTCTTTATCGGGTATATCAAGCAAAGGGATATGCCATTTGCCACCATAAGCACAATCGTATCCGGCATTTTTTATCAATGTACCCAATGTTTGGTTCTTGAGTGAATCGGGCATTGGTGAGCCGTTTACGGATAATCCTACTGCACCGGGATAGTGGCCCGTAAACATTGCACCGCGTGAAGGACCACTAAGGGGAGAGGTACAATAAGCATTGTTGAACATCACACCGGCAGCAGCCAACCTGTCAAGATTAGGAGTATGTAAATCCGGATTTCCGGCACAACTCATGGCGTTGGCTGTTTGTTGGTCAGTGAAGATGTAGATAATGTTGGGGTGTTCGGCAGCAAAAGCCACAGAGGGGCATAACAAAGAGAGTGATGCCAGATACTTCATTGAATTTGGTTTTACCATATTATTTAGTTTTGATAAATAAATCATCTTTGATGAGGATTATTTTCCTGATTGCTAAGTTACTCTTTTTTGTCTGTTTGGATTGATGTTTATGTCCTTTTTGTTCAATGGAATGTTTATTAGGCTATCAATTTTGTGTGAATTACCTGTAATTTTGTGCAAATACTATTTCAGTGTTATGTGATAACTACTTTGAATGTGATTGATATATGTAGTTGGACGGAATGTATATTCAAAAAGAAAGTGGCCTGTTACAGTAATATGTAACAGAATACACTTTCTTTTTACTGGGATTGTAGCGGATTTTTTTCTTCGTGTTCTTATCCGAAGCAGAAGTAATATTCCGAACCGTTACTGATGTAGATGGTATCTTCTCTTTTTTCAATAAAGATACAGTTTTCCCTTGCTAACCATCCGATAGCTAACATTACATCTTCAATAGCCAGATTGGTTATTGTACATAGTTCGTGAACGGAGATTTTCTTCATCTCGTTAAGTACCCGCCATACTTTGCTTGAATTTTCTCCAATTCTTGCTTTTTCCATAATGCAGATATGTTTATTGTTTCCCTGATTATATAACAAAACAGAGGGGTGAAAAAGTCGGGGGGAATGCTTCTGAATGAACACTATAAATGAAATAGCGGTTCTGATTTTGTAACTTTGAAACGAAATAGATACGAAAAGTGGAAAAGTTTCGATAAATGAAAAACGTTTTCCGATATTCGAAAAACGTTTAAAAGATAAGTGAGCCTCTTGTCGGATTCGAACCAACGACCCCGAGATTACAAATCACGTGCTCTGGCCAACTGAGCTAAAGAGGCGTTTTCTGTTTTGCGGGTGCAAAGGTAATCATTTACTCCAAATTTCCAAATAAGGAAATGAAAAAAAATAGGGTGAGAATGCTATTTGATAAGTCATATGATTTGTTTACTTTTGCAAATCAATTAATTAGGTATAAGAGAAAATGAAAAAGATTTTTTTTAATGTGTCTTGTCTGGTCTTATTGGCTACAGGTGTTTTAGCTTGTTCCGGACAAGGAAAAAAGGATAAAGAGAGTGCTGCTACAGATAGCGTATCGGTTGTTATAGGAAATAATAGTGCTATACAGGCTGATAGTACGGGATACATTGTTAAGGTAGGAGAGATGGCTCCTGATTTTACGGTGACGTTGACCGATGGAAAACAGGTGAATCTTTCCACACTTCGTGGGAAGGTGGTAATGTTGCAGTTCACTGCCAGCTGGTGTGGAGTATGTCGTAAGGAGATGCCTTTTATAGAGAAAGATATCTGGTTGAAGCATAAGAATAATCCCAATTTTGCTTTGATCGGTATTGATCGTGATGAACCGTTGGATAAAGTACTTGCTTTTGCAAAAGCTACCGGAGTTACTTATCCGTTGGGACTTGATCCGGGAGCGGATATCTTTGCTAAATATGCACTTCGCGATTCGGGAATTACAAGAAATGTATTGATTGACCGTGATGGAAAGATTGTGAAGCTCACACGCTTGTATAATGAAGAAGAATTTACTTCTTTGGTGCAAAAAATTGATGAAATGCTAAAGAAGTAGTTTCAAAAAGACAAAAGCCGGTGTTGACTGGCTTTTGTCTTTTTGAAACGAACAGAATACTTAAACTTTATTAATCCCTAAACTCATTTTATGGTTATAACTCTCATTATTTTAGTACTATCTGCAGCTTTTTTTATGAGTGGTAAGGTGCGTTCTGACCTCGTTGCTCTTTGTGCATTGATTTCTTTACTTATTTTCCAGATACTTACCCCTGAAGAGGCTCTTTCGGGGTTCTCCAATTCGGTAGTTATTATGATGGTAGGACTGTTTGTGGTTGGTGG
The DNA here is from genome assembly GCA_000613465.1 of Bacteroides nordii WAL 11050 = JCM 12987. Taxonomy (GTDB): domain Bacteria; phylum Bacteroidota; class Bacteroidia; order Bacteroidales; family Bacteroidaceae; genus Bacteroides; species Bacteroides nordii. The sequence continues at coordinate 3,749 of BAJA01000014.1, forward strand.
AGCTATCTTTCAGACAGGGTTGGCAAAAATGATTAGCAGTAAGATTTTGAAGCTGGCAGGGAAAAGTGAATTGCGATTATTTTTATTGGTGATGTTGGTTACTTCTGCTATCGGGGCTTTTGTTAGTAACACAGGTACTGTAGCGCTGATGCTCCCCATTGTAGTGAGTCTGGCTGTCAGTGCGGGTATGAATCCCAGCCGCTTGTTGATGCCATTGGCTTTTGCAAGTAGCATGGGAGGTATGATGACTCTGATTGGTACACCACCAAATCTTGTGATTCAGAATACATTGACAAGTGTTGGATTTGAACCTTTGTCTTTTTTCTCTTTTTTACCTGTGGGGATCATTTGCGTAGTAGTAGGTACACTCGTGTTGTTGCCTCTTACCAAGTGGTTTCTTTCGAAGAAAGGAAAAAAACAGGAGAGACTCTCTTCCGGAAAGTCATTGAACCAGCTAGTGGCAGAGTATGGATTATCCAGCAATTTATTCCGATTGCGTGCTGTTTCTACATCTGCATTGGTAGGAAAAACAATCATTGATCTGGATGTACGGCGTAAATATGGATTGAATATTCTGGAGGTACGTCGTGGCGATGCTTCTCAGAATCGTTTTCTGAAAACGATTACACAAAAACTAGCCTCCCCTGATACTGTGATGCAGGCTGAAGATGTGCTTTATATTACAGGTGAGGTTGAAAATGTGGATCGGTTTGCTCAGGATTATCTGTTGGAAATGCTCGACGGGCATACAACAGAAGAAGCTGCAAAGGCTGATAAATCACTTGATTTTTATGATATTGGTATTGCTGAGATCGTATTGATGCCTTCTTCCAATCTATCGAACCGTACTGTGAAAGAGGCTGGTTTCCGCGATAAGTTTAATCTGAATGTGTTGGGTATCCGTCGTAAAAAAGAGTATATCCTGCAAGAACTGGGTAATGAGAAGATGCACAGTGGAGATGTACTTTTGGTGCAGGGAACCTGGCTGGATATAGCACGATTGAGTAAGGAAGATGCCGATTGGGTAGTGTTGGGTCAACCTTTGGATGAGGCAGCTAAAGTAACATTGGATTATAAAGCTCCAGTGGCAGCTGCTATCATGCTCCTGATGGTAGTGATGATGGTATTCGATTTTATCCCGGTGGCTCCTGTTACTGCGGTGATGATTGCGGGAGTATTAATGGTACTTACAGGTTGTTTCCGTAATGTAGAGGCGGCTTATAAAACAATAAACTGGGAGACAATCGTATTGTTTGCAGGTATGCTTCCCATGTCTTTGGCATTGGAAAAAACGGGAGCGTCAGAATACATATCCAATAGCCTTGTCAGTGGATTGGGAAGCTATGGGCCGATTGTTTTGATGGCAGGCATTTATTTCACTACCTCACTGATGACAATGTTTATCAGTAATACTGTGACGGCAGTATTGATGGCGCCTATTGCCTTACAGAGTGCTTTGCAGGTAGGGGTTAGCCCCGTGCCCTTCTTGTTTGCTGTCACTGTAGCTGCCAGTATGTGTTTTGCATCTCCGTTCTCAACACCTCCCAATGCTTTGGTGATGCCGGCAGGGCAATATACGTTTATGGATTATATAAAAGTAGGATTACCGCTTCAAATAATAATGGGCGTGGTGATGGTATTTGCATTGCCACTACTGTTTCCGTTTTGATAATATGCTAATATGCCAATATGCCAATGTGCCGATTGCTGTGCAGGGTAATAGCGCAGCCAATTGGCACATTGGCATATTAGTAGCCCATTAGCCCATTATTAATTTAGCCAGATAATCGTAATGTTTTCCTTCTTTGACAAGCTCGGCTTTGAAACCATATTCAGCAGCATAGAGGCTGAGGGTCTGGAAATCGATATATAGCCAGTCGAATGAGTCTCCTTTAATATCTTTATATTGCATTTGAAAATCAATCTCACCATAGTAATCTCCGGCAAGGTCTATTTCAAAACTACCATCCTCGTCTTCAAAAAGATAGCGTAAATCACTTGAGTCCATTAATATACAGCCACCCGGGCGAAGTAACATTTTCATTCTCCGGAAAAAAGCAGGCATATTTTCCAGTCGTCCGATGATACCGGATCCATTCATCAACATTAGGATTGTATCGAATGTGTCAACAAATTGTTCATCGAACAAATTAATAAGTCGGGCGTTAGTAACACCACGTTGTTTCATTACTTCTACAGACAACGGAGAAATGTCGATAGCACATACTTCTTTCCCCATTTCCTGAAGAGCGATGGCATGGCAACCACTTCCGGCACCAACGTCGAGAATACTTCCGTTTGCCAGTTGCAGAGCAGTGCGTTCAAGCAATGGCATTGTTTTGGCATTACGGAAAAGCTGTCTTACGGGGATTTCGTCTTCATCAAACTGTGAAGAGAATACTTGTAAGCGGTTTGCCTTATGATGATTGAAATAGTCGGCTATGGCAGCTCCCATAGGATCTTTGTCTGTTGTGAGTAAGGTTGTTTCCATTACGTCGTTATTGGTTGTTAAGGAAGCAAAGATAGATAATTCGGAGAAAAGGATTATCTTTGTACATTGAAAATATGAATTAAAGAAGTAAGATTATGAGCTTAGAAGATGCAATGATGGGTGGTATCGTTTTCAAAGGAAAGAAAGACGGTCCTAAAAAAGAGGAAGATAAGGTGAAGACGAAAGCTAAGAAAACAACTTATATTAAAGGAACCCATGGCTCTGGCGCTGCAAAAATGAAGGCGGAAATAAGAAGGAAAAGGGCGGGAAGGCATAAGAAATAGTTATTTAGTTGACAGTGGACAATTGACAGTGGACAGTTAGCTGCGCATCATGCCACATTGTAACTATTAACTGTCCACTGTCAATTGTCCATTGTCAACTGTCAACTGTTCACTGTGGTAATATTTCAATCCAGTAATCGTCCGGATCATTGATGAAATACAATCCCATAGCTGTATTTTCAAAGCATACGCAGTTCATCTCTTTGTGATACTGACGGATGGCATCATAATCGCCTGCTACGCGAAAGCAAAGATGGCTTTCGTTTTCTCCTAATTCATAAGCCTCTGTATGTTCTTTCAACCAGGTAAGTTCCAGTAGGAATCCGGTCGTATTATCAGTGAGATAAACCAATATGAATGAACCGTCTTTAGCCTCCTTACGGTGATGCTCTTTCAGGCCGAGCGCTTTTTCATAAAATGCGATACTGCGCTCTAAATTGGTTACATTGATGTTGAAGTGATCAAATCTGCTTTTTATTTCCATATTTAATAATGTGATAATTTGTCAATATGCCAGTGTGCCGATTGTTATGCGGTATATTTATTATAGCGCAGCCAATCGGCACATTGGCATATTAGCATATTGAATAATTATTTAATCCAGGCTTTTACAATTTCTCCTACATATGTACGTGGTTGCCCTTCCAGTGGAGCTTGTGACGGGAGTTTCTTGCATTCAAGAATTACCGAAGGCTCTGTTTGGTTGGAAGGATAGAATCTTACAGAGTAGGTTTCTGCCTTCTCTATTTGCTCGTTGGACTGATCGGGAGAGAATATGGTGAAAACAACAGGTTTACCGTCCATTTTTCCTAATGAACCACCTGCATTGGCAGTCATCATTGTCATGTTGAATGCATCTTTACCGATGGCAATTACAAGTTTGCCTGCACCCATCTGAATAGCACTGGCCGGTACTTGGAAGGTGCTACTTCCGTATAGCCGGGTATGTTGCCTGACGCAGACGGAGTAGTACTTGCAGATGGGGTAGTAACGGTGACAGGGGTTGCCGGGGTGATAACGATTGGTCCGGGAGCTGTTACTGGCTTTTTTGCAGTTTGTGCTTCTGGTTCTGTTGGTTCTGCTGCTCCCAATGCCTGGGCTGCACTGGCGAATAGCTCATCTGCAAAGTCTATTGTCTTTTTACGCCATTTGGCCAGACCGCGTATCAATTTGGTTTTTGATTTGTTGAGTGCATATTTATCGGTAATCCACTCTTCGGCGGTATATCTTTCGGTTTCACGATAACTGAAACGTATCTTTTCTATTTCCATCAGGCACTGACCGGGTTTGCAGGTTACAGTAATCTGATAGTTTGTCAGTGTGCGGTCCAATGACAAGGCACTCGATCTGAATACGATCCACTCCTCGCCAATTCCCGCTATCATTCCTTTTTCTTTGTCCCAGTACGCAATACGGCTTCCCTGGTTTTTATTCTCTTTCAGCCTGTTTTCCATCCATTTCATCATTCTGTCGAATATCTGATCCTGTGACATACCTGGTATGCTGAATTCTTTGGAAAATACAACTTTCCCATCTACTTCGGGAACCGCACCAACAAGGTATCTGCTGTCGTCATTGTCATCTTTATCTTTCTGTGCCATGATACTTACCGGCAGGCAGAGAAGAAATAATACAAGAAAAAAGTGTGTTAATCTGTTCATAATTCTATGTTTTATTTAGTAATATCAAAAGTTTCTCCTCGGTGAGTGATACTGATAAAATGGCATCCATTGGCCTCTGCTATGCTTCGGAAAGCATTTCCTCCCTCATAATCTTCACTGAAGTGCATGGGTACAAATATAGTAGTTTTTATTTGTTCAATGAATTGTTTGGCTCCTTTCATGTAATCTTTTCCCATCCGCCGGTCTACCGGAAATAAGACGAGGTCAATGGTAGGAGTTTGTTGCTTCAGATATTTCACTTCTGCCAGAAAGTCGCCATTCGCTTTACGTATTTCCTCTTCGGTAGATTCTTCACTCCAATGCCAATTGTTGAGATCGCCGGCATGGAATATATGCATACCTTGCAGGTGAATGAGGAAAGAAATTCCCACGTCTGTCGAACCGAATGCGTCAATTCTCAAAGCATCATCCTCATAGCTTTCTCCTTTATTAATATAAATAGCGTCTTCCTGCTTGGCACGACGATGTTTCAGGATATCTTTTGAGAAAATATAGATGATGTCCGGACGTTGTTCTTTCCACGTCAGTATCTCGCGATTAAAATGATCGGGATGGAAATGGGTAGAAAGAACATATAATTTACCGGGTTTCTGCAATAGATAGTCATGTACGACTCCCCGGTTTCGTTCTGTTTCTGACGAATCTTTATAATAATCAATAATAAGGGTTACACCTTCGGCTTCGATGGCAAAACCACTGTGGTAGATATAATCCAGTTTCATGGGTTAATGGTTTAGGAATGCAATATTACGTATTCTTCTCATTACAAACAAGAAAAAGTAGGAAAATCAAGGAGCCAGCCGTGTTACTTTCCAGGTTCCGTCTTTCTGTAGCGTATACAGAAAGCGGTCATGTAGCCTGTTGGGTCTGCCTTGCCAGAATTCTATCCGGGTAGGAGTGACGGCATATCCTCCCCATTGCTGCGGGCGTTCCACTTCTTTCCCTATCCATTGCGCTGCTTCTTTCACGAAGTTTCGTATTAATTGCATCCGGCTTTTGATGGGCTGGCTTTGTGGAGAGATACGGGCTCCGATACGGCTTTTATATGGACGGTTTTTAAAATATTCATCCGATTCATGAGCCGGAACTTTGGCTGCAATGCCTTCTATATGTACCTGCCTTTCCAGTTGATGCCAGATGAATGACAAAGATACATGCGGATTATTTGCCAGATGCCTGCCTTTACGGCTTTCATAATTCGTGTAGAATATGAACTTGCCATTATGAAGGTCTTTCAATAAAACGGTTCGTGTCGAGGGTTGTCCTTCGGGCGACACTGTGCCTACGACCACTGCAGTAGGTTCGTTTACTTTGGCATCAATGGCTTCCTGGAGCCAGCGGTTAAACAGCAAAAGCGGATTGTCGGGAAGTTCACTTTCCTTCAATCCGCCTTTGGTGTATTCTTGCCGAATGCCGGCGAGATTTATTTCCATGATTTTGATGCTATTACATTGGAACTTCTATTAACAGAATATGCGAGTCTTTCAGAGTCTCAAGCTCAAAACTGTTGGTATCATAGATGCCCATGCCATCCCGGCGTTGCATCACTGTACCATCCACTACTATCTCTCCTTCAATAAGGAAAATGTAAACTCCTCCGTGGGTCTGATGCAGATGGTAACCTAACTTTTTACCGGCTTCCACTTTACCGATAGAGAACCATGTATCCTGTAGTAGTGAGGCGGGAGTACTACCATCGGGTGATACAATCAGTGACAGTTCATTTTTTCGTTCCTGTTCGCGGATACTGTAATCATTGTAAGCAGGATGTGTATTCCGTTCGCGTGGCATGATCCAGATCTGCAGGAATTCCACAGGTTCCGTTTTGCTACCATTCATTTCGCTATGGAAGATACCCGTACCGGCACTCATTACTTGTATATCGCCCACAGTAATCACCCGGTTGTTCTTCTTACTGTCTCCGTGCTCCAGTTTTCCTTTCAGGGGGATAGATACAATCTCCATATTCTTGTGAGGATGTGTCTGGAAGCCTTCTCCGGGAGCAACACGATCATCATTCAATACCCGTAATGCACCAAAATTGATACGTTCCGAGTCAAAGTATTCATCAAAACTAAATGTATGGTGACTATCCAGCCAATCGTAGCGTGAACGTCCGCGGGTATCCGCTTTATGTATTACCTTTTTCATTATTTCTCCTTGGTTTATAAGTTTATATATACAATTAACAATTGCGGATAACGAAAGGTTCTATTTCTTCACTTCATTTAGCAAGGGTTTATGATTTATAAAATCACGGATATTTTGTAAAGTGGTCGTTGCAATATTTCCTAATGCTTCTTTGGTGAAAAAAGCCTGATGAGAGGTAACGATTACATTATTGAATGATAGTAAGCGCGCCAGTACATCGTCGTCGATGATACGGTCGGATTTATCTTCGTAGAAATATTCACCTTCTTCTTCATAAACATCCAATCCGGCAGAACCTACCTTCTTATTTTTTAAACCTTCTATAAGCGCATTGGTGTGGATGAGTTGTCCACGTCCGGTATTGATAATCATTACTCCGTCCTTCATCTTGCTTATAGAGTAATCGTTGATCAGATATTTGGTTTGTTCGGTAAGCGGACAATGTAGTGAAATAATATCCGAGCTATGATACAGTTCGTCCAATGAAGTATATACTACTTGGTTTTCACGGGCGAAGTTATAATCCGGATAGAGATCATATGCCAATATATTCATTCCGAATCCGCGTAGGATATGAATCAGTATTTTAGCTATTTTTCCCGTGCCGATGATGCCGGCAGTTTTCCATGCATGTCAAAACCCATAAGTCCGTGCAGGGAGAAGTTTCCGTCGCGGGTACGCCAGGAAGCACGTGGTATTTTACGGTTGAGTGATAACATGAGTGCTACGGTATATTCTGCTACAGCATAGGGAGAGTAGGCAGGAACACGTAATACGGTTATTCCGTTGTCGGCCGCAGCATCGAGGTCCACATTGTTATATCCGGCACATCTTAGCGCCAGGAGTTTTACGCCATTGGCTGCCAGCGTGCGGATGACTTCTGCATCAGCTGTATCATTAACGAAGATACAGACGGCATCCACACCTTGGGTTAATAACACATTGTTCTTGTTCAGATGTCCTTTGAAATAACGTATTTCATATCCGAACTCTTTATTTTTTTCGTTGAATGAAGTTTCATCATAGGGCTTGGTACCAAAAAATGCGATTGTATATGCCATAATTTCTATGTTTATTATCCATAATAACACTGGAAAACCTCAATAAGTTCGTATCTGTTGTCTTGCTTTTAAAAGTTCTATTTTAACAGTGTGTTAAATACCTATTTAAGTCACTGTGAAAATGCATAGTTTATACTTCGAAAGTACTATACTTTGCATCACTAAAGATGGATAGTTTGTCCGTATGTTAATATTGTTAATTGGGTTTTGATGCGTTTGTTACAAACGAAACTATTTCGTTTTTTCATCAAATACTTCTTATTAGTGAAATTAAATGCACAAAGATGCTTCTTGTGTGCAATATTATTGTACCTTTGCGCCCGAAATAACTTAAAAAAGATTTAAATGAGAAAATTATCTTTGATTAGCATTGTGTTGCTGATCGTTTCAATTCCAACTTTTGCGGGAGGTCTCCTGACAAATACTAATCAGCATGTTTTATTTTTAAGAATGTTGGCTCGTGATGCTTCAACAGATATTGATGCTGTATATTCCAATCCTGCCGGTCTGGCTTTTATGGAAGATGGATTTCATCTCTCTTTTAATGGTCAGAGTGCGTTTCAGACGAGAACAATAACTTCCACGTTTGCTCCATTTGCCGGGTTCGGTGGAAATGCTACTAAAGAATATAAGGGCGAAGCTTCTGCTCCGTTTGTCCCCAGTTTTTTTGCTGTATATAAAAAAGGTGACTGGGCATTCTCAGGAAGTTTTGCCGTGACAGGAGGTGGTGGTAAGGCTACCTTTAATGAAGGGCTTGGCTCTTTTGAGTCTCAGGTATCTGTCATTCCAATGGCGATGAAAGCAGCTGGAGCGAGCTTAGTAAGTGGAGGATTGCTTCCTGAAAATCCGTTTGCAAATACGAATAAGTATTCTGTAGATAGTTATATGCGTGGAAAGCAGATGATTTTTGGTCTTCAATTGGGAGCCACCTATAAAATAACAGATTATCTGTCTGTTTTTGGTGGACTACGTATGAATTATGTAAGTAATGGGTATGAAGGACATATTCGTGACATTCAGGCTAATATAGGCGATAAAATGGTGAATTTGAACCAGACGTTTACTGCCTATGCAGACCAGTTTAATAAACTGGCGGCAGCAGCGGAAGTTGCCGGACAACCTGAAGCGGCAAAAAAGTATGCAGCAGCTGCTGCAATGGCTAATAAGTATGCGACAAATACTCAAGATAAATATTTGGATTGCGACCAGACCGGTTGGGGAGTAACACCTATTATTGGTGCTGACTTTAAGATGAACAAATGGAATGTTGGTGTGAAATATGAGTTTAATACCAAGCTGAATGTAGAGAATAAAACACGTGTGGATGATACTAAGTTATTTGCTCCGGGTGTAAACACTCCACATGATATTCCAAGTTTATTAACAGTTGGTGTGTCTTATGAAATTCTTCCTGTGCTTCGTGCTTCTGTAGGTTATCATCATTTCTTCGATACTCATGCTAAGATGGCCGATGCTACTAATCTAATTACTGGAGAAAGAACCGGGAAACAGCATTTCATAGATAAAGGTACTAATGAATATCTGGCTGGTATCGAATGGGATGTATGTAAATGGGCACAAATCAGTGCCGGTATGCAACGCACAAAATATGGTGTGGAAGATAGTTATCAAAGTGATATGAGCTTTGCTGTAAGTTCTTACTCTTTTGGTTTTGGTGCCGGTTTCAATATCGCTAAAAACCTGAAGTTGAATATAGCTTACTTCTGGACTGATTATGAAGATTATACAAAGAATTGGAGTGACTACAACGGGATTTCTGCTTTGGCAGGACAAGCCATTCCGGGAACAGATGTTTTCTCACGTACCAATAAAGTATTCGGTATCGGTCTTGACTATAAGTTCTAAATAACACGAACTAATTCTCTTATATATAAAAGGAGATTTCTCTGCTACTTCTATTGAGAAGGCGGTGAAATCTCCTTTTTCGTTTTTATAGAGATGAAATATTTTCTTTTTTAGAAAGAATACTGTACCAACAGATTCATACGGTTCGCATTGCGGGTATCATCATTAAAATCCGTACGCCATCCTCGCAGATACTCGGCACCTACCTGTAGGTTGCTGGTTACATTCCAGAATAAATTAGCTACCAGATACTGTCCTTTACGATATGCTTCCGGATTTTCACTTGGATATCCATGTTCGGAGTAAAGTCTTGACAAACTATAAGTCCCTGATACAAACATATTCTTGCATAAATTATATTGTACTCCTGCATACCATCCGAGCATAGGAAGTGCTTGCATTTTGCCCTCTTTCTCCGGATTTGGAACAAGGTCTACATTCAGATTGCTAAGATCGTTGAGGAACTGCCCGATTCCCTTTCCATAATTAAACTGCCCGAATAGTTGCCATTTCGGAGTAACAGCAAATGTGGTGGATGCCTGCAATCCGAATCCGGTGGTGGAATAGGCTTTCTGATAAACATCACTTGAATAAGTCATACTGCGAAGAATAGCTGCCAGGCGGATGTGGCTGTTCTTATTCCAGTTGTATTGAGCAGAAGCTGCAAAGTCCGGCATACGTTGTGTGCTGATAGACAGTTTGTCGGTGGTTGTTCCGTCTACCGAAGGCATCTCGGCAGCAATACCGAATTTCCAATTTTTCAATCCGCTGTACATATAACTTAACTGGGTGGTACGATAGAATGCAGAACCGTTAGGGCCGGCAAAATCTATGGTAGGGGGAAGTGCTGCTAAATCCATAAACGAACCATAGCTGTATCCTAATGTAAATCCTAAGAATGAAGCGTATGCATTCTGGAGTTCAAATGTTTTCCCATTTCCCCGGAAGTTTCCTGCAGTATAGACAACAAAGTCTCCCAGATTCTTGGTATGCCCTACCAGTTTTAAGAATAGGGTAGAAGTGGTAGCATCCATCTGAAACTGATTTCTTGCATAATCCGTTCCTCTGTTGGGTATAAGTGCCGGATAGAAATCTACATCTTTAACGATACCTCCGAAGTCATATTCTGCCGTAGCGCGTACGTATCCTCCAATACCGAGGGCAAACTTTCCTTTTTGATCTGTCAGCAAGAAGCGGGGAGCTTTGGGTTCGTGAAAGCGTTTAAGTTGTGTCTCCTCCATGATTCGGATAATCTCATCTCCGGCTTTATCCCTTGAGACAAACATGATAGAGTTTGGCTCTTTATCTTCAATGATTACTTTTTTCTGGGCATTTGCGCAGAGTGGGAGTAGTCCCATTCCAAGTAGCAGCGCTACTGTTCTAAATGTTGTTTCCATTATAAGTTAAGTTTTAGGTGAATGTGCAAAGAACAACTAAAATTTGAAAAGGTTGAGACAGCTTTGCCAAAAAAGCGAAGATAAGCTGCACCCCGGCATAAAAAATGAACTCGTTCATTTTATTCTGCCCTCGGTTTGCATTATCTTTGGGAAAAATAGACAAATATTGCGGAAGTATTGCCATAGGTAAATCCTTTTAGAAACTTCATCTTTGCATTCAGTAATAATTTGAATAATAAAACCACAATGGATAAACTGACAAGTAAAATAGTAGGGATGGAATCAGAGTTGCGTCACTTTGCTCTCAAGCTGACTGCCGATCAGGATTCGGCTAATGATTTGGTGCAGGATTGTATGTTGAAAGCTCTGGATAATAAGGAGAAGTTTGTTCATGCGCAAAACTTTAAGGGCTGGATGTACACAATCATGCGTAATCTTTTTATTAATAATTATCGTCGGGTTACGCGTGAAATATCTATGATGGATGATAGTTATAGCATTGGCCGTCAGAATCTGTTGGAGGTAGAAGATGGAGAACGTTTTGAATATGCTTATGATCTGAAGGAACTTCATAAAGTGATTAATGCGGTACCGGAATCTATGCGAAAACCTTTTCTCATGTACGTTGCCGGATTCAAATACAATGAGATCGCAGAGAAAATGGGGCTTCCGATTGGTACGATAAAAAGTCGTTTGTTCTTTGTGCGTAAAAGGCTACAGAAGGAATTGAAAGAATTTGGTAAATAGTGAGCAGTGATGAGTGATTAGTGATAAGTGATTAGCAGGGAGTGATAAACGGTTAGTGATAAGTGAGGAGTGATTAGTGCCATGTGGATTCATGGCGCAGCCCACTAATCACTTATCACTCCTCACTAATCACTATTTTTTTGCCTATTTCCAAAAGATGCCGTATCTTTGCTGCCCGAATTTAAAAAAAAACGTATGATGCCGTGAATAGCGGTCGTGTATTCTAGAACACCACGTAAAAAACAGGAGTATGAAAGAAAAAGTATCCATTCCCTTCATGTTGCTTGGCATATTGTTTAATGTATGCCTTATTGCAGCCAATCTTCTTGAAACTAAAGTGATTCAGGTAGGTAGTATTACCGTTACTGCCGGATTGCTTGTATTTCCTATTTCCTATATAATCAACGACTGTATTGCCGAAGTATGGGGATTCAAAAAAGCCCGTCTCATTATCTGGAGTGGTTTCGCCATGAACTTCTTTGTTGTAGCATTGGGCTTGATTGCCGTAGCTATTCCTGCTGCTCCTTTTTGGGAGGGGGAAGAGCATTTTGATTTTGTGTTTGGTATGGCACCACGTATTGTCTTTGCCAGTTTGATGGCATTTCTGGTGGGTTCATTCCTTAATGCTTATGTGATGAGTAAGATGAAAGTTGCCAGCGGTGGAAAGAACTTCTCCGCGCGTGCTATTATTTCTACGGTTGTCGGAGAAACGGCGGACTCTTTTATCTTCTTTCCTGTTGCTTTTGGTGGTATTATTGCCTGGCCGGAACTGTTGGTGATGATGGGAATCCAAATCGTGCTGAAATCTATGTACGAGGTTATTATCCTTCCTGTGACAATTCGGGTTGTAAATGCTATCAAGAAGATAGACGGCAGCGATGTCTACGATAAAGATATTTCCTATAATGTACTTAAAATAAAAGACGTTTAATAAGTGATAAGTGAGTAGTGATAAGTGATTAGTAAGCTGCGCTATGATCCGCATGGCACTAATCACTTATCACTACTCACTTATCACTACTCAAAAGTCATAATTTATGATTAATAAAAATACTGCCTTAGTCGTGTTCAGCGGTGGGCAAGATTCAACGACCTGCCTGTTTTGGGCAAAGCGTGAATTTAAGAAAGTGGTTGCCCTGAGTTTTCTTTATGGGCAGAAACATAAGAAAGAGGTAGAACTGGCACGTGAGATAGCCCGTAATGCCGGTGTGGAATTTGAAGCAATGGATGTTTCCTTTATAGGACAATTGGGGCACAATTCATTGACGGATACAATGATGGAGATGGATCAGGATAAGCCTGCCGATAGTTTTCCGAATACGTTTGTACCGGGGCGTAACTTGTTTTTTCTTAGTATTGCCGCCGTATATGCGCGTGAAAGAGGTATCAACCATATTGTGACCGGTGTGTCGCAAACCGATTTCAGTGGCTATCCCGATTGCCGGGATGCTTTTATTAAGTCTCTCAATGTAACATTGAATCTGGCAATGGATGAGCAGTTCGTTTTGCATACTCCGCTGATGTGGATTGATAAAGCACAGACCTGGGCATTAGCTGACGAATTAGGGGTGCTTGACATCATCCGTAATGATACATTGACTTGCTATAACGGTATACAGGGTGATGGCTGTGGGCATTGTCCGGCATGTAAATTGCGTCGGCAGGGATTGGAAGAGTATCTCACCAGAGAGTAACATATATAATCATCGCTTGCCGTACTTCCTCGTGCGGGAAGCACAACTTTTCATTTTATGACTGAATTAAAAGATCAACTCTCCCTTTTGTAGAAAAACAGAGTACAAGCAAGATTATGCTCCCGAAGTATTGGAAGCTTTTGATAATAAGCATCCCGAAAATGATTACTGGGTGCGTTTTAACTGTCCTGAGTTTACCAGCCTTTGTCCCATTACCGGACAGCCGGATTTTGCTGAGATACGTATCAGCTATCTTCCGGATGTGAAGATGGTGGAAAGCAAGAGCCTGAAACTTTATCTCTTCAGTTTCCGTAGCCATGGCGCTTTCCATGAAGATTGTGTGAATATCATTATGAAAGATCTTATCCGCCTGATGGATCCGAAATATATTGAAGTGACCGGCATCTTTACTCCGCGTGGAGGTATTTCCATCTATCCGTATGCTAACTATGGCCGCCCGGGAACGAAATATGAGCAAATGGCGGAACACCGATTGATGAATCACGAATAAAAGAGTTGTTATGCTGTACTTTTCTAAAGTAAGGAATTGTGCCAAAAGCTTTTGAAATCGAAGAATTATTCTCATTTTGCTCTTTTATTGGCTGATTCTATAACATGTGCTTTGAGATAAATACTCCTTTTAGAGGACGAATTGCATAAATGTTTGTAATAATATGCGGTCCGTGTTGTATATTTCTGCTCTATCTGCATAGATATGTACTATATCCCGGTATGTAAACCCATTTATCCCGGTAAGATAAGTCCGGTTTCTCTACGAGGAACGGTCCAAGTCTCGTAGAGAAACGCTCCGAGACTCTACGAGGAAAAAATATTTCTTCGGAAATATCCTTTTTTCAGGCTAACTGCTACTGATATTTGATCTGTCTTCAGGTAGAAAAAAGAATTATATCTGCCGGTTTTGATAATATATTGTATGGCAAATGTGAAAGAAAGAAGGAAAATGTTGCCTGATGGACAATAATCCGTGTTATCTGAAAAAATGAATATGAAAATGAAGGCGATTTTAATGACTGGTGTTCCAGTCGGTCCAAACAAGAGGAGTCTGTGGCGTCAGGAATATCACTTTGTCAAATAGTAAATTGAAAAGAAATCCAAGGCAGGCTCCCCGAAGCAATTATTCATGATGATAGGGTCCTCCATTCAATATTGTCATTGCCCGATATATCTGCTCTACAAAGATAAGGCGTATCATCTGATGAGAGAAGGTCATTTTCGACATTGAAATCTTCTCCTGTGCGGCATCATATACTCGCTGTGAGAAACCGTAAGGACCTCCGATGACGAACACCAGCCGTTTGTTCACCGTATTCATCTTCCGTTTCATGTATTCGGCAAATTCGAGAGAACGCATTTCTTTGCCATGTTCATCAAGTAGCACCACCACGTCTCCCGGTTGTAAGGCTTTGCATATAAGTTCTCCTTCTTTCTCTTTCTGTTGTTCCATCGAGAGGCTTTTGGTATTTTTAAGCTCAGGAATGACTTCCATATCGAAAGATATGAAGCGTTTGGTACGTTGGATATAGTCGTTGATAGCAGTAATATAATGTTGTTCTACCGTTCGTCCTACGACGAGCAAAGTCGTTTTCATGCTGATACAGTTCTGATTATCGCACAAAAATAGGTATTTTTTATTGTTTTCTGCAATAAATGCTTACCTTTGCGTATCATTAGATACCAGATTTAGTTGAAAACTGATATCTGAAAAGCTTGTGGTTATGAAAAAACGAGTACTTTTATGGATTGCCGGATTGCTCTTTTCCGCGTCTACGCTTTTGGCACAAGATGTACCGGTGGGTGTAGTTCTGGCATTTAAAAAAGGAAGCTCTCAGGAGCTGAACAAATTCCTGGGTGATAAGGTAGACCTCATCATTCAGAACCGCTCGACGAATGCTGACAAGCAAGCAGCAGAAAGTACCATGAATACTTTTTTTACCGAAAATAAGGTCAGTACTTTTAATGTAAATCATCAGGGGAAGCGTGACGAATCGAGTTTTGTCATTGGTACCCTGACAACTGCTAATGGAAACTTTCGGGTGAATTGTTTCTTCAAAAGAGTACAGAACAAATATTTAATTCATCAAATAAGAATTGACAAAACCAATGAATAAGGAAAAAGAACTTATAGACAAGTTGATTGACCTTGCCTTTTCTGAAGATATAGGTGATGGTGACCATACCACCCTTTCATGTATCCCTGCTACAGCAATGGGGAAATCAAAACTCCTCATTAAAGAAACCGGTGTATTAGCCGGCGTTGAAGTTGCTAAAGAGATATTTCATCGTTTCGATCCCACTATGAAGGTGGAAGTGTTTATCAATGACGGTACTGAAGTAAAACCTGGTGATGTGGTAATGATAGTAGAAGGAAAAGTACAATCGTTATTGCAAACAGAGCGCCTGATGCTGAACGTAATGCAACGTATGAGCGGTATTGCTACTATGACCCGTAAATACGCTCAAAAGCTGGTAGGTACGAATACCCATGTGCTTGATACCCGCAAAACAACACCGGGCATGCGTATTCTTGAAAAGATGGCTGTGAAGATTGGTGGTGGGGTGAATCATCGCATAGGACTGTTTGATATGATCCTCCTGAAAGATAATCATGTGGATTTTGCAGGTGGCATTGATAAGGCTATCACTCGTGCAAAAGAGTATTGCAAGGAGAAAGGCAAAGATCTGAAAATAGAAATTGAAGTACGTAACTTCGACGAATTGCAACAAGTGCTTGATTTGGGTGGAGTAGATCGCATCATGTTTGATAATTTCACTCCTGAGATGACAAAGAAAGCGGTTGAGATGGTGGCCGGCAAATATGAGACGGAATCATCCGGCGGTATCACTTTCGATACATTGCGCGATTATGCCGAATGTGGAGTGGACTTTATCTCTGTGGGTGCTTTGACGCACTCGGTGAAAGGACTTGATATGAGTTTCAAGGCTTGTTGATAACTGATTCTGATAAAATAAAATAGACTTAACCTCCTGTATGCTCAATCTATTGTAGTATGCAGGAGGTTGTTTGTTATAGGTAAGTAATCGTTCAAAATTATATGATACTCTTATTGAAATGCAGAAACTCACAGATTCACGCAAAGCATATCATCGCTCAGGTATAGCGCAGCCATTTAATCTGCGAAAATCTGCGATCATTTGCGTTTCAATAAAATGTTTGAACTAAATTTGAAGTACTACTTAAAGTCTATTGTTTTTTGTCTTTAACTTCTTTTAAATATTATCATTGCAGCATTTCTCAGAATGCTGCGTCTAACTAACAAACGACGCAGAGAGGCGTCCGTAAAAAAGCACTGACATTGGAAAACGAGATAGAACTGATAAAGGACTGTCGGGCAGGGAAAGATTCCGCTCGAAAGGAGCTTTACACCCTCTATTCTAAGCAGATGCTGGCGGTATGTTACCGTTATACGGGCGATATGGATGCGGCCCATGATGTGTTGCACGACGGTTTTATCAAGATATTCACCAATTTCTCGTTTCGTGGAGAGGCGTCACTGTCTACATGGATCACGAGGGTGATGGTAACTCAGGCACTTGATTATCTCCGACGGCAAAAACGCATCACACAGGTGATGGTTCATGAAGAACAACTGCCCGATATCCCCGATATATCCTCTGATAGAGGAAGCAGTATCTCCGAAGAACAACTGATGGCGTTTGTGGCTGAACTACCCGATGGATGCCGAACCGTATTTAACCTCTATGTGTTTGAGGAGAAGTCGCACAAAGAAATAGCAGGCATGCTTCATATAAAAGAGCATTCGTCTACTTCGCAACTTCACCGGGCCAAGTATTTGTTAGCAAAAAGGATTAAAGAATATAGAAACCATGAAGAGAGAAAATGATGAAATAACCGATCTGTTCCGTTCGCGTCTTGGGCATGCCGAGATGACGGTAAGGGATGGCTTTTGGGAAGAGTTGAGCCGTGATGTGGCAGTTAGTAGCCATCAGCGCCGTCGTGTGCTATTCTTCCGGGTAGCTGCGGCAGCCTCTGTTTTATTAGTGCTGGCAGCGTCTTCGGCAGCTTTCTGGTTTTTCTCACCGAAAGAAGAAATAGAAGAGGCATTTACACAATTAGCAGTTTCCGGTGTAGGAAATCTGGATGGTGACCGGGTGAATCAATCGTTCTCACCTGCCCATACCGAACCGGTATTGCAGAAACCGGCTCCCGGTCGGTATGCTATGTTGGTTCAGTCCGAAGGAGAAGAGGATGATTCGATATCAGTAACTGTATCTTTGTCATTCAGCTTTTCATCAACCACCTCAAGTCATCATGGATATGGAAGAGAAACGGAGAATTCCGGAGAAAATATTTGGAAGGCAGGAGTAAACAATGAGCCTGCTACTACTGTTACAGAAGAACAACCAGTGAAGCCGGTGTTGGCAGAGGTAAAGAAACCACGTACCTGGGCTGTGAAAGCTGCTGTTGGTACGGCTCTTCCGGCAGAAAACGGGAAATATAAGATGCCTGTAATGGCAGGTGTCACGGTAGAGAAGATGTTGAACAAGTATCTGGGAGTAGAATCCGGGCTGACTTATTCAAGTCTTCGTTCAGAGAATCAGAATCTTCATTATTTAGGTGTTCCGGTAAAAGTGAATGTGCATCTGGCGGAAACAAAGAAGCTGGATTTGTATGCTTCTATAGGAGGAATAGTTGAAAAATGTATAGCAGGTGCGCCGAATAATGATTTTAAGAATGAGCCTGTACAGTTGGCTGTAATAGCCGGAGTAGGGGTTAACTATAAAGTAAATGACCGGATAGCACTTTTTGCAGAGCCGGGAGTATCGCATCATTTCAAGACGGATTCAAAACTTGAAACGATACGTACAAAGCGTCCCACGAATTTTAACCTTATGTGCGGAATTCGCATGACTTATTAACCATTAAAAGAACGAACGTTATGAAAAAGACATGGATACTGCTGCTCACCGTTTTTGCGGTTCTCGCACTGACCGGATGCAGTAAAGAGACCCTGGACTATAATAATCCGGATGTTGATCTTTTTGTGAAGCAACTCAAAGCCGGAACCTATAATACAAAAAATGACAAAGGGATTGTTGAAGTCCCTCATTTTACCGAAAATGACATTCCCGAATTGCTGAATTATGCCGAGGATATGAGTGTGATCCCCTCATTTCCTTCCGTATATAACAGTAATAGTGGCAAGATCCGTTTGGGCGAATGTATTTTATGGACAGTAGAAAGTATTCGTCTGGGCTTTCCGGCTTCAATGGGGTGCCATATGGTAGAAGTGAATGCCGAAAATTACGAAGCAATCTATTTCTTGTCCGATGAAGAACTGCTGGATGCTGCAGTCCGTTACCGTCGCTGGTGGGAAAACAGACAGTATCCGCGAACGGCATGGACCATTGATCCTTGCTACGATGAGCCGCTCTGTGGTAGCGGTTACCGCTGGTGGTAGGGTAGACTAAACAACTGAACATGGCTAAACGTTTTAATCTATTGCTGCTGATTTTTTCAGTGGCCGGGACAGTACATGCCCGATGGACAAAGAAGGATGTACTACTAACTTATTAAAATGATTAATGCATTAGAGAATGACGAAGCGCTTTATATTATTTATATTAATCAGTCTGACTGCCTCAGTAGTCTGTTCGCAAGAATGGACCACACAGGATTCTATTAAATTGAATCGAATCCTGCAAGGTAGCGAAGAGATTAAACTGAACCCGGAGGCTGTGAAACAGATTGACTTCGGTTCTGACGTTATGGGCACTCCTCTCATGTCTACGGAAAAGAGTTGGATGTTGCCGGATGCGACGCTTCCGTCTGTATTGCCTAATACGTTGCCACTGAATAAAAGACAGATGCTTACCCTGCATCCTTATAAGCCGAATACACCTTATGATTGGGATCCGGTATATCAAAAAAAGATAAAAGTAGGGCAGGATACCTGGCGGGGCGATCCCTTTTATAGGATAAAGACGCTGAGATCCTATACTAACATGGAAAAAGTTCCTCAAAAGCCGAAAAGAACAGGAGGGGTACCATCCGATATTGAAGCTGTGAACCTGCGATATAATCCTTTGATGGGGCAGGCAAATGGTGCAATGGCGGGTGTGGGCATTGGTGGCCTTGATTTTATGTCTATCTTTACAAAAGATTTTTGGGATGTGAAAGGGCGTGAACGACGCGGCCGTACGTTAGAGGTATTGAAAGCCTATGGGGATTCGACTACCAGGCTTATTCCGATGCCTATATTGCAGCCCATCGCTCATTGAACTATCTGAAAGCCCGATTTGTTTAGTAAATAGTTAAGGAGTATTCAGTATTCAAATAATTTAGTTGAAACACAGATTAACGCAAATTTTCGCAAAGAATTAATTCAATTATTGCGTTGCTTTATAGTTTGCGAAAATTTGCGTTAATTCTGCGTTTAATAAAAGACGTATTAGGTATACAAAATAAAATCAAAACAAATTCAGTTTATGAATAGAATTTCTACTCTATTGGGTATTCGTTACCCTATCATTCAGGGCGGTATGGTGTGGTGCAGCGGTTGGCGTCTGGCATCGGCAGTAAGTAATTCAGGTGGATTGGGACTTATTGGCGCCGGGTCTATGCATCCGGAGGTTCTTCGCCAGCACATCCGTAAATGTAAGGCAGCTACCGATTTTCCTTTTGGAGTAAATATCCCTTTGATGTATCCTCAAATTGAGGAGATAATGAATATTGTGGTCGAAGAAGGAGTGAAAATCGTATTCACCTCTGCCGGTAATCCTAAAACGTGGACAGGCTGGTTAAAAGAACGTGGAATAACTGTCGTCCATGTAGTGTCTTCATCTAAATTTGCTGTAAAGTGTGAAGAAGCCGGAGTAGATGCTGTTGTTGCTGAAGGTTTTGAGGCAGGCGGACACAACGGGCGTGAAGAGACAACTACATTCTGTCTTATTCCGGCAGTACGTCGTGCTACGACTCTCCCTTTGATTGCTGCCGGTGGTATTGCTACGAGCGAAGGTATTCAGGCTGCTATGGTGCTGGGAGCCGAAGGTGTACAAATAGGTACCCGTTTTGCACTGACTTATGAAAGTTCTGCCAGTGATGTTTTCAAAGAATACTGTTTGCGGCTGAATGAAGGTGATACGAAATTATTACTTAAAAAATTAGCTCCCACCCGTTTGGTTACGAATCATTTTCGTGATGCAGTAGAAGAAGCTGAGGCGCGTGGTGCTTCGGCAGATGAACTGCGTGAACTATTGGGAAGAGGGCGTGCGAAGAAAGGTATTTTTGAAGGTGATCTTGAAGAAGGAGAACTGGAAATAGGACAAGTAGCTGCTTTGTTTCGTCAGCAACAATCGGTGGCAGAAGTTATGAAGGAACTGACTAAAGAGTTGAAAATTGAAAGTTGAAAATTGAAAGTTAGGCTGCGCTGTAGCTGTTGTTATTGCGCAGCCTAACTTTTAATTTTTTAATAAATAAGACTTTTAACTGTCAATTGTCAACTGTCAATTGTCAACTAAATAATTCCAAAAACATCCGCTATAGCCTTATACACTATTTTTCCTTCTACGATATTAAGGCCGAGTGCTAATGCGGGATCGTCTTTACAGGCTTGTTTCCATCCTTTTCCGGCAAGAGCTTTTACATACGGTAGTGTTGCATTTGTCAATGCTAAGGTAGAGGTATATGGTACAGCTCCCGGAATGTTGGCTACGGCGTAGTGTACGATACCATCTACTATATAGGTTGGGTCACTATGTGTGGTGGGATGTGAAGTCTCGAAACATCCTCCCTGGTCAATGGCTACATCTACTAATACCGTACCCGGTTGCATCATTTTCAGCATATCACGTGTAATGATGTGGGGAGCTTTATCTCCCGGAATAAGTACGGAACCTATCACGAGATCTACCGTCGGCAATTCCATTTTTAATCGTAGTTCCGAAGCATAGAGTGTTTTTACGTTTTTGGGTAATGTTTCGCTTAAATAACGTAAGCGGGCCAGGTTGATATCAGCTATTGTTACGTCTGCTCCCATGCCTGCTGCCATTTGTGCTGCATTACTTCCCACGATACCGCCACCAAGAATCAGTACTTTGGCCGGTTTTACGCCAGGTACACCGCCCAACAAGATCCCTTTACCACCTTGCGGACGTTCCAGAAAACGGGCCCCCTCCTGGGTTGCCATTCGTCCGGCAACTTCACTCATCGGTATTAACAGGGGTAACGAGTGGTCTGCCTTTTCTACTGTTTCATACGCCAGGCATACAGAACCATTCTCCATCATTGCCAGTGTCAACTCTTTATCGGAGGCGAAGTGGAAGTAAGTGAACAGCAATTGTCCCTTTTTAATAAGCTTGTATTCAGGAGCTATCGGCTCCTTCACTTTCACAATCATTTCGGCAATGGCATAAACTTCTTCCATTGTCGGCAGAATCTGTGCACCCACGGCTGTGTATGCCTCGTCCGGAAAGCCGCTGTTGATACCTGCTGTATGCTGTATATATACAGTATGCCCGCATTTCACAACTTCAGCAACTCCGGAGGGTGTCATACCCACACGATTCTCATTGTTCTTGATCTCCTTTGGTACTCCGATAATCATAATGTTACTGTATTAAGGATTAAATATAGGCGAATGTACAGAAAAGATCCTTATGTTATTACTCGTAACCGGATGTTTAACAGCATATTGTCAAAAATGAGTAGCCTTTGACTATTTCTGTTTATAATAGGTCGATCTTGCTGTTTTTTGAATTAATTCTGCCGGTGGGTTTTAATATTTACCCGGAATGACGTACATTTGTGATTCTAAATAGATAAGTACTGTATCCTAATTAAATGATCGTATCATTGAAACGCAGATTATCGCAAATTTACGCAAAGAATATCGTCCCTTAAGTGCAGCAAGCCATCTAATCTGCGAAAATCTGCGATCATTTGCGTTTCAATAAAACATTGGTATAGTATGAATTAAATTTGAAGTACCACTTAATGAACTATATGAAACTATATATTGCAGCTTTGTTGCTTATCTGTAGTGTACAGGCTTTTTCGCAGGAAAAGCCACAGGCATCTTTTGTCCCGCCATTTGACTTTCCGTTGACTTTGAGTGGTAATTTCGGAGAAATACGTACCAATCATTTTCACGGCGGGCTCGATTTTAAGACCGGAGGTGTTATTGGAAAGCCGGTTCGGGCGTTGGCAGACGGGTATATCTCACGTATTCGTGTTACTCACGGATCGGGGTATGTACTCGATGTTTGTTATGATAATGGCTATTCTACCATCAATCGGCACCTTAGCGGATTTACAGGAGCTATTGCAAAGCGGGTAGAAGATTTGCAGTATAAAGAGGAGAGCTATGAAGTGGAGATTGTTCCCGAACCGGGTGAATATCCTGTCAAAGCAGGACAACAGATTGCGTGGAGTGGTAACACAGGCTATTCTTTTGGTCCACACTTGCACCTGGATGTCTTTGAAACGGCTACGGGTGATTATGTAGATCCGATGCCTTTTTTCCTTAAAAAGATCAAAGATACGACTGCACCGAAAGTGGAGGGTATTATGTTGTTTCCTCAACCGGGCAAAGGGGTAGTGGAAGGAAGTCCGGAACATCGTACATTCTTACCTAATGTGGCACATCCTGTTGAAGCCTGGGGAGTGATTGGCACCGGTATCAAAGCATACGACTACATGGATGGTGTACACAATCGTTACGGAGTACATACGGTTGTCCTTACCGTAGATGGGGAAGAGGTGTTTCGCAGCACTGTGGATCGTTTTTCTCAGGAAGAGAACCGGATGATAAATTCCTGGACATGCGGACAATACATGAAGTCGTTTATTGATCCGGGAAATACCCTTCGTTTGCTGAAGGCCTCTAATGGTAATCGCGGTTTGGTGACTATTAATGAAGAAAGAGACTATCAGTTTTTGTATACGCTGACGGATGCGTTTGGTAATACTTCACGATGTCGTTTTACGGTGCGTGGAAAAAAACAGCCGATAGAGCCGTTACAACACCGTGAGAAATATTTCTTTGTCTGGGATAAAACCAATTTTCTGCAAGAACCGGGGTTAACGTTGGTTGTACCCAAAGGAATGCTTTATGATGATGTTGCTTTGAATTATCAGGTAAAAGCCGATAGTGGTGCCATTGCTTTCACCTATCAGTTGCATGATAAACCTGTTTCATTGCATAGCAGTTGTGAATTGCGCATTGGTTTGCGGCGTAAACCAATAGAGGATGCTACGAAGTATTATGTGGCACGTGTAACTCCCAAAGGTTTGTATGGGGCAGGCGGTAAGTATGAAGACGGGTTTATGAAAACGCGCATTCGTGAGTTAGGCACTTATACGGTTGCAATAGATACGGTTCCTCCTGTGATTACTCCGGTCAATCCAAAGAATTGGGCACGTACAGGAGAAATAGTGTATACTATCAAAGATAAGTCTACCGGAATCCGTTCTTATCGCGGAACCATTGACGGGAAGTATGCGTTATTTGGCAGGCCCAATATGATTCGTTCACAGTACGTATACAAGCTTGATCCGAAGCGTGTGAAGAAAGGCGGTAAACATACAGTAGAGATGGTTGCCACGGACGACTGTGGCAATGAAACGGTGGTGCGTAACACTTTCGTATGGTAAATAATCACATAATTAAGTAATATAACAATAATGAACAAGAAACTGATCCTTTGTGCTGCCTTTCTTGTGGCGGCTGTGGCGAATGCTTTCGCCTGTACCAATCTCATTGTCGGCAAGAATGCTTCTGCTGATGGTTCAACCATCGTTTCCTATTCTGCCGATTCATACGGGCTCTTCGGAGAATTATACCACTATCCGGCTGCTACCTATAAGAAGGGAACTTTGCTCGATGTTTATGAGTGGGATACCGGTAAATATCTCGGAAAGATTGAACAGGCACGCCAGACCTACAATGTCATTGGTAATATGAATGAGTTTCAGGTGACTATCGGTGAAACAACTTTCGGCGGACGTCCCGAACTGGCCGATTCTACCGGTATCATCGATTATGGAAGCCTGATTTATATCGGTTTGCAACGTTCGCGTACGGCGCGTGAGGCTATCAAGATTATGACAGATCTCGTGCAGGAGTATGGGTATTATAGTAGCGGAGAGTCTTTCACTATTGCCGATCCTAATGAAATATGGATCATGGAACTGATAGGTAAAGGCCCCGGAATCCGTGGAGCTGTATGGGTAGCTGTCCGCGTGCCCGATGATTGTATTTCGGCACATGCCAACCAGTCGCGCATCCATCAGTTTGATATGAATGATAAGGAGAATTGCCTCTATTCGCCGGATGTGATTTCTTTTGCCCGCGAGAAAGGATACTTCAGCGGTGTGAATAAAGATTTTAGTTTTGCCGATGCCTATGCTCCGCTTGATTTTGGTGCACGCCGCTTTTGTGAGGCCCGTGTGTGGAGTTACTTCAATATGTTCACAGATCAGGGTAAGGCATTCCTTCCCTATATACAGGGTGAGACAAATGACCCCATGCCATTGTTTATAAAACCGAATCGTAAAATCTCCGTGCAGGATGTGCAGAATGCAATGCGTGATCATTATGAGGGAACTCCGTTCGATATTAGCAATGATTTTGGTGCCGGCCCTTATAAAACCCCTTATCGTCTCTCTCCGTTGAATTTCAAGGTAGATGGTCAGGAATATTTCAATGAGCGTCCTATTTCTACCCAACAGAGTGGTTTTGTATTTGTGGCACAGATGCGTGCCAGTATGCCCGATGCAGTGGGTGGAGTGCTCTGGTTTGGTACGGATGATGCGAATATGACAGTTTTCACTCCGGTATATTGTTGTACGGATAAAGTTCCAGTATGTTATACCCGCGTAGGTGGAGCCGATTATATTACTTTCTCCTGGGATTCTTCTTTCTGGATTTTCAATTGGGTATCCAATATGGTATATCCCCGCTATGATCTTATGATTGGTGATATCCGTGCTACACAGCACGAATTGGAAGGTACCTTCCATGAGGCACAGGCCGGTATTGAGAGTATGGCTACCCGTCTTTATCAGAAAAATCCGGATGAAGCAAAAGCTTTTTTGACCAATTATACCAATATGACGGCACAAAGCACTTTTGACACCTGGAAACGGTTGGGCGAGTTCATTATCGTGAAATATGCTGACGGAGTGATTCGTAAAATGAAAGATGGTAAATTTGAGCGCAACTCTATTGGTCAGCCGGCAGGTGTTATCCGTCCGGGTTATCCGAAAGAATTCCTTGAAGAATACGTAAAACAGACGGGTGAACGCTATAAAGTGAAAGAGTAAATAATAGATTATTTAAAATTATTTATTAGGAATTCTTATTTTATTCTTTTACATTTGTGACTCTGAGAAAAGATTAATCAAACATTAACCAATAAATAACAATCTAAATGGAGAATCAGGAACTCATCAAGCAGGTAACTGAGAAAGCCGAAAAATGGCTAACCCCGGCCTATGATGCCGAAACTCAGGCTGAAGTGAAACGTATGTTGGCAAACGAAGATAAAACTGAGTTGATAGAAGCATTCTATAAAGACCTAGAATTTGGTACAGGCGGTTTACGCGGTATCATGGGTGTTGGTAGCAACCGTATGAATATCTATACAGTGGGTGCTGCTACGCAGGGACTTTCCAACTATCTGAAGAAGAATTTCAAAGATCTCTCTCAGATTTCTGTAGTGGTAGGATATGATTGCCGTAACAACAGTGATCTTTTTGCCCGTATCTCTGCTGATATATTCTCTGGTAATGGTATTAAAGTGTATTTGTTTGAGGATATGCGCCCTACACCGGAAATGTCATTTGCCATTCGTCATCTTGGTTGTCAGAGTGGTATCATCCTGACAGCTTCTCACAACCCGAAAGAATACAACGGTTATAAGGCGTACTGGGACGATGGTGCACAAGTATTGGCTCCGCATGACAAAGGGATTATTGACGAAGTAAACAAGGTTACTTCTGCTGCCGATATTAATTTTAAGGGTAATCCTGATTTGATTCAGATTGTTGGTGAAGACATCGACAAACCTTATTTGGATATGGTAAAGACTATCTCTATCGATCCGGAGGCTATTGCTCACCAGAAAGATATGAAGATTGTCTATACACCGATTCATGGTACGGGTATGAAACTTATTCCGCGTGCATTGAAGATGTGGGGATTTGAGAATGTATATACCGTTCCCGAACAGATGATTAAGGATGGTAACTTCCCGACTGTAGTTTCTCCGAATCCGGAAAATGCTGAAGCATTGACTATGGCTGTGAATCTGGCTAAAGAGATAGATGCCGACTTGGTGATGGCAAGTGATCCTGATGCCGACCGTGTAGGTATTGCCTGCAAAGACGATAAGGGTGAGTGGGTACTTATCAATGGTAACCAGACTTGTCTGATGTATCTGTATTACATCATCACTCAGTACAAGAAGTTGGGTAAGATGACCGGCAAGGAGTTCGTTGTGAAGACCATCGTAACTACTGAACTTATCAAGAAGATTGCTGAAAAGAATAATATTGAAATGCTCGATTGCTACACCGGTTTCAAATGGATTGCCCGTGAAATTCGTCTGCGTGAGGGTGAAAAAGTATATATCGGTGGTGGAGAAGAAAGCTATGGTTTCCTTGCCGAAGATTTCGTTCGTGATAAAGATGCCGTTTCTGCTTGTTGTCTCATCTCTGAAATAGCTGCATGGGCAAAAGATAACGGTAAGTCATTGTATGAAATGCTGTTGGATATCTACGTAGAATACGGATTCTCTAAAGAAAAGGGTATCAGCGTAGTGAAGCCGGGTAAGAGCGGTGCCGAAGAGATCAAACAGATGATGGTAGACTTCCGCAACAATCCTCCACGCGAATTAGCTGGTTCTAAAGTAATTCTTTGGAAGGACTTCCAGACTTTGAAGCAGATTGATGCTGACGGTCGTGTGACGAAGATTGATATGCCGGATAAATCAAATGTTCTTCAGTATTTCACAGAAGATGGTGATAAGGTTTCTATCCGTCCGTCGGGAACAGAACCTAAGATTAAGTTCTATATCGAGGTGAAGGGTGAGATGGGCTGTCGTAACTGCTTTGCCAGTGCCGATGCTGCCGCTGACGAGAAGATCAAAGCTGTAATGAAATCATTAGGCATTTAGTGGTGCTTCCCGCACGGGGAGATACGCCGAGCGATAATAAAAAAGCGGCTGGTTTGTGATGAACCAGCCGCTTTTTTATTACTTCATGCCTTTCAAAGACAAATATTTATTGGTATCTGTTTTCAATGTGCCAGTATGGTAGAATTATGTTTGAGAGGAGAAGAGTTTAAATTAGATCATTACTTAGATATAAAGTAGAAAAATCTTAGATAAATGCTGATATGGTGGTAGTGCTTGAAATTTTGAATTGGAAAAGTGTTTCAATAAACGTTCGTTTAATGACACAAAGTTAAAACGTATATCTGAAATGCCAAAATATTCTTATGATTATTTTTGAGGGTATTGAAAAATAGAGATGTAAATTTCTTATATTCAATATATTATCAGATTGATAAAATTGGTGGTTTAACCTATTATTCTATAATCGTTATCTGTTTGAAATCTTTAAAAAAAACATGTGTCATTAAACGAACGTTTATTGAAACACTATTTCTATTTAAATGATTCGTTTACAATATTTTAAGTAATATAGTTATTTCATGTACCTCCTTCTGCGATAGTGGAGTGTTTTGAAATGATATGAATGCATTAAGATCTTCATCAATATTCGCATTACATAATTTAGCCGGGAGGTATTTCACTCTTCTGGTGTCCCCAAAGAATATCCTTTTGTGAACGATAAAACAACTATTTGCTGGTACGCTCTGCGTGTCACTTACGGCCGTGAGCTTACCTTGAAATCATATCTTGATAGCGAGGGTATCGAAAACTTTATCCCTATGCGTTATGAATTTATTTTGAAAAACGAACGCCGCGTACGTAAATTAGTTCCTGCAGTTCATAATCTTATATTTGTTTATTCTTCCCGTAACCGTATTGATGCTATGAAGGAGTTGCACGGTACAACGTTGCCTATTCGTTATATTATGAATCGTGAGTGTCATCGTCCCATTATCATTCCAGACTCTCAGATGCGCAGTTTTATTGCTATTTCAGGGAATCACGATCAAGCTTTACTCTATCTCGATCCTTCTGAGCCGGCACTCCGTAAGGGAACCCGTGTACGTATCATCGGTGGCGTTTTCGCCGGTGTTGAAGGCGAATTTGTTCGTGTGAGGAATGACCGTCGCGTCGTTGTATCCATTGATGGAGTGATGGCCGTTGCCACTACTTTCATTCATCCTTCCCTTGTTGAACCTATTATTGAAAAATAATCATTGATATATGAATTCATTAGAATCTGAAGTTTCCGCCTTGTCTACCTTGGCGGACGAGTTGCTTTATCTCGGTATAGACGATACTCCTATTTACAGCGATGATTTTACTCGCTTGAACCACGAGGTTTTTCAAAAAGCCAATGCCTTATATCACCAGCGCGGTAGTACCTTTGAAGAGGAAGCTTCGCTGTGTCTGGCGCTCTTGAAAGGATATAATGCTACGATTTACAATGATGGGGATAAGGAAGAGCGTATTCAAACAATTTTGAATCGTTGCTGGGAAGTACTTAAACACTTGTCTGCCTCATTGCTAAAGGTACAATTGCTAACGTATTGTTATGGGGAAGTGTTTGAAGAGGAGCTTATCCGAGAAGCATACATAATAATTGAGAGCTGGAACGGTAAAGAGCTATCGGAAGAAGAACAGGGGATTATTGAATATTTGAAGAATCTGGAAGAATATCCGTATCCGAATTGGGAAGAATGTAATTGAATTTTATATGCTTTCCTAACTTTTGTCTAATCGGAATTAAAGTAAAATAATTACAATATAAAAAGATATGAAGGTATTAGTGACGGGTGGAGCTGGTTTTATCGGTTCTAACCTTTGTGAGTATTTACTAAAGGAAGGGCACCAGGTAAGATGTCTTGATAATTTTATTACTGGAAAGGTTGAGAATTTATTACCCTTAATGAAAAAATATCCTGATTCTTTCGAGTTATCTGTAGGAGATATACGTAATATAGAAGACTGTAGAAAGGCGGTGGATGGGATGGAATATGTTTTACATGAAGCGGCTTTAGGTTCTGTTCCACGTAGTATTAAAGATCCCATTACTACCAATGAAGTTAATATTGGAGGTTTTCTTAATATGATTGTAGTTTCGCGAGATGCTGGAATTAAACGTTTTGTTTTTGCTGCAAGTTCCTCTACTTATGGTGATAGTCAGTCACTTCCTAAAGTAGAAAATATAATTGGAAACCCTCTTTCTCCCTATGCAATTACTAAGTATGTAGATGAGCTTTATGCAGATGTTTTTGCACGTACCTATAATTTTGAATACATAGGATTGAGATATTTTAATGTTTTTGGTAGACGTCAAGACCCATTTGGAGCATATGCAGCTGTTATTCCATTATTTGTAAAAAAGTTTATGAAACACGAAAGTCCTGTTATAAATGGAGATGGAGAATATAGCCGTGATTTTACATATATTGATAATGTAATACAAATGAATATGTTGGCATTGACAACTACTAACCCGGCAGCTGTTAATCAGATATACAATACGGCATTTGGAGAACGTACGACATTGAACCAATTGGTTAGTTATCTGAAAATGTATTTGAGTGAATTTGATCCGGAAATAAGCCAGGTAGAAATAGCACATGGCCCTAATCGTCAGGGGGATATTCCCCATTCTTTGGCATCTATTGATAAAGCTAAAACTCTTTTAAATTATGATCCGCAATATTGCATGAAAGATGGATTAAAAGAGGCTGTAAAATGGTACTGGGAGAATATCTGATTTTATAATCATTAAATCGTAAAATATTTATGGATACAATAAAAATTGCCGTAATCGGATTAGGTTACGTCGGACTTCCTTTGGCTCGTCTGTTTTCAACAAAATATAAAACTGTTGGTTTTGATATGAATCAAGCACGTGTTACTGCTTTAATGGAGGGACATGATGCGACTTTAGAGGTAGCTGATGAGCTACTTCGATCTGCAATTGAAAATGGTTTTGTATGTACTTCTAACATTGAGGATATAAGAGATTGTAATTTTTATGTAGTTGCGGTTCCTACCCCTGTTGACGAAAATCACAATCCGGATTTAACACCTCTGTACAAAGCGAGTGAATCTGTTGGTAAGGTTATTTCTGAAGGTGATATTGTGGTTTATGAGTCTACTGTCTATCCTGGTGTAACTGAAGATGAATGCATTCCGGTTGTTGAGAAGGTGTCTGGATTGAAATATAATATCGATTTTTTTGCAGGATATTCGCCGGAACGTATTAATCCGGGAGATAAATTACACACTGTAGAAAAAATCAAGAAAGTAACATCGGGCTCTACTCCTGAGATTGCTCGTATAGTTGATGATGTATATGCATCGGTTATCACAGCCGGAACACATTCTGCACCTACTATAAAGGTTGCCGAAGCTGCTAAAGTGATTGAAAATTCACAGCGTGACATCAATATTGCTTTCGTCAACGAATTATCCAAAATATTCACAAGAATGGGAATAGATACACAGGATGTCCTGGAGGCAGCTTCTACAAAATGGAATTTTTTACCATTCAAACCAGGATTGGTGGGCGGCCACTGTATTGGGGTGGACCCGTATTATTTAGCACAATGTGCTCAACGATATGGCTATAATCCTGAAATTATTCTTGCTGGGCGTAGAATGAATGATGGGATGGGCGAATATGTAGCTAATCAAGTCGTAAAACTTATGTTGAAAAGAGGTATCCAAGTATTAAATTCCAATATACTTATTCTTGGTTTTACATTCAAAGAAAACTGCCCAGATGTAAGAAATACGAAAGTAATTGATATTTATCATGCACTAAAGGAGTATGGAGTGAATATATCCGTATACGATCCTTGGGCGAATCCGATGATTGTAGAGAAAGAATATAGTATTAAAACTACTAATGAGTTATTGAGTAGTAAATTTGATGCTGTTATTTTGGCAGTAGCACATGAAGATTTTGAAAATCTTGATATAAATCGTTTTGTAAATTCTTCTAGTGTTATATATGATGTGAAAGGAGTACTAAATTCTAAAATGGTGGCAGGTAGATTATAAATAGGAGTTTGTTATTGTGAGAACTAAAATTTGTTTTGTAATTCCTGATCAATTTGGATATGCAGCGGGATATTATCAATATGCTAAATATTTATCAGAGTATGGTTTTGATGTAACAGTTCTTTCTGTTGATAAAGGGTTACCAAGAATTGAGGAAATACCAGACGTTACAATTGAATATCTATCAATAAATGAAAAATCTGTGTTTTCGAATACTATTTCATATATAAGAAAGTCAAAGCAGTATTTGAATACATTAGATATCAATACTATTATTATTTTAAAGTATATTCCATTTATTTCAGTACTTCTTCTGAATCTGAGAAGAAAGAAAAGAGTGTTCTTAGATATTAGAACTGGTGCTGTAAATAAGTCGAGAGTAAAGTCTGTTTTATTAAATGCTCTGCTGACATTTGAAAGTTATTTTTTTAGTCATATTTATATTTTATCTTTAGAGTTGGCTCGGATGCTTCATTTAAATATGAAGAAAATTGTCTATCTACCATTAGGGGCAGATGTGTACTCGGTCCAGTCAAAAAGTTATGAACATGATTTCAATCTACTTTATGTTGGTACTTTTTAACTTCAGACGTATTTATGAAACCATTTACGGATTAAAAAAAGTTTTGTGACAAGTACGCTTCACGTCTAAAGATAACTTATACTATAATCGGATATGGAGATGAGGATGAAATCCGTAATATAAAAAATGCTATTAACACATGCCATTTGAATGATTATGTTAACTATGTAGGTCGTAAAACATATACGGAATTTTCTACTTATTTTGCTAAAGCCAATATTGGAATCGCATATATACCTATGGTGAAATATTATAATAACCAGCCTTCGACAAAAGTTTTTGAATATGCATTATCCGGACTTGTTTGCCTGGCTACGAATACAGATGCCAATAAACAACTTATATGCTCTAAGAATGGAGTACTGTGTGATGATAACCCGGATGCTTTTTTTCTTGCGCTGGAGAAATTATATAGAGAAAGAAGTAGGTTTGTATTTACTGATATTACTCAGTCTATGAAACAATATTCGTGGAAGAACATAGTGAGAGAGGTTATAATTCCTTCTTTAAAAGATAAGTCGATATGGTAAAAAATAAAGTAATCGGTAACATCGCATATCTTGTTTCTTCGAGTTTAATAACTAAAATCGTGCTTTTTTTATTTTATATCTATGTTGCACGAATATTAGGTCCGAATGGTTATGGATATATTTCTTCTTCTACAGAATATGTAGGTCTTTTTTTGATTTTTGCAACATTTGGTCTTCAAATGGCAATTGTAAGGGAGGCTTCACGAAATTTGGATAATCAAATAGAGCTTTTTAACAAGATTCTTCCTGCCAGATTTGTTTTTAGTATTATTTCTTTCGTCTTTTGCATTACTATTTGTTATTTTTTATATTGGGACACAGTTAATTTTCCTTTGATAATGATTCTTGCAATAATGGTATTATTGCAACCATTGGAAGATCACTGTTATTCTTTCTTTTGGGTTAAACAAGAATTAAAGTTTGTTGCATTTGGCGAGTTAGTGAAAATTGTAGTTTATATTGGAAGCTTTATTTTATTAAATGTTTTGTTTGGTTTACAACTAACTAATCTGGTCATATCTACTTTGTTAGGCTTTTTATGTTCCATATTATTTAAAATGAAATGGCTGAAGAGGCGTTACGGGTATCAGTATCAATTTATAATTGATATACCGTATATTAGAAAAGTATTTTATATATCTTTCTATTTCGGGATTGTATCTATTATATATGTATATTCTTTGAAAATTGATATTCAGATGTTAAATGTGATTTGTGGCTCTACTGAAGTAGGATACTATAGTGTTGCCTGGCAAATGGTCCAGATCGGTATTGTTTTTATTCAATCGTTATCTACCTCACTATTTCCTAATTCTGTTCAGAAAATACATTTGAGAAGTTTTCGGATGAAGCTATTGAAGTATATTACTTATCTTACCTTCTTTGTAATTTTATGTGCTTTATTGGCAACATTTCTTTCTGATTCTATTATAAAATTGTTATATGGAACAGCTTATGGTAATTCTGCTTTGTTATTGAATCTTTTGGTATGGTATCTGCCAATGCGTTTATTTGCAGTATGGGGCTCTCAGATATTAGAAAGTGGAGCGTGGTATAAAAAAAGAGTTCTGATATATATTACTCCATTGGCTATTAACATTGTTTTAAATTATATTTATCTTCCTCTTTATGGTGCCCAGGCTGCTGCTGTTATTGCATTAATATCTAATTTTATTTTGGTGTCTTTAATAACTATATTTGCTTTTATTTATTCTAAAAAATATTATTCCAATGAGGACTGTAAAATGGTTGAAGTCTGAAATCAAAAAGTATCCTTGTTTGGTACACTTTATAAATCTGATACTATCGTTTATTAAATATTTACCTCATATTAGTTTCAAGCATGTGGATAGCAAGTACGAACTGATCAGATATGAGGATGGAAAAAATGAAACATTTTTTTGGATATTATGATAAATCTCCTAAAAATGAAACAGGTGAATATATTCTTTATTACTCAACTTCTCATTCTACAAAAAAGAAACCAAACCCTAACTGCCCGATAAATCTAATTGTTTTTGATTGTGTTAATAATGTAATAGTGAAGCGTTTTCTTGTATATGCATACAATTGGCAGCAAGGCTCGAAGGTACAATGGATAGGAAAGTATAGATTTATATTTAATAATTATGATTTGGTTAAAAAAAGATATTATTCAGAATTGTATGATGTACAAATGAATATAAGTACTTCGATAGATTATCCTGTTTATGATGTCTGTAATAATAAAGCTTTATCTCTAAATTTTAGTCGTTTGGCTCTTTTGCGTCCAGATTATGGGTATTTTAATGTTGCCATGAGTAAGGAGGAATTGAAAGATATAAGTAATGATGGTGTTTATATAGTAGATTTAGAGTGCAATT
Source organism: Bacteroides nordii WAL 11050 = JCM 12987 (assembly GCA_000613465.1). GTDB lineage: Bacteria > Bacteroidota > Bacteroidia > Bacteroidales > Bacteroidaceae > Bacteroides > Bacteroides nordii. Next base: position 38,316 of record BAJA01000014.1, read on the forward strand.
CCTGTATCTTGCTATTATCTATAGAGAGATTGTTGCAAACTTTTCCAATTCGTTATGATATTGAAGAAGTAACTGCACATAAGGTAAATCATATTATGTTTTCTCCAAGCGGAGAAAGTTTTATTTTTCTTCATCGTTTTTTTATTAAAGGTAAAAAGATAGACCGACTTTTTCTTTATGAATTCGAATCACAGAAAATAAGTCTTTTAAGTGATAATGATATGGTGAGTCATTATAGTTGGATTGATAATAAACAGATCATTGTTTATATGAGACGTTTTGATATCGGAGATATGTATTATGTAATAGATTTATATCCCGTTAAAATTACTCCTATACAAAACGTAGAACTTCAGTCATTCGGTGATGGACATCCTACTGTAAAGAATGGCCTTTTGGTAACTGATTCATATCCTGATAATTCATGTACTCAATATTTATTATTATATGATTTTTCAATGAATAAAAGTTTGTGTTTAGGTACTTTTCATCATTCGCTATTGTATAGTCGAGAGATGAGATGTGATTTACATCCTAAGTGGACGTTTAATGGACAAGAAATTTTTTTTGATTCGATTTATAATAGGGGCAGACACTTGTATTCTTTAAAGTTATCCTAAGTGGTTTATCTGTTTTTTTTGTTCTATTCTCAGGTTTACTTTTATTTTTTAGGAAAATATTCTACTAAATTATATAAGTATTATCTCCTCTTAACACCTATTATATTACTCTGGGTAATAATTATAGGTGGACAATATAATGTGGGTACAGACTATTTCTCTTATATGAAATTATTTGTAGGTAGAGAAAGTTTATCTAGATATATTGATAATGGTGAATTGTTATTCGTTTTTTTAATTCGATTTTGTCATAATATTGGAATATACGGGCAAGGAATTCTTTTAGTGATTGTCTTTATTGAGGTTATATTGTATTTTTATATATCACAATTGATTGTTTCCAATAAAAATATTTGGGTTTTATTTGTTGTATATATTTGTTTCTCAACAATATTTAATAATCAAATGAATGGTATACGACAGTATTTTGCTATGTATTTTTTTACATTATCCGTATTGAAAATGCTAAATCGTAATTATGTTGTCATGAGTCTTTTGATGCTTGCTTCAGTACTTATTCATAAGTCTGCTTTATTGTTATCCTTATTTTTATTATTGTTTTTTTTCTTGAAGAATATCCGAACTTCTAAAATTTTATATTTGATCATTATTATTGGTGTGATTATAAGTGCTGTTCCGCTTTATAATAGTTTTATTGGATTTATTATGGAATATTCGTTTTATGATGGCTACATAGAAAATGGTTATATACAGGAAGTAGGAATCAATGATAAACTTATAAAATATGCTTTTGTTCCTGTATTTATGTATTCAATAAGAAAAGTAAAATTTTTAGATTTTCCTTGTTTTCATCGATATTTATTTATCATTGGTATTATTTCTTTTTCAGTTAGATTAATGGCTTTAAATTTATCTCTTACGAATCGGTTTGGCATGTATTTTGAATTTTTGATGTGCATACCATTAGTTTATTTAATTATTGCGTTGAAACGCCAATCTACTTTTAAATTTCTGTCATTATTACTTTTTATATATATGGTATATGCATTAAAAGTAACTTTTTTTGCTAAAGGGGAATATTTGTATGATTCTTATTTTCTCAATTGATACACATAGATTTTTATGAATGTCGATATTCTTATTTGTACATTTAATGAAGGTATAAATCGCGTAAAAGAGGTATTACTTGATTATCGAAAAGATATTCATTACGTTGTTTCTCATCAAATTACGAATAGCGATTATGATTACATCCCTTTGGAGTTGAAGCGCAAGGATGTTGCTGTTTTTCAAATAAAATCTAAGGGACTTTCTTTAAACCGTAATGCTTGTTTAAATCATGCCAAAGGTGATATTTGTTTTATTGCTGACGATGATGTCAAATACACGTATCAATATATTGATACTGTAAAAGGTATATTCCTCAAAGATTCACGTTTGGATGTTTGCATAGGTAAAATAAAAACAGATACAAATGTAGATTATAAAGCATACCCTTCTTATAGTCGAACAATAAAGAAATGGAATGTTACTAAGATCAGTAGTATTGAAATAATTGTGAAAAGATCTAGTATTTTGCAATTCAATGTCATTTTTGACATAAGGTTTGGGCTTGGAAGTTCTTTGTTTGCTTATGGAGGTGAAGAAGCTGTGTTTATAATGGATTGTTTGAATGTTGGGATGAATGTAAGATACTATCCTGTTTATGTATCTCAACATCCTTTCGAGTCTTCAGGGAAATTGGTACGACATGACGATGAGTTTATTCAATATCATGGCGCATTGATAAAACGCTATATGGACAGTTTTCTCTATTATTAATGGGAGTAGTCTATTTAAAGAACTACTGGAAATATATATCACCATTTTTATTTGCAAAGAATTTTTTTATAGGTTGTAATAAAATTTAGTAATTTGTTTAAAAATAATACATAAATTAATTTGATTATGAAAGCATGTTTTATGGGCCTTGGTTATATAGGTCTTCCTACAGCCATCATTGCAGCCAAACATGGTATTCAAGTTATCGGGGTTGACATTAATCCTGTTGTTGTAGATATGACTAATCAAGGTCAATTACACATAATAGAGCCCGGTATGCAAGAGATACTTCAAGAAGTAGTTGGTAACGGATTATTAAAAGCATCTACAGTGCCAGAGGTTAGTGATGCCTATTTTATAGTAGTCCCCACTCCTTTTAAAGGGAATCATGAACCGGATATTTCTTTTGTCGAAGCTGCAACACGTGCTATAATTCCATTGTTAAAGGAAGGAGATTTGTATGTTATTGAGTCTACTTCTCCTATTGGTACAACAAACACGATGGCTCATTTAATATTTGCTCTTCGTCCAGAGTTAAAAGATAAAATTTATATTGCTTACTGCCCTGAACGTGTATTGCCAGGAAATGTTATTTATGAATTGGTTCATAATGATCGTGTAATTGGAGGAATAGATGAGGCTTCTACTGATAAAGCTATTGCTTTTTATAACAAATTTGTACAAGGGACACTTCATCGGACCCATTGTAAAACTGCAGAGATGTGTAAATTGACAGAAAATTCTTCACGCGATGTACAGATTGCATTTGCAAATGAGCTTTCTTTAATTTGTGATAAAGCTGGTATTAATGTTTGGGAGTTGATTTCTTTGGCAAATAAACATCCTCGTGTGAATATTCTACAGCCGGGCTGTGGTGTTGGTGGTCATTGTATTGCAGTGGATCCCTATTTTATAACAACAGATTTTCCGATAGAATCCCAGTTAATAGCGAAAGCACGTGAGATAAATAATTATAAGGCATTTTGGTGTGCGGAGAAAGTTGAAAATGCAATGCTGAGATTTGAATTGGAACATCATCGTAGACCTACTATTGCGATGATGGGACTATCTTTTAAACCAGATATTGATGATTTACGTGAAGCTCCGGCAAAGTATATTACTACAAAGGTTATGCAAAGTTGTAATAATGCTGATTTATTAATAGTGGAGCCTAATGTCGTTGAACATAAAGTTTTTAAGTTAACTGATTATAAGAAAGCTTACAAGAAAGCAGATATTGTAGTTTTTTTAGTGGCTCATTCAGTGTTTAAGTCTTTACCATATGATAATAAAAAGGTAATTCTAGATTTTTGTGGAGTTTATAAAAAGTAGGATTTTTTTATAATAAACTTATATCGTTATACGTATGAAAAAAGTAATGTTGGTTTTTGGCACTCGCCCAGAAGCTATAAAAATGGCTCCTTTAGTAAAAGAATTCCAAAAAGATTTGGTGGCATTTCAAACAATTGTATGTGTTACTGGTCAACATCGAGAGATGCTTGACCAAGTATTACATCTCTTTAATATAACTCCTGATTATGATTTGAATATAATGAAATCAGGGCAAGATTTGTATGATGTGACTTCACGTGTACTTATTGGAATGCGTAAGGTTTTGAAAGAAGTCCTTCCGGATATTGTGTTGGTACATGGTGATACGACAACTTCTACAGCAGCAGCTCTTGCGGCTTTTTATCAACAAATACCAGTCGGGCATGTGGAAGCAGGATTACGTACATTTAATATTTATAGTCCTTGGCCTGAAGAAATGAATCGTCAGATAACGGGGCGCATTGCGACTTATCATTTTTCTCCTACGCAGCTTAGTCGGGAGAATTTGTTGAAAGAGGGGATAACAGATGAAAAGATAATTGTTACAGGTAATACTGTAATTGATGCTCTCCATGTGGTAGTGGATAGAATAAAAAAAGATAAACTCTTGGAGAGAGAACTAAGTGAAGCATTATTATTGTCCGGTTACGATGTAAATCGATTGCATAACGGTAAGCGACTGGTATTAATAACAGGACATCGTCGTGAAAACTTTGGTGATGGATTTGTTGCAATTTGTAAGGCCATAAAAGCTCTAACTGAAAAATATCCAGAGGTAGATTTTATATATCCAATGCACTTAAATCCCAATGTTCGTAAACCTATTTATGAAGTTTTTGGTGAGAGTCAGCTTTCTAATATCTGTTTTGTAGAACCTTTGGAATATCTATCATTTGTTTACTTGATGGAAAAGTCAGCCATTGTGTTGACTGATAGTGGAGGTATTCAAGAGGAGGCTCCCGGATTGGGTAAACCTGTGCTGGTAATGCGTGATACAACAGAACGACCGGAAGCATTGGAAGCTGGAACAGTGAAACTGGTAGGTAAAGATTATAATAAAATAGTTAGTGAGGTTTCTGTTTTGTTGGATAACCAAACTTATTATGATAAAATGAGTAAAGCTGTCAATCCTTATGGAGATGGTCAAGCTTCTGGTCGAATAGTTGACGTACTTAGATGAAAATTGCGATTTTAACTCAATATTATAAGCCGGAAATGGGAGCACCTCAAAATCGGCTTTATGAAATGGCTGTCGGACTTAAAAAATGTGGTGCAGACATTACTATTATTACTGGTATGCCAAATTATCCTACAGGAAAAATATTTAAAGAATATAGAGGTAAATGGTTTTGTAAAGAGAGTTTGGATGAGATTGATGTATTTAGATTTTGGTTGTTTGCATCTAATGTAAAAACGTGTTTTGCCTCGTGTTTTAAGTATGCTATCTTTTTTCTTTTTCAGTTTTGTTTTCATTGAAATACGTTTCGAAAAAAAAAGATTCGATTTTATAATTGTTGAAAGTCCTCCTTTAACATTAGGGGTGAGTGGATATTTCTTATCGAAGACTTGTAAGTCTAAAATGATAATGAATATATCTGATTTATGGCCTTTATCTGCAAGAGAGTTAGGGGTCTTGACTGATGGAGTAATTTATCGTATACTTGAAAAGTTAGAATGTTTTTTATATAAGAAATCAGTAGCATGTATGGGGCAATCTCAAGAAATAGTCAGCTATGTTTCTCAACATGGTGCATCTCAAGCGTATCTTTTTAGAAATGGGGTTACGCCAGAACGTTTTCAGAATATCTCAAATAAGAAAAAGACGAATGGTAATCTTATTATTGTATATGCCGGACTTTTGGGGGTTGCTCAAGGAATTTTAGAAATTTGTCAAAAAATTGATTTTAAATCGTTAGGAGCTGAATTTCATATTTATGGTGCTGGAGGTGAGCAATATTTAATTGAAGAGTTTTTGATGACTAATTCAGAGAGAGGCATTTTTTTCATGGTAGAGTTTCGCGTGATGAGATACCAGGTTTATTAAAACAGGCTGATGTTACTTTAATACCTTTAGTGAAAAATATATTCGGAGCTGTACCTTCCAAAATTTATGAATCTATGGCTGCAGGAGTTCCTATCTTATTTGCTGGTGAAGGAGAAGGGCAGCGTATAATTGAAGAAAATTGTTTAGGTTGGGTTTCTCGTTCAAGAGACTATGAGAAATTAATTGAAAATATAAAATTAATTCGTTCAAATGATATTGATATGTTACGAAAAAGAGAAAATTGCAAAAATGCTGCAGAAAATTTGTTTAATAGACCTAGACAGATTAAAGCACTATTTCAATACCTCTCTCAATTAAATACTTAATATTTGGTTATTTTACAGCATATTCGTTTGCTCAATATTGTTTTTCTATTAAGAGAAATTACTTATTATAGAGCATCTAACTTTATTTTATCATAATAACTCATTTATGAAAATACCCTTTTCACCACCTTATATTGACGAGGCGGTTATCAACGAAGTCGTTGATTCGTTACGTTCCGGTTGGATCACATCCGGTCCGAAAGTAAAGGCTTTGGAGGAAGAAATAAAATCTTTTTCGGGAGCAAAAGAAGTACTTTGTGTCAATTCCTGGACATCAGGAGCTATTATGATGTTGCGTTGGCTGGGAGTGAAGGAGGGCGATGAAGTGATCGTTCCTGCCTATACTTATAGTGCAACGGCGTTGGCGGTGCTTCATGCCGGAGCTAAACCTGTAATGGTGGATTCTGGAACGGATTTTAATATTTCGGTGGAGGCTGTTCGTAAAGCTATTACTTCTAAAACAAAGGCAATTATTCCGGTAGATATTGCCGGCTTTCCTTGCGATTATGAAAAGATCATGGCACTGGTGCAGGAATCTGAAATGATAAAATTGTTCCGTGCGGAATCTTCCGTGCAAGAAAAATTGGGACGTATCTTGGTGATGAATGATGCTGCCCACTCTTTGGGAGCACGCTACAGTAGTCATCAGCGTACCGGTTGTGAAACTGATATAGCTATCTTTTCACTCCATGCCGTGAAAAATGTGACTACTGCTGAAGGTGGAGCCATTTGTTTGAACTTGCCCAATCCGTTTGATAATGCAGAATTATATAAGGAACTACGGATGATGAGCCTAAACTGCCAGACTAAGGATGCTTTTTCAAAATCAAAAGCCGGAGGATGGCGTTATGATATTGTTGGTTTCGGAATGAAAATCAATATGGCTGATGTGAATGCTGCCATCGGACTGGCGCAAATACGGGAATATTCGGAGTTACTAAAAGAGAGAAAACGGGTCTTCGATACTTACAATAATGCTTTTTCGGCTTGTGACTGGGCTATTGTTCCACCTTCTGTGGATGGAGAAAAAGAAAGTTCTTATCATATTTATGCTTTACGCGTTAAAGGTTTTACCGAAGAACAACGCGACCGGATGATTGATGAGATCGCTAAAAGTGAAGTGGCTGTGAATGTACACTTTATACCGATGCCGATGTTGTCGTTCTTTAAATCGATGGGATATGATATTAAGGATTATCCACAGGCTTATCAGAACTTTAAGAGTGAGATATCGTTGCCGATATATCCCCAATTGGATAGTGAAAAATTAAAATTCATTATTGATACTGTAAAGGCGGCCTATACGACCGTGATTGCAAAAAACAGATAGTATATTTACAAACACTAAACAGATAAGCTTCTTGATTCGTTTTTTTGATATCGTTTTTTCCCTTTTGGGAATTTTATTACTTTCTCCTGTCTTTCTTCTTCTTTATATAGCCATTTGCCTCGAAAGTAAAGGAGGCGGTTTCTATAAACAGCTCCGTGTGGGACAATACGGGCGGGATTTTTATGTCTATAAATTCCGTTCAATGCGTATGGGAGCTGATAAGAAGGGGTTGATAACGGTAGGGGGGAGAGATCCCAGAATAACCCGTACCGGATACTTTATTCGGAAGTATAAATTGGATGAATTGCCTCAATTGTTTAATGTGCTGAAAGGTGATATGAGTTTGGTGGGACCACGTCCTGAGGTTCGTAAATATGTGGATTTATATTCCGATGAACAGAAGAAGGTATTGAGTGTACGTCCGGGAATTACGGATTATGCTTCTATTGAATATGTAGATGAAAATACGATTCTTGGAGGGGCTTCAGATCCCGACAAAGCATATATAGAACAGATTATGCCCGATAAAATACGGTATAATATGAAATATATATGTAATCGTTCGGTGAAGGAGTATTTTAAAATTATATTTCAGACATTTTGGAGCATCATACGTTAAATATAATCGGGGGAAAAATAAAAGAGATTATTCTAATTTTGTTTGTTCCTTATTATGTGAGAAGGGGAAAGAAGTAATTCTTCTTGGAGGCAGAGTGTGAAAATAGCCAGGGTCATCTTTAAAGGTGATTTCGGCTATTTTTTTGTTAATTTAGTATAGGTGAAATCATGAATAATTTTATCCAACCAGTATGCAGAATTTTGAAAAAAATATGGAAGAATACTTTTATATGGATAATGCTACTTTTATCAGAATACACTACCTTGAACGGAGGAATTGATATGTTGTTGAAAACTGATCGGTATATTTCTTTTTTTCCATCGCTTACCGAACCTCCCCGTGCGGGAAGTACGTTTCGTTTTTTTTTGATTCTTTAGACTATTGGGGCTAATCATTCTGTGTTAAACGTTGTTCTATGAGCAACATCTAAACCAATAGTAATATGAAAGATTTAGTAGCTGACATCAAGTATGATGCCTCAAAAGTGATTAATCAGGCCGTGGGGCCAAGTAAAGAATTTTGTATAGGATATATGAATCCCGGTGCTGGTGAGGGATACATCTCTACCATGAAGCTCTCCGTCGGTACAGTCGATGTGAAAGACCTCGATACAGTAACCGAGAACATTGTTTCTTATGACCGTTGCGAGAAGAATGATGCTTATATTGGTCAGATCAACATGCTTACTGTCTCTTCTTTTTGTGGACTGAATGGTGCGGTCTGGGGTTTTGATCTTGCTAAACATGACGACATTGCAAGTGGAGCAGAGAAGCCGATGTACATGCAATCTCAACCCGATGGACCTGATATTCCTGTTTACAATGTTCGTCCGCTACTCGAAGCTACCGAGCGCTTGTTCGGTAAAGAGCAACAACGCCGTTTTCCGCCTATGCCCGGTTCACACATTATCTGTGCTAATAAGGATGTCACTGCCCGTGGTCCGCTATGGGTATGGTCTGCCATAGGTATTGCTATTCTGAAAAACCGTAGTAAAGGTTCTTCTCTTTTCATAGAAGATGCCAATACCTACGGAAATGATTCTACTACAGAGTCTGAGATGATTGGCTATCTTGAAGGTACTCTTCGCAAAGTGACCAATAGTATTGCCTTGTGCGGACAAGATCAGGGAGTGGAATACGAACGTATCTATGTAGGTTACAAATACACATTCGTAGAACCTCATCAGGTAGGTTGCGCTCTTACCTGTGCCCCTTATATTAACCTCGCTCAGAATGCAATTCCTGAGGGTATGCAAGCCTCCGACCTGCGTCAACTCACTATCAGCGAGTGGGAAAAGAAATTGAAACTTGAAGAGTTGACTATCTGGTAATGAAGCCTTCCCTTTTATACATTCATTGGTTTCTTATTACAGGATTATAGAAAGAGAAAATACAGGTTGCGAGGGCACACGGTTTATTGATACTTTTGAGAGAGGAACGGAGTGTTCGTTTCATTCATAAGTTGTTCGTTTGTAGTTTGTAAGTGCTTCGTAACCTGTATCTCTTTTTTAATTGTTTTTTATCCACCAATCGATCATTTTACGTGCCAGGCTGAGTTTACGTGGCAGTTCCGGTAGGTTCTCACGTGTGTAGAAAGCTCCTGAACTCAACTCTTCGTCTTGTAAACTGATTTCTCCGCCGGCATAATCGGCAATGAATCCTACCATTAACCCGCTGGGATAGGGCCACGGCTCGTTACCAAAATAAGTGATGTTTTTAATATCAAGTCCTGTTTCCTCTTTTACTTCGCGCATTACACATTCTTCCAGTGTTTCTCCGGTTTCCAGAAAACCTGCTACCAGGCTATAGAAAGTTCCTTTAAAATTTCGTGCATGTACCAATAGTAACGAATCTTCTTTACGTACCAACACCAGTATGGCTGCTGAAATAGAAGGATACATTTCGTTTCCGCATGCCGGACATTTCTTCATGATAGTATCTTTCATTTCCGTTTTTGTGCCACATACCGGGCAGAAACGGCTATGCTGATCCCAATGTAGTATTTCGAAAGCTTTTCCTGCTGTATGGTATTGTTTCAACGGGATAAAATCATAAGAAGCACGTAGCCCGGTCATACAATATTCGTCGGATTCTTCTATGGGATGGCTGACTACGAAGGCCTTGCAGGGCTGTCCCTCCAGAATACATATTTCGTGTACATGGGTATCTGCCGGGATAGGTAGAGGAGGTTGTTCGTTACAAGGGATTGTCAACTTATTATTCTGCTTTTTAAGTAGTAGCTGGTCTTTGTAGAATACAATCCACCAGGTAGTAGTTAATTTGCTCATTTCTTTAATAACTTTTTTATATCCGATTCATTGATCCATTGCTGTTTTGACGGGCGTCCGCATCCAATAGTGGTTCCCGTTTCCGGCATTCTCACCTGTCTCATTTGCGCCTTTTCGCAGGCTGTTTGCATGGCTTGCATGGGATCTTTCCGGCGGGGTTTGATACTGGAATATTCTGTGGGAAAATCGAGTCCTAATTCTTCCATTAATAATTTTAGCTGCCGGCGTGGTTCTTTAGCATTCGGGTGTTCTTTGATGAGGTACATCAGCTTCCGACGCTTGTCAAAAGGTTCCTGATATTCCCGCAGCATTTCTTTGTTTACAAAAGTGATGTAAGTAACCGTTCCGTTTCCGGCGTGGTCTATTACACTTAGTCCTTCGTTGTGTGCCAGGTATTTTGTATTGCGATGCCCACACATGACGGTATCTTTCAGAAGAGACAGGTAGATGAATCTGATTATGTCATGTTCGTCATTATACCGGATACCTTTGGGCTTCAGATACCGGCTGTTGAGCCTCTTCATATAGTGGGGCGTCACCCGGCTACACCTGTATTCGTCGATGAGGTAGATGCCTTTTTCACCATATTCGTTGGTATAGAAGGTATAAAAGGCATAATGAATGACCTTTGGATCTTCAAGCATGATCATAATGTTCCATACTATTCCTGTGCGGGGAGAGGTGACACTCACATGACTCTCTACCGGAAACGACAGGGAATACTTCATTCCCCGTCCGGTTCTTGCCAGTAGTCCGATATATTCTTCGGATAAAAAATCCCACTCTTTATTCAGTTCTCCTTCTATCTGTATAGGTAGTAGCTTGTTGCTTAGTTCTTTCATTCTCTTTATGCTCTCATCAGGAACACCTCTGATTTAATAGAGTTACAAAGATATGCATTTTAAAGGATGATTTTCCTTTCCACTCCTATTTCATTTATAAAATATTTATCATGTGATACTACCAGCACTGTTCCTGTATAATCTCTGATGGTCGATGTGATGATTTCTATACTTTGAATATCCAGGTTGTTGGTCGGTTCATCCAGAATAAACATATCGGGCGTATTATTACTGATCATCAGACAACAGAAGGCAAGCCGCATCTTTTCTCCGCCACTGAGTTTCTTACAGGGTTTATCCCATACTGTGGAGGGGAACAGATAGCGATTGAGTCTGATTTTCACCTCATGTTCGGGCAGGTTGCGAATGTTGAAAGCCTCCGCTTGCTGAAGAACACTCCGTTCATTCTGAATGATAGAGTACTCCTGATTGAGGTAGACATATTTGAAATCGGCACGGAGTAATGTTCCTTCCTTGGGCGTGATATTTCCGGTGATGAGTTTGAGCAAAGTGGTTTTACCGCATCCATTTGAACCTTCAATGCAAAGACGGTCACCACTTTTCAATTGAAAGCTGAGTGGATCTTTCCATAACAGCTCGTCTTTATAGCCAAAATTAATATCGGTTGCCGTAATCAGAATCTTTCCGATACGTAATCCTGAAGTATCAAAATCGGTTTTTAATACTGCCGCATCAGAAAGGGAACTTCTGATTTGAGTCATCTCACCGGTTAACTTTTCCGCTTTCTCAGCATGTATATCATTAAGTTTGGTAGTACTCTTTTCTGCTCTGTCTTTCAATGTATTCATCATAATGCGTGGAATACCTTTCCTGGCACTTGCTTTCTCGCCGCGTACATTCTGTTTTTCTTTTCGTTCGGTCACTTCACGGGCTATCTTCCGGGCTAAACGAAGTTCTTTTTCTTTTTCTTCGAGTTGTTGTTGCAGGGCATTTAGCATGATACCTTTTTGTTCTTTATAAAACTCATAGTTGCCTCCATAAGTAGTAATGTTGTTTGGGGTTAGTTCACAGGTAGTATTCAGCAGATTGAGCAGTGTCCGGTCATGGCTGACAACAATAAGTGTGGAAGCTGCTTTCTTTATGAAATCATAAAGCCGTTTTCTCCCTTGAATATCCAGATGGTTGGTCGGCTCATCCAGCAGAATTACGGAGGGAGAATGTATTTCCATACCAGCCAGGAATACCCGGGTTTTCTCTCCGCCACTGAGTTGGCACAGGGGGAGTGAGGCTGTTTTGTCTCCTAATCCCCAGGACTCTAAAGCAGCTTGTATTCTTTCTTCAATATTCCAATCTTCATCAAGAGTATTAAAGTTTTCTACAGACACATCACCGTTCAGTATGGCGTGTAGCGCTTCTATTTTTTTGTCTACTCGTAAGGCTTGTGCAATGGTCTGTCCGTCATATTGTCCGAAATGTTGGGGAATATAATAGATATCGTCCGGCCGGACCACCGTTCCTGATGAAGGCGGCAGCCATCCGGCTATAATCTGTAGCAGGGTTGATTTGCCCGAACCATTATTTCCGATTAATGCAATCTTTTGCCCCTTGTTTACAGAGAGGGTAAGGTCTTTAAACAGAATTTCTTTATCTGCATGTATATACGTGATTTGTTGAATGGATATACTCATACTAACTACTGGGTTTTGAATGTTAAATACTTGGGATAATTAAAAAAAGGAGGGGAGGGACAAACACAATAGTGGCTAAACATACACGTTTGTGATGCTTAGCGTCAATAGAAAGATAGCATATAAAAAGTGATGTTTACCGAAATGTCTTGTCTTACTTAGATATTCTCATCGGGGTAGTTTAAATTGATTCGGTGGCAAAGATAGGATAAAAATTGGAATAGACAAAATAAAGGTTCATTTGATAAATGTGTAGTTGTCAAAAAAGTAATTATAAAAATCCTTTAAGAGAGAATATAAGGTAGAATATAAATACTCACTCTGATGTAATCTGCTGATTGATAATGAATATAAATCTTCTGTTTAAAGATAGGCAAGAGTGTACAATTATGCGAGTGTTAATTGTACATCTTTGTGATACTAAAATGTACACATTTGATATGCTAAAATGTACATTCTTATAAAGCAAAATCAGGGGTGTTAAAAAATGAATTAACATTATTAACGAACTACGCATTTGTAGGATGAATCGAAATAAAAGCCCCTGTAGAAAGACGAGGGCAACCTAAATGTTTTCAATGGTTCAAAGATACTAATTTGAAAGCTAATTACAACTTTTACTTTGGCAAAAACTAAACAGTATCTTAATAAAGTATCTTCTTAAAAGTTGTGCTATCAATCAGCGTGTTGAGTATTTTGAAACTAAAACCGATAATCATGATCGATAACTGGAAGAGTTAGCAAAAAAGTGAATTTCTTAATTCGGACTTCACTACCTCCGATGTTATATATTATGGGGAGTATGGATAGCACAAATAGTGCAGTTAACATCTTGTAAATCAATGCTTATGAAAGTACGTACTTTTAGGGTATAAGAGTACGTATTTAAGTCACTACTAATTACGTATTTAACTCATATTTAAATACGTACTTTTGCGAGGTAAGGATTATAAGAGCTTTTCGTATGCCATCCTAACTCCCCTGCCATATATTATTTCCCCACAATATACAAAGCCAAGCCGTTCTAACATCTTATGCATATAGAAATTATCAAAATTGGTATCTACCTTGAAACTATGGATTCCTTTCCCGCGACTAAATTCTTCTACTTTTTGCATGAACAGAGTAGCTATGCCCTTTTGCTTCATTTCATCGGCCACAGCCAGGCGATGAACTACTACATAAGGCTGTTCACTTAACCATTTACCTTCGATGGCTTCATAGGCCGGTTCGCCATCAAAAGAGACTGCACCATAGGCTATTATGACACCCTCATTACATAATACGAAGGCATAACCGTTCCGAATGTCACTGGCTATATTTTCGGGTAGGGGATAGGTCTCGTCCCATTGTTGCTTTTGTTGCCGAAGCATTTGTTCTTTGGCTTGCAGGATGATTTCCCATATTCTGGCTGCATCATCGGTGGTGGCTTTTCGAAAAGTAAATGGCATAATCTTTGATTGATAAGTTTGATTTTCTTTCATTTTGAATTTTACTCTTTATGGGCAATGTTGTTACAAAAGTAAGAAAAATATAGATAAAAATCAGAACTATCTATTTCAATCAAATGTGAATAACTGGTTTAATACTTCACTCATACTTGGGTGTGTGAAAATAAAGTCCCGTAAGAAGCTGTAATGCTGTCCGGTTTTCATTGCCATATTGACAATGTTTATAATTTCTGATGCTTCGGCACAGAACAGGGTACATCCCATGATTCTTCCGGTATGTGTATCAATGATAGCCTTCAGCATGCCGTCTGTTTGTTGCAAAGTACGGGCACGTGCTACAGCTGTGGCCGGTAAACGGGATACTTTGAAGGAATATCCTCTCTTGATAGCTTCATCTTCCGTCAAACCGACATGGGCAAGTGGCGGGTCAATAAATACGGAGTAAGCTATCGGATCACGGTCTTCGGTGGTGCGCTCTTTATCACCAAACAGTTTATTGCGGATAATTCTGAAATCATCCAGAGATACATAAGTAAACTGCGGTCCTCCCTTTACATCGCCCATTGCCCAGATGTGTGGAGTAGTGGTGTGCAGGTGTACATCCGTAATAATAGCACCGTGTGCATCTACTTTTATGCCTGCTGCTTGTAAGTTCAGGCCCTCTATCATTGGTTTTCGGCCTGTAGCCAGTAGGATAGCATCGCCTTCAACAAAGCAAGGGATGTCATCAGCGGTGTTTGTATATGTCAGAGTCACCCCATCTGCTGTATCATGTATGGACTGTGCACGGGCATTCAGACGAATTTCTATTCCCTTCTTTTCAAGTACCTTACGTACACTGTCTGCTATATCACGGTCTTCACGCGGAATGAACGCACTTCCTCCTTCAAGTATGGTTACCTTACTTCCGAATTCTGCATACATGGAAGCAAATTCCAGTCCGATGTATCCGCCGCCTACAATAATAAGGTGGCGTGGGAGTATGTCCAGATCCAGTAGGTTGGTACTGGTGTACACATGTTTGCTTTCTTTAACTCCATCGATGGCAGGGATAATACTTGTAGCTCCAGTGTTAATAAAAATTTCTTTACCCTGAAGTTCTATCTCTTCGTCGGGAAGAACAACTTTCACCGTGTTGGGTGAAGTGAATGAAGCCATTCCCGTATAGATCGTAACATTGGGCCGACCATCCAGATCGCTGAAGTTCTTTTCTCGGAGAAAAGAGGTCAGTTCATTTTTACGGGCAATAGCCTGTTTATAAAAGTCACTTTGTTGCTTATAGTCTTCCTTGTACATCAGTCCGGATATCCCAGCCTCATGTACCAATGCTTTGGTAGGGATACAGGCTATGTTGATACATGTACCTCCATACATCTTATCAGACCGTTCGATGAGGCGACTTTCCAGCCACGATTGGATAATTCGGCAGCCAATGTTTTTCCACCTTTGCCGAAACCTATGATAATAGCATCATATTGTTTCATATCTATATTCTTTTTAAAGGGTTATTCTGTAGGTTTATAACATCCGAAGCGGGAGATTTGTTTCGGTTACCGGGTAGTAGCTGTCAAAGATTCCAATACCCGTTGTGAGGAGTCGGATAGTAATACTACTGCGCCAGCCAGGATTACAATGTCTTTAATAACCAGTCTGCCGGCACCCGAGAGCAAGGGAAACCCATATTCGCCACTTCCCAAGTTGGTACCATACTTCGGGGGTAGTGACAAGAAAAGATAATGTGCCGAGTGTCATGATAATGGCGAGTGCATCTCCTATAATACCGACTTTAGGGAAGAAGATACCGAGAAAAACCAGGATACCGATACTCATAATGAGCGCACCCAGTCCGTAAGAGAATGTGTATGTATTATTGGCTTCGTGCCATTCGCGATTTTCTGGAACATATGCACCTTCGGCATTTTTATGTTCCTTGTATTCCGGAGCTCCCTTAGCGTAGAAGAAACTCATAAACGGACTGTTTGCCACGAAAGGTACGATGCCGTCTGCCTCGTAGTGAAAATATTTCAATCCGCCAATCCAGACGAATACAACCAGAATGGCTACACGGATAAATATGATACCGAAACTTTTAAGACCGGAGGTGAAGGTCAGAAGAGTGATTAATTTTTCTTTCATTGCTATAACTTTTTATGGGTTTAACTTATAGACGCAAAGGTCGGGGTTTTCCCATTTGCCGGAAATAGCAATTTAGCTTTATCGCTTGTCAATTTTTCCCTTCGGATGAATTTCGGAATTGTACAGTACTTTGTCCGGTCATGTTCTTGAAGAAACGGCTGAAAGAGGACTGGTCTTCAAATCCCAACAGGCCGGCTATTTCTTTAGAACTTTTATTGCTGTATAGTAATAATCGCTTGGCTTCGGCTTCCACACGCTCATGAATGACGCGCAATGGGGAAGGGAGTTTGCAGGCTGAAAAAATATTTGATAATGTTTTAGGAGATTTATGCAGCATATCGGCATAGTCCTGTACTTGTTTTTTCTCCCGGTAATGTGTATCTACCAGAATAAAGAACTGACGAATAATTTCAAAACTGTATTCCTTTTCCTGTGTGATGTTCAGGCGCCGGCGTGCGATACGGGTAGACTGGATTATGAAGCGTTTGAGCTGAATGCGGAGCATCTCTTCCTGTAAATTGTCCGATACGCAGAATTCTTTGCTGAGTGTATCGGTTATGTCGTTTAGTAGTTGCTGTTCGGTGTCATCCAATACGAACCGGATCACATGTGAGGAACCATTGAAGAGGAAACCGCTGCACGATACTTCGTGGTCGTTGCCATAAATACAATAGAAATTACTATTGAACAGTAGTGTCAGGTAGTCTCCGTCAATGGATTTGAATTCCAGATGTTGCAGGTTGGACAAAGAGATAACTTCATTCGGCACAAGTATTACCTCCTGATGATCTATTTCCAGCGTAATACTGCCATTTCGTACCCAGATAAATTTATAAAGGCTCTTTTCCTTTTGCAAGGCTTTGTCTGTATGGTAAGAATCGGTAAGGACGAGCTTTCCTTTTAGTTTGGTATTATATTGTTGTATCATTATTCTTTCATGGCTGAGGCGTCAAATGAGAGCGGTAACAGATCGCAAATACTTTTCACCTCATAAATTTCTTTCTTTCCGTAGAGCAGAATGCGGATGGGCTGTTTGTAGCGTTTCTCCGTTTCGAGTATTACCTGGCGGCAAGCACCGCAAGGAGGGATAGGGAGATCGATGAAGTCCTTTTCCGTACGGGCAGCGATGGCAAGGGTCAGCACCGGCTGGTCGGGATACTGAGAGTTGGCATAGAACAAGGTAGTGCGTTCTGCACATAAACCAGACGGATAAGCGGCATTTTCCTGATTGGTTCCGGTTACCACAATTCCGTTGGCAAGCAAGGCGGCAGCTCCTACTGAGAATTTCGAATAGGGAGCGTAACTACGTGTAGTTGCCTCCATTGCACTTGTCATCAGATCCTGTTCCGCTTTATTAAGTTCATCAAATGTGTATACTTTGATAATGCTGGTAATCGTCAGGTCTTTCATCTTTATCAAGGGTTTTTGTTCTACAATTAATGTTACAAAGTTAGGAAAGAGATTGATAATCCCAATTATTTTTATGATTTTTGTGGCATTTAACTCACATTTGGACAATAATGAATCAAACTCACCACAGAGTACCACTGAGTCTCACAGAGCTTTCTTTATCAGATGAAACGCGGATAAACGCAGATAAACGCAGATTAAAATACTGTTGTTCTTTATCTTATCCTTGTTTTTCTTTGCGAAAATCTGCGTTCATCTGCGTTTCAATTAATCATCTCTTGGTGCACCTCCCTGTGCGGGAAACACTTAGACTTGTCGTAATAACCCTTGCACTTATGCTTTCTGTGGGTACACAGGCTCAACGCAAAAATTCCCGTTATGTAGATTATATTGATAAGTATAAAGATCTTGCCATAGAGCAGATGAAAGAGCATAAGATTCCCGCCAGTATTACGCTGGCACAAGGATTGCTTGAAAGTGGTGCCGGAATGAGTGAACTGGCACGTAAGAGTAACAATCATTTTGGTATCAAGTGCGGGGGAAGCTGGAAGGGGCGTACGGTGCGGCATGATGATGATGCCCGCCAGGAGTGTTTCCGGGCTTATAAAAATCCAAGAGACTCTTATGAGGATCATTCTACGTTTCTGACTCGTGGGGCACGCTATGCTTTTCTGTTCAAGCTCAATATTACCGATTATAAAGGATGGGCACGCGGTTTGAAAAAGGCAGGGTATGCCACAGATCCTTCCTATGCCAACCGTTTGATTACTATTATAGAGGATTATGATTTGTATAAGTACGATTCCAAAGGTATTTATTCGGAACGTAAGTTGCGTAAACATCCGTGGTTGTTGAACCCGCATCCGGTGTATATAGCCAATGACATTGCTTATGTGGTTGCCCGTAACGGAGATACTTTCAAAGAGCTGGGTGATGAGTTCGATATCAGTTGGAAGAAGTTGGTGAAGTATAATGACCTGCAACGCGACTATACTCTGACGCAGGGTGACATCATCTATCTGAAAGCAAAGAAGAAGAAAGCTCCCAAACAATATAACGTGTATATTGTGAAAGATGGTGATTCTATGCATACCATTTCTCAGAAATACGGTATCCGACTGAAGAATCTTTATAAGATGAACCGTAAAGACGGTGATTATATCCCGGAAGTGGGAGATCGTTTACGGTTGAGATAACCTGAGTGTTTGTAACATTTCATTTGCTAAATTCGTACAGGGTGTTCGTTTTCGGACACCCTTCTTTTTTGTCTTATTCCTTGTTTTCAGCACTTTAGTACTTTGGCACAGATTTAGTATCTCCAATCGTAAATCGCTAAATCGTAAATAGAAATAAGATGGACAGAGAAATTCCGAAAGAAGTACGTAACAAAGAACGTAATAAAAAGATTATTCGCTATTCAGCCATTGGGGTTACGGCCGTTGTGGTTATCAGTGTACTTGTTTCCCTGATGCGTACAGGGGTTCAGAAAAAGGATCTTGTACTTTCTACTGTTGACAAAGGTACAATTGAGGTCAGCGTCAGTGCATCGGGAAAGGTGGCACCGGCTTTTGAAGAAATTATAACTTCTCCTATCAATAGTCGCATTGTAGAGGTTTATCGCCGGGGGGGAGACAGTGTGGATGTCGGTACTCCTATTTTGAAACTGGACCTTCAAAGTACTGAGACGGAATACAAGAAATTGCTCGACGAAGAACAAATGCGCCGTTACAAACTGGATCAGCTTCGTGTGAACAACCAGACCAAACTTTCTGACATGGCCATGCAGATAAAGGTGTCGGCTATGAAGCTGAACCGTATGAAGGTGGAACTTCGCAACGAACATTACCTGGATAGCCTTGGTGCAGGTACTACCGATAAAGTACGCCAGGCGGAACTGAGCTATAATGTTGCCCAGTTAGAGTATGAACAACTCAAACAACAATATAATAATGAGAAACAGGTTGCTGCTGCCGAACTACAGGTACAGGAACTTGATTTCAACATTTTCCGTAAGAACCTTGCTGAGATGAAGCGTACATTGGACGATGCACAGATTCGTTCTCCGCGCAAGGCTATTCTTACTTATATTAATAATCAGGTGGGTGCGCAGGTACCGCAAGGCGGGCAATTGGCCATTATTTCCGATTTGAGTCACTTCAAAGTGGAAGGTGAAATTGCCGATACTTACGGTGACCGTGTGGCTGCCGGCGGAAAAGCAATTGTGAAGATTGGTACGGAAAAGCTGGAAGGAGTGGTTAGCAGTGTGACACCGCTGTCAAAGAACGGGGTTATCTCTTTCTCCGTACAATTGGTGGATGATAACAACCGTCGTTTGCGTTCAGGTCTGAAAACAGATGTGTATGTGATGAACGCTGTGAAAGAAGATGTGATGCGGATTGCCAATGCTTCTTATTATGTGGGTCGTGGCGAGTATGAATTATTTGTAATGACTGCAGAGGATGAGATTGTGAAACGGAAAGTACAGTTGGGCGATTCCAATTTTGAATATGCAGAAGTGGTAAGTGGTTTGCAACCGGGTGACAGGGTAGTGGTGAGCGATATGAGCCAATATAAGAACAAAACAAAACTAAAACTAAAATAGTGCTTCCCGCACGGGGAAGTACGGCAGGCGATGTTCGCTATTTTTAGATAGTATTGAATTATTAGCCTTTTACAGAACGGGCTGTAGAATTATTCCACAAATATGTGGACCAATTCTACAGCCCTTTTTTCATTTCTTAGCTTTCCTTGAATAATTAATGTTTTTATTTACTGCTGTTTAGAATTAATTTGTTTCTTCAACGCTTTTAAGGTACGATTATTGGGGTATACAAGTACAAATAGGTATTTGTAGATTTAAAATAATTAACCAATGAGAAACTTTAAAGTAGTATTGTTTGTACTGGGTTGCCTGTGTGGTATACATATTCAGGCACAACAATTGGAAATAAAAGGTGTAGTGACATCATCGGACGACAAACAGCCACTTATCGGAGCTACCGTTTCTGTAAAAGGAGCACCAGGCCGGGGAGTGGTGACAGATATGGATGGCCGTTATTCCTTGCACGTGGAGGCATCGGATAAATTTCTGGTTGTTTCCTATGTCGGGATGAAAACGGTTGAGGTGAAAGTGCCGAAGAACGGTGTTTTAAATGTGATGTTGCGCCCCGAATCATTGAGCTTGGATGAGGTAGTGGTGACCGGATACGGGAACTTTTCAAAGTCATCCTTTACCGGATCGGCCAATACACTTCGGGCTGATATGCTGAAAAACGTTCCGGTACTTTCTGTTGAACAGAAGTTGCAGGGTATGACAACGGGAGTGAACATCACTTCCGGTTCCGGCCAGCCGGGAGCTAATCAGAGTATCCGTATCCGTGGTATGGGTTCGTTCAATGCATCCAATGAACCTCTTTTTGTCATTGATGGTGTACCGGTTACTTCCGGTAGTATGGGGGCCGGTACGGGTGCCGACGCTGCCTATATGAATAATGCCAAAACCAATGTGATGAGTACGCTTAATCCTGCTGATATTGAGAATATCACAGTGATAAAAGATGCTGCCGCCGCTTCTCTTTATGGGTCGCGTGCTGCCAATGGAGTGATCCTGATTACTACTAAGAAAGGAGCAGTAGGACGTACTAAAGTTACTTTGAGTGCCAGCGGAGGTTTTTCGAATGCAGCTGTCAACTTCCGTCCTACATTGAACGGGGAGCAACGTCGCGAAATGATTTACGAAGGTCTGTACAACTCTGCCGTAGACAAAGGGTTGGAATCACCCGGGGAGTATGCCAACGCCAATATTGATACGTATGCAGGGATACCGGAACTGGGATATACCGACTGGCGGAAAGAACTGATGCGTACCGCTCATAATCAGAATTATGAAGTATCTGCTTCAGGAGGTAACGAGCGTACTACTTTCTACGCTTCCCTCGGTTTTAACCGTCAGGAAGGATTGGTGGAGAATTCCAGTCTGGATCGTTATTCTGCCCGTCTGAACATGACGCAGAAGATAGGTAGCCGGGCCGAAATAGGGGGGAATATGATGTTCACTCAGATGAGTCAGGAGATGAATGAAGAACGTGGTTCTAACATTAACCCATTTCTTTGTGTGGCTGTGTCTGCCACGCCTTCTATGCCGGTGCGCGATGCTTCGGGCAATTATGTGGGCTCTTATGCCGGCACCAATGTGAATCCGCTTCGCGACATCCGTACCGATTATAACCGTAGCCGTATGACGCGTATGTTCTCTACCGGATATGCTTCCGTAGATATCATCAAAGGGTTGAAACTGAAAGAGACCCTGAGTTATGATTATACTGTACAGAAAGACTCCCGTTACTTGAATCCTCTTAGCGGAGCAGGACCGAAAAGCGGAAGCGATGCCCAGACTTCAAAGGGATTTACTGAATATGGTAAGCTATTGTCATCTACTTCGTTAAACTATGCCCGTACATTTGCCGCCAAACATCACCTTGATGTGCTGGCAGCTTATGAACTGGAAAGCTATCAGAGTGATAAAGCGATGGGAGAGAAATCCAAGCTCCCTTCGGATGTGTTGCTCGAACCGGACAATGCGGCTGTGCTGAAAAGTTTCGCTTCTTCTACGCAGGCATACAGGATGATTTCTTTATCTCTCCCGTCTGAATTATGATTATGACGACCGTTACTACATTGCAGGCAGTTACCGTCGCGATGGTAGTTCCCGCCTGGCACCGGAAAGTCGTTGGGGAGATTTCTGGTCTGTTTCCGGTATGTGGCATCTGAGCAATGAGTCTTTTATGGATGCTGTGAAGCCGGTATTGAATGATGTGAAAATCCGTGCTTCCTATGGTGTCAATGGTAATCAACCGGGAGCTTTTTACGGATATATGGGGTTGTACAGTTACGGACAGAACTATATGGGAGCCGCAGGTTCGTATGAATCTGCTCAGGCTAATCCCGGTTTGAAGTGGGAAAAGAATTACAATCTCAATATCGGTCTTGATCTGGCTTTTATCAATCGTATTTTTGTGAGCCTCGAATATTACAACCGTGATACTAAAGATCTGCTTTACAATCGACCTATCAGTGCTACCACCGGTTTTCTGAATTATCTGGCAAATATCGGGCAGCTCAACAACAAGGGAGTGGAATTTGAACTGCGTACCATCAACTTTGCCAGTCCGGATTTTAACTGGACATCGGTGTTGAACCTGACGCACAACCGTAATAAGATTGTAACACTGGATGGCGATATGACGCAGTCTATCGAGGGTTCCTGGTTTATCCATAAGATCGGCCTTCCTTACAATAGTTTCTACGTGAAAGAGTTTGCCGGAGTAGATCCGATGACCGGAAAAGCCCTTTACTATCTCAATACGCAAGATGAACAGGGAATTTACAGTAAAGAAAAGACCGATGATGCTTCTAAGGCACAAGCTATTCCGTATAAGTCTGCCGATCCGAAGATTTCGGGAGGATTTACCAATATCATCTCATACAAATGGTTTGACCTGGGACTTACCTTTACCTATTCATTAGGTGGTTATTCTTTTGACAAAGGAGGTACGCTGATAGAGACTGACGGTAGCAAAGAAAAGTCATACAATTTGCCTGTATATGCCTTAGACCGTTGGCAGAAACCGGGAGATGTAACCGACGTACCCCGTTTCGTATTGGAACAAGGTGCCGGTCCGCAAAATTCTTCCCGCTATATTCACAGTACCGATCATATCCGCCTCAAGAACCTGACAATCGGTTTCACACTACCGGGACAGTGGACGCAGAAAGCACTGATAGAGAACGCACGTATCTACTTCTCGGGCAGCAACCTGCTGACGTGGGCCAAATGGAAACAATATGATCCGGAAGTACCGGTCAACGGTGAGGTGTTCTGTGAAGCTCCCGCCATGCGTACCTTCAATTTTGGAGTTGAGATAACTTTCTGATTTTACTCATTTATATTATAATACTCAGATATATGAAACGTACATTGATATATATATTTGCTGCCACATCGCTTCTTTGTTCTTCCTGTTCCGGCGACTGGCTGAACCTGAATCCGTCTACTTCTGTGACTACTCCGCAGGCTATCCGTACACTCGAAGAGGCACAAATAGCCCTGAACGGTATCTATCGTATTGCCGCTTCGCACAGTTACTATGGCGATAATTACCTCTATTATGCCGATTGTCGTGGCGAAGATGTTCAGGCACGTATCAGCAAAGGAGCCGGAAAGCGTGTATCGCCTTATTATGAATTTAACGTTACGGCAGATGATGCCTTGAACATCACGCGTGTATGGAATCAGCCTTACAGTGTGATTCACCAGGCAAATAGTCTGTTGGAAAGAATCGAATCCGGTGCAGTGGCGACGGATGATGTCACTGCCCTCAACTGTATCAAAGCCGAGGCGCTTGCTTTGCGCGGACTGGCTTTGTTCGATCTTACCCGCCTGTTTGCTATGCCCTATACATTGGACAACGGTGCTTCTCTGGGAGTACCTATCGAGATTAAAACGACACTGCCTACCCATCAGCCTGCCCGCAACACCGTAGCCGAGTGCTATCAGCAGGTGATAGACGATATGACGGGGGCGCTGGATCTTTCGGCCCTCTCTACTGACAAGAAGGACGGTTATCTCAATGTGTGGAGTGTCAAAGCATTGCTTTCGCGCGTGTATCTTTATATGAATAATAATGAGCAGGCACTCGCACTGGCCAGAGAAGTGATAGATAACGGAGGGCTTTATAAACTGTTCACACACGAAGAATATCCCACCGTATGGGGAAAAGACTTCAGTTCTGAGTCGCTGTTTGAGTTTTACTATACCCTTTCCGAACCGGATGGCGGAACGGGAGGTGAGGGTGCTCCGATGGTGTATGCCGATAATGTGAAGGATTGGAATAATCTTGTACTCACCAAAGCCTTCCTCGATCTGTTGGGAGAAGACCCGGATGATGTGCGCCACGTGTTGAACCGTTTGCCCGAAAATCCGGCGGAAGATATACTGCCCGAAGGTTCTGCCGGCTATCCTAAGTATCTGAATAAGTATCCCGGCAAGACGGGGGATAATCCGCAGGACAATGACATCTGCATTATCCGTCTCTCCGAAGTATATCTGAATGCTGCCGAAGCTGCCTTTAAGCTGGGTGGGGCAGAAAACCTGAAATTCTCTCTGGATTGCCTCAATGCCATTGTGAGCCGTGCCAATCCCGTGAAGTCGGTGGGAGAATCAGAATTGAGCCTGGAACGTATCCTGAAGGAGCGTCGCAAGGAATTGGTAGGAGAGGGGCATGCTTTCTTTGATGCCATGCGAAATGGTTTGCCGGTGAGTCGTACCGGTGGCTGGCATTTACCTTCCGTATCCGGGGCTGCGGTTATTACTCCGTCTGATCTGCGGGTAGCATTGCCTATTCCGCAAGCAGAGATAGATGCCAATCCGAATATGGTACAGAATCCACGTTAAGTGTTTTCCGTACAGGGGGGAAGATGGTTATGGAGTTAGATGGTTATAGAGTTGTAAGGCTATAAAGTGGTAGGGGAGAAGATTATCTGGTGGAAGTAAAAAGAGTAAGATAGAGATGGAGACTTTTTGGAAGCAAAAAGATAGGAATATCTGAAATCGGCTAACTAAACTTTTTGTTGAAGCCCTCCATCTGAGAATACTTTACACGAAAACACTGCATGAATATGCAGATAAATAGGCTTTTCTGGTAGAATATACGTATATTCTTACCGGAAAAGTTTGTTTTTATTGGTGAGAGATGACCTGTCCGGCACCGGGGAGCAGTGTGCCCGGCTCCGGGGAGCAACATGTTCGGCTCCGGGGAGTGATTTGTCCGGCTCCGGGGGAGGGCTTCGGATGCTCCTTTGATGTGCTTATTTGACTTATTAGGCAACTGGAAATGACCGTGGAGAAAATAGCATAATGAACTGTTCTTTATCTGCTTTTGATCATAAGGGTCATTACAGAGAAAAATAGTGTTTGGCGCTGATACAAAAAACAGTCAAATGCAAACTCTTTGCATTTGACTGATGCGTTTGTGATGCCTTAAATTCTATCAACCGGGGTTGGTTCCGCTATTGCGCCATAAAAAGGGTATAGAAAATACAATTTGTCAATCTGTCAGAATCTTCTTTACGCTTGTAGTATGAGCGGTTGCTACCCGGACAATATAATTTCCCGAAGGCAGACTGAATGACGTATCCGCAGTATTTACCGCTATTTGACGGATCTTTACACCGTTATACGTATACACTTCTATACTGCTCTTTCCTGAAAGCCCGTTCACAATTACAGTATTGCCCGATGTATATACTGTAATTGTATCTTCGGACTCCTTTCCGATACCGGTTCCACTTCCATCAGCGTTTTGCTTCTCTGTGATATCGGCTACAAGGCTGTTGAGGTATACCTCCAGATTGGTGTATCCTTCCTGACTCAAAGTCGTTGCTTTTCCGTCGGTGGCATTGTTCGGGTTGAGGCCATTGGCTATCTCCCATACATCGGGGATACCGTCACCATCCGTATCTTTCAGTTGGTCGGCAGTAACTCCTCCCTTACTTAAATCCGGCCAGGGACTGGAAGCTCCGGCGGGCATTACGTCGGTGGGCAGATCGATAAGACCGGGCTTTTTGGCGGCGTCATTAGATACGCTACCTTTGTAAGTCGCCGTTCCGGTTTCTGTCTCTTTCACGATGCGCTCATCTATAATATCTCTTTCTTTGGAGCAACCGGCATAGAGCAACACTTGTTTGAATGCCTGTTCGGCGGTATGGGTAGTGATGACATCGGTTTCAAGCGGAGCATCCAGTTTCATTTCGGCTTTTACCTGATCATTGAAGGTGTTGTCGCACTCTTTATTATTGATCTGTTCATAGATACCTTTTGTCCAGTTGTCGGCAGTGACGGCTGCATTGCCCTCTATCACATTGCCGTCTACGTAGAACTGTCCCCATACATGTTCCATTGGCTTCCATACATTAGGAGTGCCGTCGGCATTGGTACAATATGCCGTAGTTCTTACGCCGATCTTGGCGATACGGTAACGTACTGCACTCTGAGGGGTTGCGGGACCTGGTTTGTAGTAGTTGTTTACGATGTTTACTTTCATACCTTCACCACCATAACATCCATTGCCTGCCCAGTTGTAGAATACATTGTTGCGCAGGTCCATATACTCCCGTTCCTGTGTTCCCGGACGCGGGCCAAGGCGGGGTACACGGCTTTCGTGGTGAGCCATCAGGTTATGATGATAAGATGCATGGGCACCTCCCCAGTTACCGCCATACCCGTGTTTCCCTTTGCTGTGTCCGGAAGTGCGCAGGCTTTCGGAGATAAGACACCATTGTACCGTTGTGTTTTCAGAACCATATACGGACAGGCATTCGTCAATAGACCAGCTGACCGAACAGTGGTCTACAATGATATTCTTTTTATCCATACCTCCCAGGCCATCCGGTTCTCCACCTGTAGCTATGCTTGCTGTTCCTACCCGGAAGCGCAGGTAACGGAGAATGACGTCATTGGCCGAGATGATAACCGGATAATCCGCCAGGCAGATTCCTTGTCCCGGGGCACTCTGTCCGGCAATGGTAATATTGTCATTAGAGATTTTCAGATCACTCTTCAGGTAGATGGTTCCAGCTACATCGAAGACAATGGTACGTGCTCCTTTCTGCTTTACAGCATAGCGCAAGGTACCTTTTGCCTCACTGTCCTCAAGAGTTGTTACGTGATAGACGTTTCCTCCCCGTCCGCCTGTTGTGTAGCGGCCATGTCCTTCGGCACCGGGAAAAGCAGGAAGCTGTTGTGCAACCAGCCGGGTAGAGACTGGCAGGCATATTAGCAGCATCAGAAGATAGATTACTTTACATGTTTTCATTTTAATATCTATTGAGTAAGTAAGAGTTTGTTTCAACTTTAGTCTATGATAAAGTTGAAAGAGGCTCTCAGGCGTTAGTTTGTAACTATGATTTTCTCGTTTTCTCTGTTTCCGTCGGCCAGGATATAAGTGATAATGTATACGCCTGGTTGTAATGCCGGCAGATTGATTTCATTTTTCTTGGCCTGTGGATGTGAAGAGTATACCTGTGCACCCGTTAGGCTGGTGATATACAGTGCAGTCACTTCACTGTTGGTTGCGTAAGGACGTTCGATAGAAGTACCGCCACCTCCTGTCAGGTTGTTCAGGTAGTTTTCCAGATTGGAGTAGCCATTCGCACTGATTGCGCCTCCGTCTGCGGGATTGTTCTTATCCAACCCGTTGGCATCTTCCCAACTGTCGGGGATACCGTCGCCATCTGTATCTATAGGGGCAGATTCACCGTTCTTTGGAGTAAGATCAGGCCAGGGAGTCCAGTTTTCATCAGCATCGGCAGGTTTCAGATCGTCCTGAGAGTTGATCATACCAACAAATTTTACGGTGGGAGATGCCGGTTCTGTCTTGTTCCATTTGATAGCACCTCTGTCTACGGGTGCCGATTCTCCTGCTGCTTCGGCCAGAATACGTGTGTCTACTGCGTCGAGTTTCGGCAGTTGTGCTCCGGCTTGCTTGATGACTTTATAGTAGGCTTCTTCTGCCGTTTCTATATGGAGGTCGCTGCTTGCCGAGGGGGTAGTCAGCTTTATATCGTTGATAAGGTTTGTACCCGCACGCAGGTTGACTGCTTTCTTTGAGTTGCTTCCGTCTGCATAGATCCAGTTGTCGGCGTTCACCTGCGAGTGGTCTCCTTTGTTCTTATCGTTTTTGTATTCATTGGTCTCAAATAAGTTTCCGTCAATAAACCATTCTCCTAACCCGGTAGCGCTGGAGGCGTCGTGAGAGCAATCGGCAAACCAGCGTTCCTGGAATGTATTGGTGGCAGGCCCTGGCTTATAGTAATTGTTGATGAGATTGGTGCGTGAATAAGCTCCTTCGATAATTGAATGCAGTTGCCCACCGTATAAAGCGCCTTTGTTTCCCCAGTTGAAGTGTACGTTGTTGATAATCTCCGTGTCTACAAAAGCATCGTGTCCGCTGGCAGCTTTGTCACGGGCACCATTCACCAGCGGAGTACGGCCTACACAGTGTGCAAACAGGTTGTGATGAAACGTAGAGTGTTCGCCCCCCCATTGTGCACCGTAACCGCGTGCGCCCTTATCATGTTTGGATACATAGAGCGGTTCGCTCAGGATACACCATTGCATGGTGGTGTACTTGTTATCGTACATCGTCACGTTTTCTTCCATTGACCAGCTAAAGGAACAGTGGTCGATGATAACGTTCTCCGTATTCTCAATTCCTAATGAGGAGTAGTTTTTACCCGACAAATCACCGGCACGGAAGCGTATGTAGCGTACAATAAAGTTTTTGCTGTGAATGTAGATATTGGCTCCCGAGATACAGATACCACCACCCGGAGCAGATTGCCCCGCAATGGTTACATTGGGTTTGGGGCATTTCAACCGCTCTTTCAGGATGATTGTGCCACCTACTTTGAAAAGAATGGTTCGCGGGGTATCGTCTCCTGTACTCAGTGCCCAGCGGAGGGTTCCTTCGATGGGCTCTTCGGTTGATAGATAGTCCTCTAAGCTTGTCACATAATACACCTTACTACCTATGGCAGGATCTGTAGCCCGTCCGCCGGTTGCGAAGCGCCCCCAGCCTTCGGCACCCGGAAAAGCAATTTGTTGTGCACTTGCCTGTAAGCATACAGACGAAAGAGGAAGTAGCATAAGACATCCGAGTAGGGCATGCTGCCGGAGGGTTTTCCTGAGAATAATGTTCTTCATTCTATATTTGGATTAATGATTTAATATTGGCTTTCAATGATAGCGCACATTCCTCTAATCAGTGGATGTTTGCGCTAATATGCGTTTCAATTATTGCTTATCCGAATTTCTTTGCAATATTACGTGCTTTATAATGAACGCGTGTGTAATATCTGTTGTAAGTAGAGAATGACCAATATTTTCCATTCATGATCAATTATTCCACATCCCTTTGTTTGCATATTTATCGGAATCCGAAAACGTTGGTTACATTCTCTGTGTTTCGAAAGATGGAAATCTTGAAAATACAGTCTGCTACAACAAGTACCATGAAACAATCGGTCTGTTTATGTTCGCTTTTGTATCTCCTGATAGTTCGTCTTTGGGCAAAGTGTTCATTTTCGGACAATTGAATTTTTATTTAATTATCAGGAAATAAGTGATTTACTTCTTTGGCATACGATTTGACTATATTCCACTGATAAAATGCGAAATAATTAATACCATTAAATACTTAAGTTATGATAACATTGACTTCTCTTTCCAAAATCTATCGTACGAATGAGATTGAAACGGTAGCCCTTGAAAACGTGAATCTGACCGTGGCCCGTGGTGAGTTTCTTAGCATTATGGGACCTTCCGGATGTGGAAAATCTACACTACTGAACATTATGGGGTTACTTGATACGCCTTCTACCGGTACGATTGAAATTAACGGTACTCATACAGAAGGGATGAAGGATAAAGAACTGGCGGCATTTCGTAACAAGACCCTTGGGTTTGTTTTTCAGTCTTTCCATTTGATAAACTCGTTGAATGTACTGGATAATGTGGAGCTTCCGTTGCTTTATCGCCGCGTCAACAGTAGCGAGCGTAAACGTTTGGCAAAGGAAGTGCTCGAGAAAGTGGGGCTGAGTCATCGTATGAACCATTTTCCTACGCAACTTTCCGGTGGTCAGTGTCAGCGGGTAGCTGTAGCCCGTGCTATAATCGGCAATCCTGAGATTATCCTTGCGGATGAGCCTACCGGTAACCTGGACTCAAAGATGGGAGCTGAAGTCATGGAGCTTCTTCATCGTCTCAACAAAGAAGATGGACGCACCATCGTGATGGTTACTCATAATGAAGAACAAGCTAAACAGACTTCCCGTACGGTTCGCTTCTTTGATGGCAGACAAGTGCAATAGACATTATAATGATATTGAGACTTAACTAAATATTCTGCATTCTCACTTTTTATAACTTAAAGAAATCATATACGACAATGAAAACAAGTCTATCCATATTTACTATCGCACTCATGCTGGGGATTCTTTTTTCTCCTTTACGGGCACAGTCTAATAAAAAAGTGATCCGCAATGAAGCGGTTACCGACTTCTCTTCCATCCGCCTGCAGGCAGTGGGCGATATCTTTTTTACCCAGTCAGATGATTACTCTCTACGTGTTGAAGGCCCGGAGGAGTATGTGAAGAAAGTTACTGTTACAGTAAAGGATGGTAAGCTCGTCCTCAGTTATAAGCAAAAAAACAATGATTCAAAGAAGCTAAAATATTATATCTCTGCTCCGGACTTGTCTCGCGTTGACGTTGAGGGTGTTGGATCTTTCCGCTGCGAGAAGAAACTAAAACTGAAGAATCTGGAGTTGAATATGACTGGTGTTGGTTCTATAAATATAGCTGATCTGGAATGCAAAACCCTTCGTACCCGTCTTGAAGGAGTAGGAAAGGTGAATGTGCATGTAAACTGTGTTAACCTCATAGCCAATGCTGATGGTGTAGGGCATATGATTTTGTCCGGATATGCCAAAACTACTAAAATTACGAAAGACGGTATTGGTGGGGTAAATACCCGGAATCTGGAAACAGGAGAATAAGAGATAAGGAGATTTACGATTGGACGATTGACGATTTACGATTGAAGAGTTACTAAGTAAATGGTCGACTGTCTGATTAATAAAAGTAATTTCAATCGTAAATCGTCAATCGTCCAATCGTAAATCTTTTAATTTGTCTAATCGTAAATATCTTCAAGATGATTAAACTATATTTCAAACAAGCGTTGGCACAATTGCGCCAGCAACCTATTATAAGTCTGGTCAGTGTACTGGGTACGGCGCTTGCTATTTTCCTCATAATGCTGGTGGTGATGATTCAGCAGGTGAAGGTAGCCCCTTTTTCTCCGGAAAGCAACAGGGATCGTTTCCTGCACTTTGCCTTTATGAGTATCAGTAACAAGGAGTGGGGAGACGGTACCAGCAACGGACCTATGAGCGAACAAACTGCAAAAGCTTGCTTTAAGTCACTTACCACCCCCGAGGCAGTTACTGTTTATTGTTGTGCGGCAATAACTACTCCCGCTTCTGTGCCGGGTAGTCCTGCCGTTAGTATTGACTTACGACAGACTGACAATACTTTCTGGCAGGTGTTCGATTTTGCATTTGTTGCCGGTAAGCCTTATGAC
The DNA here is from genome assembly GCA_000613465.1 of Bacteroides nordii WAL 11050 = JCM 12987. GTDB lineage: Bacteria > Bacteroidota > Bacteroidia > Bacteroidales > Bacteroidaceae > Bacteroides > Bacteroides nordii. The sequence goes on from BAJA01000014.1 coordinate 70,344, forward strand.
CAGGCTACTTTTGATTCCGGCCGGCCTGTGGCTGTGTTGACAGAGAGTGTTTCCCGTGCTCTGTTTGGGACAACTGAGTCCGTTGGATATGAATTTCTTTTAAATCATGCTCCCTATAAAGTAGTGGGGATAGTGAAAGATGTTTCTACTTTGGCAAGTTCTTCATACGGACAAGTGTGGATCCCTTATACTTCGACAGATTTGGCCAAAGATACATGGAGTGATAGTCATATGGGAATGATGAGTGTAACGATTCTGGCACAAAGCCGGGATGACTTTGAGCGCATTCGTGAAGAGGTTAAGAAAATGCAGCAGCAGTATAATCATTTGTTGGCCGAAAGTGGTTATGAGTTAATTTATCGCAATCGTCCGTACGATCAGGAGAAGCAGGCTATAGCTTTTGCTGCCAACTGGGAGCCTGATGTAAAGGCTGCCCGCCGACAGCGAATTATTATTTTCGTTATCCTGCTGTTGGTGCCTGCCATTAATCTAAGTAGTATGACTCAAAGCCGTTTGCGTCAGCGTGTTTCTGAAATAGGTGTACGTCGTGCTTTTGGAAGTACACGTACGGAGATGATGGGGCAGATTGTAATGGAGAACCTGATAGTAACTCTGTTTGCCGGTTTGGTAGGTTTACTTTTCAGTGTATTGTTTGCCTATCTGGGAAACAGTTTACTATTTGCCCAAGCTTATAGTACTACGCTCAATCCACCCGAAGTAAATGCCTCTATCCTGCTACAACCTTCTACATTTATGTATGCTTTGCTTTTCTGTTTTATACTTAACTTCCTGAGTACCGGCCTGCCGGCATGGAAAGCGTCACGTACCAGTATTGTAAATGCTTTGGGAGGTAGAAATCATTAAACCGAATGAACGATGAATAAAAAACTATTTACACAAATAAAAAATGAGTGGCATTCCAATCTTTGGATAGCTACAGAGTTACTATTGGTAAGTGTGGTGATGTGGTATGTTGTGGATTATATCTATGTTCAGTATCGTGTGTACAACGAGCCACATGGGTTCGACATCTCTCATTGTTATCTCGTAAGCATGGGCGGACTTACAGATAAAAGTCCTGACTTTATTCCGAATGATACATTGATTGCCGATGAAATAGAAGAGTTGGTGAATCGTATCGCCCGTCGTCCGGAGGTAGAAGCTGTAAGTTTGTCCCAGAATTCTTATCCTTATAATGGAAGCAATAGCGGCATTTATGTAAGGTATGATACACTTCAATCCTACGGATACGTAGTGCGCCGTCTGGTAACTCCGGATTTCCTACGGGTATTCCGCTATGAGGGGACACGCGGAGAAACACCGGAGCAATTGGCAGAAATGCTGACTAAAGAGAACTTTCTGGCATCTGATAATCTATATGAGAGAAAATATAATATTAAATTAACCTCATTGGTAGGTAAACAGTTTTATTTGTGGGGTGATACTACGAAAACTTACAATCTGGCTGCTTCTTTGAAACCGATACGCTACTCGGATCACGATCAGGCTTTATTCTCCTACTGTATGCTTTATCAGTTATCGAGGAGTTGGTATGATACTCATTTAGAAGTATGTATACGTGTAAAGGAAAATCAGGATATAGACTTTATCAATCGTCTTAAAGCTGACAGTGAGAAGCAGTTGCGTGTGGGAAATGTTTTCATAGCCGATATTCGTTCTTTTGCAGACATTCGCCGCAATTTTGAACAGAGCTCTATGAGTGAGTTGCGTAATTATGTTTCTGGTATGGTTTTTCTGCTACTGAATATCTTTCTGGGATTGTTGGGTACCTTCTGGTTCCGTACGCAACAACGCCGGAGTGAGATTGCTTTGCACAAGGCTCTGGGAGGAACAAACCGTACCATCTTTAATCGTCTGCTGACAGAAGGATTGCTGCTGCTTGTGATAGCTACTGTACCTGCCATTGTTATCGACTGGAATTTGGCGCATGCCGAACTGAACTCATGGATGAATGGTACTACCCTTGAAACCGGACGTTTCATAATTACCACAGTTCTTACATTTGTTCTCATTACCTTAATGATTGTGACCGGTATTGGTATTCCGGCGCGTAAAGCGATGAAGATACAGCCGGCAGAGGCACTGAGGGAAGAATAAAGGGATTTACGATTGGACGATTGACAATTTACGATTAAAGTTACTGAATAAATTGTTTAATCGTCTGATTCCCCTCCCTATAACTGAAAGTAATCCCAATTGTAAAATCGTCAATCGTCTAATCGTCTAATCGTCAATTATTTCATGTTTAAACAACATTTCAAACAAGCCTTTCATTTGCTGCTGGAGAATAAGCTGCTCTCTGCAATCAGTATTGCCGGTACGGCACTTGCTATTTCAGTGGTGATGGTGATTATCATTTTGTTGTATGCTAAGACAACAAATTATGAACCGGAAACAAACCGTGATCGTACGTTGTATGTGAAATGGTCCAGTGTTTATGAAAAAGAGAATAAAGATGCACGTAATTATAGCCGGGTATCTCTCTATGATATACAACAACTATTTTATCCGCTGACAACTGCAGAAGCAGTAACAGCTATTTGTGAATATGGACGTATGTTGGCTGCTGTTCCGGGTGGAGGAGAGGAGATTAATTGTCAGTCACTTTATACCGATGCTGCCTTCTGGCGTGTATTTGAATTTGGTTTTCTTGCCGGAAAACCCTATGATGAGGCTGCTTTTAAGTCCGGATTGAAACAAACCGTCATATGTGAAAGTGTAGCCCGCCGTTTGTTTGGTGGAGTAGAAGAAGCTGTGGGACGTCGTCTGGAACTAAACTTTGTAGAGTTCGCCATTTGCGGGGTGGTACGCGATGTGAGCAAGTTTGCTGAGCAGAGCTACTCTGAAATATGGGTACCTTATACTACTAATAGTGATATTAGCCGTATTGATCTTTCGGGATGGACAAAGGGGCATACAGGCGGTTTTCAGTGTTTTATTCTGGCACATTCCTCTGCCGATTTTCCTGAGATACTCAAAGAAGTAGACGTGAACCTGGCTAAGCTGAATAGTAATGATCGGGAGATGCAACTGGATTTATTGGGACAGCCCGATACTTTTTTCGTTCAGATGCTTCATAAGTATGCAAATGGTGGTGTTCCGGGGCAGGAGGTCATAATCCGCTATATTATTATTGTGATTGTCATTCTGCTTGTTCCCGCCATTAATTTGTCAGGACTGACACAGAGCCGGATGCGTAAACGTCTTTCGGAGATTGGAGTACGAAAAGCTTTCGGGGCTACCCGTTCGGGATTGCTCTGGCAAGTTCTTACCGAGAATTTGTACTTACGCTGATCGGGGGATTAGTAGGATTGTTGTTCTCTTATTTTGCTCTTTGGCTACTGGCAGACTGGTTGTTGGCATCTGAGTTGTCGGATGGTGGAACGGCAACAATGAATGCTTCTATGATAAGTCCGTGGATATTCTTTGTGGCACTTCTTTTCTGTCTGGTTCTCAACTTACTTTCTGCAGGGATTCCGGCAGAGCGGGTGGCTCGTACAACCATTGTCAATGCATTAAATGAAAGGTAATCAATATGTTCAAGCACATCTTTACAATAATATGGAACAATCGGCGGCATAATGGATGGTTGATAGCCGGGTTGTTTGTTATTTCCACTTGCATGTGGTATGCGGTAGATTACGTTTATGTTATTACCGTTAATCAAACCCGTCCTTTGGGATTCAACTGGCACAATGTATATGCTCTCAATATCGGTGTACTCACTCCCGAAAGTGCAAAATTTCTTTCGGACAGTCGCCATACAAAGAATGCTACAGATGATTTTTATGCATTCATAGACCGTTTGGAACACCATCCGGCGGTGGAATCTGTTTGCTATACAAACATGCATAAACACTATGTCTGGATGAACCAAACAGCTTCACTTGTGCATGATACAATTACCTGTAATAGTTATATGCGTGGCGTTAGTTCGGATTATTTCCGGGTATTCGGAGTGAAAGGAGCTGATGGGAGTTCTCCGGAACAATTGTCTGGTAAAGCAAATTTTACGGATATTATTATAACGGATAATCTGGCCAGGAGACTTTTTCCGGATCGTCCTGCTGTGGGCGAATGGGTAAAGAATAATTTGAACGGAGACAGCGTACGTATAGCGGCTGTATGTGAAAGCCAAAAGTACAATGAATTTACTGCCCATCAGTCGGCTACTTATATTCCGTTGATTTACACGAAAAAAAATCCTTTCTATTACCTGAATGCTCCTTATTTAGGTGTTTACATCCGGGTACGTCCTGATTCCGACGGAGAAGATTTTATTCGTAAGTTCCGTAAAGAGATGCGCGAACAATTGATGATAGGAAATTTCTATCTTGGAGATATGCGCTCGATGAGTGATTATAGAAATATACAGTTGAAAGAGCCTCGCAATGATTTGTATACCTACCTTTCAGTGGCTATATTCTTTTTGATGAATGCTTTTCTTACTGTGCTGGGTACTTTTTGGTTCCGTACCCAACAACGCCGTTCGGAACTGGGGTTACGTGTAGCATTAGGCAGTACCAGGGTAAGTCTGCGTAAACTCCTTTTAGGTGAAGGATTGTTTTTATTGACTTTGGCGTTTATTCCGGCAATAATCGTGGGAGCTAATTTAGGCTTTGCGGAAATTGTTTCCGATTATCCTGTAGAGTTTACGTTACTTCGCTTTCTGGCAGGTATGTTTGTTACTTATATCTTGTTGGCTATTACCGTATTTATAGCTGTCTGGCTCCCTGCCCGGCAGGCAATGGGTATTCAACCGGTGGAAGCTTTGCGTGAAGAGTGAAAATTAAATTATATATCTGCGTTGCTTTCAAGATAATAGCGTATATTTGTGCGCACAATCGTGAAACAACGCAGTATTTAATTCTATGACTCAACGATTTTATAACACACTTTTATTCCTGTTATTTACAGTATTTCTACCGATAACTGCTGCCGGACAGAATTATAATGTCCTTTTTATACAGTCTTATACTAATCAGACTCCCTGGCATAGTGAACTAACCCGTGGACTTCGTGATGGCTTTGGTGAAGAAAAGCTGAAGGTTAATATTATTACCGAGTATCTGGATGCTGATTACTGGGCATATCGTTCTGAAAAACTGATTATGAACCGTATTTGTGAACGAGCAAGAAAACGCGGAGTAGACTTAATTGTAACTTCAAGCGATGAGGCTTTTCATACATTGTTTGCTTGTGGTGATTCTTTGCCACATCAGGTTCCGGTTGTTTTTTATGGTATTAAATATCCGGATGAAGCTCTTATGGCTGCTTTACCTAATATTTGCGGTTTCACTTCGAATCCCGATTTTTTTCTTTTACTGGAACAGGTCAATAAAATATTTCCCGAACGTAAAGAGGTTGTTTGTGTGAATGATAACAGCTTTTTAAGTTTGAAAGGAAAAGAAGATTTTATGGATGAGTGGGGACAATTTGTAAAACGTCATCCTGATTATAAATTGCAGACCTACAATGTACAAACCGGAACTACAAATAGCATTATCTCTTCTGTATGTTATCCACGTAATAGTCACGGACGTATTGTGGTAGTACCTAAGTGGTCTCCTTTTATGGCATTTATCGGTAAGAACTCTAAAGCACCTTTCTTTTCCTGTCAGAGTCTGGCGTTGACTAACGGAGTTTTTTGTGCTTATGATGCTGATCCGTATGCTTCTTCGCGAATGGCAGGAGTGAGGGCAGCTAAAGTGCTGAAAGGTACTTCTCCGGCCGATTTAGGCACTACTGAAAGTCCGATTGATTTCTACTATGATTATAAGCAGCTCGATTTTTTTCATGTGGCAAAAGATCGCGTGAAGCCTGGGATTATACTTAATGAGCCACATTGGGAGAAATATAAGTTCTTTTTCATCTTACTTTATGCTTCCATATTGGGGTTATTGGTATTTATTGTTGTTTGGCTGATACGTGCTAACCGTCGGGAGGCACGCCGGAGAATGCATGCACAGACTCGTCTCTTGGTGCAGAACCGTTTGGTGGCCCAGCGTGATGAGTTTGATAATATTTTCCATTCTATTCGCGAAGGAGTGATAACGTATGATACTGATTTTCGTATTCATTTCACTAATCTTTCTTTGCTACGTATGTTGCATCTTCCGGTGGATGTTACTGTCCGGCCTTATGAAGGACTGCCAGCCGGTTCTATCTTCAAAATATATTCTAAGGGTAAAGATGTATTGCACGATATGCTGAAAGAGGTGATTAAAGAAGGTAAAAGCTGTATAATTCCTTCCAACTCTTTTATGCAGGAAGTGCATAGTGGTAATTATTTTCCGGTTTCCGGAGAAATGGTTCCTATTCATTCACGTGGGGAGATAACCGGAGTTGCCCTTTCTTGTCACAATGTATCTGATGAAGAGATGCGGAAACGTTTTTTTGATTTGGCGATAGAGGATAGTTCTATCTATCCGTGGCAATTCAATATTCGTACCCATATTTTTACTTTTCCATTGGGATTCCTCCGGCAATTTGGCTTTGATGAATTGGAAACGACTATTACGCGTGAGGATATGGAAAAAACGGTGTATCCGGAAGAGCTGGAACACATCAGTTCTTTATTTGATGCCGCCCTCACAGGAGTGCGTCAGAATACCCGGATGAGCTTCCGTCAGCGCAATGCAGATGGACATTATGAGTGGTGGGAATATCGTACTTCCGTACTTAATGGATTGACATCAGATGAGCCTTATAGTATTCTTGGTGTTTGTCAGAGTATTCAGCGTTATAAAAGTACAGAGGAAGAGTTGACCATAGCCCGCGATAAGGCATTGCAGGCTGATAAACTCAAATCGGCCTTCCTTGCCAATATGAGTCACGAAATTCGTACGCCTTTGAATGCTATTGTCGGTTTCTCCGACTTGCTGAGTGATACGAGTGCTTTCACAGAAGAAGAGGTTTCACAGTTTATTACTACAATCAATAAGAACTGTAGTCTGTTGCTGGCATTAATCAATGATATTCTTGACTTGTCCCGTATTGAATCGGGAACGATGGACTTCCAGTTTGCTCGTCATAGTCTTCCTTTACTGTTGAAGAATGTGCATGACTCCCAACAATTGAACATGCCACCGGGAGTGGAACTTAAGCTTGAAATCCCGGCAGGTAGTAAAAAATATATGGTGACAGATAATGTACGCTTGCAACAAGTAGTGAATAATCTTATAAACAATGCTGCTAAGTTCACAACAAGCGGATCGATTACTGTGGGATATACTGAAGATGAAGCCGGCTATACTTCTTTATTTGTGGAAGACACCGGTAAGGGAATTTCTCAGGACGGGTTGGATCATATTTTCGAACGTTTCTATAAAGTGGATAATTTCACGCAGGGAGCCGGATTAGGACTTAGTATTTGTCAGACAATCGTGATGCGGCTTAATGGAACGATCCGTGTTACATCTGAGGTAGGAAAGGGAACACGTTTTACTGTGCGTATCCCGGACGTATGTGAATAATAAGGTGTTAAAAGGCGTTCATTTGTGTACAAAGTGTTCGTTTTCGGACACTTGTCGAATGAATTAATTATCGGAGAATTAGTAACTTATCTTTTTGGCACGTCGTTTGACTTCTTAAATCGTAGAAAATAATACTTTTATGAGAAAGAAGAATATACTGCTTGTTTTAGCGATTTTTGCCTTTTCGCAAATACTTACGGCACAGAATGAACGGGAAATAACTCTTAATGAGGCTATTGCTTTGGCACGTACTCAATCCGTAGATGCGGCGGTGGCCTTGAATGAACTGAAAACAGCTTATTGGGAATATCGCACTTTTCGTGCCGATCTCCTGCCGGAAGTGAATCTGACAGGAACATTGCCCAACTATAAAAAATCCTACAGCTCTTATCAAAATTCGGATGGTACTTACGGGTTTGTCCGTAACAATTATCTGGAACTATCCGGTGACTTGTCCATTGACCAGAATATATGGCTGACAGGAGGTAAACTCTCTCTTTCAACTTCATTGGATTATATCAGGCAGTTCGGGGGAAATGGGAAAGAACAATTCATGTCCGTACCGATCAACCTGGAGTTGACCCAACCTATTTTTGGCGTGAATAAGCTGAAGTGGAACCGTCGTATAGAACCTGTACGCTATGAAGAGGCAAAAGCTGCTTTTATCTCTGCCACAGAAGACGTGACACGCAAAACCATTACTTACTTTTTTCAGTTGCTGTTGGCAAAGGAAACGTTGGCTACTGCCCGGCAGAATGAACTGAATGCCGAACATCTGTATAAAGTAGCCGGAGCCAAACGTGAGATGGGGCAGATATCAGAAAATGAGCTGTTACAACTGAAACTTTCTGCCCTGAATGCCAAGGCTGCTACTACAGAAGCGGTGAGTAATCTGAATGCCAATATGTTCCAGCTTCGTGCTTTTTTAGGATTGGATGAAAACGTAAAACTGGAACCGGTGGTTCCCGAATCGGCACCGGACATACGAATGGAGTATAACGAAGTGCTTAGCAAAGCTTTGGAGCGTAACTCTTTTGCACAAAACATCCGTCGCCGGCAGCTTGAATCGGACTATGCAGTAGCTACCGCACGCGGCGATTTGCGTAGTGTAGACCTTTTTGCCAGCGTGGGTTATACGGGGCTCGACAAAGAGTTTACCTCTGCCTACAATCATCTGCTCGACAATCAGATCGTACAGGTGGGGGTGAAGATACCTATTTTGGATTGGGGAAAACGTCGTGGCAAGGTACGTGTGGCGAAGAGTAATCGTGAAGTAGTACTTTCTAAAATTCGTCAGGAACAGATGAACTTCAATCAGGATATCTTTTTGCTTGTGGAGCACTTCAATAATCAGGCACAACAGCTAAGTATAGCCAAAGAGGCGGATATTATTGCTCAGCAGCGTTATAAAACCAGTATTGAGACTTTCCTGATAGGCAAAATCAATACGCTCGACTTGAATGATGCACAGAATTCAAAAGACCAGGCACGGCAGAAACATATATCAGAACTGTATAATTATTGGTCTTATTTCTATCAGATTCGTAGCCTTACCCTTTGGGATTTCGAGAGAGATACGGAACTGGAAGTAGACTTTGAGGAAGTGATTAGTGATTAATCATGCGAATCAATAGTCGAAACTCTATTCTAAACTTAATCAGTTTCTATCTGAATAACGTCTGTCGTTACCATCTATCTCTTTCTCCGGTATTGATAATGCTCTCTCTCGTAGAGTAACGTATGCAACCTCGGTGTGTAACGTTGTTTTAGATGTACATGTAAAGCAGTACGACATGTACATGTGGGACAGTACGACATGTGCATCTCATACAGCTTTACATGTACATGTAAAACAAGACTCTGCACCGGGAAAAGGAGCGTTCCTTTCTGAGATAGGCAAAGCACAATACCGGGCAAGAGTAGTAATATCGCCAGGGGTACTTCCGGTACTCAAAGATACGTCCGGCAAACTTCATTATTTTCAGGTTTGAACTAAATATCCAACCACTGATTCGTACTAATCATTATTTATTCTTATTTTTGCGATCATAAAAACACACGCTTATGATATTGATCATTGACGACGACAGTGCTGTCCGTTCTTCTCTCAGTTTTATGTTAAAACGTGCCGGTTATCAGGTGCAAACAGTTCCCGGACCTCGTGAGGCTATGGAGGTGGTACGCTCTGAAGCTCCCGCTCTTATCCTGATGGATATGAACTTTACACTTTCCACAACAGGGGAAGAGGGTTTGACTTTGCTCAGACAAGTGAAAATATTCCGTCCTGATGTTCCGGTTATTCTGATGACCGCATGGGGAAGTATTCAATTGGCAGTACAGGGAATGCAGGCAGGAGCCTTTGATTTTATAACAAAGCCCTGGAATAATGCTGCCTTGTTGCAACGCATTGAAACAGCTTTGGAACTGACTGCTGCGCCTGCAGAAGTACCACAAGAGCAGAGTGATGCTTTGAAACGCGACCATATTATTGGTAAGAGTCAGGAGTTGACAGATGTTTTGAATACCATTGCCCGCATTGCCCGTACCAATGCTTCTGTTCTGATTACCGGAGAAAGTGGAACGGGTAAAGAATTAATAGCCGAAGCTATTCATATAAATAGCCAGCGTGCCAAACAGCCATTTATCAAGGTAAATTTGGGTGGAATCTCTCAAAGCTTGTTTGAAAGTGAGATGTTTGGCCATAAGAAAGGGGCATTTACTGATGCCAGTGCTGATCGTATCGGACGTTTTGAAATGGCGAATAAAGGTACTATATTCTTGGATGAAATAGGAGATTTAGATCCTTCCTGCCAGGTGAAATTGCTTCGTGTCCTGCAAGATCAGACGTTTGAAGTTTTGGGTGACAGCCGTCCCCGTAAGACTGATATCCGGGTGGTATCTGCCACCAATGCCGATTTGCGTAAGATGGTAAGTGAACATACTTTCCGGGAAGATCTATTCTATCGCATCAATCTTATAACAGTTAAGCTTCCGGCTTTGCGCGAAAGGAGGGGAGATATTCCGTTACTTGCCCGTTATTTTGCCGATCGCCAGGCCGAAGCTAATAATTTGCCCCGTACTGAATTTTCTGCTGATGCACTTCAGTTTCTCAGCCGTTTGCCCTTTCCGGGGAATATCCGTGAACTGAAAAATCTGGTGGAACGGACCATACTGGTCAGTGGAAAAGCCATTCTTGATGCTTCGGATTTTGATGCACAATATCTTCGTCAGGATGATCCGAAGGCTACTGGCGCTTCGCTTTCCGGAATGACACTGGATGAAATAGAACGTCAGACAATTTTGCATACTTTGGAACGTTGTAAAGGGAACCTCAGTCAGGTAGCTACCGCTTTAGGCATTAGCCGGGCTGCCCTCTACCGGAGGTTGGAAAAATATGGAATCAATTATTAGTGATGAGTGGTTAGTGATAAGTGATTAGTGCCATGCGGATTATAGCGCAGCCCACTAACTACTCATTACTTATCACTACTCACTCATCACTAATCGTTAATCACTCATCACTACTCACTAATCACTATTTATCGTGCGTCTAAAAGGATATTTTTTTATACTGGCTTTGTTTCTGGCTGCTCTTGGTGGAGTGATACTCTACTTTGGCGGATGGGTGTATAAGCCTTTGCTATATATTTCGGAAGTCCTGATCGTTTTTCTGCTGGTATATTTGATCTTGTTTTATCGAAAGATTATAAAACCGTTGGACACGATTGGTAGTGGTATGGAGCTATTACGCGAACAGGATTTCAGTAGTCGTTTGACTCTTGTTGGGCAGTATGAGGCCGATCGCGTGGTCAATGTTTTCAATAGAATGATGGAGCAGTTGAAGAATGAACGTCTCCGGCTTCGGGAACAGAATCATTTCCTCGATCTGATGATTAATGCTTCTCCGATGGGAGTGATTATTACTACCCTTGATGATGAGATATCGCAATTAAATCCGATGGCTATTAAAATGTTAGGTGTCCGTCCTGAAGAGGCTCAGGGGAAAAAACTGATTGCTATTGATTCTCCGTTGGCTGCGGAATTGGGGCGTGTTGCTAAGGGAGAGACGGTAACTGTCCGTTTGAATGACTCGAATATTTATAAATGTACGCACTCTTCATTCATCGACCGGGGATTCCAGCATCCTTTTTTTCTGATAGAAAGCTTGACGGATGAAGTGATGAAGGCCGAGAAAAAGGCGTATGAGAAAGTGATTCGTATGATTGCGCATGAAGTGAATAATACAACAGCAGGTATTACTTCTACGTTGGATACCGTAGAACAGGCACTTTCCGAGTCGGAAGGGATGGAAGATATCTGTGAGGTGATGCGTGTATGTACAGATCGTTGTTTCTCTATGAGCCGTTTTATTACCCGTTTTGCAGATGTGGTAAAAATACCTGAACCTCACTTGGTTCCGGTTAATCTCAATGATCTTGTATTCTCTTGTAAACGTTTTATGGAAGGTATGTGTGCCGACCGTAATATTACCATTACACTGGATATTGATGAGGAATTGGGAGAAGTGAAACTTGACGTTGCTTTATTCGAACAGGTATTAGTGAATATCATAAAGAATGCAGCTGAGAGTATTGAGCAGAATGGAGAAATCAAGATACGTACTTATTCTCCGGGCGGGATTGAGGTGGCAGATAATGGTAAAGGTATAACAAAAGAGACTGAAGCTAAACTCTTCAGTCCCTTCTTTTCTACCAAGCCGAACGGGCAGGGAATCGGCCTGATATTTATCCGTGAAGTTCTGATGCGTCACGGATGTTCGTTCTCACTCCGTACGTATACAGACGGGTGGACGAGATTTAGAATGTTATTTAATTGACAGTTGACAATTGACAATTGACAGTTAGCTGCGCTGTAATACTGTATAGTAACTGTCCATTGTCAACTGTCAATTGTCAACTGTCAATTGTCCACTGTCAACTGTCCACTGTCAATTGTCAATTGTCAATTGTCCACTGCTTATAGTATTCATCCAGTATTCTCTTAATACCTTTTCCGATTGTTACATAATCGGCTTCGTTAAGATTGGCAAGAGAAACGCGGACACTCCATTTCGGACCGGCAAATCCGCCGCCATTCAGTAAAACGAGTGAGGTTTCGTTAGCCAGGCGGAATACTATATCCAATGGATTATAGGTCTTTTTCAGATAGGCTACAAACTCGTCTCCGTAAAATTTATGTGCCCATACGAGCATATCGATTTCCGAATAATATCCTGCACGTAAGGGATCTTCTACCAATGAGAAACCGGTATTGTCCCACAATGCATTCAGGCGGCGGCGAATAATATTCTGCATCTTTGTTTTATAATAATCACCTTTATCGAGCAGGGAAAAGGCAGAGAATAAACTCATCTGCATTTGTTGTGGCAATGAGAGTCCGGCAGTATGGTTTAAGGCTACTTGACGGCTGTCTGCTACCATACGGTCAATAAACTTCATCTTCTCCGGATGAAGATCAAGGCTGGAATAACGTTTATTTAATATCGCTTTCTGCTCTTCCGGGAGGCGGGCTATCATTTTATCGTAGATATTATCCTCATGCAAGGCTATGACAGCGAGTCTCCATCCGGTTGCTCCAAAGTATTTTGAGAAGGAGTATACGCATAGGGTATTGTGTGGCAGCTCCGCCATGAGTGAACGGAAATGAGGGATGAACGTTCCGTATACATCATCGGTGATGATCATTAGATTCGGATTATCATTCTTTACTATGTTAACAATGCGTGCGGCAGTCTCCGGACTCAATGAGTAGCTGGGGGGATTGCTCGGATTGGTAATAAAGAGTGCTTTAATTTTCGGATCTTTCAGTTTATCAATATCTTCATCTTTATATTGCCAGGTATGCAATCCGTCTTCCGTCATTTTATCGGCTGATATTTCGGTGACGTTGAACTGGTATCGGCGTAATTCCGGGATCTCTAAATACGGTGTGAATACCGGAACCAGTAGGGCAATGTTGTCTCCCTGATTCAGTAAAAAGTTCTCTTGCAGAGAGTCAAAAAGGTAACACATACCTGCTGTTCCACCTTCGGTAGCAAATAGATCAAAAGTTCCTTTCGGAGGGCGACGGTCACATAATTCCTGTGCCAGGTAATCTTGTACAAGGAGTTCGGTGAAATGTAAGATACGGTCGGGGACAGGATACTGATCACCAATGACGGCTTCTGCCCATTCGTGAACAAGTGTATCCGGGTCTGCGGCATGCTCCATGAGCAGGTAGTTGTAACTGTCTTTTAATAATCTGGAACCCGGTTCTTTGATATTGTCTTTCAGAAAGGCTTCAAAACGTGCGGCAATTCCTTCTTTTTGGGGGATGCCGGCTATTCCTTCCGGAAGAGAGGAAACACGGGTACATTCACTGAGCCCGAATTTTCCTAATAGGAAGAATGCTTCACGAGGTTCTGTAGCAATCCAGTTTGGGTTGCCACGTCCGGCGTTTAGCATTGTGTGGGCCATTCTCTTTACGCTCTCGTCCGCCATGTCGATCAGGCGATTTTTTAATTCAAAGGGACTGATGCCCTCCATCTTTTTTGCAAAACTTTTGGTTATGGCTATGCCATTTGATTTCTTTTCCATAATTAAATAATTTAGATAATATGCCAATGTGTCAATGTGCCTGCCATGCGGATGATAGCGCAACCAATTGGCACATTATTCATTGACATATTATTACATCATTAATACAATAAATACTCCCCAAATAATAAGTAGTGTATTACCTACTGCATAGGTTACAGTATATCCCAGTGCAGGGGTTTCACTTTCCACTGCATCTTGTACAGCTCCCAGTGCTGCAGTGGTAGTTCTTGCTCCGGCGGTACATCCTAATGTTAATGCGGGATGGAATTTAAACAGATATCTTCCCATCAATAATCCGCTGATAAGCGGAATAGCCGTAGCCAATGCACCGACGATAAACAGGCTGGCACCTACTTCTTTGAATCCGGTGACAAAACTTGGTCCGGCAGCAATACCTACAACGGCAATAAACATATTCAGACCTACATTATTCAATACCCATAGAGAGGGCTCGGGTATACCTCCGAAAGTAGGGTGCTTGCTGCGAAGCCATCCAAAAAGTAAACCTGCAATAAGTGCACCTCCACTGGTGGACAGGCTTATTGGAATACCTCCCAAATGGATGGTTAATGCACCTACTAAACCTCCGACGAGGATGCCCAGACCAACGAATATCATATCTGTTTGATTGGTTGGACGATCTACGTATCCCATTTGTTTAGCGGCAAGTTCTACTTCACGTTTCATACCGGTGAGTTCAAGCATATCACCTGCATCTACTACGGTCTGTGCCAGTACGGGGACGTTGATACCCGCACGTTTGATGCTGCGAATACTTACCCCGTGCATACACTTTTGTGCCCGGATGGTATTTATTGTTTCTCCGGCGAATGTTTTTCGTGTGATCATTACCGGTAGTGTCTCGGCAGGAAAGTCGAGTAATTGTGCATCTATTACTTCGGGACCTATCCAGTCTTCTTCGCCTATAACGAATTCGCGGCGACCACTGAGTACAACTTCGTCATTTTCTTTCAGAATGAGATTGGGAGTAACTTCTTTTATGATTCCTCCTTGGCGAACGCGCTCTACAAAGAGACGTTTTCCTTGTTCGTACAGGTAACTTTCAAGATCGGTGATACGTTTTCCTTTTCCGAACCATTCATTGGTTATCTGATAGGCACGGAATACAACAGGACGCAGAGCAGGAGCAAAGCCCGGTTCGTCTGCTTCCGAACTTCCCATTTTAGATTCCAGTTCTTTACAGTCTGCTTTTACCTTTTCCAATCCGCCAAGAAATTTCGGTCCCAGTGAAGCTAGAATCCAGGCAGAACCGGCTGTACCGAAGATGTAAGTTACCGCATAGGCTACAGGAATGGCATTAATGAAAGTTGCTTTTTGTGCATCGCTGATGCTCAGTCCGTTGATGGTGTCTTCTGCTACACCGATAACGGCAGAGATGGTTTGTGAACCGGCGAGTAGTCCGGCAGCTTCGCTACATGATAACCCATTATTTTGGCAAGTGCCCAGGCAGATACAAGGCTGACGATACACATTAATACGGCAAATCCCACTTGCGGCAGACCGTCTTTCTTCAATCCGCGAAAGAATTGTGGTCCTACTTTATAGCCTACGGCAAAAAGAAAAAGCAGGAAGAATACAGCTTTCATCGGACCGTCTACCGTGATATTCAATTGCCCAACCAGTACACCCACTAACAGTACACTCGTTACTGTTCCGAGGGAGAATTTGCCTATTTTTAGCCGGCCTATCCAGAATCCCGCGAAAAGCGTCAGAAAGATAGCTAAATTCGGGATGCTCTCTTAGTTGATTTATAATCCATTCCATAATTAAGTTGTTTAGGTTTATATCTCTATTTTGTTCGTTTATTGTTTAATACAACAGCATTCAATGGAAAGTGTTTTGTTAAAACCCTGTTTTAGCATGTTAAACTTTCTGTCATCTTTTTCAATTTTGCAAGAGTATGCGTTGTTGTACCATACAAAATAATCTCTCTCTTTCTTGCTGTGAGTGTAATTATTTAAGAATGATAAATGCTGTTTGGAAATGAGAAAACGATAGATATGTGTGATGAAAAAAGAAGACAAATGTGTATTTTGTAAATTGTTGATCTTCAAATTGTTATATATTGGTTTTTTTCTCGTAGAGGATCGGGTCGAAACTCTACGGAGATCGGGTCGATTCTCTACGAGAAAAAGGGTGTTTCTCTACGAGCAACGAAAAGAAGATTTATAAGATTTGACAAAGTGTACTAAGAGGGCATAAACCATCTCTCCTGATTTGTAAGAAAAAAAGCTTGTGTGGTTTTGCGTTGATCTTATTCCGAAGTTTTGTGGTATATTATCTTCCCATGATTTATTCTGAATCTATTCGGCATAGATGAATATGATTCGCGTATTGCCCTCTATATGAGCTTGTAAATAGGATAATACATCAAATGGAACAATTAATCCGACTATTAGAACTTCTTTGAGTATAGAGTAGAGCCTAACTTTGTAGGCAATTTTAATTTATCTAAAACAACAGAAATGGAACAAGAAATTAAACCGGCATCAGGCCGTCTCGGCGTGTTGGTGGTAGGCGTTGGTGGCGCAGTTGCTACCACTATGATTACAGGAACACTGGCTTCTCGCAAGGGATTGGCAAAACCAATAGGTTCTATCGCAGAAATGGCAACAATGCGCATGGAAAACAACGAGGAAAAACTTATTAAAGACATAGTGCCTTTAGCTAATTTGAACGACATTGTATTTGGTGGCTGGGACATTTTCCCCGACAACGCTTATGAAGCTGCTATGTATGCCGAAGTTTTGAAGGAAAAGGACTTGAATGGAGTGAAAGATGAATTGGAGGCTATCAAGCCGATGCCTGCTGCTTTTGATCATAATTGGGCAAAACGCTTGAACGGTACTCATATTAAACAGGCTGCTACCCGTTGGGAAATGGTAGAACAGTTGCGCAAGGATATCCGTGACTTCAAAGCTGCTAACAATTGCGAACGTATTGCTGTGTTATGGGCTGCAAGTACAGAGATTTATATTCCTCTGTCAGACGAGCACATGTCACTTGCCGCTTTGGAAAAAGCAATGAAAGAAAACAACACGAATGTTATTTCTCCAAGTATGTGTTACGCTTATGCTGCTATTGCAGAAGGTGCTCCGTTCATCATGGGGGCTCCTAACTTATGCGTAGACACTCCTGCTATGTGGGAATTCTCTAAAAAGATGAATGTGCCTATCGCCGGTAAGGACTTCAAGAGTGGACAGACTTTGATGAAAACTGTTTTGGCTCCGATGTTCAAAACCCGTATGTTGGGTGTAAGCGGATGGTTCTCTACTAACATTCTGGGTAACCGTGATGGAGAAGTGCTCGATGATCCCGATAACTTTAAAACAAAAGAAGTAAGTAAGCTGTCTGTAATCGACAATATCTTCGAACCGGAAAAATATCCTGACCTGTACGGCGATGTATATCATAAAGTTCGTATTAATTACTACCCGCCCCGTAAAGACAATAAGGAAGCGTGGGATAACATTGATATCTTCGGATGGATGGGTTACCCGATGGAAATTAAAGTAAACTTCCTGTGTCGCGACTCTATTCTTGCTGCTCCTATTGCACTTGACCTTGTATTGTTCAGTGACTTGGCTATGCGTGCCGGAATGTCTGGCATTCAGACCTGGTTGTCATTCTTCTGCAAGAGCCCGATGCATGATCTGGAAAGTCAGCCTGTACACGATCTGTTTACTCAATGGAGAATGGTTAAGCAGACATTGCGTGATATGGTTGGTCAGAAATCACCAAGTTATCTGGATTGATAAAAACATATTAGTTACTAAAGAGAAAGAGATGATCTGACTCTGTGAGTACATCCATAAAACTTTCCTCTTATAAAAAAGGGGAAAGTTTTATTATTTTTATAACTTTGCATATATTTTATCTGAGTGATGAAAAAAGCTTCCCTTTTTCATATAATGATTGCTACTGGTTTTGGAGCGGGATTTTCTCCTTTTGCCCCAGGTACGGCAGGAGCTTTACTGGCTACTGTGGTGTGGTGTATTCTACTGTATTTCTTTCCTTTCAATTTTGTGTGGCTATTGACCCTTGCCTGATTATCCTTTTTACTATCGGTGGTATCTGGTCGTCTAATAAACTGGAACCATTCTGGGGGGAAGATCCTTCGCGGGTGGTTGTGGATGAAATGGTAGGCGTATGGATTGCACTGCTGGCAGCACCCGAAGGTAATTTCTGGTATCCGGTAGCGGCTTTTGCATTGTTTCGTCTTTTTGATATTTTCAAGCCATTAGGCATTCGTAAGATGGAGAGTCTGAAAGGAGGAGTGGGAGTCATGATGGATGATATCCTGGCAGGTATTTATAGTTTTATTCTGTTAGCAGGTGTCAGATGGCTGATTGGATGAAACAACTGATTACAGCATTTTCGGAGAAAGGGGGGATTTTCATGTTTCTGAGAGCCCAGCTTTCGGCACAACTGGCCACGGTTACGGATTTTGTGATAACGATTGCGTTGGCACAATTTTTCGGAATGTATTATGTATATGCCACTTGCATTGGCTCGGTTTGCGGAGGCATGTTCAATTGCTTCGTTAACTATGAATGGACTTTCAAATGTCACGAATGCAAGAAATCACATGTGATTATAAAGTATACATTGGTGTGGGCAGGTAGTGTTTTTTTGAATACATACGGGACGTATTATCTTACGGAATGGATAGCAGGTATTTCATGGGTCAGAGATACATTAAGTCTTTACTCCAAAGACCTTTTTATTGTTCCGAAAATAGTGGTTTCCATATTGGTCGCACTGTTCTGGAATTACTACCTGCAACGTGTGTTTGTATATCGGAACGTGAATATGAAGAATCTTTTTAAGAGAGAAAACAAACTATAAAATAATAACAAAAGAATAGAAATGAATTACAGAGACTGGTTACAACAGGTAATTTATAAAATAATCAATCCCGTTGTCAGAGGGATGATTAAAATAGGTATCACGCCCAACTTTATTACTACCACCGGACTGGTTTTGAATATTGTAGCAGCAGGCGTATTGATTTATGGCGGTATCAACGGAGAGCGGGGAGACCTTTCTTATGTAGGCTGGGGAGGCGGTATTATATTGTTTGCCGGGCTATTCGACATGATGGATGGGCGTGTGGCCCGTCTGGGAAATATGAGTTCCACTTTCGGTGCACTCTATGACTCGGTGCTCGACCGTTACAGTGAGCTGATCACTCTGTTTGGTATCTTTTATTATCTGATACTGAAAGGGTATATGTGGGGATCAATCATTGCTTTCATTGCCTTAATTGGTTCATTGATGGTGAGTTATGTGCGTGCCCGTGCCGAAGGTCTGGGTATTGATTGCAAAGTTGGCCTTATGCAGCGTCCGGAACGTGTTGTACTGATCAGTCTGGGAGCTATTTTCTGTGGCGTTTTCGATGATGTCACTTCATTTGATCCGATTCTGATATTAATGATTCCCGTAGCATTGGTAGCTGTGTTTGCCAATATTACGGCATTTGCCCGTTTGAACCATTGCCGTAAGGTGATGAAAAATATGTAAACTCTGATTATGAGATATACTTTTAATATGCCTTCGCGGAAAGAAACGCTGACTGTTGTAGGTATAACCGCTCTTTTCTTATTACTTACGGCTGTATGCCTCGGACTGCGTCCGGAGCATTTGCTGATGGCGTTTATCTTTCTGGCTCTGTTCTTTGCCGGTATACCCACCCGTAAGTTGGCAGTAGCCCTGTTACCTTTCTTTATTTTTGGTATTTCGTATGACTGGATGCGTGTATTTCCCAATTACGAAGTAAATCCTATTGATGTGGCAGGAATCTATAATCTGGAGAAATCCTGGTTTGGTATCAATGATAATGGGAATCTTCTCATTCCCTGCGAATACTTCACATTGCACAACTGGAAATTTGCAGATTTCATGGCAGGTATCTTTTACCTGTGTTGGGTGCCTGTACCTATTGCATTTGGCATTTATCTCTATCTGAAAAAGGAGAGAAGTTTGTATCTACGTTTCGCTATGGTGTTTTTATTTGTCAATCTGATAGGTTTTGCCGGTTATTATATTCATCCGGCCGCTCCCCCCTGGTATGCTATTAACTATGGGATGGAAGCGATTCTGAATACTCCGGGCAATGTGGCGGGGCTGGGCCGTTTTGATGAACTGACCGGTTTGTCTGTTTTCCAGTCTATCTACGGGCGCAATGCCAATGTATTTGCTGCCGTACCTTCTTTGCATGCTGCCTATATGGTAATTCCGCTCTATTATGCTATCGTGCGGAAATCCAGTAAAATGCTGATTGCTCTTTTTGCCATTATTCTGGTAGGTATCTGGTGTACGGCTGTCTATTCGTCGCATCATTATATTATTGATGTATTATTGGGAATCTTTTGCGCTTTGCTTGGTATCTTTGTTTTTGAAAAAGGACTCATGAAGATAGGAGGGTTTAAACGCTTCTTTGAACGATACTATAACTATATCAAATAAAGAAGATGTAATCTGTAGTGGATAAGTTACCGGCACATAGTCACTGAAACTCAAATGAAAAATAAATATCGTAATATATTTCTTGGTTTCGGCATTATTGCTGTTGTCATTATGCTTTTCACTTTCGATATGTCTTATGAAGAACTGTGGAGCAGCTTAAAACGTGCCGGTTATTATCTGCCGCTCGTTTTGCTGCTCTGGTTGTTTATATACCTTATCAATACCCTGTCATGGTACATCATCATACGTAGTGGTGGTGAGCGGGGAGGGCTTACTTTCACCCGTTTGTATAAGTTTACGGTTTCCGGTTTTGCTCTTAATTATGTTACTCCTGTGGGATTGATGGGTGGTGAGCCTTATCGTATTATGGAACTGACTCCTTATATTGGTGTAGAGCGTGCTACCTCTTCCGTGATTCTGTATGTAATGATGCATATCTTTTCTCATTTCTGCTTCTGGCTCAGTGCTGTCCTTATTTATGCTTTATTTTATCCGGTGGTTGGGGAATGGAATTGTGCTTACTCTGATCACTTTATTTTGTGTGTTGCTTGTTTCTCTTTTTGTGAAGGGGTACCGGCACGGGATGGCAGTGGCATGTGTTCGTATCGGTAGTCATATCCCTTTTTTGAAAGATAAAGCCATTCGCTTTGCCGAAGTACATCAGGATAAGTTGGAAAATATTGATGGTCAGATAGCTCTGTTACATCAACAACGGAAAAGCACTTTTTATAGTGCATTATTCTTGGAATATACAGCCCGTATCGTTGGTTGTCTTGAAGTATGGCTTATTTTGAATGTACTCACCACAAATGTTAGTTTTATGAGCTGTATTCTTATTATGGCTTTCTCTTCTTTACTTGCTAATTTACTGTTTTTCCTACCTATGCAGCTTGGAGGGCGTGAAGGAGGGTTTGCACTGGCGGTTGGCGGACTTTCTCTTTCGGGAGGATATGGCGTTTATACGGCTTTAATAACCCGTGTGCGGGAACTTGTGTGGATTATAATCGGCCTTGTGCTGATGAAAATAGGAAATTCTAAAAAATAAAATGCAATGAATAATTTCATCTTTTACAGTCCTACCGAATTTGTATTCGGCAGAGACACAGAGGCACAAACCGGTGCTTTAGTGAAAAAGCAGGGTGCTAAGAAAGTAATGATTGTTTATGGTGGTGGTTCAGTGATACGTAGTGGATTGTTATCGCGCGTAGAGTCTTCACTCAAAGAGGTTGGGATTGAATATTGTATGCTGGGTGGTGTACAACCTAATCCTGTCGATATCAAAGTATACGAAGGCATTGAGCTTTGCCGGCGCGAGAGGGCAGACTTGTTACTCGCAGTAGGTGGTGGTTCGGTGATAGACACTGCCAAAGCCATTGCAGCAGGTGTGCCTTATAAAGGTGATTTTTGGGATTTCTATATTGGTAAAGCTAAGGTGACAGAGGCGTTGAGAGTGGCGGTTGTTCTAACCATTCCTGCTGCAGGAAGTGAAGGTTCCGGCAATACGGTAATTACAAAAATAGATGGTTTGCAGAAACTCAGTCTCCGCGTACCGGAATTATTACGTCCTGTCTTTGCCGTGATGAATCCTGAACTTACTTATACACTTCCTCCTTTCCAGACAGCTTGTGGTATTGCTGATATGATGGCCCATATTATGGAGCGCTATTTCACCAATACAAAGGAGGTGGAAATTGGTGATCGTCTTTGTGAGGGGACGCTTCTTGCTATTATAAAGGAAGCGGCTATCGTCATGAAAGAACCGGAGAATTACGGTGCCCGTGCCAATTTGATGTGGTGTGGGAATATAGCACACAATGGCACGTGTGGGGTAGGGTGTGAAGAAGACTGGGCATCTCATTTTCTTGAACATGAAATCAGTGCCATTTATAATGTGACACATGGTGCGGGACTTTCTGTTGTTTTTCCTGCCTGGATGACCTGGATGACTGAGCACAATGTAGATAAGATAGCACAGTATGCCGTTCGCGTATGGAATGTTTCCGAAGCGGATGATAAGAAAGCGGTTGCTTTGGAAGGTATTGCCCGGTTGAAATATTTTTTCAAATCCATCGGATTGCCTGTTACTTTTAGTGAGTTGGGTATTGAGAATCCCGATATCGACCGTTTGGCAGATAGTCTGCATCGGAATAAAGGAGAACTGGTAGGCAATTATGTGAAGCTGACGAAAGAAGATAGTAAAGAGATTTACCGGTTAGCTTTGTAAATAAAATGCCAATATACTTAGTATCCCGTTACATATATTCTAACCCATCATTAGATATATTGTAACGAGATACAAAGTATATAGTAATAAGAGAGCTATCGTTATTAAAAAACGATTTTTTAACAATAGAAAGTCTCAGTTTTAAAAGTACGTACTTTATAACTATAAAAGTACGTACTTAACAGACTGTTAATTAGTATTTTAACAGATACTTAAATACGTACTTTTATAATCCTTGTTACGTAAGAGTGGGAGGAGTTACAAAAGATATATGATATAAATATACCGGACTTATGAATGTTGAAGAGTTTAGAGAATATTGCCTTTCATTGAAAGGTGTTTATGAAAAAATGCCGTTTTCCAATGTCGTAGATAAATATAGCCGGGATGTTCTTTGCTTTTATGTGGGAGATAAATGGTTTTGTTTTGTAAATATCGAGGTATTCGATTTTTGTTGTATCAAGTGTGATCCCAATGAATCGGTAGAATTGCAAGCCCAATATTCAGGGATAACTCCCGGTTGGCATATGAATAAGAAATATTGGATTAGCGTTTATTTCAATCAGGATGTACCGGATAATAAAATAAAAGAACTCGTAAAACGGTCGTATGATATTGTATTTCTTTCTCTCTCTAAAAAAGAGAAAGAGAGGTTGTAGAAGGTGCTCGTTTTACATATAAAATGCCAATATATGTACAGCCCGTTACATCTATTCTAATCGGATATATTGTAACGGAGCTGTAAGTGATGGAATTTTTATTCTCGCCAGTGTTCCGGTTTGAATAATGCATCTGCACATTTAATTCTGCCTTTTGCCAACTCTTTATCTGTCAGCGCCTGCATCATCCAATATTCGGCATATTCTGCGGGTGTCGGGTTCGGGTATGGTGTGGGATAACCCCTATAGCTTATATATCAGATTAGTGGATGAATTTCTTAAGCTATTATAGTTGTTAAAAACAGTAGTTATAAGAATCCATTAAAAGAAAGTGTAAGTTAGAATATGAATATTTATATCTATGTGATCATTTGATTTATAGCGAATATTAGTGAGGTTTGTGTTATTAATTAATAGATATGTTTTTTATAAGAAGTGGGATGGTATTTAGGGTAATAAATAGTTCTCTTTCAAACAAGTTTACCTTTATATATGATTTTAAAGTTAAGGAGAAATGAAAAGAAAAGTTTTGGGTGTGTTACTGAGTGTTGTGGTTATTGGAGCATTTTATTGTTTACTTATAGATAGTGACTTATGCTTTCGTTTTTTTCATAATGCAGTGACCAAAGAAATAAGAAGCAGAAATAGTGCTTGGTTCAAATATAGTAAGATAGATTCTCTTTATGAGCAGAAGCACTATAAATACTTTTGGTTTGTCCGGTATGGAAATGAGAGCACAATAGATATTGATACAGTATTTTTTAAGAAAAATGAAGTACTTATGATATTGAGTGATAAGAGCACTTTGGGCGATTCGATAAAGGAACTTGATATGATCTGCCTTCCTGAGAGTGCTTTCTTCTATTTACTCAATGAAGGGCAGAGTACGTCTTTATATCATGTCGATTCTATTATTGTTGGCGATACTAATCAATATCAGATTTCGAAATATAAAAAGATATATTGACTATAGTGAAGGTATAAAGTATTTATTGATTTTTTTATATCTTCTCGTGAAGTAGCATATTTATTTGTTTTGTTATCCAAAAGAAAAGGCGACTCGTTTTCCGCGTCGCCTTTATCTTTTACTTAATCTCGATTTCTTCCTTCATGTCAATCTCTTCTCCATGGGAATCGTAGAATACGTATTCCAGAAAAGCGAGTTTTTGACTCGGAATAATCTTAATACCAAATCCATACTTCATCTGCCATTTGCGTTTCAGAGAAACGAGTCCCTGATTGATGTATGCAGCGATATACGGATGGATGTGTAACGAGAATTTCTTTATCTTCAGTTTATTGACCAGATAATCAATTTTACTCTCCAGAGTGTCCGTGAATAGGATGGACGACTTGATAGTTCCTTTGCCAAAGCAGGTAGGGCAGGTTTCCATCGTGTTTACGTCCATAGCGGGACGTACACGTTGCCGGGTAATCTGCATCAGACCGAATTTGCTGAGCGGCAGAATATTGTGGCGTGCCCTGTCTTTTTGCATATTGGCACACATACGTTCGTAAAGCTTTTGACGGTTTTCGGCTTCATTCATATCAATGAAGTCTACAACAATGATACCACCCATATCTCTTAGTCGCAATTGGCGTGCCAGCTCATCAGCGGCTCCCAGATTTACTTCGAGTGCGTTACCTTCCTGCCCGTTGGCATTCTTGGTGCGGTTACCGCTGTTCACGTCTACTACGTGAAGCGCCTCAGTGTGCTCAATAATCAGGTAGGCACCACTCTTGTAAGAAATAGTTTTACCAAAAGATGACTTGATCTGCTTGGTGATACCGAAATTGTCATAAATGGGAAGCTGCCCCTTGTACAGCTTTACGATCTCTGCCCGGTCGGGGGCAATGAGAGTGACGTAATCTTTTATTTCGTTGTATACCGCCTCATTGTTGACGTAGATGTTTTCAAAAGAAGGGTTAAAGAGATCACGCAACAGCCCTACGGCACGGCTTGTCTCCTCATAAATCAACGTCGGGAACTTGGTAGCTTTCTGTACCTTGGTGATTGCGTCTTCCCAGTGTTTAATCAATACTTTAAGCTCTCCGTCGAGTTCAGCAACGCGTTTCCCTTCGGCTACAGTACGAACAATGACACCGAAGTTTTTCGGTTTGATGCTCATTAACAATTGCTTGAGGCGTGCACGCTCTTCGCTCGATTTAATTTTTTGTGAAACAGAAACCTTATCATTGAAAGGAATTAATACCAGATATCTTCCTGCAAATGAAAGTTCGGAAGTTAATCTTGGTCCTTTGGTGGAGATAGGTTCCTTTACGATCTGCACCACTACTTCTTGTCCTACCTTTAATGTGTTGGCTACTGTGCCATCTTTATCAAGATCGGGAAGCAGGGTTGCTTTAGAAATGGAGTTGAGTTTTTTCTTATCGCTTAAAGTTTGTTTTACGAACTTTTCGAGTGAATTGAATTGAGGACCCAGGTCTAAATAATGAAGGAAAGCATCTTTCTCGTAACCAACATCTACAAAGCAGGCATTTAGTCCGGGCATCAATTTCTTGACGCGGCCCAAATACATATTACCCACAGAAAAGGAAATGTTTCTTCCTTCACTTTGAAGTTCCACCAGGCTCTTGTCCTCGAGCAGGGCGATGGAGACCTCTTTGGGTTGTACGTCTACTACTAGTTCGCTTGTCACAATTGTTTCCTAATTATTTATTTTTAAAAAATGAACAAATAAATTGAGCTCTTGTTCATTGGAATCGGGCATTTAAACAAAGAACAAACTCGAAAGACATTTGCTTCACAAGTTTGTTCTTTATTTCTGTCCGATACAGACTAAAAATTACTTTTTGCTTTTATGTCTGTTCTTTCTTAGTCTTTTTTTACGCTTGTGCGTAGACATTTTATGTCTTTTTTTCTTCTTTCCGCTTGGCATAGCTTCAAAATTTTATGGTTAATACTCTTGTTTATTATTTCTTTACCGCGATTGTAAATGTCTTCGCAGGCTTAAATGCCGGAATATTATGTTCTGGAATAATAATTGTAGTATTTTTAGAAATATTACGAGCTGTTTTCTGAGCTCTTTTCTTTACTACGAAGCTACCAAATCCACGAAGGTAAACATTCTCATCTTTCGCCAAAGAATCTTTTACTGCGTCCATAAACGCTTCAACAGTTGTCAATACTGCTACTTTGTCAATTCCGGTGTTCTTTGCAATTTCGTTTACAATATCTGCTTTAGTCATTTTTCCTTAAAAAAAAATATTATTACTATGTTCTTTCTAATTTTTTGGACTGCAAATATATAGCTTTTTAAGCTCTCAAAAAAATATATTCTGAACAATTTTATAAAAAAGTCTCTTCCTTAAGTTTTGTTAGATTTAAAAAGAGCTACTTTTGCATACGAATTGCGGTTCTGATGTACCAATATGCCAATGTATTGGTTGGCTATGAGGTGCATTAATAAGGCAAATAACGTATTTTTTACGTTGCTATATTAATACATTATTTTAATGAATAACTTCAGCGAAACACTAATAAACTGGTATCACGAACATAAACGTGAGTTACCCTGGAGGGAGTCTTCCGATCCTTACCTGATATGGATCTCAGAAATCATTTTGCAACAGACAAGGGTTGTACAAGGGTATGATTATTTTGTGCGTTTTATTGAACGCTTCCCTGATGTGAAGACACTTGCCGAAGCTGATGAAGATGAGGTGATGAAGTTCTGGCAGGGACTGGGATATTATTCCCGTGCACGTAATCTTCACGCTGCTGCCCGTAGTATGAATGGGGTATTTCCTAAAACATATTCTGGAGTACTGGGCTTGAAGGGGGTAGGAGAGTATACGGCAGCTGCCATTTGTTCCTTTGCTTATAATATGCCTTATGCGGTGGTTGATGGTAATGTATATCGGGTATTGTCGCGTTATCTTGGGATTGAGACTGCTATAGACTCTACGGAAGGGAAAAAGCTATTTGCTTCGTTGGCTGATGAATTGTTGGATAAGGCTCAGCCGACTGTTTATAATCAGGCTATTATGGATTTCGGGGCGATACAATGTACTCCGC
The DNA here is from genome assembly GCA_000613465.1 of Bacteroides nordii WAL 11050 = JCM 12987. Classification (GTDB taxonomy): domain Bacteria; phylum Bacteroidota; class Bacteroidia; order Bacteroidales; family Bacteroidaceae; genus Bacteroides; species Bacteroides nordii. The sequence goes on from BAJA01000014.1 coordinate 97,850, forward strand.
AAACTCCCGCCTGCCTGTTTTGTCCATTGGCCGATAGTTGTATGGCACTGGCGAAAGGGAAAGTCCAGCAGCTTCCTGTAAAACAACATAAGACAAAGACCACAAACCGTTATCTCAATTACATATATGTACGTGCGGGTGCATATACTTTTATTAATAAACGGATGGAAAATGATATCTGGAAAAATCTCTTTGAATTGCCGTTGATAGAAACAGCAGAATCTATTACAGAAGAGGCGTTACTGGCTCTTCCGGAATTCACTGAATTATTTGTTGGAGGAGAAGTTCCTAAGGTTCGTTTGGTCTGCCGGGATGTGAAACATGTGCTGTCTCACCGGGTGCTTTATGCTAATTTCTATGAAGTTAGCTTGCCGGAAGAGACTGCTTCCTTCTCTTCTTACCAGAAAGTGAGGATTGATGAGTTAGAGCAATATGCCGTCCCCAAATTGATACATGCCTTCCTGGAGAAATATGTATAAAAACTTGTTTTGTGTTGTATTTCTATTTAATTTTGGCACAAAATAATATAAATATAGAATGATATGTCAGTAAATAAAGTGATATTGTTAGGAAATGTTGGTAAAGACCCGGAGGTTAGATATCTGGATACAGGTATTGCTGTGGCAACTTTCCCTTTAGCTACTACCGACCGTGCATATACTCTGGCTAACGGAACACAAGTGCCCGAAAGAACAGAATGGCACAATCTTGTGTTGTGGCGTGGACTGGCAGAAACGGCAGAGAAATATGTTCACAAAGGTGATAAGCTTTATATTGAAGGAAAAATAAGAAGCCGTTCTTATGACGATCAGACAGGTGCCAAGCGGTATATTACAGAAATATTCGTGGATAATATGGAGATGTTGACTCCTAAGAATACTGCACCGGGTGCTTCTTCATATACTCCGGCAGCTCAGCAGGGTGCACCAATTGTGCAGCCACAGCAATCGCAAGCTAACCCTATACAGAATAATCCGGCAGATGATTTGCCGTTCTAAATTGACAGTTGATAATTGATAATTGACAATTGGCTGCACATCATGCTGCATTATAACTGTCAATTATCAATTGTCCACTGTCAACTAAATAATTGTTTAACTAAAACCCAGGATTTTGGACCCAGACGCTTATTTATGCCATTTGGCAGACATTTTTAACGGTATAACCGTAAACCCACCTTCCTTTTCGGCAATTGTAGCTATTATTTTGGCTGGTGTGCTTTTGCTCGCCTCTGGTTTTGCTTCTGCATCAGAAATAGCTTTTTTTTCATTATCTCCTTCCGACCTCAATGAAATAGAGTCACGTAATCATCCCTCGGATGAGAAAATCAGTAGTTTGCTCGGAAATTCAGAGAGCTTGCTGGCAACCGTACTGATCACCAATAATTTTGTTAATGTGACGATAATTATGCTCTGCAATTTCTTTTTCATGAATGTCTTTATCTTTCATTCACCTGTTGCGGAGTTTTTGATATTAACAGTAATCCTTACTTTTCTGTTGTTACTTTTTGGCGAGATTATGCCAAAGATCTATTCGGCACAGAAGACATTGGCTTTTTGTCGTTTTGCCGCTCCGGGTATTTATCTGTTGCGCAAAGTATTTAGTCCGATTTCTGCTGTTCTGGTACGTTCTACTACTTTTTTGAATAAACATTTTACGCGTAAGAATCATAATATCTCGGTTGACGAACTTTCACAGGCATTGGAATTGACTGATAAAGCCGAACTTTCTGAGGAAAATAATATACTCGAAGGTATTATTCGTTTTGGAGGTGAGACTGCAAAGGAGGTGATGACTTCCCGTCTGGACGTGGTAGACCTTGACATACGTACTTCGTTTAAGGATGTGATGAAGTGTATTGTAGATAATGCTTATTCGCGCATTCCTATTTATTCCGGTTCTCGTGATAACATAAAGGGAGTGCTTTATATAAAAGATCTTTTACCTCATGTCAACAAGGGTGATAATTTTCGTTGGCAGTCTCTGATTCGTCCGGCTTACTTTGTGCCTGAAACAAAAATGATAGATGATCTTTTACGTGATTTTCAGGCTAATAAGATACATATTGCCATTGTAGTTGATGAGTTTGGAGGAACCTCCGGCATTGTAACAATGGAGGATATTATCGAAGAGATTGTAGGTGAGATTCATGATGAATATGATGACGAAGAGCGTACTTATGCTGTGCTGAATGATCATACATGGGTTTTTGAGGCCAAGACCCAATTGAGTGATTTCTATAAGATCACAAAACTTGATGAAGATGATTTTGAAAGAGTGTCCGGTGATGCTGATACATTAGCGGGGCTTTTACTTGAGATAAAAGGGGAGTTCCCTGCACTTCATGAAAAGGTTTCTTATCTGAACTATGAGTTTGAAGTACTTGAGATGGATAATCGCCGCATTTTGAAAGTTAAATTTATCATCAACCAACCTCAAACAGAAGAGGATGCATAATTATGGCATTATTTCTGCAGCATAGAGAACCTTCTTTCCAATGGGGAATCTGGAAGATGGAGGAACCGATAGATGTTTTACTTGGTTTACTTCCAGAGAGAGCGTATTACGAAGAGGAGCTGCAACGTTTTAATGCTCCGCACCGTAAACAAGAGTGGCTTTCTGTTCGCGCGCTACTATTCCGCTTGTTGGGTATGCATAAAGAGGTGTGCTACGAACCGAGTGGAAAACCTTATCTGGCAGATAACTCTTATTTTATCAGTATCTCACATACTAAAGGTTACGTAGCTGTTATCTTGAGTGAAGAAAAGCCGGTAGGCATTGATATTGAACAATATAGCCGGCGTGTACATAAAGTGGCGCATAAGTATATGCGGGAGGATGAACAGTTCGTTCCCTATGGGGAAGATGATACCTGGAGCCTTCTGTTGCATTGGTCAGCCAAAGAAGTCATGTTCAAGTGTATGAATACTCCCGAAGTAGACTTTCGGGAACATCTGCATATCGAACCTTTTACAACAGAGCAGCAAGGCGTCTTTCTGGCTCATGAATATAGAACGGAGCAACAGCGTAACTTCCGGATTCATTATCTGATTCATCCTGAGTTTGTGATGACCTGGCAGATTGATTAAATATAAAAACAGAATACTATGAAACTAAAATACTGCTTAAGTACTATTCTTTTCCTGATACCCATTTGGGTTGTAGCTCAGAATAGTCCGGTTACGATTACTTACGAACGTTCGGGAAAAGGAGAAGTGACCTTCTATGCTGATAACATATCATATACTCCCTATACGGTTGCTTTGACTTTTACCCGTTTGAGTGGTACCCTCTCTCTTCAGGAAGGAGATACCCACAAGGCAACCGCATTCTCTCGTAGAAAAACACGATTACTGACCTTGAAGCCGGTTACAGAAAATGCAGGTATAGGTTTCTCTTATCGCTCTAATATCACTAAAGGCGACTGGCACGCTAAAACGGATACTAATTTTGTATATCTCTTTCCGCTTACAGAAGGCAAACGGGTACGTATGAACACATGGTCTCTTTGGAAAAGGTTCTGGGCAGTGATGATAAATCCCGGCTTACAGGTATCTCATTTCAGACTGCCGATGGAGATACCATTGTAGCTGCTCGTCGTGGCATAGTAACCGAAGTACAAGATAATTCAGCTTCAGAAGCAGAGCATAAGAGTTTTAGTGCAAAAGAGAATTTTGTAGAGATATGCCAGGATGATGGTACTTTTGCCCGTTACATCTTGTTTCGTGATAATAGTATTTTTGTCTCTCCGGGAGATCAGGTTATCCCCGGACAACCTCTTGGAATCATTGGCGGGAGTAATTATGAACGAGGTTCACATCTGCGTTTTAGTATCTATTGTCCTGACATGCGTAAGTTCACGTTTGTTCCCTGTTTTTATCTTTCTTCGGGGAAGACGGGTAAACCGGCTGTTGGAGAGCTTTATGTTTCAGAACACCCTCAAGAGATTATCATGCAGGAGATGAGTAAGAAGGAGAAGAAAAAATATATGGAAAAGCATTAAAGGACAGAGTCTGCTGAAAGTAAAATTAGCTATTCATAAAACGCAGATTTACTCAGATTTACGCAAATGTTAATTGGATTTGCGATAATTTGCGTAAATCTGCGTTTCTAAAAATACACATTAGTTACTTTAGCAGACTTTCTATATCGTTTCCTTTTCTATTTATCTTTATTCATTTTATAACTTAATGCTCCCGAAGGGCATTTTTTGATCTGTGCAATCAACTCTTCTGTGGTTGCGTTTTCAATTTGTACCCATGGCCTTTCTTTGGGATGGTATACATTAGGTAACATTTTAACACAAATACCTGCGTGCTGGCAAAGTTCAGGTTGCCATATAATGGTCATTTCACCATTTGAATATTCTATTTTCTTTCCCATGTCTTTTTAAATTTTATTGAATGTGAAAACCTTTCATTACGATACGTCTCCATTCCGGATGTTTGTGAATATATCCGGCTACGAACGGGCAAAGTGGCACCAGACGCAAGTCTTTTTGTTCGATGTCTTTAAGTGTTTTCTCTACTAACTGAGAACCTATTCCCTTGCCTCCCAAAGCTCGTGGAACTTCAGTATGAGTCAGGTATATTTCTCCGTTCGGGGTCTTTATATATTCTATTTTGGCGATGTGGCCATCAATGCGAAACTCGTATCTTCGATTTTCTTCATTGTCAATGAGTTCATAAACTTCTGCCATTTTCTACGTTAATTGTTTAATATATATCTTATAAACAGATTATCCGAAGTTTTTGTTTGTTGCTTCTATCGAACATAGTAGCATATTGGACATTATTTTATTGGCACATTATTTATTCTAATCTTTCCAGTTGTACAGTGAAGTGCCTCATTAATGGGGCTTCCCACGTGATATGTACTCCGCGTGTTACGCTTTCTCTGCGATCGTATACATTTTTTAATGCGGCTGCAATTACATCCATATGATTGTCAGTATATACACGACGGGGGATAGCAAGGCGTAACAGATCCAATCCGTTGAAGCGATTCTGTCGGGTTATCGGATCACGGTCTGCCAGCAGGTATCCTATTTCGCATCCACGGATACCGGCTTCCAGATATAATTCAATCGTTAGTGTTTGCGCCGGAAACTCTTCTTTCGGTACGCAGGTCAGTACCTTCGGAGCATCTACAAAGATGGCATGTCCTCCGGCAGGACGTTGGTAAGGGATACCATATTCATCCAGTTTCTTTGCGAGGTATTGTACCTGATGGATGCGTGTTTCAAGATTATCGAATTCAGTGTTCTCATCCAGACCAATGGCAAGAGCATTCATATCGCGTCCGTTCATTCCTCCGTACGTAAGATATCCCTCATATTGTACACAGAAGCCTTTTGCTCCTTCATACCATTCTTTACGACGGGTGGCAATAAAGCCTCCCATATTTACGATACCGTCTTTCTTGGCACTCATGGTCATGCCATCTGCTAAGTCAAACATTTCGCGTGTGATTTCTTTGATTGTTTTATTGCCATATCCCTCTTCACGTGTTTTGATAAAGTAGGCATTTTCGGCAAAGCGGGCTGAATCGAAAAGTACCGGTTTATTGTATTTGTCGGCCAGAGCACGTACTTCCCGTAAGTTTTGCATAGAAACGGGCTGTCCGCCGGCTGTGTTATTGGTGATGGTTACTATGATAAAGGGAATTTGGTCGGCATGTTCCTGTAAGGCTTTCTCTAACTTGGCAGGATCCACGTTCCCTTTGAAGGGAATTTCCAGCTGTGTTTGCTTCGCTTCATCAATCGTGCAATCCAGTGCGAGGGCTTTACGTCCTTCTATATGACCTTTGGTGGTATCGAAGTGTGAGTTTCCCGGTACGATATCTCCTTCGTGTACAAGATAAGAGAATAGTACATTTTCAGCAGCACGTCCCTGATGGGTAGGAATAATATATTCGAATCCTGTTAACTGGGTGATTTTGTCTTTTAGCTTGAAGAATGAGGAAGCTCCGGCATAGCTCTCGTCTCCTAACATCATTCCTGCCCATTGGCGATCACTCATAGCTCCGGTACCAGAGTCAGTGATGAGGTCAATATAGACTTGTTCGGCTTTTAGTTGAAATACATTGTAGTGTGCCTCTTTTATCCATTGCTCACGTTCCTGACGGGTACTTTTGCGGATGGGCTCTACCATTTTAATTTTCCATGATTCAGCAAAAGGTAATTTCATTTCCTTAGATATTTGGTTTTGCTCGCCTAATTTACTGTTTTACTTTGATATGAGCAATAAAATACTGACTTTTTGATAGGGTGGGGTAATAAAAAGTGCCTGTTGCATTTGGAGTGAATGCAATAGGCACTTTAAGGATATGCAACCGGCATTATGCCGAAGTGATTGTTTTATTTTTCGATGAGGGTGATACCATCTAAACAAATGTATTGAGCTGTATTCATATAATCACCGCTTTTGTCATTGCAATCGAGTGCAAATTGCACTTTTACAGCATTGTTTAGTGGAGTAAGATCAAACCATATCCAATCTTTTACAGGAAGATCATTGTCTGTTTTGTAGTCTGCAAGCATGATTTCAGTTTTGCCTACTTCATTATCTTTTGCATCGTACCCTATGGCTATAGCTTTGTACCAGTTTCCTTTCTTAAATTTGTTTGCACTTGCATCACCTACAGTCATACCCATATATGCCCATGTACTGTTAGTGATCCATGTACCTTTTATTTTGTATTGATCAGGTTGATTAATAACTAAAGTCGCGTTAGTAAAGTCGGTTGGATTAGCCGCAATGTATACTTTTCCTATTTTAGCTTTCCCGCAGATAGGGGCCGGACTGTTTGCTGTTGTATTGTCAGTTTTATTCATATAAGTAAATCCGGAGAAACTATATCCGCTTCCCCAATCGGCATAATAGTGAGAGAATGTAGCTAAGTTCTTAGGATCTTTAAAAGTATCTTCTTGGAAGCCTTGGTTATTCGGTTCGCCTGCCTTAGAAATAAATTCACTATTTTCTTCTGTTAACAAATTCTCAAAACTGAGTGTTACCTCGTTTTTTACTTCGTCATCGTCATTACTACATCCCCAAAATACAAATACTGATAACAGCATTAATAAAGATAGTTTTTTCATTTTGTTGTCTTGATTTAAAAATTTATTAATTGAGTTTATTTAATTGTCGAAATGTAAATCTTCCACCGTCATTATTTCTGTGGAGATTTCTCCCATTGGCCCTGCATTCTGATTGATAGCGGTATATATCTTCACAAAATCTATTTCGTCCAGCACTACTTTGTTACCATCGGCATCCACGGCCCAGTCTATTTTAAACTTAGACATTTCCGTACTGTTCGGATGGTTGTCTGCATATCCCCAGGCATAGCAATAACCTATCCACATACCGTTTTCATTCACTGCATTGTCTTTCAGGCGCGTTCCCCGGAAGGTTATTTCATTTTCTGTTATCCATGCAGGATAGTATGAGGCTTGCGTGTGGAAACTATTTCGGAGAATGAATCCGTCCTTTCCTTGATTATCCGTCCATCGTATATCTGTGTTTTCTACTTGAGGGCGATGATAGGTAATTTCATATCCACGCGTTTCCGTATCTGTGCCATACTCACTTCCTGCCAGTTCGTACCATTCATCATCCGGCAGGCCGTTACCGTTCACATCTTTCGACACCAGTACAATGCCCGGTTCAGCGCTGCCACCCGGCTTACCTGTACCTGTGCCATACATGTTATAAGAAGCATTACCATATACTTTGAAATCGTACTCGCCTGTTATATTGCGAATGGGCTGCTTGAATCCCACTATGATATTTCCTCCGAATCCACCTAATGAGAGCATAAGACGATCCTGTATCCGCTGGGTAGCATATTCCAATACCTGTTCGTAGGTGAATCCTTCTTTGTAAGCGGTGGTGCTGGTATTCATGTATTGTGACGGAGCCGGGCGATATTCCAATACCTTATTAGCAAAAGCGGCAGCGCGTGGATCTTCGGTTGAACCGCCGCCACTACTTTGTGAACTTTTGTCAGAGAAGGCCACTGCATTCGGATTTTGCCCTACGCCTTGAAGGCGGTATTGTAGTTCCCCTTGCGGATTGAAGCAGAGTACATCTCCTCTCACCTGATAGTTATAGGCTTCTGTGATATAGACATTCCCGCTGTATGGATTGATACAAATACTGTAAGGAGTATGTATTTCCGTACCGTCTGCAATAAAGTTTTCACGCAGCGTTGTTCCTGTTTGCAGATTGAATACTTTTATCTGCGAAGTCTGTGTCTCGTAGTTGAAGTTATACAAATAGGCAAGCTGGTCATTGATGGCAAAACTCATAACTTTTTCGTTGTAGATTTGTGCTACTTCATCAGTGGTGGTATTTATCTGTACAAAGTTATAGTCTCCTGTACTGATTTTCTCTCCGCGTGTAGCTACATACACATGTCCGTATTCGTCTGCTGCTATTTTACCGGGGTTGGGACCCACCTGTATCTTTTTGATTTCTTCAAATGGTTCCGTACTTACCACTGATACCGTATTGTCCACACCGGTTCCGTCCCAGTCGAGCCCTCCGGAATTGGATACATAGAGCTTATCTCCCTGTACACAGATGCCATCCGGGTTTCGTCCTACTTTGGCATAACCTTCAATAGTTAGTGAGGTGGTATCTATCCGTGCTACTGTTCCGTCATACGAACATACATACGCCTTATCCTTGTGGAACGTAATAAATCGTGGTTGCCGTGAACTTCCGTTTTCTGTTAGCATTGGAATCTGCTTTAGTGAAAGTCCCGATTGTAAGTCTATCACCTCTATCTGACTCGAAACATTGACTACAATGTAGAGCTTTTCTCCGTAAATAGCCATGTCATTGGCGGTATCACCCAGTCCGCGACGATTGAGGCTACGGAAATAATTCATATCCATCCGGCTGTCTTTAAACGAGTAACGCATCAAAGTACTGTTGTTCAGATTGAAAAGTCCTTCGTTAAGTACATACATCTCGGATGTTCCGGTTTCTATGACATTTCCGTTACTGTTTCCACCGGGTATGTCCTGATCCACCATGTCATCACAGGCATGTAGTAGCAGAGAGAAGAGCAGATATATGAGATATTTATATTTCATCATAAGGTTATTTAATAGGTAACTTTCAGTGTAGCACGTACCGAACGTCCCGGCATGGGGAAGTTTTTGATGATTTCATAATTCTTATCCAACAGATTGAGTACTTCTAAACTGAGTGACGTATTTATATTTCGGATTTTAAAATCACGGCTTGCCGAAAGGCTATGATCGCTATAACCATCCAGACGGTTCGTACTTATATTTTCTCCTTGTGTGTAGCGTTTCCCGGAAAAGAGTAATGCGTACGAGAAATTAATCCAGGGTGTTTCTATTCCCGCTTGTCCCGAACCTGATACACGGGGCGTATAAGCAATCTGGTGCTTGTAAGTTCTTTTTTGAGGTTCATTTACCGGATCGGTCACATCCAGTGCGCGCTGGTAAGTATAGTTTCCGGAGAGATTGATACGCAGTTTCTCCATCGGTTGTAATACTATGTTTCCGGTGACATCCACTCCTTTTATTTCTACTTTTCCCAGATTGGTCATGCTCCACACAAAGATATCTTTTGTGGGGGTAGCGATGATCTTGTCCGACACCTTATTATAATAGGCATCTATGGTTACAGAGAGATAGGGGAGGAACTCAGAGATAGCTCTGTTATATGTAACGCCGATATTGTATTGCCGGGTATTCTCCGGGCGTAAATCGATATTGCCTACTTCGCCATAATATAAATCGTTGAAGTTGGGCAGGCGGAAAATGTCCTTATAGAAAAAGCGAATTCGGAATTCCTCGCTGCTGAGAGGCTTGAATGAAGCACTTACATAGGGAGTTAGTTTACGGTGATTGCCTGCACTGGCTCCTTGCTGAGTTTTTTCATTAATCACTGTAGCGAGTGCCGAAGCTGAAAGCGTCAACCATTCATTTACGTATTTTCCGGCTATTACCGTCAGCATGAGTAACGTGTAGGATAGGCGAATTCGTGCAGGTTGGCATTAAGGGTATTGATACTTCCGTCTGTAGAGAGTGAAAACGAAAGATTGTCCAACGCCCGGAAGAGTGCCGATGCTGACAGATAGTATTCCTGCTGATAATAACTGTTATCCTGTTTACCTTCTGAGTTATTGTAAGTAGGGTCCAGATAACGCTGGTAACTCCAGTTCCATTTTGCTGAGGTCTGGAACACCCATTGGCGGTTAAATTCCTTTTTGTACTGGCTTTGCACAAAAACGTTCTTATCCCATAAGTGCTGTGCCGCGTAGTCATAATACAGTGAAGTGGCATTGGGCAATCCGCGTGATGATTGATAGTAATATGCTTTCATCCGCCACTGTTCTGTTGCAGAGAAGTTTCCGAATAGTCCGGCTTCGGCACGTAAGTTTTCCACCTGTGTATTCCTTCTTTTCTCGCGGGAAGTCATGTCATTTTTATCACCATAATAGAGTGTGAAAGGATATTGCCCATCTGCTGACATCCATTCGCTATTGGCAGAGAACGCCCATTTCTTACTTATTTTTTGCTCTATCATCAGAGAAGGATTGACCAGCCCCCACGAGCCGGTTTTAAAAGAACCACTGATGTTTGTTTTTTTATTGTCATTGAATCGTGGAGTCAACGTCTGGATATTCAGTAACCCTGCGGATGCAAAAAAGCGTGCAGGTTGGAATATGTTGTCGCTTTGTCCATTGCTGAGCGATAACCGGTCTACATTGTCTAATGAGAAACGTCCGATATCAATTTGTCCCGTTTGACAATCCGTTAAAGTAATACCGTCATATCCTATGGCTGTATGCTGTGCTCCCAGGCTACGTAGAGATATGGTTTTCAGTCCTCCGATACCACCATAATCTTTGATGGTTACTCCTGCGAAATGTTTCACTGCATCAGAAACCTGTAATGCATGCAGGTTTTTAAGTTCTTCTTTAGAAAAAACTTGTATGGGAGCTGTCGAACGTATTTCCCGTGTCTGGTAGCGGTCGGCAACAATCACTTCGGGGATCGAATAAATATGTGTGGTATCCACTTTTTGCTGCTGCGCAGAAAGCAGAGGAATATAGAAAAGGTAGCAGGTAACTGTACCCCAGAGTTTATACTTAATGATCTGTCTCAATTTGTTCATCTCATTAGTTTTGCATTAAAATGTCCGGGCGAAATCCCTTCGGCCGGACATATAAATAAACTTGGCAGAGTTTATTAAAAAATATACTTTCTCTGAATCAGAGTGGTGAATGAAATGATGGATAGAACTTATCCGGCTCATTAGACTCAACGCTTTTTCCTCGAAAGCAATGAAAAAAGATAGCATGGCAGGTCTTCTGACTTGTTCCTGTTACGAACGCCTTCCCAGGATTTCCCCAGTGGCTAAAGTGGTAGTTGTTCATAACATAATTCATTGGAACTTACAGCAGCGGGACTGTTCAGGATTTACACCTGATTCCCTTTTAATCGCATTCTTCCGAATAAGAAGAGGTTGCGAACCAATGCACGGCAAAGATAGGAAGAAAATTCAGAATAACAAAAATAATGTGGTAATATGCCAATGTGTCAATATGCCAATGTGCCAATTACCATGCGGCGTGGCAGCGCAGCCAATTGGCACATTGGCATATTAACACATTGGCACATTAATTATTGCATTGGCAAATTATCATAGATAGCCTGTATTGTAGCATCTTTCAGTAATACCTTTTTGTTGGCATCCAGTAGATAAAGGGTTGGAATGGCTTTCAGGTCGTAGAGATTTTTTGTTTTGATGGTGAATGATTTATCATATCCGTTAATCCATTCGGCAGGGAATTCACTACGGTGTTTTCTCCATTCATCCAGTTCCTCGTCAGGATAAAGAGAGAGAATGGTTAATTTTTTCTTTTTTATCAATTCGCTTACCATGGGAATACTTTTCAATGCTTCTATTGTTTCCGTACAGGCATGGCAACCGGGATTGTTGATGAATAGGAGGGTGTAGTCGGATTTTATCTGATAGAGCGTACCTTGTGCGCCCGATGCTAATGTATACGTAAAGTCAAGTGCTTTTGTACCTACACGGTTTTTTTGTGCGAGTTCCAATCGAGCCTGTGGGCGAATCTTTTCAGTTTCACTCAGGATAGGAGAGGCTACCATTGCTTCCAATACCGGAATATAAAACTCTTCATTTCGCAACGGTGAGTTTGGATCGTAGAGATATTTGTCTGCTAATTCGGTGATGTGGTCAAACATCTTTCTTTCTACTTCCGTTTTCTGGATTGTTTCTTTCATGACCTCCTGTGCTGTTCTCAGGGGTACATGATTCAGAATGTCGCAATAATCAGCCCAGGCTTGTTCGGTGATGTCCGGATGATGAATATAGTTAGTATCTGCAAAGTTGACATTATCCCAATAATGGCGTACCAGAAAATCAGCCCTTAATTCCGGAGTATTCAGCATAGCGGGGATAGCGGGTAAGGTGAATGTTTTAATACTGTCTTGTGGGATATCAGTAGCCTGACTAGTTGCATTTCCACTTTTGCAGGAACAGAGACAAAGCATAAGAGCAATTGGAAGATACTTTATATATTTCATTTTCCAGAATTTTTATTGTGCTACAAATTTACATGATTATTCTTTCGGGGCAATAAAAAAGCCCGGGAAAGTCCTTTACTTTATTATATGATAACTAAATATTCCTTTTTAGTTAATTCGAAGGCTTTTTATCAACTATCCTATTTTTGTGTACTAAAAGTACGTATTTAACGCAGTGTTAAAATAGTATTTATTATACCCTTAATTACCTAATTAACATAGTATTAATTACCTATTCTTTAATGGCAAAGAATCCATACCGATGGAGAAACGAAATAAAATTATCAAAAATGTTTTGTTGTTTCATTTATCCGTTTTACCTTTGTCCCCGTCTAAAAAAGAACGTTCAGTAAAGTTATATCTCTGTCCGTTTGCTGTCTGAAACAGTTTTTTTAATTCTTTCGGTTTGAATGAGTAAGATGTCTCGTCCAAGCCGCGTAGCGTACCTGAAGGTTACTAAATCACTCCAATTTTAAAATCATAAATGTCTGAACAACAGGAATATTGGTTTGCTGCCCGAACCCGTAAGGATCAGGAGTTTGCGATCCGTAATTCTTTGGAGAAACTGAATGTCGAGTGCTTTATGCCCACTCAGTTTGTGATTCGTCAGTTGAAGTATCGCAAACGTCGTGTGGAAGTACCTGTTATCAGGAATCTGATATTTGTTCGTGCTACCAAAGATCGTGCCTGGTCTATAACGAAAGATTATAATGTTCAGTTATTCTATATGAAGGATCTCCGGACAAATAGCCTGCTCATTATTCCCGATAAGCAAATGCGTGATTTCATGTTCGTTATGGATCTCTCTCCCGAAAGTGTAATATTGAATGATGAATCTTTTGCTGTTGGAGTTAAGGTCCAGGTTGTCAAAGGAGACCTTTGCGGTGTTGAGGGCGAACTTGTCAGTATTGCCAATCGCACACATGTGATGATCCGGATTAATGGCATTCTCACTGCCAGTATTAAAGTCCCCAAAAGTTATCTGCACATCCTTTCATAAATAATAGTAATTGCTTACTACTGATTTCTAACTACGAAGTAAATGGATAAATTAATGAACCAGGTTCGGGAGTTGCAAAGCATCTCTCACGAATTATTGTATCTGGGTATTGATGGTACCCCCATCTATACAGATCGTTTTTGCCAACTTAACACAGAAGTTTTTCGCTTGTCCGAATCTCTTTTTGACAGAAAAGGAGAGACGGACGAGGAAGAGGCTTCGCTTTGCCTTGCGTTGTTGATGGGGTATAGAGCCACAGCGTACTCAGATAGTAATAAAGAAGCAAAAATACAGGGAATATTAGATCGTGCTTTTATTGTCTTGGATCACTTGGACGATTCTGTATTGAAATGCCGTTTGTTACTCTCTTGTTATGATGAAGTGTTTGATGAAGAATTGATAGAAGAGATTCGGCGTATTGTTGATGGTTGGGGAGGTGGACGGCAGTTGTCTTCGGAGGAAGGAACGGTAGTGGAAGCTTTGAAAGAATTAGAAGATGGTAGGTTATAATATTTCGTATTCATTTAGTATTTCAATAAACTATTTTGTTATATAATAATGGTGGAAAATATATACAATGTTGATTTGTTGTAACGATTTGATTATTAAATAGTTATGTTTTACTAATTTTTCTCTACGAGGAACAGAGAGAAACTCTACGGAGATCGGGTCGATTCTCGTAGAGAAATGAGGCGTTTATCGTAGAGAAAAGAATAAGAGTTTTCTGAATTTGACAGAGTTTATATTGAGAAGTTAATAGAACTACTTTTTTCTGTAAATTTTATTTTCCAATAATCTTAATTTTCAATCGATGGTTTTATGAAAGGAATTGTATTAGCCGGCGGTTCAGGCACCCGTCTA